>NZ_JBIWFV010000011.1:0-4633 GCF_044763255.1 Streptomyces sp. NPDC096176 | reverse complement strand
GTCGTCACCTGCGCGATGTCACGCACCTGGGTGGTCAGGTTGCGGAAGACGGTGTTCACCGAATCGGTGAGGTCCTTCCACGTACCCGCCGCGCCCGGGACCTGCGCCTGACCGCCGAGCAGACCCTCCGCGCCGACCTCGCTGGCCACGCGCGTGACCTCGTCCGCGAACGTTCGCAGCGTCTCGGTCATCTGGTTGATCGTCTCGGCGAGCTGCGCCACCTCGCCGCGCGCGTTGACGGTGACCTTCTGCGACAGATCACCGTTGGCGACGGCCGTCGTCACCTCCGCGATGCCACGCACCTGGGAGGTGAGGTTTCCGGCCATCGTGTTCACCGAATCGGTGAGGTCCTTCCACACACCGGCCACGCCCGGCACGGTCGCCTGACCGCCGAGCTCGCCCTCCGTACCGACCTCCCGGGCCACCCGGGTCACCTCGGAGGAGAACGACGACAGCTGGTCGACCATCGTGTTGACAGTGTCCTTCAGCTGCAGCATCTCGCCGGCCACATGGACGGTGACCTTGCGGGAAAGGTCACCCTTGGCGACGGCCGTCGTGACGAGTGCGATGTCACGTACCTGGGCGGTCAGCCGGTACGCCATGGTGTTGACCGAGTCCGTGAGGTCCTTCCACGAACCGGACATGCCACGCACCTGCGCCTGGCCGCCGAGCTTGCCCTCGGTGCCCACCTCGAGCGCGACCCGCGTCACCTCGTCCGTGAACGCCGACAGCTGGTCGACCAGGCTGTTGACCGTGCGCGCGACCTTGAGGAACTCGCCGCGCAGCGGGCGCACCGCCGCCCCGTCCTGAGTGTCCACGCCGGGCGAGCGCAGCTCCATGCGCTGCTCGAGGTCACCGTCGGCGACCGCGGAGAGAACCCGGCCGACCTCCGAGACGGGGCGTGCCAGGTCGTCCACCAGTTCGTTGGCGGCGTCGACGGCCGCCGCCCAGGAGCCCTCGCAGGCACCCGTCTCCAGCCGCTCCGTGAGTTTTCCCTCACGGCCGACCATCCTGCGGACTCTCGCCATCTCACCCGTGAGGTGGAGATTGCGATCGGCGACCTCATTGAAGACGGCCGCGATCTCGGCCATCACGCCGTCGCCCGACACCGTCAGACGACGGCGGAAATTGCCGTCGCGCATCGTCACAAGCGCCGCCAGCAGCCTGTTCAGGGCCGCTGTGTCGACTTCGGTTGTCCCATTGCTCCGGGACCGTCCGCCTTTCGCGCGCGTATCCTTAGCCCGCGCCGTCACGCCAGACTCCACCGTGTCCCTCCCGCAGGGGTTGACCGTACTGCCTGGGCCATCTCAGGAAGCCTGCCCAGTGTTTCACCATGCCGGAACCAGGCGATAACAGTTCGGCAGCTTCGCATAGCGTCCCCACCCCCACAGGGCGGAAACAGCGGCAACCGGCATCCGCTCGGACAGCGAAGGTAAGTAACCTGGCATCCGACTGTCCAACCGCCCCGGTCCGCCCGGCGGGGGCGGTGTGGTGCTCGTCACACAACCGGGCACCGGGAGGGCAGGCCGAATCATGGCAGAGCCGGGCGTCGAGACGCGTACGAGGAGTTCTGTGATCACCGCGCGGGCGGCCGCCAGCTTCGACCCCGTCGGGCGGTCCGTCGCGACCGCCCGCGCATTCGTCCGCGACACCCTCCAGGGGTGGGGACACTCCGACGTGGTGGACGACGCGGTGGTCCTCACCAGTGAGCTCGTCACCAATGCGGTCGTCCACGCGGGAACGTCCGCCGACGTCCTGTGCCTGCGCTCCGAGGACGGCGTCCGCGTCGAGGTCGCCGACCACTATCCCGAGCGCGAAGTCCCGATACAGGGCACCGGCCGCTCGATCGCGAACCTCGACGCCGAGAACGGCCGCGGGCTGCTGCTCTGCGCCGCGCTCGCCTCCCGCTGGGGCGTCGAGTACACGCCCACGCACAAGACGGTGTGGTTCCAACTGGACCTGCCGCAGCGCTCGGTGGGCACCCGGTCCGCCGGCCCGGTTCTGCCCGTCGCACTGCTACCGGTCGCGGAGGAGCGCGTTCGCGTCGCCGTCACCCAGATCGACCGCACCGGCACGATCGCCGTGTGGAACGAGGACGCGGAGCACCTCTTCGGGTATCCGGCGGACCAGGTCATCGGCAAGCCACTCACCGACTTCGCAGCCTGGCCGCACACGCCGGGCACCGGTACCGGCATCGCCGAGGCGCTGCAGCTCTCCCGATGGGAGGGCAGTTACGGAGTCCGCCGCATCGACGGACGCGTCATCCCGGTGTACGCCTCGCATCTGCGGGTACGGGACACCAACGGTGAGCCTTCTACGGTCTGTCTGCTGGTGCGCGACGACGAGCGCGCCGTACTGCAGACCCCTCAGCGCGCCCACGGCACGGACAGCGGATCGGAGAACCGCAGCACGGACCCGTTCGAGGTGTTCATCGGGTCCCCCGCTCCCGACGACCTCGACGGCCTGCTCCAGCGCACCGTCGAGCGTGCCAGGGACATGCTCGACGGCGACGCCGCGTTCCTGCTCCTGGCCACTGACGACGAGACCGAGTTGGAGGTACGGGCCACGACCGGTCTGCCGTCGGCCCGCCAGCGCTTCGCGCGCGTCCCGGTCGAAGCCGGTTCCGGACGCTACGGCTCCGCCCGCATGCCCGCGGTCCACGAGGACCTCACCGCCGTTCCCGGCGCCGTGCCCCTCCTCAACTCCACCGGTATGCGTTCGGTGGTCACCGTGCCCCTCAAGGTCGAGGGCCGGCTCACCGGTTCGCTCGGTGTCGCCGCCGAGTCCGCCGGGCGCTACTCCAACGAGGAGGCGCTTCGCCTGCAGTTCGCGGCGGACCGTATCGCGCTGGCCGTCGAATCGGCTCGGCTCGGCGAACTGGAACGGCTGCGCCGCGGCTCACTGTCCTTCCTCGTCGAGGCCTCCGACCTGCTGGCCGGAACCCTCGACCGGGACCAGACGCTCGCCCTCATGGCGCAGATGACGGTCCCCACGCTTGCCACTTGGTGCGCGGTGTACACGATCGCCGACCAGTCCTCCGAGCCGTTCCTCAGTTATGTGCTGCACGAGGACGAGGAACGGATCGACGGCCTCAAGGCCCTCCTGTCGAAGGTCGACCCGCCCGACCCAGTCCCGACCCTCGGTGCGCGTGTCTGGAACGCGCCCGGCGAGGCGGCCCAGCGGGCCGCGCTCCTCGCGTCCAAGCGCGAACTGGGACTGGGCTCGACGCCACCGGTGTCCTCGGGCATCGGTACGACGCTGGCCACAGCGGCCGCGGTCGGCGGCGAGACCGTCGTCCTGCCGCTCGTCGCCCGCAACCGCGTGATCGGCATGCTGACCCTCGGCAAGCCGTCCGACGACCACTTCCGTCAGGAGATCCTGGAACTGGCGGAGGACCTCTCCCGCCGGGCCGCCCTCGCCCTCGACAACTCCCGGCTCTATTCGGAGCGCATGGCGATCAGTCAGTCCCTCCAGCGGAGTCTGCTGCCGCCGGAGCTCCCGCAGATCCCGGGCGTCGAGGTCGAGGTCATCTACCGCGCGGCCGGCGAGGGCAACGAGGTCGGCGGCGACTTCTACGACCTCTTCCCCATCCGTGACGGTGCCTACGGCTTCGCCATCGGCGATGTCTGCGGCACCGGCCCGGAGGCGGCAGCCGTCACGGGCCTCGCCCGCCACGCACTGCGCCTGCTCGCCCGCGAGGGCTTCGGCGGCCCTGCGGTACTGGAGCGGCTGAACGCGGCCATCCTCGACGAGGGCGCCCGTAGTCGCTTCCTGACACTTCTGTACGGGGAGTTGTGGCCCCAGGAGGACGGCAGCGCAGTCCTCAAGGTCGTCTGCGCCGGCCATCCGCTGCCGCTGCGGCTGCGTCAGGACGGAAGCGTCGAGCCGGCGGCCGAGCCCCAGCCTTTGCTCGGCGTCATGGACGACCTGGAGCTCTACGAGCAGATGGTGACGCTCGACCCGGGCGACGTCCTGCTCTGCGTCACCGACGGCGTGACGGAACGCCGCGAGGGCACGCGTATGTTGGGCGACGACGGCCTGAGCGAGGTTCTGGCGAATTGCACGGGCCTCACCGCGGGCGCGGTCGCGGGCAAGGTATTGCGTGCCGTGGAGCGCTTCGCGGCGGAGCCGGCCTCGGACGACATGGCCATCCTCACGATGCGCATTCCGGAGCCGCACAACGCCTGAGAGCACAAAACGGCGAAGGCCCCCCGCCACTGGCGGGGGGCCTTCGTCCTTGCCGAGCCCCCAAACGGAATCGAACCGTTGACCTTCTCCTTACCATGGAGACGCTCTACCGACTGAGCTATAGGGGCCTGTTGCGCTGCGGCAACGAGGTAAAGCATACCCTGGATCAAGGGATGCTTCGAACCACCTGGCGAGGCATCAGGCGCGCCCAGGGGACGATCGGCACGGGACATGCGGCTCGCCGGCATACGTCGCGGGTATACGGCAGCGGTCTGCCGGCGGACCGCTGCCGTCCGGCCGCGCCAACGCAGAAATGCCTCAACCCCCGGACAGCGTCCAGGGGTTGAGGTCAATGATTGTTCGGCGGCGTCCTACTCTCCCACAGGGTCCCCCCTGCAGTACCATCGGCGCTGAAAGGCTTAGCTTCCGGGTTCGGAATGTAACC
>NZ_JBIWFV010000010.1:0-264045 GCF_044763255.1 Streptomyces sp. NPDC096176 | reverse complement strand
TGAGCGGGGGACCGTGGCCGGGCCCGGCCACGGACCGCCGCTCACACCGGGGTCACACCTGGGTCATGCCTGTGTCACTCGACGACCTTCAGCAGCTTGTTCGGAGTGCCCGCGCTCGGGTTGGTGACCTTGTCGGCCGTGGCACCCTCGGTGAGGGCCTTGGCGACCTGCTCCGGAGTCGCGTCCTGGTGGCCGGCGAGGTAGACCGCCGCGGCGCCGACGACGTGCGGGGTCGCCATCGAGGTGCCGGAGATGGTCTTGGTGCCCTCGTCGCTGTCGTTCCACGACGAGGTGATGTCGGAGCCGGGGGCGTAGATGTCCACGATCTCACCGAAGTTGGAGAAGTCCGACTGGGCGTCCTCCTTGGTGGAGGAGGCGACGGTGATGGCTTCCTTGACCCTCGACGGAGAGCCCTGGCCCGCGTCGGAGGACTCGTTGCCGGCCGCGACGCCGAAGGTGACGCCGGCGGCGACGGCCTTGCGGACCGCCTCGTCGAGGGCCTCGTCGGCGCCGCCGCCGAGGCTCATGTTGGCGACGGACGGGCCTTGGTGGTTCTGGGTGACCCAGTCGATGCCCGCGACGACCTGCTCGGTGGTGCCGGAGCCGTTGTCGTCGAGGACACGCACGGCGACGATCTTCGCCTTCTTGGCGACGCCGTGCGCCGCGCCCGCGACGGTGCCGGCGACGTGCGTGCCGTGGCCGTTGCCGTCGTCGGCGGAGTCGTCGTTGTCCACGGCGTCGAAGCCGTGTGTGGCGCGACCCTCGAAGTCCTTGTGGGAGATACGGACTCCGGTGTCGATCACATACGCGGTGACGCCCTCACCGGCGCTGTCCGGGTAGGTGTACTTGCTGTCGCCGGCCGTGTCGGCCTGGTCGACCCGGTCCAGGCCCCACGACGGCGGGTTGTCCTGGGTCGCGTTGATGGTGAACTTCTTGTTCTGGACGACCTTGGCCACGGCCGGGTCGGCGGCGAGACGCTTGGCCTCCGTCTCCGTCAGACCGCTGGCGGAGAAGCCGTTGATGGCGGAGCTGTAGTTGCGCTGCAGCGTGCCGCCGTACTCCTTGGCCAGGCCCTTCTTGTCGGCGTTCTCGTCCAGCATCACGATGTAGCTGCCGGCGACGGCGCCCTTGGCGTTCGCACCGTAGATCTTGCCCTCGGCGGGAGCGGCGGCTCCCGCGAAGGATGTGTTGAGCAGCGTGACGCCGGCTGCGGCGGCCACGGCAGTGATGGCTGCGGTGAGCTTGATCCTGCTCGCGCGCTTGTGAGTTGCCATGAAGAGGGGTCTCCTCGTCAAATTTTGTGGGGGGATCCGCCCACGGACGGAATTTCTCCGGGGGCTGGCTCGAAACCCTGACCGATTGACGCGCCCAGATCAAGACCTTCATACAGCTGTGACTTAGAAAACAAGGTTCCGCAATAAGAAATCGGCCAGGGCGACCCAAGTCGGGCATCGACCCCAACCGGCGTACTCAGCAAGGGGATTGCGCCCCACTTCCGAGGCTTGGGGCCCCTCCGCGAGAAGAGGCCGCACCCTGCCGCACATCACCGCTCGACAGGGCGGGACGACCTGAATACGCCCATGCTTTCGAAGCGGATCCGGCACTCGTGCGCAGAAAGCTCCCACACACACCTCACGCATGCATCACGGATATGGCCATTCGTACACGCCATTTACACATTCGCGCACGAGCGCGATGAAGGACGAATTCACACAAGGGGCGGCGGGGCCGTCCCGTCGCCCTGAAGCCGGAGGCCTTAACGGGACGGGAGTTCCGCCTCGATCAGGTCCGCCGCGCGTCGCGTGCCGCCTTCGCCGGCCATCCCGGACTTGATCTCCGCGAGCCGCCCCGCCACCTGCGGGTCCCCGACGAGCGCGAGTACCGCGTCCCGCAGTTCCCCGGCCGGGGCGTCCGTCTCGAGACGCCGCGCCACCCCCAGACCCACGAGCATGTCCGCGTTGCCGAACTGGTCGACCGCCTGCGGCACGGCCACCATCGGCGTGCCGGTGGCGAGGCCCTCCTGGCTGCCGCCCGCGCCCGCATGAGTGATGAACGCGTCGGCCTGCTTGAGGATCGCCAACTGCGGTACCCAGGAGCGCACTTCGATGTTGTCGGGGACATCGCCGAGCTCGGACTTGTCGACGTACCGCCCGATCTGGAGCACCACGTGCCACCCCGGCAGGTTTCCGAAGGCCTTCACGCACTCACGGTAGAAGCCCGGCTGCTTGGTGAAGGTGGAGCCGAGCGAGACGAGCAGGACCTTCTCGGCGTCCGCCGGCCGCTGCCACTCCCCCTGGCTCCTCCGGTCGCCCTGGCAGGCCCCCACGAACGAGTACACGGACTCGTCGACGCGGTCCGCGTTCGGCTGCAACACCCGGGGGATGAGGACGATGCTGCGGCGTGGCCGCCCGACGAACGGATCGGGATGCGTGGTGATGCCGTTCTGCGCGAGCCAGTCGGCGAAGCGCGCGTAGTACGCCTTGCCCCGTTCCGACGCCCGCAGCTCGACGGCCATCGGCTCGGCGACCTCTTCCTCGTACCCTTCCCAGGCGACGAGGTTGGGCGAGAGCGAGACGGCGGGCACACCCCAGCGGTGGGCGAGGACAATCGCCGGGTACGAGGTGATGTCGTGGATGACGAGGTCCGGTTCGTCGCCCTCGAACGCCTCGATGAGCTGCGGCAGTACCTGGATGGCGTCATTCAGGAACGGCTCGATGTTGTCGATCAGTTCCGTGCCCCATGCCTCCGGCTCGTCCTCGGTGGGGAGCGTGGAGGTGTAGACGACGGGCTCGGCGCCGGTCTCCGCAACGCGGTCCGCATACGAGGCGGGGATCGCGTAGCTGACGCGATGGCCGCGGGCGACGAGCTCGCGGATCACCTCGATGCTCGGGTTCACATGCCCCGGGGCCGCGATGGAGAACATGGCGATATGGGCGCGCTGCGATTCGGTCATGACGCGAGACTAAACGAGACGATACGTCTCGTGCAACTTACCTTCCCGTGCCTGCCGGGCCCCGGCACTCCCCCGTCAGCGCTGATAGCGCGCGAGCACCAGGTTTCCGTCCTTCACCAGCCGCTCCTTCAGGTCCTCCTCGTCGATCGCGCCGCTGTAGTACTCCTGGTACGCCGGTGTCGCGACCTTGTCTTTCCACTCCGGATAGCCGCGTACCGACTGCGCCGGCGCCGGGCGCAGATCACGGGCGAGGGCCGCGCCGGTCGCCCAGCCGTCGTTCTCCGTGTGCAGCGCCGGGTCCTTCAGCGCCTCCGTACCGGTCGGCAGCATCCAGTCGCCCTTCGCCAGCCGGACCATGTTCTGCGGCCGCAGCATGAAGTCGATGAACTGCGCCGCCTCTTTCTGGTGTGCGCTGTCCTGCGAGACGGACAAGGTCTGCGGGCTCACGCCCTGGGCCGGCCCTTCCGGGCCCGCGGGCGCCGGCAGCACCGTCCACTCGAAGCCCTCCGGCGCCTGCTGGGCGATCTGCTGCCGGTAGGAGAAGCCCAGCGGCACCATCGCGTACCTGCCACCGAAGAACCCCGGCAGTGCGTCGGAACCGCCCATGCCGAGCGTGCTGCGTGAGGCGCTCCCGTCGACGTTGACCTGGTCGTGGATCGTGCCGGGCACGACGGCGTCGCCGGCGGTGAAGTCAACGGTCACCCTGCCGTCGTCACCGCGGTGGAACAGCTGCCCGCCCGCGGACAGACCGAGGTTGAGCGTGACGGAGACGGGCTCCTTGAGTGGCCAGGCGACGCCGTACCTCCCTTTCCCCATCTTCTGCGTCAGATCCTTGGTGACCTGGCGGAACTCCTGCCAGCTCCAGGGTTTGTCGGCCGTCGGGATCCGGACGTCGGACTCCTCGAGGATCTTCCTGTTGGCGATCAGGACCCGCGGTTCCTGGAGGAACGGGACGCCGTAGACGCCGTCGCCGAACGTGGTCGTCTCCCAGCTCTGCTTCGGGATGTCCGAGGTGAGGCGCTCGGGCAGCAGCCCGCTCAGGTCGGCGAGATATCCCCCGTACGCGAAGTCGGCGAGGTCGTCGGAGGCGTCATGGATGATGTCGGGCGCCTCGCCGCCCTCGAACGACGTCAGCAGCTGGTCGTGGACGCTGTCCCAGCTGCCCTGGACATACTCGACCTGGACGCCGGGATGGGCCGCGTTCCACTCCTCCACCAGCTCTTTGTTGGCGTCGACGGACTCCTTCTGCCAGGCCAGCGACTGGAAGCGGAGCCTGATCGTCCCGTCGGACTCGCCGCCGTCCCCGCCGCAGCCGGTGAGCAGCAGCGCGAGTGAAGCGGCGGCCGCCGTCAGCCACCTGACCCGTGCCGTCCCGCGTGCGCGCATCAGCTCTTCACCGCCCCTGCCAGCATCCCACCCGTGATCCGCTTCTGGATGACCGCGAAGATGACGAGCGAGGGAATCGTCGCGAGGAACGCGGCGGCGGCGAGCGGCCCGAGGTCGGCCACGCCCTCCGCACCGAGGAAGTGGGTGAGGACGACCGGCAAGGTCTGCTTCTCCGGGGTCTTGAGCAGGACGAGGGCGAAGAAGAACTCGTTCCAGGCGGTGATGAACGCGAACAGCGCGGTGGCGACGATGCCGGGCGCCAGCAGCGGCGCGGTGACCGACACGAGCGTACGGAGTCTGCCGGCGCCGTCGACCGCCGCCGCCTCCTCCAACTCGCGCGGCACGGCCCGCACGTAACCCACCAGCATCCACAGGGCGAACGGCAGCGACCAGACGACGTACACCATGATCAGGCCGAACAGGGTGTTGATCAGATGGAGGTTCTTCAGGATCAGGAAGAGCGGGATGATCACCAGGACGAACGGGAACGCCTGGCTGACGACCACCCATCCGGTCGCCGCGGTCGTCAGCCTGCTGCGGTTGCGGGCCATCGTGTAGGCCATGGGGGTCGCGATCACCACGGCGATCAGCGCGGCGGCAAGGGCCGCGAGCAGACTGTTGCCCGCGGCCTGGAGCAGCGGCTGCTCGTCGAACGCCTGCCGGAAGTTGCCGAGGGTGGGGTTCTGCGGAATCCACGTGGGATGCAGGGACCCCAGCTCGCGTGGCGGCTTGAAGGCGGTCGAGATCAGCCACAGAAACGGGAAGGCGAGGAAGACCAGGTAGGCGAGGAGTGCCAGATACTGCCCTGCCCGCCCTGCCCTGCCGGTGCGAAGGGCAGTCATGCGTCCTCGCCTCCCTTGAGCCGTCCCACGAGATAGAGGGCGAGCATCACCGAGATCACCGCGACCATGATGCAGCCCATCGCCGCCGCGTACCCGAACTGCCCATAGCGAAAGGCTTCTTCATAGGCGAAGAGCATGGGCAGCCTGGTCCGCCCGCCGGGCCCGCCGTTGGTCAGCACATAGACCAGGGCGAAGGAATTGAAGTTCCAGATGAAGTTGAGGGCGGTGATGGCGAGTGCGACGGGCTTGAGCGCGGGCCAGGTGACGGTACGGAACCGGCGCCAGGCGCCCGCGCCGTCGAGGGCCGCGGCCTCGTGCAGCTCGTGCGGAGTGTTCTGCAGTCCCGCCAGCAGGGCGACCGTCGTCTGCGGCATGCCCGCCCAGACCCCGACAATGATCACCGCCGGCAGCGCGGTGGCGAGCCCGGTGAGCCAGTCCCGGCCGTCGCCCAGGCCCAGGTCGCGGATGGTCTCGTTGAGGACACCGGCGTCCGGGTTGTAGACGAGCCGCCACATGATGCCGACGACGACCTCCGGCATGGCCCACGGGATGATCGCGAGCGCCCGGGCCAGCCAGCGCAGCCGCAGCTGCTGGTTGAGCAGCAGGGCAAGCCCCAGCGCGAGCAGGAACTGCGGGACGGTCACGCCGACCGCCCACAGCAGGCCGATCCTGAACGAGTCCCAGAACAGTGTGTCGTGAAGGAGGTCCTGGAAGTTGAGGGTGCCGATCCACTCGGTGGGCTCGGTGCGCCCGGCCTGCGAATCGGTGAAGGCCAGAGCGATCCCGTAGAGCAGGGGACCGACGCTCAGCACCAGGATCGGAAGCAGCGCGGGCAGGACCAGGAACCAGGCACCGAGGTCCATGACCCTTTTTCGGGCCGTGCCCTTCCCGGGCCGTCCGTCGTCCGGCTCTCCGGTGTTCTTCCCGGACCGCGCCGTTACGGTCGCCGATGTCACGTATTCGACTCCTTCGGGCGGCTGGTCAGGACAGTCCCGGGACGCCCGGCGGCCTGGCGTCATGGTGCTGACGAGCTGTCGGTTCGTCAAGGTGACCTGCACGGATGCGAAACTTTGTCGGGTTCACGACGGTGCTGGGAGAGGGCGAATGGACGAGACACGGGCACGCGAGGTGCTGGCGGAGGCCGGGCTGCCGGCCGACGCGCCGCTGCTGGCGCTCGGTGAGAACGCCGTGTTCGCGGCGGACAAGGTGGTGGTCAAGGTCGGCCGGGACGATGAGCTGCTGCCGCGTGCCGAGCGTGAACTGGCCGTCGCCGCCTGGCTGGAGGCCGCGGATGTGCCTGCCGTGCGGGCCGCGGAGCCCGTGCCGCGACTGGTCGCCGGACACCCGGTGACGGTGTGGCACCGGCTCCCGGACGCCCTACGGCCCGCGCAGCCCGCCGACCTGGCACGCCTGCTGCGGCTCGTCCATGCGCTCCAGTCCCCTCCCTTCGAGCTGCCCAGCCGGGATCTGCTCGGCGGTGTCGAACGCTGGCTGCGGCTGGCCGGCGACGCGATCGACCCCGCCGACGCCGCCTTTCTGCGGGCGCGCCGCGACGGTTTCGCCGATGCGGCGGCCGCGCTCACCCCCCGTCTGCCGCCGGGTCCCATCCACGGCGACGCGCTCCCCCGCAATGTCCATGCGGGTCCGGACGGTCCCGTCCTGGTCGACCTGGAGACCGTCTCGTCGGACCTGCGCGAACACGACCTCGTGGTCATGGCCCTCTCCCGTGACCGCTACGGCCTCGACCCCGCCGCCTACGACTCGTTCACCGAGACCTACGGCTGGGACGTGCGCACCTGGGACGGCTGCGCCGTGCTGCGTGGCGCCCGCGAGACCGCCAGCTGTGCCTGGGTCGCCCAGCACGCCCCGTCCAACCCCGCGGCGCTGGCCGAATTCTCCCGCAGAGTGGCGTCCCTGCGGGACGACGACCCAGAGGTGCGCTGGTACCCCTTCTGAGGGTGCCCGAGTCGGCGCTTCTCCCTGGCCTGCCCCATGCCGGCGCGCCTTGTGAACTCCTCGCCGGGCCGGTGTGTTCAGCCGGCGACCGGCGCGAGCTCCCGTAGTGGCCACGAGGCGTCGACCACGGCGTCGGACGTGCCCTTGCGGCGCAGAAAGCCCTGGAAGTCGGCCGCCCACTGCGCGTACCAGGCCACCTGCTGGTGGTGCAGCTCCTCCACCTCGAGGCCCGCCACCATGGCGTGCCGCTCCGCTATCGCACAGGCGACCAGCACCGCGGCGTGCGCGTCCGCGTCGGCGTGGTGGGCACTGTCGAGGGCCACCCCGTACTCGACGCAGACCGCTTCGAGTGTGCGCTTCCCTTTGCGGTAGCGGTCGACAGCCCGGTCGATCGTGTACGGGTCGACGACGGGGCCGATCGGCCGGCCGCCCAGCCGCTCGTCCAGCGAAGGCAGCCCGTGCCGTTGCAGCTCAGCCGCGAGCAACGTCAGATCGAAAGCGGCGTTGTATGCGACGATCGGAACGCCCTGCTGCCAGTGGCCGGTCAGCGCCCCGGCGATCTCGTCGACCACTTCGCGGGCGGGGCGGCCTTCGGCGGCGGCTCGCTCGTTGCTGATGCCGTGGATGGCGGAAGCCTGTGCCGGGATGCTTATCCCCGGATCCGCCATCCAGCCGTGCCTGCGCACCGGTTGCCCGGCCCGCAGCTCGACGACGGCGGCCGTCACGATGCGTGCGTCGAGCGGATCGGTGCCCGTCGTCTCCAGATCGAAGCCGACCAGCAGCTCGCGGTGCCAGGACATGAGTGCCCCCTTCTCAGTGGTGCGGTGGTGCTTCCCCCAGTTGACGACCACTCTCGCACGCACCACTGACAGCGGGTTCGGGCGGCGGTCCCGACCGGACCATCCGCTCATTGCACCATCGGCACCACGAGCCCCCACGGGCGTCGGAGTGGAACGACGCCGTGCCCCCCATCGCCGCCGCACTACGCCTTGTCGCGGCTGCCCGGACTCCTCCCATCAGGAAGGCCTTCTCGTGGAAGGTCCAGCGTTCCGTGCTGCCACAACCACCGCCCCCGGCAGCCGCCCGCGCCCAGGCCGCCCGGCAAGGAGGCGGGAAGCACTGGCAGCCGTCCTGCGGGACGACCGGGTGAAATGAGCGGGTGCGTCGCCGCACTTCCTGGCACCAGCCGACATACGTTCATGCGGAGTTCGCCTCGCCGGGCCGGCCGCCGCCGCCGAAGTGCCGGGCCGACTTGGCCTCCTGGGCCAGTCGGCGGAGGGCCAGCAGGGCGGGTTCAAGGAGGATCGAGACCAGAACGGCCCGTTCGGCTTGGGCCAGCAGGTCGCGCTCGCCGCGCATCTGCTGCACGTCCACGTCGGCGATGCTGTCGGCGAGTCGGGCGTAGGGCAGCAGGCCGCGCCAGTCGATGTCCGCGCCCAGGTCGGCGAGTGCGGCCAGTACCTCTGCCAGGGTGTGCGCGGCCGGGTTGCCCTGGGAGACTTCCCACTCCATCTCGGCGATCAGCTTGCGTGCGTCGGCCAGGCCCGCCGGCTCCCGCTCAGGCTCCTTCGAGGGCCGTTCCGTGCCGGTGTCCTCCTCCTTCTTGGTAGGACGTACGCCCAGTGCTATCCCGAAGACCTGGTGCAGATCCTCTTGTTCAGCGGTGATCGCGTCCAGGATCTCCTTCGTCGCGCTGGTCGACAGGCCGCGCGTCCCGATCAGGGTGCGGATGAACCGGAGCCGGTGCACGTGGTCTTCGCCGTAGTCGGCCTGGTTGGACGCGGTGGCCCGCCCCGGGGGCAGCAGCCCTTCGCGCAAGTAGTACTTGATCAGCGGCACTTGTACGCCGGTGCGTCGACTGAGCTCGGAGACCTTCATCTGCTCACTTCCTCGGCAATGGATAGCGGATAGCGCTATTATCCATTCTGCTGTGATGCACATCCGCGCAACCTCCCGAAAGAGGCCCTTCGCCGTGCCCACATTAGGCTGGATCATCCCGAACTCCGCGCCGTCACTGGCCCGGAGACTCGTCATGGCGTCCCGTCCTGAACTGCGGTCCCTCACGAACGTCCCCCGCTTTCCGATGGGCGACCCCGACGGCCGAACCGTCCGACGCTCGACGCCGTGCGCCCACGCCCCCGAGGTCTCCGAGTGGCGGGCACGGCCGCGCCCGAACGACGTTCCCAGCTTGGACGTCACCGGGTGTCCGCTCTTCAGCCGGGGGATCATCGCCGGTGGCGCACGACATGAGCCCGGGTCACCGGGCCCCCCGCGCGGCAGGTCGTCGAGAACGGCGGCCCGGGCCGACCTGACGGCTTCTTCTTGTCCGCCCGCCGGGCGTACGGCGCGGGCCTGTTCTTCACCGCTGCCTGAACACGACCGACCTACCGAAAGGATTCTCCTCTCATGTTCGGCACACTCATGCTCATCGCCGTTCCCACCGTGCTGTTCCGACTGCTCGGCGCGTTCGGCGTCGGACGGTTCGCGACCTGGCGGGTGTCAGTCCTGCACGGCCTCGCGGTCATGCTGGTGTTCACGGCGACCGCGCACTTCGTCCCGTCCGCCCTCGGCCCAGTACCCGGCCACCACGACCTGGTCGCGATGGTCCCGCCGTTCGTGCCGTTCCCCCGCCTCGCGGTCTATGCGACGGGCGTTCTCGAACTGCTCGGCGCCGCCGGACTCGTCCGGGAGGCCACCCGGCCGACGGCCGGGCTCGGCCTCGCCGTGCTGTTCGTCCTGATGCTCCCGGCCAACATCCACGCGGCCGTCGAGCGGATCCCGTTCAACGGGGAGCCGGCGACGCCGCTGTGGTTCAGGATTCCCGAGCAGGTGATCTTCATCGGCGTCGCGCTGTGGGCCTACGTCCCGGCGCGTGCCGCGACTGCCCGCCGGGCCGACAAGGTGCCTGCTTAGAGGTGTGGCGGGTGGCCGGACCGGCCATTCCCCGAACTTGTGGACACGGCGTTCGACCGCGTTGCAGTCGCGGTGGAGCTCGGTGTCGTGGGAAACGGTGGTCCGCCCCGGCGGCTCATCGTCTTGCGATGGGCCGCCTGGCCGGTCTTCTCCGGGATCACCGCATGGATGTTGCGTCTGCACAGGGAGGCCCGGTTGGCGCGGGAGGAGTACGCCTTGTCCGCGGCCACGGCGTCCAGGCGGGTCCGGGGTCGACCCGCCGGGCCGAGGACCATGACGCGCTCCAGGATGGCGATGAAGCGCGGGCTGTCATCGGCCTGGCCGGGGGGTGACCACGAAGTGCAGCGGGCGGCAGCGGCGGTCCGCCGCCAGGTGCACCCCGGGGAACAAACCGCCCCCGCCCAACGTCAGATGCGGCACAATCACCGTCCACTCGCCCTCCGCGAGATCATCCCGAGTCGTCCCGAGTCATCCAGCCTGTCTACCGCCCCGGTCC
Organism: Streptomyces sp. NPDC096176; assembly: GCF_044763255.1. Taxonomy (NCBI): domain Bacteria; kingdom Bacillati; phylum Actinomycetota; class Actinomycetes; order Kitasatosporales; family Streptomycetaceae; genus Streptomyces; species Streptomyces sp. NPDC096176. The sequence continues at coordinate 253,499 of NZ_JBIWFV010000010.1, read as the reverse complement.
AGCCGAGGCAGCAGAACTGCCGGACTCCTGATCGGAACGCGGCACACTCGCCGGCTTCAGAGATGCGAGCGTGAAGTGCCGTACCTGAAGTGGTGCAACGAGGTACTCGTCCTCGCCCGGCAGAACCACGGGCTGGTCACGCCAGTGCTCGCCGGCGTAGCCGGCCAAATCCTGCTCGCTGCGCCAGCGACTGACGTACAGCAGCGAATCAGGCGGCGCGAGCAGCACCTCGTGGTCCACCAACCCCGGGTAGCGGCTGGGAAACTCGCGGACCGCAGAGACGATCATGTCGCGGAATGCCTCGAACCGGTCAGGACGTACGCGTGCCTCACTCACCCTGATGATCACGGTCGCCAGGGTGTCACGCACGCAGACGCGGCGCCACCGTCCTGCCGCTGCCGACTCACTGGTGGGGGCAACAACTCCGGCTAGCCCGCCAGTGCTGCGAGTTCACCCAGGACTCGGGCCGCTGGTGCCGGGGCCACCAGCCACTTCAGGTGGCTGCCCTCAAGGGTGCGGACGTCGTACGGGTTGTCCGGCGTCAGCGCGTTGCCCTCGCGGATCAGCCGGTCCTGTAGGGCGAGCGGCATGCTCGTGTCGTCGGTCAAGCGGACGTAGGTCTTCGGGATGCGGCCCCATGTATCGGCCTGTGCCCGGTCGGCGGATGTGCCGGCGTCCAAGTTCTCGTCGGGTTGGAAGGTGTTCAGGAAGATCAGAAACTCCTCATCGGTGCCGTCAGCGAGGAAAGCCGCCTTGAAGGCCGCGAGGGCGGCCGGGTTCGCGGTGCGGAAGTTGACGCGGAGCAGCCCCAGTTCGGCCGGGTTCCCGGCCAGCGCCAGGCTCAGGGAAGCGGCGTCAACCGTGGCCATCTCCGGCTCGGCGTAGTAGTCGCCGACGTCAAGATCGACAGGGCACCAAGCGGAGACGTAGACGAGGCGGTCGATCAGGTCCGGCCGTGCGTTGGCTGCTGCGGTGGCCGTCATACCACCGCGACTGTGGGAGACAAGGATCACCGGCCCGTTCTGCTTGGCCCTTTCGAGGATCCCGATCAGGTGCGCGGCATTGTCGGCGAGCGTGACGCCCTTGATCGAACCGGGTGCCGTGGCGAGCCCGTCGAGATCTTGTGGCGCCTGGTAGGCGCCCGTGTACGTTGCATCGAAACCATGGCCGGGCAGGTCGACTGCGACCGAGCGGTGTCCGAGGAGGCCGAGCTCGGCCTGGAGAGGCGCGAATGAGAAGGAGTTCGAAAAGGCTCCGTGAACCAGTACGAACGTCGGTTGCATCTGTCTACTCGCTTTCTGACATCCTGCGGCATCGGCGGCACGCACGTCGCTGGTGGTCCCGGCCCATGCCAACCGTCAGTTGCTGGGCGCCGCGCTCACCACTGCGGGCCTGGTGAACTACCCCACGGAGTGGTGGCATTGGTCCTTCGGTGACCGCTACTGGGCTCTGGTCACCGGAGAATCATCTGCATGCTACGGCCCGAAGGAGACTGGCCCGGCTCTGCCAGACTGACCGATCACGCGGCCACGGCGGGGCGTCCGCCCCAGCGGATGCCCTTCTCGCTGCGGCGGCACCGATCCGGCGGTGGCGCCGCGCGAGCGCGTCCTCAGGACACCGGCCGCGAGTCGGCCCATACCGACTCGAACTCCTCGCGGTATGTCTGGAAAAGACCTGATTCTCCGTCCTGACCTGCGCGCACGACCGACCGCCCGGCGCCCCGCAGCACCAGCACGGGCGCCTCCATGCCGCGTGCACGGCGGAGGTAGGACTGGACGACGGCAAGACCGTCGGGGCCGTCGCCGTCGACGAGGTAGGCGGTGAAGCGCGGGGTCTCGTCGAAGACCTGTATCTCGAAGGCCCCGGGGTCGCGCAGCCGGGAGCGGACCCGGCGCATGTGGAGGATGTTCATCTCCACCGTGCGGCTCAACTCACCCTTTTTGATGCCGAGTTCACGCTCGCGGCGCTTGACGGCACTGCTCGCCGGGTTGAGGAAGAGCAGCCGGACCCGGCAGCCCGACTCGGCGAGGCGGACCAGCCTGCGGCCGGAGAAGTTCTGGACCAGCAGGTTCAGTCCTATGCCGATCGCGTCGACGCGGCGCGCGCCGCCGAAGAGGTCCTCCGCGGGCAGCTGGCGCTGGAGCCTGACGCGGTCGGGGTGGACGGACACGACGTCCGCGTACCGGTCGCCGACCAGGTCCTCGACCGCGTCGACCGGTAGCCGGTCGGCGGAGGGCACACCGGCGCCGCTGCCGAGTATCTCCAGCAGTCGCGAGGAGGCACGCTCTGCCTGGGCGAGCACCGCCTCGTTCAGCGCACGATTGCGGGAGACGACGTTGCGGGCGACCTCGAGCTCGTCGAGAGCCAGCTCGACGTCCCGCCGGTCGTCGAAGTACGGCTCGAAGCAGGGCCAGTGCTGGACCATCAGCTCGCGCAGTTGCGGAAGGGTGAGGAACGACAGGACGTTGTCGTCCGCCGGGTCCAGCAGATAGCCCTTGCGGCGGGAGACCTCACGCACCGCGACGGCGCGCTGCACCCATTCGTGGCCCGCGGGGCCGGCCGCGGCGACCACCCAGTCGTCACCGTGCACCGGCTCGTAGATGGGACGCAGCACGGCGGCCACGACCGCCCGCAGCCGCTGTTCCACCAGATTCAGCCAGATGTAGGCGCGCCCGGCGCGCTGGGCGCGTGTGCGCACCTCGCTCCATGCGTCGGCGCCCCAGTCCAGCTCGGCCCCGATCTCCATCGGTCGCGCGAGCGAGACCGCTCCTGGCGGGACCTCGGCGGAGTCTCCCCCCTCGTGACCCGTGTCACCGGGGGGTAGCTCCAGCCCTCCCGAGCTCACCCGCGCACCGCCTTCCCTGCCCCCTCCAACGATCAAGGAAGCCTACTCCGCGGCGGGAGGCGGTGCAGCAGGTTGAGCCGGGAGTTTTCTCAACTCCCGTGGTTGTGGCGACCGTTCTGATCGGCGAGATCGGCCGGAGTGAGGGGATTCATAGCGGTCACGTCCCTGGGGGCGAGCTGGAACCCCTGCCAGTGGACGGGCATGGGCTGCTGGTCCTCGTCCCGGGCGATGTGGTGGAACCCGATGTTGACCCAGGTGATCGGGTTGACGAGGTTCTCACCATTGACCCATTTGTCCACGCTGTCGCCGCCGCGCGCTCCACAGTCGTGGATGTTGTTGCTCGCGAACTGCTCGCACACCCGGTTCTGGGTGAAGTAGACGTCGTGCTTGGTGAAACCCCGTCCCGCGTGTGTGGCGGACGCCCCGGGCACGATCTCGTAGGAGCGCGCGTGGCCGTCCTTGTTCTTGCCGGTCGCGCTCACCACCCGCCACCAGCGCATGGCCCTGGCGTCCCCGGCGAGCTCCTTGGTGACGGGGGTCCGGGTCGTCCTCACCGTCGGGCTGCCGTCACCGTTCGGCGGGGTGACCTTGGAGTCGTACTGCTCGATCCGGCCCTTGCTGCTGCCGTCGAGGCCGAAGTCCAGCCGCCAGAAGACGTTGTGGGCGTGGCTGGTGGCGTAGTCACGGGCGCCCTTGCCGATCGGCCAGCCTCGGCCGTCGGCGGCGTTGTAGTCGTCGGGGGCCAGGCTGCCGGTCGCGCCGACGTTGGCCGAGATGGTGCCGTCGGAGGAGAAACGCCACTCGGTGATGTACTCGTACCAGGCGACCTTGTTGACCGTGTAGACCAGCAGGTCCTTTCCCTGCGACTGCCAGACCTTGGTCCCCTCGTCGTTGGCGAGGCGGTAGGCGTGGCCGCGGGCGCGGGTGGTGGTGCACAGGCCGTTGATGACGCCGAGGTCGGCGACCTTGACCCGCTTGACCGTGCCGCCGGGACACTCCGCGGGGGCGAGGTTCTGCAGGCCCCAGCCGAAGCCGGCGCCGGTCAGGTCGTCGTAGTCGGCCTTGCCGTCGTCGTACGGCACATGGATCTGGGCCAGCTTGGCGCTGTTCAGTACACGGATGGGGCGCCGCTCACCCTTGGGCTGGTAGCCGACCTTGTCGAGGACGAGGCCGGCGTCGGTGTCGTAGCGCCAGCACATGCGCCAGGTGGTGCCTCCGTCGAGCTTCTGCTCGATGCGGAAGGCGCTGCTGCACTCGGGCCGGGGCACCGCGGCGGCCGGGATCTGCGTGGCGTTCGGCGCCGCGGAGGCGGGGCCGGTCGCGGCTCCGACACTGCCCAGGAGGGCGGCGGCGGCCAGCAGCGCGCCCCGCCTGCGGGCGCGCGAAGCTCTGTTCACGTGCGTGACGTGCATGAGGACGAACTCCCTCGTACGGAGGTACGGCATGTGGGGAAAGGCAACGGAGCGGGGGCGAGGAGCCGGTCAGCCGACGCGGACGACGTTTCGCGCGCTCAGGTCGACGATCAGGTTCCGGATTTCGATCCAGGCGCCGTCGCGTATCTTCGCGACGAGCCGCACGCAGCGGTGCTCGCCGCACCGGGAGAGCTGCTCCGGCACGTTCGTCTCGCGGTAGGTGCGGTACACGTCGCCGTTGAACCAGAGCTGGTCCGGGTCGGCGAGCGTCCTGCCCGTGGCGTCCTTGTAGTCCGACTTCAGATCCGCTCCGAGCGGGCTCTTCAGGATGAGCCCGAGGGCTTCGCGCAGTTCCTCCTGGTGCGGCGACGGCTGGATTCCGCGCCGGGTGCCGGTCCGCTCCACGCTGCCCGTGTCGAGATTGACGGTCCGGGTGATGAGTTCGTCGGTCCGATAGTCGTAGAAGCGCACCTCGGCCCGGCGTGGCGTGGCAGTGCCGTCCGCTTCGGAGGGCAGCGGCTCGGCAAGGTTCGTCGCCAGGTGCTGCGGACCGCGGCCGCCGACCGCGTTCTGGCCGTTCTGCCGTGCGGCAGAAGGCAGCGCCAGCCGCTCCGCACGCTTCAGCTCGCCGTCGGTGAGCGGATCGCCGCCCACGCCCCGTTCGCCTTCCCGCGGCGCGTCGGCGACGACTCCGGGCAGCGGAGCGTCGGTCGGTCCCGACCCGCCGGCCTCGCGGCTGCCGCCGGCCTCGGCCGCCGCCACCTTCCCCCTGCCGGAGTCGTCGGCCCCCGCGGTGCCCGGCAGCGTGATCCCCACCATCACCGCGGTCCCTGTCACCGCGATGGCGGCACCCGCCATCAGCTTCCCCAGGTGACGGCGTAGCAATTGGCGCACGTGTCTCCCCCATTTCCCCCTTGTTTGTGACTGGTCACCCGGTAGGACGGTACGAAGTCCTAGGAGGTTGCCCCACTTTGGGGGAAGATCTAGCCCGAGTAGCCCCCAATACCCGGATCAGAAATGGAAGAGTCCTATCTATGCAGGTCTGGCCGGGACAGGCGTATCCCCTCGGTGCCACCTACGACGGCGCCGGCACGAACTTCGCGGTGCACTCCGAGGCCGCCCACCGAATCGAGCTGTGTCTGCTCCACGACGACGGCTCGGAGACAGCAGTCGAGCTGCGCGAGACGGACGCCTTCGTGCGGCATGCCTATCTGCCGGGCATCATGCCCGGCCAGCGCTACGGCTTCCGGGTCCACGGCCCGTACGAGCCCACGCGCGGGCAGCGCTGCAACTCCGCCAAACTTCTACTAGATCCGTACGCACGTGCGATCAGTGGCTCCATCGAGTGGAACGAGTCGGTCTACGGCTACCACTTCGGCAGGCCCGATTCGCGCAACGACCTCGATTCCGCTCCGCACACGATGACATCGGTGGTGGTCAACCCGTACTTCGACTGGGGCGACGACCGCCTGCCGCGTACCGACTACCACCGGACCGTGATCTACGAGGCCCATGTGAAGGGCCTCACGATGCTGCACCCGGAGCTGCCGCCCGAGCTGCGGGGCACGTACGCCGGGCTCGCACACCCCGCCGTCATCTCGCACCTGACGGAACTGGGCGTCACCGCACTTGAGTTGATGCCGGTCCACCAGTTCGTCAACGACCACCGGCTGGTGGACGCGGGGCTGAACAACTACTGGGGCTACAACACGATCGGCTTCTTCGCCCCCCACAATTCGTACGCCTCCTGGGGCGACCGCGGTGAGCAGGTCCTCGAGTTCAAGCAGGCCGTGCGGGCCCTGCACCAGGCCGGTATCGAGGTCATCCTCGACGTCGTCTACAACCACACGGCGGAGGGCAACCACCTCGGCCCCACCCTCTCCTTCCGCGGCCTCGACAACGAGTCGTACTACCGCCTGATGGAGGACGACCGCCGTTACTACATGGACACCACGGGCACCGGGAACTCCCTGCTCATGCGCAGTCCCCACGTGCTGCAGATGATCATGGACTCGCTGCGCTACTGGGTGACCGAGATGCATGTCGACGGATTCCGCTTCGACCTCGCAGCGACGCTCGCCCGCCAGTTCCACGAGGTGGACCGACTGTCGTCCTTCTTCGACCTGGTCCAGCAGGACCCTGTGGTCAGCCAGGTGAAGCTGATCGCCGAGCCGTGGGACGTCGGCGAGGGCGGCTACCAGGTGGGCAACTTCCCGCCGTTGTGGACCGAGTGGAACGGCAAATACCGCGACTGCGTACGAGACCTGTGGCGGGGCGAGCCGCGCACGCTGGCCGAGTTCGCGTCCCGGCTGACGGGCTCCTCCGACCTGTACCAGGACGACGGGCGACGTCCCCTGGCCTCGATCAACTTCACCACCTGCCACGACGGCTTCACCCTGCACGACCTCGTGTCCTACAACGACAAGCACAACGAGGCCAACGGCGAGAACAACCGCGACGGCGAGAGCCACAACCGCTCTTGGAACTGCGGCGCGGAGGGCGACACCCACGACGAGGGCGTGCTGGAGCTGCGCGAGCGGCAGATGCGCAATTTCATCGCGACACTGATGCTCTCCCAGGGCGTGCCGATGCTCAGCCACGGCGACGAGTTCGGGCGCACCCAAGGGGGCAACAACAACGCCTACTGCCAGGACAACGAGATCTCCTGGGTTCACTGGCCGGACCCGGGCGACGACGAGGAGGGCTCGCTGCTCGCCTTCACCAAGACGATGGTGTGGCTGCGGCGCGACCACCCCGTCTTCCGGCGGCGCAGGTTCTTCCACGGCCGGCCGGTGGAGGGGACCCACGACGAGCTGACCGACATCGCCTGGTTCACCCCGCAGGGCGACGAGATGGTCGCGCGGGACTGGCAGGCGGCACACGCCAAGGCGCTGTCCGTCTTCCTGAACGGCCACGCGATCTCCGAGCCGGGACCGCGCGGCGAGCGGATCTCCGACGACTCGTTCCTGCTGATGTTCAACGCAAGCGCGGAGGAACTGGAATTCACGGTGCCGGTGAGCCACGGCGAGGAGTGGCAGGTGGTGGTGGACACGGCTTGCAAGGAAGGGGTGCCGCCGGGCAACGGTCCGATGGTCGCGGCCGGGGACGAGCTGCGGCTGGTGGGCCGCAGCATGACGGTGCTGCGGCGGCCGGCGTAGGCGCCTCCGCACGCGGCACGTCGAAGGGCGTTCGTCCAGGTGGGAGGTCCGAACGAGTCCCCACATCACCCGATCGGCCCACACGGTCCACCGGGCCGGGCGCAGGAACCCCTCAGGGCGGGTACGTATGTTCGCATGACGCCCACCTCGACGTACCGGCTCCAGCTCCAGCCCGGTTTCCCGTTCTCGGCCGCGGCGGCGGCCGTGCCGCACCTGGCCGCGCTCGGCGTCTCCCATCTGCATCTGTCGCCGGTGCTGGAGGCCGTCCCCGGCTCCACGCACGGCTACGACGTGGTCGACCACAGCCGGGTCCGCGAGGAACTGGGGGGCGAGGCGGGGCTGCGGGAGCTGTCCCGTACGGCACGCGAGCACGGCATGGGGCTCGTCCTCGACATCGTCCCCAACCACATGGCGGCGGTGCCTCGCCACAACCGCGCCCTGTGGGAGGTCCTGCGGGACGGGCCGGGATCGTCGTACGCCCGCTGGTTCGACATCGACTGGGAAGCGGGCGGCGGAAGGCTCCTCCTGCCGGTCCTCGCCGGCCGCGTCGGCGAGGAGATGGACAAGATGTACGTCGAGGGTGACGTCCTGCACTACGGCGAGCAGCGTTTCCCCCTGCGGGACGGCACGGCGGACCTGCCGATCGCCGAACTGCTGGACGCCCAGTGGTACCGCCTCGGCTGGTGGCGGCTGGCCCGCACCGAGCTCACCTACCGCCGCTTCTTCACCGTCTCCGAGCTCATAGGTGTGCGCGTCGAGGACCCGGGGGTCTTCGACGCCACCCACAAGAAGATCGTCGAACTGGTGCGGGACGGCGTCGTCGACGGTCTGCGGGTGGACCACCCCGACGGGGTGGCCGACCCCGAGGGCTATCTACGCAGACTCGACGAGGCGACCGGCGGGGACTGCTGGATCGTCGTGGAGAAGATCCTCACCGGTGACGAGCGGCTGCCGGCCGGCTGGGCCGTCGCCGGGACAACCGGGTACGACGCGCTGCGGCGGGTCGACGGCCTGTTCACCGACCCGGCCGGAGCTGCGGTACTCGCCGCCGACCACCGGCAGTTCACCGAGGCGGCAGAGGAACTGGGCGGCCGCTGGGACGCCACGGCGCGGCACGCCGCGCACGAGGTGGTCACCCATGAGCTGGCCGCGGAGACCGCGGCACTCGTACGACTCGCCGAACGGGCCTGCGCCGCCGACCCCCGGCTGCGGGACCACGCCCCGTGGGCACTGGGCATGGCGATACGGGAGCTGCTGGTACGAGTCCCCGTCTACCGCCCCTACAAGATCGCCGACGGGGCTGCGCTGCCCGAGGAGGCGGCCCTCGAAGCGAAGGAGGCCTTCACGGTGCCGGAGGAGGCGGCGGCCGTGGACGTGATCAGGGGTCTGGCCCTCGGGCTGCTCGGCACAGAGCCGGAGCACGAGGCCTTCCGTGCCCGCTTCGCCCAGACGGCGTCGGCGCTGCGGGCCAAGTCCGTGGAGGACAAGGCCTTCTACCGGTACAGTCCGCTGATCTCGGCGAACGAGGTCGGCGGCGACCCCGGCGATCCGGCGGTCGGCCCCGAGGCGTTCCACGCGTACTGCGCCCGGCTGGCCGCCGACTGGCCCACGACGGGGACCGTGCTCACCACGCACGACACCAAGCGCAGCGCCGACGTGCGCGCCCGTATCGCGGTGCTGTCCGAATGCCCTGAGCGCTGGGCGCACTTCCTCGCTCAGATCACGGAGGAGGCGGAGAGCGTGGCCGGCGGCACCGCCCCGGACCCGCAGGTGGCGTGGACGGCGTGGCAGACCGCCGTCGGGTTCGGCGTACCGGACGCCGGACGGCTGGAGACGGCCCTGCTGAAAGCCGCGCGCGAGGCGGGGCTGCGCACGAGCTGGACGGAGCCGGACGCGGCGTACGAAAAAGCGGTGTCGGCGTTCGTGGACGCGGGACCGGCGGGCCCGCCGCAGCACTCGGTGGCACGGTTCGTCCATGAACTCGATCCGTACGTGCGGGCGAATGTGCTCGGTGCGGCACTGCTGCATCTGACGATGCCGGGGGTGCCGGACGTGTATCAGGGCTCTGAGCGGGAGTTCCTCGCCCTGGTCGACCCGGACAACCGGCGTCCGGTGGAATTCGGTGGGCCGCCTTCCCCGGGGCCCGGCGCCGAGAAGGAGGCCCTGACCACGGCGGCCCTCCGGCTGCGCCGGGACGCGCCCGAACTGTTCGGGGCGGCGGCGACCTACACCCCGCTCCTGCCGCACGGGCCGGCGGCGGACCACTGCGTCGCCTTCTGCCGCTCGGGCGAAGTCGTCACGGCAGTGACCCGCCTCCCGCTGCGACTGGCGCGGGCAGGCGGCTGGGCCGACACCGAGCTGCCCCTGCCGGCGGGCCGCTGGACGGACCTGCTCGCACCGGAACGCGACTTCGCGTCCGGACCGGTGCGCCTGGCGGACCTGTTCGCGACCCGCCCGGTGGCGCTGTTGAGGCGACGGGGAGCGGCGTAGGGCCACACCGAGTCGCTTCAGTCGCCACTCACGGGCCGAACTGCAGTAACCGCCGGGCCTGGGCGGCCCGTGACGGTCGGGCGGAGGAGCCGCTCAGCGTGCGGTGAGGCGGAAGGTCATGCTGCCGAAGCCGACCATGTCCCCGTCGTCGACGACGATCGAGCCGGTCACCCTGCGGCCGTTGACCGTGGTGCCGTTCGTCGAGCCGAGGTCGCGGAGCACCCACAGCCGGCCCTGGTGGCTCAGCTCGGCATGCATACGCGACACGGTGTCGTGGCTGAGCCGCAGGCCGTTGGCCGGGTCACGGCCGATACGGAGGGGATACGGGCCCGGCTCGGGCAGGAGCAGCGGCGGCAGCTTCTCCGCCTGCCACGCCCTGCGCAGCCGGACCGAGAACGCGGAGATCCGGCCGACCATGCCGTACAGCCGGCGTGACCAGCGGCCCTCGTCGACCAGGTCCGCGGTGAGCGCCACCAGCTCTTCGGAGCGGCGTGCGGCGAGGACCAGTTCCATCCGGTGCACAAAGGTCTCGTGCGACAGCTTTCCCTGGGCCGCACCCTCTCTGAGCACGTCGAGGACACGCTCGCGCTCGGCATCGGACAGCCGCGCGGGATACGTGTTGGACTCGAAGGAGGACGTCACGCTCCAGATTGTCGGTCCGAAGGGCCGAGGTGTCCAGACGGAGCGGTACCAGCGCCTGTCCTGACCTGCGCGGAAGCGTGGGTTCCGCCTCACCGGGCCGCGCTCGGCGGCCTGTTGTGGCCGCTGAGCGCCGAAATGGCCGTGGACGATCGGCCTTCCAGCCGTCTAGTGTGTGCCCGACGCCCGAGACGACGGAAGGAGGCGAGTGCCGTGTTCCTTACACGTTCCCCGCGCTCCCGCCTCGTCCGCCCGGCGTTCGCAGTCTGACCGGGAGCGCATCACACTTCTCTTCCCGGAGGACATCCCGTGACCGATCCGGTCATCCGCACGCTCGGCGAGAGCGACGCACATCTCTTCGACACCATGCCCGACCCGCTCGGTGTGGGCCGCGCACTGTCACGTACGACGCACCGCCCCGACTGGAAGCGGGTCGCGCTGCGCGACGGCAGGGTCGTCGCCCGCGCCGCCTGGTGGGGCGGCCCCGACGACGTGGCTCCCGTCAACATCAACTGGTTCGACGTCGCCGACGGCGAGGAGGAGGCGGGCGCCGAACTCCTGCGCACCTCCCCCTTCCAGGTCGAGTACGAACTGATCCTGCCCGCGCGCTGGCGCGACGACCCCGCCGCCCTGGCGGCCGGTGAGGCGCGGATCAGGGCCGCGAAGGCGGCCGGCATGGAGGTGCTGGTCGAGCGTTACCAGTACCGGTGGACACCCGGGTGCGGGCTCCCGGAGCGGCCCGGCCGGCTGGTGTTCCGGCAGGAGCCGGACGACGCCGTCTTCTTCGAGGCCCTGAAGCGCATCCACTCCGCGACGCTCGACGCCCACGCGCTGCGCGCCATCGCGCAGGAGGGTCTGGACAAGGCGGCCCAGGAGGAGCTGGACTTCTTCAACTGGTGCCCGTCGCCACGCGAATGGTGGCAGCTCGCCCACACGCCCGACGGTGAACTGGTCGGCCTCCACATTCCGGCGCACAACCCGTCGGGCCCGTGCATCGGCTTCATCGGGGTCGTACCGGGGCAGCGCGGTCGCGGTTACGCGTACGACCTGCTGGCGGAGTGCACGCACTATCTCGCCGAGCGTGGCGCCGAGTTCATCGCAGGCGCCACGGACCAGGGGAATTTCCCCATGGCGGCGAACTTCGCCAAGGCCGGGCATCCGGTCGTCCAGGAGCGGGTCCACTTCCTGCCCGCGTCGCAACTCTGACGTCTGCCGCGTCGCAACCGACGTCTGCCGCGTCGCAGGTCTGACGGCGCAGGGGCGCCCGGTTCGCACCGGGCGCCCCTGTGCTCGGCGGCTCCGCGCGTGGAAGCCGCCGGCGTCGACATGGTTCGTGACCTCAATGGCCCAAGCGCCCCGCCTGGAGGGCACGGACTTGCCAGGATGGTCGGGACGGGTGTCAGGGCATCGACGACGAGGGGACCTCCTGTGCTGCTGTTCGAGGTGTGGGCGCCGAACGCCGAGGAGCGGGTCACGTTGTGGCTGGAGGGTGCGGAGCACCCGATGGAGCGGGCGCAGGGGCGGGACGGCTGGTGGTTCGCCGAAGCGCCCGCACACGACGGCGCGCGGTACGGCTTCGCCCTGGACGGCGGCCCGGTGCGGCCGGACCCCCGCTCGCGCCGCCAGCCGGACGGCCCGGACGGCCCGAGCGCCGTCGTGGACCAGGACGCGTACGCCTGGCGGCGGGACTGGGCGGGCCGGGGTCTGGAGCGGGCGGTCCTCTACGAGCTGCACGTCGGCACCTACACGCCCGAGGGGACGCTCGAAGCGGCCGCCGAACGGCTCGGTGAGCTGGCCGAGCTGGGCGTCTCCCATGTGGAGCTGATGCCGCTGTGCTCCTTCCCCGGTGTGCACGGCTGGGGTTACGACGGTGTGTCCCCATGGTCGGTGCACGAGCCGTACGGCGGCCCCGAGGCGCTGAAGCGCTTTGTCGACGCGGCGCACGGGCACGGCCTCGGCGTGGTGCTCGACGTGGTCCACAACCACCTCGGCCCGTCGGGCAACCATCTGCCCGCGTTCGGCCCGTACTTCACCGACACGCACCACACGCCGTGGGGCTCGGCGGTCAATCTGGACGCCCCCGGTTCCGACGAAGTGCGCGCCTACCTGCTGGACAGCGCGCTTGCGTGGCTGCGGGACCACCGCCTCGACGGGCTGCGGCTGGACGCGGTGCACGCGCTGGCCGACAACCGGGCGCTGACCTATCTGGAAGAGCTGGCGGCCGCGGTCGACGGGCTCGCCGAAGACCTCGGCCGTCCGCTGTTCCTCATCGCCGAGTCGGACACGTGCGACCCGCGGACGACGACACCCCGTTCCCACGGCGGTCTCGGTCTCCACGCCCAGTGGAACGACGACTTCCACCACGCCCTGCACACCGCCCTGACGGGCGAGTCGCAGGGGTATTACGCGGACTTCGCCCGGGCTCCAATGGCGGCCCTCGCCAAGACGCTGACCCATGCCTTCTTCCACGACGGCACCTACTCGGCCTTCCGCGGCCGCACCCACGGCCGGACGATCGACGTGGTGAACACGCCGGCGCACCGCTTCCTCGGCTACGCGCAGACGCACGACCAGATCGGCAACAGGGCGATGGGCGACCGACTGTCCGCCACCCTCTCCCCGGGGCTGCTGGCATGCGCGGCGGTGCTCGTGCTCACCGGCCCGTTCACACCGATGCTGTTCATGGGCGAGGAGTGGGGTGCGGGCACGCCCTGGCAGTACTTCACCGACCACACCGACCCCGAGCTCGCGGAGGCCGTACGTGCGGGGAGGCGGCGGGAGTTCGCCGAGCACGGCTGGTCGGAGGACCAGGTTCCCGACCCGCAGGACCCGGCCACCCGCGAGCGTTCCTGTCTGGACCGCTCGGAGCGGGAGCGGGAGCCGCACGCCGGTCTTCTGGCGTGGCATCGCGAGCTGATCGCCCTGCGTCGTGCCCTGCCGGATCTGTCGGACCCGGACCTCGCGGCGGTGAAGGTCGCCTTCGACGAGCAGGCACGCTGGCTGGCGTTCCGGCGCGGCGATCTGCGGGTGGCGGTCAACTTCGCCAAGGAGCCGGCCGAGATTCCGCTGGGCGGCGGGGGCCGGGTCGCCGCGGCATGGGGCGAGGTGCGGCCGCCGGACGCGGAGGGGCTGCTCCACCTGCCGCCGCAGAGCTGTGTGGTGCTCGCCGACTCGTGACCCCCCTGCTGTGGCACGCCCTCCGAGCCCTCCGCCGGCGCCGCTGCGTGCCATTCGGCGTCAGCGCCCCCTGGAACCGTACGAGTGGCACAGGGCGGTGATGTTCGGGTCCGTGACGCCGTCGGAGGCTTCACACAGGCTGCTCATGTCGTACGACGCGTCGGGCTGCGGGGGCCGCGGCTGTTGCGGGCGGGGGCGCTGCACCCTGTGCTCCGGCGACTGCGCCCGGCGGACCGGAGCGGCCGGCTCGGCGCGTGGCGGAGCCGCCGCGGGCCGCTGCCGGCGCACCGGCCGGCTCTTCGGCTTCCGTTCCTTCTTCCGCTTCGCCTTCGGGCCGGTGGAGGCCAGCGCCTCGCGTGCCGAGGGCTGTACCGGCAGGCTCCGCTCGGCGGGCAGCGGGGACCGCTCCCCCGCCGGCGCCAGACTCGGCGCCGGTGCCGGCGGCGCGGCGGGAACGGACACACAGCCCGTCACGCACCCGGCCACAACGAGCAGGACAAGGGCGGCAACAGCGGGGAACCGGGGAGGGCGCATCCGTCCACTCTGCCGCACCAAAGCCCCCTGAAAACGCCCCGACCTGGGACCACGCAGCCGGAACCACCGGCATGAGTGACACCGTCAACAAGGCGTGCCGGGTCGGCTCAGGGTTCATCGACGCGGCGTGCCGGTCGGCTCAGCCGTTGTCGCCGAAGCGCCCGTTCTCCTCGGCGACGAGCCGTTCCAGCAGGGCCTGGAACTCCTCGCCGATCACGATCTGCAGCCCCTCGCCGTCCTCTTCGCGGTTGCTGAGCTGGGTGAGCGTGCCGCCGTGCCACCAGTACACGTACGGGCTGATGGCTCCCGGGGTGTCCTCGAAGCCGGTGGCCGCGAAGGCGGCCATCGCGTTGAGCGCCGACAGCATGCCGGTGTCGTGGATGGCATGGAACGCCAGCTGGTGCCGGAACGGCATGGCCACAAGCGCGCCGTCGGCGGGCAGCTCCTCCCCGGTGACCTGCCTGACGAGCGTCTCCAGGGCCAGGACGCGACTGGCGGTGTAGAAGGAGTCGCCGAGGACGACCTCGAAGTGCATGCCCTCGGAGTCCTTGACGGTCTCATGCGCCTCGACCGGCAGGCCGCGGAGATTGTAGAGCGCCTGGTCGCGCAGGTAAGGGAGGTCACCGAGCGGTTCGAGGGCCTCGTCGGTGAGCATCATGACGCTCTCGGGGAGGTCGAGCGCGAGGATCTCGTACAGTCCGGGGGCGACGGCACGGGCGTAGGCGAAGTTCCGCGGATCCAGTCCCTCGGCGCCGACGACACGGGGGTACAGCTGGGCGCGAATCTGCTCGGGGGACAGGGTTTCCAGCGCGGACGGGGCGTCCATGGTGCGCAGCACCATGCCGACATGCTGATGGACCAACTCCGACCACACACGCGGTCCGCGGTCGTCGTTGTGGCACACGGCGGCAAGGTTGCCGAGCCCGAACTGCCGTCCCGCGCTGTCGGAGACCATGTCGGCGTAGACCGTCACCTCGAGGCCCTGCTCGGCGAACGCCTCACGGACCAGAGAGCGGAACCGTGCGCCTTCGTCGGCGGAGAAGTAGGAGAACTCGGGGTCCCGGGGCGCATCGCGTCCGTCACGCTTCGGCCCTCGCCGGAACAGCCCCACGTCAACCGCCCTCCGCTCCCACGTTTCAGTCATTCGAGCGTACCGACATCAGATGAACGGCGTGTCTCCGGCATCATCCCGACTCAGCAGCCCGGCTCCGCCCCAAGTCGGCGGCTCGGCATCATCCCGGTCCAGCAGCCCGGCTCCGCCTCGAGTCAGCGGCCCTACTTCGCCCATCGGGACGACAAGATCGGCCCGGTCGCGGCCGCGGCCGATCAGCCGCGCATTGGGTTCGTCGCAGTCGCGGACCCAGCTCTCGGCGTGCGGACGTTCCTTGCCGAAGCGCATGTGCCGGTCGACGAGCCGGGCCGCCCTCACCTCCGGGTCGAGCTCCAGGAACCACACCTCGTCGAGAAGCGGACGGATGTGCGCCCAGGGCCCTTCGTCGTGCAGCAGGTAGTTCCCTTCGGTGACGACGAGGGGGACGCCGGGGTCGACAGGGATGCTCCCGGCAACCGGCTCCTCGATGGCCCGGTCGAAGGCGGGCGCGTACACGGTGGCCGCCCGGGTGTCGTGGTCCCGCAGCCGGGCGAGCAGGGCGGCGTACCCGGCGGCGTCGAAGGTGTCGGGGGCGCCCTTGCGGTGGGCTCGCCCGAGGCGCAGAAGTTCCTGCTGGGCGAGGTGGTAGCCGTCCATGGGAACGAGCACGGCCAGGCCGTCCAACGCGTCGACGAGGCGGGCGGCGAGGGTGGACTTTCCGGCTCCGGGGGCCCCGGCGATCCCGAGGATGCGTCGGCTGCCGGGCGCGGCGAGGGAGCGGGCGCGCTCCAGGAGGTGCGGCGGGACGGGCATGTCGGTCATTGTCGCACTCGACGTAATACGTATAACGTACCCTTGTGCCGAACATCGCCCTGGTCACGCTCGTCGTCCGCGACTACGACGAGGCCATCGCCTTCTACACCGACGCCCTCGGCTTCGACCTGGTCGAGGACACCGACAGGGGTGACGGCTCCCGATGGGTCGTCGTCCGCCCGGCCGGTTCCGGGCCGGGCACCGGCCTGCTGCTCGCCCGCGCCGGTGACGAGGGGCAGCGGGCCGGCGTCGGCGCGCAGACCGGCGGCCGGGTCGGCTTCTTCCTGCACACCGACGACTTCGCGCGCGACCACGCCCGGATGACGGCGGCGGGCGTGCGATTCCTCGAGGAGCCGAGGCACGAGGCGTACGGTTCGGGTCGCCGTCTTCGAGGACCTGTACGGCAACAGGTGGGACCTGCTCCAGCCGACGTAGCAACGGAAGGTGAACGTGCCGCAGTTGAGGCCGTCTCCCATGACGGTGAGCAGGAGCCGTCCCCGGCCACCCCGGTCGGTGCGTCTACAACGGCAGCGCGCACACCGCGACCGGTGAACTGAACGCCGGTCCGGCCAGGCGCAGTTCACCCGACTTCTTGTCGACGTGGAAGACGGTGACCGTACTGGAGCGCTGGTTGGCCGCGAAAAGCAGGCCGCCGGACGGGGAGAGCGCGATATTCCGGGGGAAGTCGCCGCCGACCGGGACCGTGTCCAGCAGGCGCAGACGGGCACCGCCGGACTCGATCGCGTAGCGGGTCAGACTGTTGTGACCGCGGTTGGCCAGGTAGGCGAACCCGCCGTCGCCGGTCACGACGAGCTGGGCGGGGTAGCTGGTCCCCGGCCCCGTTCCGGTGGACTGCGGTTCGCCCGCGGTGAGTTCGCCGCTCCAGCGGTCGTACGCGCAGACCACGACCGTGTTGTCGAGCTCGTTCGCCACGTACACATGGCGGCCCGAGGGGTGGAACGTCAGATGCCGGGGCCCCGCGCCGGCCTGCAGCGAGAGGCGTGAGACCTCGGTGAGCGTCCCCGCCGAGGTGTCGAGGCCGTACGTGTACACGGTGTCGTTGCCGAGGTCGACAGCGAGGACGTGGCCGCCGTCGGGGCTGGTGACGACCTGGTGGGCATGCGGTCCCTGCTGCCCCGGCCCGGGCGGCGGGCTGCTGTGTGTGACCAGTTCCGTACGCTCACCCAGCGCGCCCGATGCGGCGACGGGGTGGACGGCGACGCTGCCGGAACCGTAGTTGGCGCTGAGCAACCACCTTCCGCTCGGGTGCACCGACAGGTGGCAGGGCCCGGCCCCTCCGGTACTGCGGCCGCCGAGCACCCGGTGCCGCCCGTCCTCGACGAGCCGTACGGCGGTCACCGCGCCGGCTTCCTGCTCGTCGACGGCGTAGAGGGTGCGCCTCGATGGGTGGAGGGCCAGGTACGAGGGGTCGCCGACGCCCTCGACGACCCCGGTGCCGGTGATCCGCCCGGTGCTCTCGTCGTAGGTGGCCAGTCCGATCCCTTTCCCGCCGCCTTCGACGGACGTGTACGTCCCGAGGAACAGCGGCCGCGCCGTGCGGGCGCGGGGGGTGGGGGTGGCGGCCATCTGCGAACGTGACCGCGAGGCGGAGTCCGGTGGCGCCCCGCACGCGGGTAGTGCGGCAGCGGCGGCGACGGCGGAGAGCGCCCCGATGAAACGACGCCGGCCCGGGTGTACAGCGTTGCCCATGCCCATGCCATGCAGCCTAGGGCCTGCAGACTGTTCCAAACCCTGCTCCGTACCGCCGTGTTGAGACGCGGGGACCAAGAGGCAAACGGCCCGCCGAGACAGCAGAAAATAAGCCTATATGCTGCAATGGTACGTTTCGCACGACGAAGCGGTGTCGACTCAGACCGACGAGAAGGTCCGATGGCTTCCTCAGAACCCGCCAAACGGCGAGCCAAGGGCAAGGCGGCGACCATCATGCGCTCCGCGGCCGGCCAGCTCTCGGAGTTGCTCGGGCGCCCGCCCGAGTCGGTCTCGGCGCTCAAACGCACCGAGGACGGCTGGGAAGCGGACGTCGAGGTTCTTGAGCTGGAACGGATCCCCGACACCACCAGCGTGCTGGCCAGCTACAAGGTCAGCCTGGACGACGAGGGCGACCTCGTGGAGTACCGGCGGACCCGGCGCTACACACGCGGACAGATCGACCGGCCGACCTGATCAGACCTTCCGACGGCCTTCTGCGGGCACAGCGACGAAGGGAGGCACCATGACCGTGGTGTCGCAAGGCGGAGGGGGCGTCTCCAGAGGAGGCGCCGGCTCCGGAAACCTCTACGACGTCCTCGAGCTCATCCTGGACCGCGGACTCGTCATCGATGTCTTCGTCCGTGTTTCGCTGGTCGGCATCGAGATCCTCAAGATCGACGCACGCATCGTCGTGGCCAGCGTCGACACCTATCTGCGCTTCGCCGAGGCCTGTAACCGCCTCGACCTCGAGTCCGGCAGGAAGGCGCCCGCCCAGCTGACGGACATCGTCGGCGACTCCGTCGAGAGCGGCGCCCGTGGAAAGTCGAAGGGCGCTCTCGGCGGCGCGATGGACGCGGTGACCGACGCGCTGGGCGCCGGAAAGAGCGGGCGCGACGAGGAGAGCGAGGACGAGGAAGAGGCCGAGCCGGAGCGGGTGGAGAGGCGTAAGCCGGTCCGGCGTACGGCCCGGCGGGAGAGGGAACGCGGGCGGGAATGACCGGCAGTAGTGACCCCGCAGTGAGGAGTGAACATGGCCGTGTACGTCTACTCGATCACCGCCAAGGGGCATCCGCTGGACTTCGACGACGTCGAGGGGGTCGGAGATCCGCCGGCGGTCCTGCGCAAGGTGGTCGCAGGCTCGCTCTGCGCGGTCGTCAGCGACGCGCCCGACGGCCTGCGCCCCAAGCGCCGCGATGTCACGGCGCACCAGGCGGTGCAGGAGCACCTCATGGCCGACGGCACCGTCCTGCCTCTGCGCTTCGGCCTCACCGCCCCCGACGACGACGCCGTGCGCGAGGCGCTGGAGAAGGACGCGGCGAAGTACACGGAGCGCCTGGAGCAGCTCGAGAGCTGCTCCGAGTACAACCTCAAGGCGTCCCAGGAGGAGGAGACCCTGCTCCGGGAGATCCTTCTGGAGTCGGACACCGCACGCGAGCTCAACGACCGGATCCGGGGCGGCGACACGTCCCCCGAACTTCCGATGCGCCTCGGGGAGCTGGTGGCGGAGGAGGTGCAGGCGCGGCACGAGGCCCTGGCGTCCGGTGTCATCGAGGCCCTGCGCCCGTTCGCGCGGGACGTGAGCGTCTCCGAGCCGACCGGCGACGACTTCGTCAACGTGTCCTTCCTGGTGGCGGAGGACCAGGAGGAGCTCTTCCTCACGACCGAGCTCAGCGTCGCCAACCAGATGGGCGACAGCTACGGGTTCCGGCTCAACGGGCCGCTGCCGCCGTACAGCTTCGTCTGATGCATTCGATGGGGGCCGATGACCATGGGCCTGTTCACACAGATCGTCACACTCCCGCTGGCGCCGGTGCGCGGTGTCGTGTGGGTCGTGGAGCGTGTGCGGGAGGCAGCCGAGGACGAGTACTACGATCCCGCGCCGATCCACCGTGCGCTGGCGGAGCTCGAGGCACAGCTCACGGCGGGCGAGATCGACGAGGAGACGTTCGACCGGCGGGAGGACGAACTGCTGGACCGTCTGGACGAAATCATGGCGTACCGGTCGGAGGGACGGGCCTGATACCGGCACTCCGCACACCCTGCGCCTGACGCCGTACGCTTACGCACCGGGAAACGCGAGGTCCGATCGTGACCGAACCCCTGGCCGGCAGGACCGGCTCCTACACCTCCCGAGCAGCGCCGCAGTACGCGCAGGGCTCGTCCGCGAACCTTGCCGACATCCTGGAACGGGTGCTGGACAAGGGCATCGTGATCGCCGGCGACATCCAGATCAATCTGCTCGACATCGAGCTGTTGACCATCAAACTCCGGCTGCTGGTGGCGTCGGTGGACAAGGCGAAGGAGATGGGCATCGACTGGTGGGAACACGATCCCTCACTGTCGTCGCGGGCAGCTCCGGAGCGGTCGCTGGCCGAGGAGAACCGCCGCCTGCGCGAGGAGATCGACGCCCTTCGGCGCGGCGGGGAGGTGATCGGGCGCACCGACGAACGGAAGGTCGAGGAGCTGACGGAGTCCGGCGAGGAAGCGCCCGCGGCAGCTCGCACCAGGCATGCGGCGCCTCGCGCCAAGCCCGCGGCGTCTCGCGCCAGGAAGCGCGGAGGAACGGAATCCGATGACCGCTGAGGACAACGGGTACGTCGCGGACAACACGTACGTCACCTACGTCTACGCCGTCGCCCGCGACACCGGCGTGCTGCGGAAATCCATGGCAGGGCTGGTCGGTGTGGCGGGCGCGCCGGTGCGGCTCGTGTCGGGTGGCGACGCCGGGGACATCACCTTCGTGGCGAGCTCCGCGAGCGCGCTGGACTTCGACGAGCAGGCCCTGCGGCGGCACCTGGAGGATCTGGAGTGGCTGGAGGCGGTCGCGCGTGCCCACAACGCGGTGATCGAGACTCTGGGCGCCGCCACGACCGTTCTGCCGCTTCGGCTCGCGACCGTGTACCTCGGCGATGATCGCGCCCGCGACGCGCTGGAATCCGACCGTGCCGAGTTCGCCCGGCTTCTGACCCGGCTGGAAGGGCACGTCGAGTGGGGCGTCAAGATCTACGTCGAGGCTCCCGAGGAAGCTCCCGAGCCCACGGCGCCGTCCGCCGCCTCCGACACCGGACTCAGCCCCGGACGCGCCTATCTCCGCCGGCGCCGCGATCAGCGGCACCTCCGCGACGACGCGCACCTGGCGGCGCGGACGGCGGCGGAGCGTATCGAGGCCGCCGGGCGGGCGTACGCCACCGACCGGGCACGTCACCGTGTCCAGCAGGGCGAACTTGCGGGTTCGAACGGTGAGAACGTCGTGAACGACGCCTATCTGCTGGCCGAGGACCGGGCCGACGCGTTCCGCGCCGAAGTGGCGCAGGCCGCCGACGACCTGCCGGGCGTACGCGTCGAGATCACCGGCCCCTGGGCGCCCTACTCCTTCACGGCCCCTGTCGACACGGCCGTCGACGTGGAGGACGTCGACGTGGAGGACGAGGATATGGACGTGGAGGAAGGAGGGCGGCCGTGACGGAGCCCGCTGTACCCGGTGCCGCGGAACCCCTTCCCCGGCGGGAACCCCTTCCCCAGCGGCAGGTCGCCCTGATCGACCTGCTGGACCGCCTCCTCAGCGGAGGTGTGGTCATCACCGGCGACGTCCTGCTGTCCATCGCGGACATCGACCTGGTCCGCGTCTCGCTGCGGGCCCTCATCGTGTCCGTCGACGCCGAGACCCGGCCGCTGTGGGCGCGGGCGCTCCCGGAAGGCGACCCCGATGCCCGATGACGCCCCCCGCGTCCCGCAGCGGCTCGAGGAGGTGGCCGACGCCGCCGCCCGCGCCTTCCGTCTTCTCCCGGCGGCCCCGCAGGATCTCCCCGCGTCGGAGCGGCAGCCGCACGCGCCCGCCCGGAGGATCCGCGCCGACCCGGACACGGTCGAACGCGATCTGATGAAACTGGTCCTCACCCTCGTCGAGCTGCTGCGCCAGCTCATGGAACGCCAGGCGCTGCACCGCGTCGACCAGGGCGACCTCACGGAGGAAGAGGAGGAACGGCTGGGGTCCACGCTCCTGTTGCTGCACGACCGCATGGCCGGGCTGTGCGAACAGTACGGGCTGGACATGAAGGACCTGAACCTCGATCTCGGACCGCTGGGGACGCTCCTGCCGCCCGACGACTGACTGCCGCGGTGAACGGCCGGGTACGTGGTACCGACGACACGGACTGCGAAAGGCCGGCGCACATGACCACGCTCCCCCACGAGAGCGGCTTTCCCAGCGCCCTGATCTCCGTCGAGGGGGCACCCGATCTGCAGCGCAACGAACGGGGCCTGCGCCCCTTGCGGTTGCCCGCGTGGGCCAGGGACCAAGTACTCGATCCCTTCTTCGAGATGGAGGTCCAGCTGTCCGCCGGCGTACGGCTCGCCCTGCGGACCGCGGCCACCCACGTGGCACTGACCCTGCACGCCGTCCGTGCGCCGGGCACCGGAGGTGAACCGGCGCCCGCGGCCGTCGATCTGCTCGTCGACGGACGCCTCGCGCGCAGGGAACTCCTCACCGGCGGAGACCTGATGGCGCCCGCGACGGCGACGAGGGCCGCGGCGCTCGTGTCCGGGGACGCGGAGACGGTCGGTTTCCCGGGCCTCCCGCCGGGCGAGAAGGAGATCGAGATCTGGTTGCCGCACACCGCCGTCTGCGATCTCGTCTCCCTCCGGAGCGATCTGCCGGTCCTGCCGTCGCGGCGGGTCGTTTCACAACGGCGGTGGGTCCACTACGGGTCGTCCATCAGCCACTGCGTCGAGGCCGAGGGCCCCACGGGGATGTGGCCTGCCGTCGCGGCGACCGCCCGTGATCTTCATCTGACGAATCTGGGCCTCTCGGGCAACGCCATGCTCGACCCGTGCGTGGCGCGCACCATCCGGGATCTGCCCGCCGACTTCATCAGTCTCGAGATCGGCGTCAACATCGTCGGCGCCGCGGCGATGCGGATGCGGACGTTCTGGCCCGCCGTTCACGGCTTCCTCGACACGATCCGCGAGGAGCACCCCGACGTACCCCTGCTGATCGTCTCGCCCGTCGCCTGCCCGGCCCTGGAGAACCGTCCCGGCCCCCTCGAGCTCGACCCCGACACCGGAACCGTCCACGCCGTGGGGGACCTGCGAGACATCCCACTGGGTGCGCTCACCCTCGCCTCCGTCAGGGAACACCTCGCGCGCCTCGTCCGGGAACGGCAGCGGTCCGACCCCGCCCTCGACCATCTCGACGGACGGATGCTGCTGAGACCGGACGAGGCGGCGGACCTGCATGACGGCCTGCACCCGAACGCAGCGGCCTATCTGCGCATGGGTGACCGATTCGCCGATTTCATCGCCTCGCGGTACTGAGCCGTTTCCATTTCTTTACATACCTGGACGGAAGATGAATTCGGCGGCTGTTCAGAGACGGCGGACACGCGCGGCTATTCCGTGGCCGATCAGCAGGTAGATGACGGCGGGCAGGCCGTAATTGAGGAGAACTCGAAGACCATCTGTGTCCATGGTGAAAATGTCCTGTGACCACCAGGCCAAACCGTCCGCGACGCCTTCCACGAACCCGACGAAGACGTTGCCCTGGTTGGCCTCGAGCAGAAACAGCAGGATCCACAGGCCCAGGAACAGGGCCGCGACGTCGGCGACGCTGTGGATGATCAGCGCCGTCCGCCGTACGCCGGAGCCGTCGCCGCCGCGCCCGTACGCGCGCTGATCGACGACCGGGCCGTGGTCGTACCGCTGGTTCTCCGGCATGGGTTCGATATTGCTCACTGGAATTCCCGTCTGAAGAGAGAGCCGCCGTCCGCGCCTCTATTCGAATCTGCGCCGCACAGGCAGCACGCGTTACAGGGAAGACCATATTGAGGGAATGCGATCACCCGGCACCGTCAGGTCAGCCGGAAGACAGGGCCCCGGGGTGTGAACGGCAGTGCGGCGCCCTGGGGAATCAGGAAGGCGTGCTCGCGCCGGATACGCAGGGTGTCGCACCAGCCGTCGGTGATCACGAGCACCGGGGCGGTGGGCGGGAAGTCGTCGGCCCGCTGCAAGAGGTCGATGCCCGGCTGCAGTTCCGTCCCGCCACGTCCGCGCACCCGCACCCGGCCGGCGATCTCGGTCGGCGGCAGATAGCCGGCGTCGTACGCCGCGGCGTCGCAGAACACGACGCGGGCGGCCGGTACGTCGCGCGCCTCCGCGTACGAGGCGATGGCGCCCAGGGCCTTGCCGAGCAGGGCGCTGTTCATCGAGCCCGACGTGTCGAGGACGACGCCGAAGGTGCAGCGGGGCGTCTCCTCCATGGGGAAGTACCGGCCCGCGCGCGGGATGTCCGGGGTGGAGGCCTGTCGGCGGGCGGGGCGCGCGTAGGAGCGTACCGGCTCCGGCCGGGGCACGTACTCGTCGAACCAGCGGGCGAGTCTCGCGTCCCACGGCACGGGCGGATGGGCGAGGGCCCGGATCTCCTGGATCAGCCCGGCGGGCAGCAGTCCACGCTCACCGCACTGGTGCAGATCGAACCCCTGGACCAGACCGCGCCGGTAGAAGTCGTCCAGGTCGGTGTACGGGCGAGCCGCCGCGTGCGGCAGCGGCCCGCCCATGATGTCGCCGACGCCCTTGCCCCGCAGCGTCGCGTGCCGCCGTCGCCTGCGCAGATCCATGGCGATGCGGTCGTACACCTCCTCGACGGACAGGTCCCTCAGCTCCGGGTCGTACAACAGCCCTTCAGGCATGTCGCCGACGCGCATCTGCACGAGCCAGTCGTTCACGACGTAGTCGGCGGCGACGTTGAAGAGGAACGGGTCGCGGGCGCCCGCGCGTTCGCCGTGCCGCAGGGCAGCGTGCAGCATCTCGTGGGCGAGGATGAAACGCCATTCCTCGTCGGTGAAGGTGCGCAGCGGATTGATGTAGATCTCTCCGGCGGCGGAGCTCACGGCGGCGATCGAGATGCCCTGCGCGCGGGCCAGTTCGGCGTCGGCGACAACGGTGAGACCGGCCGCGAGCCCGCCGAGCAGCGGGTACGAGGACACGAACCAGTTCAGCGCGCGATTCCAGGGCCGCTGCGGAACGCGCTCGCCGGTGACCCGGTCGCGGCGTCCGCCCGCCACGTCCATGGCGGCGGACACGCTGCGGGTGAGCGCGTGCGCGAAGGAGGTCTCCCAGTCGGTAACGGTGGTGTCCCACGCCGGCCAGACCGTCAGGACCTGGTCGGGATGTTCGCCCGCGGTGCCGCAGCGTTCGTAGGCGGCTGGGATGCCGTCGCGACGCCAGCGGGCGGCGAGTTGCTCCTCGTCGCCGCCCGGATACGTCTCGGGGAGGTGATCGGGAGGGCTGCCCATCGGGAAAGTGAGCAGGAAGCGGTTGACGACGGTGCAGCGGGCGGCGAGGTCGAACCGGTCGGGCTGCTCGCGCCGCCTGTCCTTGGCCGCGGGCACGTGGCCGAAGCCCAGATGCAGCAGACAGTGCGCCAAGTTCCAGGCCCAGTGGGCCGGTTCGGCCCGCTTGGTGGGATGGACGTGGACGGTGCCGTTCGAGTCGACGGTCGCCAGCCCACCGGCCGGCGTCAGGACGCACTTGTGCTGCCGGCAGAAGTCCGCCTGGACAGCGGCGAAGGCCGGATTGCGTTTGACCATCGCGAGTCCGGCCGCGAACGCCTCCGTGGCCGGGTCCGGCTTGCCCTTCTTTCCGCCCGTCTTCCCTGCAGGTGCGGTCGTCATCGCCGCGCCTCGACCAGCCTGGGCATGTCCCGTGCGGCCTCCACCAGGAACCAGGCAGGCAGCACCGGCTGTCCGTCGGCGTCGTCCGCGATGACGGTCTGCGCGACCTCGACGGAGATCTCCGCGAGCTGGACGAGCAGCGACTTGGAGCGGTAGACGGTCTGACGCAGGGACGCCGAGACGTGTTCCTTCTGCCGGGGCAGCTCCTTCACGAGCCGCCCCCGGAACGCCTCCGCGAGGTAGTAGAGGAGGTCCCTGTCCTCGAGCCGGGTCGGCCAGGAGGCGTCGCCCTTGAGGATCGCCTCGATGCCGAAGGTGTGCCGCACGATCCTCGCGTAGCCGCAGAAGGAGACGGCGTGCGCGGGCGTGAGCGTGCCGTGCACGATCACCTTCAGGGTGTCCTCGTCGAGGCCGGGCCCGAAGGAGTGCAGCGCGTCGGAGAGCATGTGCCAGGAGCGGGGGGTGGAGAACGGCTCCTCGGTCTTCGGCGGCTGCGACCAGAGGTGGTCGGGACGGTCGGTGAGATAGTCCGTCACCCAGGGGTGGATTCCGTGCTCCCCTGCCCACACCAGCCAGTCCTCCGCCGAAGCCCGCAGATGGACATGGGTGAGCCGGTTGACCAGCGCGGACGCGATCGGCCTCGCCAGCGCGTTGTCCGTGGCGCGGTTGCCGGCGCCGATGACGATCGATCCGGCGGGCAGCTCGTACGACCCGATCCGCCGGTCCAGGATCAGCGAGTAGAACGCCTTCTGGACATCGGGGGTGGCGGCGTTGAGCTCATCGAGGAAGAGGCAGTACGGCTCGTCGCGGGCGATGGTCTCCGGCGGGCAGAACACGGACCGTCCGTCGCGGATCTGCGGCACGCCGATCAGGTCCTCGGGCGCGAGCTGCGTCCCCAGGAGACTGACGCACTCCAGCCCCAGCGACTCGGCGAACCTCCGTACGAGCGACGACTTCCCGATCCCCGGCGCTCCCCACAGGAACACGGGCCGCACGGTGGCGAGCCCCAGCAGCAGTTCGGGGATCTGAGCGGGAGTGACGGTGACGGCAGCCTGCACGTGGAGGTGTTCCTTCGGGCCTCGGGAGATCGGGCCCGCCCAGTGTGAGCGGGCCCGGTGCCTCACCGCAGCCGATTTTTGCGCGCGCCGTGACCGGCTCGTCGGGGCGTGATCGGTGGTTGGAGGACGGCCACCGTGGCGGCCGGCCATCGGACATCGTCCTGCTGTCAGTGGCCGCCTCTACCGTGGAGGACGGTGTATCAACACGGCAGCAGAGACGGGAGCACCATCATGTCGGCGACGAGCGGCCCTGTGCCGGAGCTGCCCGAGATCGTGGGGCGTGACGAGTTCGACGCCCTTGTCATCAGGACCGACTACGGCGACGACCGGGTCTGGCAAGCAGTGCTGGCGGACCTGGCCCAGCCGGGGGGTGACAACGGCGAGTTCGAGGGCAGGGTCCACCTCGTCGACGATCGCGTCTGGGCGGGTGCCACCCCCGACGAGGTCCTCGCCGCTGTCCGCCGGGACGAGGACCTGAGCGTGGTGTTCCTGGCCGACAACGTGACCATGCGGTCGGTACACCGCGCGCTGCTGGCGCTCGACATCGACACCGAGGAAGAGGACCTCGACCCGGTGCACTACCAGGAGCTCATCGACTCGCCCCCGCCTCGCGAGTTCCGGACGGCTCCGTCCGGCGTCCACGACATCGATGCGAATCTGTCGATCGCCAACATGGACTTCGAGGAGTACGCCGAGGAAGCGTCCACGGACCCCGACGGCCTGTACCGGTCCTTCCGGTGAGCCGCCGAGGTCTCAGGGCGTCCTGCTGTTTCCACTGCTCATGGTCGATGGCCTGATCGGCGCGGCCGTCGCGGTCGCCGCGATCGGCATCGCCGTCGCACCGCACCTGACGGCGGTCTTCGGCCTGGCCGAGCGGGTCGCCCCGCTCGAACGCATGGGCGAAGCCATGGCGTTCCTGGGCAGCGGTCTGATCATCGGCCAGGGTGCGGCGGCCCTGGCGGCGGGCCGGCTCGCCGACCGCTCGGGTTTCGGAGCGGCGTTCGCCTGCAGCTGCGCTGCGGGCCTGGTGGCGGTCACCGTGGCCATGACACAGGTACGCCCCAGGACGTTCGCGCCTGCGGACGTCCCACCTCCGCTCGCAGCAGCGGGCGGCGTGCGCTGATCCGGTGCCGTGGCGGCGGACGCCGGGCCGGCCGGTAGACGGGCGCGCTCAGCCCTCGTCCGGCTCCAGCCGCAGCGAGATCGAGTTGATGCAGTACCGCTGGTCCGTCGGCGTCGGGTAGCCCTCGCCCTCGAAGACATGGCCCAGATGCGAGCCGCACCGGGCGCACCGCACCTCCGTGCGGACCATGCCGTGGGAGGTGTCCGCGATGAGTTCGACGGCGTCCGTGTCCCGCGGGTCGTAGAACGACGGCCAGCCGCAGTGGGACTCGAACTTGGTGTCGGAGCGGAACAGCTCGGCTCCGCAGGCGCGGCACGAGTACGTGCCCACCGTCTTCGTGTCCGTGTATTCGCCCACGAACGCGGGCTCCGTGCCGGCCTGGCGCAGGACCGCGTACTCCGCGGGGGTCAGTTCCGCCCGCCACTGCTCGTCGGGCTTTTCGACCTCGTACGACATCAAGCGCTCCCTCAGTTCGACAGGCGGGCCAGGATCGCCGGACCGAGGTCCGTGACGTCACCCGCGCCCATCGTGAGAACGAGATCACCCGGCGTCGCCATTCCCGCGATCGCCTCCGGGACGGCCGCCTTGTCGTGGACCCCCGTGACCTCCGCGCCGGCCGCACGGGCGGCGTCGATGATCAGGTCGCTGGTGATGCCCGGGATCGGGTCCTCGCGGGCCGGGTAGATGTCGAGAACGACCGAGGCGTCGGCCAGGGCGAGCGCCTGGCCCATCTCCGTGCCCAGCTCCTGGGTACGGGAGAAGAGGTGGGGCTGGAAGACCACCAGCAGCCGCGATTCGGATGCCGCGCCGCGCATGGCTTCGAGGTCGGCGGTCATCTCGGTGGGGTGGTGCGCGTACGAGTCGATGACCTGGACGCCCGCCGCCTCGCCCTTGAGCTGGAGGCGGCGCTTGACGCCCGTGTACGCGCCGATCGCGGAAGCCAGGTTGTGCGCCGGGATACCGAGGGCGACACCGGCGGCGAGCGCGGCCACCGCGTTGTGCGCGTAGTGGCTGCCGGGGACGGAGACCGTGAAGGTCAGGAACTTTCCGTTCAGCAGGATCGTGACCTCGCTGGTCAGGCCTCGGGGGGTGACCTTGTGGACGCGGACGTCGGCGGTCTGCGACGCGCCGTACGTGACGACCTTGAGCGACGACTGCTCGCGGACGCGGGACGTCAGTTCGACCGCGCCGGGCTGGTCCGCCGAGATCACCAGCGTGCCGCCGGGCACGATCTTGCCGACGAAGGTCTCGAACGACTCGTAGATCTCGTCCATCGACGCGTAGTTGGCGTGGTGGTCCAGTTCCACGTTGAGGACGATCGCGACCTCGGGGTCGTACTTCTGGAAGCTGCGGTCGCTCTCGTCGGCCTCGGCGACGAAGATGTCGCCCTCTCCGTGCCGCGCGTTCGTGCCGGGCCCCGCGAGGTCTCCGCCGATCGCGTACGACGGGTCCAGGCCCAGCTCGGTCAGGGCGACGGCGAGCATCGAGGTCGTCGTGGTCTTGCCGTGGGTGCCGGCGACGGCGATCGAGCGCAGGCCGGTCATCAAGGAGGCGAGCGCGTCCGAGCGGTGCACCACCGGCACGGACAGCTCGGCGGCGCGCGCCAGCTCCGGGTTGTCGGGGCGAATGGCGCTGGAGACGACAACACAGCTGGCATCGGAGGCCAGGTGCTCGGCCGCGTGCCCGATGTGGACGGTGGCGCCGAGCTCGCGCAGGGCCTCGGCGGTCGCCGACTCCTTGGCGTCGCTGCCCGCCACCTTCGCGCCGCGCTGGGCGAGGATCTTGGCGATGCCCGACATACCGGCTCCGCCGATGCCGATGAAGTGCGGGCGCTCCATCGCGCCAGGGACGGCGGGTGCCATGAGCTTCTCTCCCCAAGATGAACGAGTACGTGCAGCTGCCCACCCTATTGCCTGTGGCGCTACTCGCTGTGCGCGAAGAGCTTCAGCACCGGCACGCCGACCTTGTGACGGGCTCTGGAGGCCCAGTCGCGGTGGAAGAACTCCTCCACGTAGTGCGGCTCGGTGAGCACGATCACCTCGTCGGCGTCGGCCTCGTCGACGACCGACTTCAGCTTGTCGAGCGGATGGTCCTCCACGAGGTGGCCCACGGCTTCGCAGCCCGCCGCCCGCAGGGCGGCCAGTGAGTGTTCCAGGGCTCGCTCCGCGGGGGCCTTGGCCTTCTCCCCCGCCAGCTCGTCGACCTCGCGGACCGCTTCCTTCAGCTCGCCGACCGCCACGTCGTCGATGGCTCGCAGCAGTACGTCGGCCTGGTCGCCGCGCGGCTGCATCAGCACCACGAACGAGACACCTTCGTCCCCGTGCAGAGTGGTGACGAACTCCACGTCCTCCGAGGTCAGGGGCTTCTCGATCATCAGTACGCTTGTGAACACGTCAGGAGCCCTTCTGCGGAAACGGCGGAACTGCGTGGACTACGGGGACGGCGGAACTGCGGTACTCGGCGGGACTCAGTGGTACTGCGGAAACCATCCTTCCCCTTGCCCGCACCGGGTCTGCGAGGTAAGTGTGCCCGGCGTACGACAAGCGGAACGGTAAATTCCGCCGATTGTCAGACGCGGCGGTACCGGGTGAACAGGAATCCCGCCTCCTCCAGTACCGAGTTCAGGGCGAACCGTGCCGGGTCGGGCAGCCCCGGTCCGCCCGCGATGCGCTGCGCATCCCCCACCGTCATCGTCGGCGACACCGTCAGACACAGCTCATCCAGTACCCCGGCCGCCGCGAATTGACCCAGCATCCTCGGACCTCCCTCGGTCAGCAGCCGCACCAAGCCCCGCTCCGCCAGGGCTCGCACGGCCCTGGCGGGGTCCACCCCGGGCCCGTCACCAGCGACGACGACCTCCGCCCCGGCCTTCTCGGCATCGCGGATCCGGTCCGGTGAAGCGGCGGCCCCGGTCAGCACCAGGGTCGGCACCAGCGGCTCCGTGAACAGCGGGAGCGAGAAGTCCAGCCGCAGTGAAGCGCTCACGACGGCGATCGCCGGCGCCGGTCCCTGGCCTGCCGCGGCCCTGCGCTCGGCGAAGGCCTCCCGGGCGCGGGCGGGCCGGTAGCCCTCCAGCCGTACGGTCTCCGCGCCCACCACCACGGCGTCGGCGAGGCCCCTCAGCGTCCCGAAGATCCGCATGTCGGCGTCGGAGGAGATGGGCTGCGAGCGGCCGTCGTGCTGGGCCGCGCCGTCGAGGGAGGAGACCATGTTGGCGCGCAGCCAGGCACCGCCGACCCCGCCCCGGGCCACGGCCGCGCCGGCCGCCGGGGCGTCCTTCGCACCCGCCCCGCCGCCGGCGGCGGGGCCGTGCTCCGGATAGGCGTAGGCCTCGGCGAGCTCGTCCAGCGACCACTCCCGGTCGTCGGCTGCCGCTGTCTGGTCGGTCACAGGGAACAGGCGTCGCATACGGTGCAGTCTGGCACGCGCTTACAGTTGAGTACTGTGCCGACCAGCCCGATAGCAGAAGCCGCTCCCCTGTCGCTGTGCGCCCGCGAGCCGCATGTCCCCGCCGACCGCCTGGTCGCCGAGATGGTGCCGCCGCCGCGCTTCGACTCGGTCCGCTTCGACACGTACGTCCCCGATCCCGACCAGTCCAGCCAGATCGAGGCCGTCAAGGTACTGAGCGACTTCGCCCAGGGCCTCGGCGGTGCGCATGCGACCGGCAGCGGCCGGCGGCGCTGGTTCGCGAAGAAGCCCGCCGCCCCCACCGGGCCACGCGGCGTCTACCTCGACGGCGGTTACGGCGTCGGCAAGACCCACCTGCTCGCCTCGCTGTGGCACGCCACTCCCGCGGAACCGTCGCTCAAGGCGTTCGGCACCTTCGTCGAACTGACCAACCTGGTCGGCGCGCTCGGCTTCCAGCAGACCGTGCAGACACTGAGCGGGCACCGGCTGCTGTGCATCGACGAATTCGAACTGGACGATCCGGGCGACACCGTCCTCGTCTCCACACTGCTGCGCAGGCTGGTCGAGGCGGGCGTCGCGCTGGCGGCGACCTCCAACACGCTGCCCGGCAAGCTGGGCGAGGGCCGGTTCGCCGCCGCCGACTTCCTCCGTGAGATCCAGGGCCTGTCCGCGCACTTCCGGCCGCTGCGGATCGACGGCGAGGACTACCGCCACCGGGGCCTGCCCGAGGCCCCTCCCCCGTACTCGGACGAGCAGGTCACCAAGACCGCGTACGCCACCGGGGGCGCCTCGCTCGACGACTTCCCGAGCCTGCTGGAGCACCTCGCGAAGGTTCACCCCAGCCGTTACGGGGCGCTGACCGACGGAGTGCGGGCGGTCTGCCTCACCGAGGTCACGCCGGTGCCCGACCAGTCGACCGCACTGCGGCTGGTCGTGCTCGCCGACCGGCTGTACGACAGGGAGGTCCCGGTGCTCGCCTCCGGCCTGCCCTTCGATCAGCTGTTCAGTGACGAAATGCTGAACGGGGGCTACCGGAAGAAGTATTTCCGGGCGATCTCCCGGCTCACCGCCCTGGCGCGCGACGCCAAGGCCCTGGTGGCGCAGTAGGTTTGCCGCGTAACCCGATCTGAAGGGAACCACCATGGCCACCACCCGCCAGGCTCACACCGTCTGGGAAGGCAGTCTCCTCGAGGGCAAGGGCGTCGTCACCCTGGACTCCTCCGGCGTCGGCGAGTACCCGGTCACCTGGGCGGCTCGCAGCGAGCCCGCCGAGAGTGGCCGCACCAGCCCGGAGGAGCTGATCGCAGCCGCTCACTCCGCCTGCTTCAACATGGCGTTCTCGCACGCCCTCGCTGGTGCGGGCTCCCCGCCGGCCCGCCTGAACACCAAGGCCGAGGTGACCTTCCAGCCCGGTGAGGGCATCACCGGCATCCACCTCACCGTCGAGGGCGACGTCCCCGGCCTGGACGAGGCCGCGTTCGCCAAGGCCGCCGAGGACGCCAAGGCGAACTGCCCGGTCAGCCAGGCCCTCACCGGTACGAACATCACCCTCACCGCGTCGCTCGCCTAGCACAGAGGCACCTTGAGGCACAGTGGCCCGCACGGTTACATGTCGTGTTGCCTGCGTGATACACACGTGCGGGTCACATCTCCTGTCCTCCCCCATGACTTTCGGCATGGGCGGTACCCCACAGGGAGTTGCCTTATGTCTGCAACACGACGTCAAGTCCTGACCCGTACCGGCGCGGTGGGCACCGGGATCGCCTTCAGCGGTGCGTTCGCCGAGCTCTTCGCGGGCACCGCGGCCGCCCGCGGGAACGGCGGCTACGGCCCTCTGATTCCTGACCCGGACGGCATGCTCGATCTGCCGAGAGGCTTCCGCTACAAGGTTCTTTCCCGCGAGGGCGATCAACTGCGTTCGGGCGAGGGACCGGTCCCGACCAACCATGACGGCATGGCCGCGTTCGCCGGCCGCCGCGGCCGGGTCCATCTGGTGCGCAATCACGAGAACCGGCACAACGGCAGGATCGGCGTACCGACCGTCGAGGGGCTGACGTACGACCCGATGGGCAAGGGCGGCTGCACGGCCCTCGAACTCGACGGCCGCAACAACGTCCGGAACGAGTACGTCGCCATCGCCGGCACCGCGGTCAACTGCGCCGGGGGCCCCTCCCCCTGGGGCACTTGGCTGACCTGCGAGGAGACCGAGGACAAGGCCGGCACCAACGGCTACACCAAGGACCACGGCTTCATCTTCGAGGTCGACGGCGGGGACCCCCACCGCACGGGAGCCGTTCCGCTCACGGCCATGGGCCGCTTCCAGCACGAGGCCATCGCCATCGATCCCAGGAGCGGGATCGTGTACGAGACGGAGGACGCGTTCGAGCGACCGTTCGGACTGTTCTACCGTTTCCTGCCCCACAAGCCCCTGGGCGGCACGGGCTCACTGCGTGCGGGCGGCGCGCTGGAGGCCATGCGGGTGCCGGGCGTCGCGGACCTGTCGGAGATCCAGGAGATCGGCGCGTCGTTCGACCGGATCGAGTGGGTGCCGGTGCCGGACAGCCAGGCGAAGGAAACACCCATCAGGCTGCAGGACTTCGGCCCCAAGGGCATCACGCACGCCCAGAAGCTGGAGGGCTGTTACTGGGGCGGGACGTCCGTGTACTTCATCTCCAGCTTCGCCCGCAGCTCCGAGGGCTCGGCGGGCGACCACTTCGGTCAGGTGTGGAAGTACGAGCCGCACCGGCGCAGGCTCACCCTGGTGATCGTCTTCGGGCCCGACACGGACATCCAACTGCCGGGCGAGTCGCCGGACAACATCTGCCTGGCGCCCAGCGGCGGGCTGATGGTGTGCGAGGACGGCGGCGGCGTGCAGCACGTGTACGGGCTGACCAAGCGCGGCGACGTGTATCCGATGGCGCGCAACGCGCAGAACATCGGCACGGAAACCGAGCCGGAGTGGGGCGAGTTCGCGGGTGTCGCGTTCTCACCGGACGGTGACACCATGTACGTGAACTGCTACACGCCCGGTACGACGTTCGCGGTCACGGGACGTTGGCACTGAGCTGACCACGGCCCCGGGACGGACACATCGTCCGTCCCGGGGCCGCGGCCGTTTCCGCGCTCTACTCGATGACGAGCTCGACGGTCAGGTTGCCGCGGGTCGCCTTGGAGTACGGGCAGTACGCGTGGGTCTTCTCGAGCAGCTCGCGGCCCGGCTCGCCCTGCAGGTGGTCGGGAAGCTCGACGCGCATGATGACCGAGAGGCCGAAGCCGCCGTCGGTGTCCTTGCCGATGCTGACCTCGGCGGTCACGGAGGCGTCCTTGACGTCGATCTTCTCCTGGCGGCCGATCGCGCCCATCGCGCTGGCGAAGCAGGCGGCGTACCCGGCGGCGAAGAGCTGCTCGGGGTTGGTGCCCTGGCCGTTGCCACCGAGAGCCGCGGGGAAGGCGAGCGGCAGGTCGATCTGACCGTCGGAGCTGACGGCGCGGCCTTCGCGGCCGTTGGCGGTGGCGACAGCGGTGTAGAGCGCGTCCATGGGTGCATCCCTCTTCGTGATGTCGGGGTCGGGAACCGATGACACAAATCAAAGCACACGATTCAGTTGTGCACAACTTAATGGCTCGCAGCTTGGTAGGGTGGAGGGATGGAGAAGACGCTGCGGGACGTTCCGGACGAGGACTTCCTCCTCCTCGAGCATCAGATCTGCTTCTCGCTGCACGCGGCGGCGCGAGCTTTCAACGGCGTGTACCGCACGGCGCTCAAGGACCTCGGGCTCACCTACCCCCAGTACCTGGTGATGCTGGTGCTGTGGGAACACGGCGAGCTGCCGGTCAAGCAGATCGGCGAACATCTGCGACTGGACTCCGGCACGCTGTCACCCCTGCTGAAGCGGCTCGAGTCGACGGGCTACGTGGAGCGCCGGCGCAGCACTCACGACGAACGCTCGGTCACCGCACGCCCCACGGCGGCGGGTACGGCCCTGCGAGAGAAGGCGCTGGCCACCCCGCGCAGGATCGCCGAGGCGACAGGTCTCCCCCTGGACCGCCTGCGCGCGCTGCGCGAGGAACTGGACGCACTGACGGCCCGCCTCGACACAGCCGCCAGATGATGTCTCGGGGCGCCGCACCGTCCGGTCCCGCCGGTCTCCGCCCCGCGCCGGGCCCTGCGCCTCGAGCTCTCCTCTGCGCCCTGACGCCGTCCGAGCTGCCCTCGGCGGGACTGACGCCGTCCGCCGGCCGGCATACGGCGCGGGGCACGGTACCGATCCGGACGCAGCCCGACGAGCCGGCGCCGGGCAGAACCCGAACGCCGGGACGAGCCGGGTCCGGGCAGAGCCCGATGTGCCGGGTCGGGGCGGAGCCCGGTTCGGGGAGGGCCGGGGTGGGGGGAAGCCCGCGCAGCGGACCC
Source organism: Streptomyces sp. NPDC096176 (assembly GCF_044763255.1). Lineage (NCBI taxonomy): Bacteria > Bacillati > Actinomycetota > Actinomycetes > Kitasatosporales > Streptomycetaceae > Streptomyces > Streptomyces sp. NPDC096176. The sequence continues at coordinate 217,964 of NZ_JBIWFV010000010.1, read as the reverse complement.
GCGGAAAACCGTGCGCGGAGCACGCTTCCGAGCAGGAGAATCACCCCGTGATCACCACACCCATCACCATGGACCTCCTCCGCGGCGCCCTGGAGCTGGAGCGCACCGCGCACGGGCTGCTGCCGCACCGGCTGCCCTGCCGGGCCCGGGCGCAGTCCGCCGACGGGCAGCTGGCCATGGCGGAGGCCCAGCCCTCCGGCGTACGGCTGGTGTTCCGCACGCGGGCGACCACCGTCGAACTGGACGCGCTCCGCACCAAGAACGCCTACGTGGGCGCCCCGCCCCGCCCCGACGGCGTGTACGACCTGCTCGTCGACGGCAAGCTCGCCGGGCAGTCCGGTGTGACCGGCGGCAACGTCCTGATGGTGGACATGACCACCGGGGCGGCGGAAACCCGGCCCGGCCCGGCGGGCACCGTCCGGTTCTCCGGCCTCCCCGACACCATGAAGGACGTCGAGATCTGGCTGCCGTACAACGAGATGACCCACCTGGTCTCCCTGCGCACCGACGCCCCCGCCGAGCCCCTGCCGGACCGCGGCCGCAGGAAGTGGCTGCACCACGGCAGCTCGATCAGCCACGGCTCCAACGCCGCGAGCCCCAGCACCATCTGGCCCGCCCTGGCGGGCTCCCTCGGTGGTGTGGAACTGACCAACCTGGGCCTGGGCGGCAGCGCCCTGCTCGACCCGTTCACCGCCCGCGCCATGCGAGACACCCCGGCGGACCTGATCAGCGTCAAGATCGGCATCAACCTCGTCAACACCGACCTGATGCGCCTGCGGGCCTTCGGCCCCGCGGTGCACGGTTTCCTCGACACCATCCGCGAGGGCCACCCCACCGCTCCGCTCCTGGTCGTCTCGCCCGTCCTGTGCCCCATCCACGAGGACACGCCCGGCCCCTCCGTCCCGGACTTCAGCGATCTCAGCGCGGGCACGCTCCGGTTCCGGGCCGCGGGCGACCCCGCCGAACGGGCCGCCGGGAAGCTGACACTCAACGTCATCCGGGACGAACTGGCCCGCATCGTGAAGCAGCGCGCAGCCGACGACCCGAACCTGCACCACCTCGACGGCCGCGACCTCTACGGCGCGGCGGACTTCGCCGAGCTGCCGCTGCCCGATCAGCTTCACCCGGACGCCGCCACGCACCGCCGCATCGGGGAACGCTTCGCCGCGCTCGCTTTCGGCTCCGGCGGCCCGTTCGCCGCCGAGCGCACCTGACACGCCCCCTCATCGGTTTCCGAACTAGAACCGCAGCTCAGCCGCCACTCGGTCGTGCGCCATCAGCTCGTCGTCCGGCACGAACACCACCTCCGCGCCCCTGTCCAGCGCCCTTTCCACCAGCTCGTCGACGATGTCCTCCCGTACCGCGGGATCGGTCACGTCCGAGTCGTCGGCCGGTCGCAGGTGCTCGCCGTCGACGCGGACGGTCCGTTGGTAGTGTTCCTCGACGACGACGAGACCGGCCCGGCCCTCCTGTACCGACTGCCAGACCTCGTCGAGGCCGGCCGCGAAGGCATGGCGGCCGATGGCGGCGTCGAGGCGTCCCTCGACACGGGCCGCCTCCGCACGGCGGTATTCGTCCAGCGCGGGTCGCAGTTCCTTGAGCAGCTCCGGTGCGGGGCCGTCGGTGAGCCCGCCCTTGACCACCCGCGCCGCCGGTGACAAGGGACGTGCGGCCGTCGACGCCTCCTCCAGCAGGGCGAGGGCGGGCGCGAGGCCGACCAGGAACAGCGGCCTCGGCTCGGCCGCGAGCACGGCGGCGATCGCGTTGTCGACGTCCCGCATGAACTGGCGGGTCGTTTCGTCGGTGAAGGTGCTCGCCACGTCGCCCTGGCGCTCCTCGCGCTGCGGGTTGGGCGGCTCCTGCGGCAGCACCTTCGGGAAGCCGCCTCCGGTGTGCTGCCGTACCGACGTCTCCGAGCCGCTCCACAGCGTGGCCCGGTCCGCGGCCACCACCAGGACCCAGTAGGGCCTGGCCTGCGCCTTGGCGGAGACGAGGTTGCGGGTGAGATAGCTGTCGCTGAGGACGACCCGTTCGGGCACGCTGCGCGGCAGGGTCCACAGCTGGTGGTCGTCGGCGCCGGCGAAGATCGCCAGGCCGTCGAGGAACCGCCGCAGGTCGATGTCGTCGGCGGCCTTCTCCAGCTGTGTCTTGATGCCGAGACGCGCCTGGCGGCTGATGGCGTCGTCGGCGTCGAGCCTGCGCCCCGCCTCGGCCATCAGGTTCCGCAGCCGTACGGCGTCCTGCCCGTTGTCCGGCTCGCGCCGGTGCGTGGGCATGGTGAGGGAGAGGGCCGGATAGGCCTTCGGCTCCCTCAGCTTCTGCAGCAGTTCAGGTGTCAGGGCGTCGGTGTCCATGTCTTCCTCTCGGCAGGATCCGAACGAGAGGGCCTAGGCCCCCGTGCTCGACCAATCAACCTTCCCTCTGCGCCACACGGCCCGCATCCGGACGGCGGATGCCCGCCCGGCGGCAGGGCCGCGGGGCGGGCATGGTCGGCGCACCGGTGGAGGGCTACTTCACGGAGCCCGCCATCACGCCCTGCACGAAGTGCCGCTGGAAGGCGAAGAAGACGACCAGCGGAACCACCAGGGACAGGAAGGCACCCGGCGCGAGGACGCCGATGTTGCTGCCGAACTGGCGCATCTGGGACTGGAGCGCCACCGTCAGCGGCTGGGACTCGCTGTCCGCGAAGAGCAGGGCGACGAGCATGTCGTTCCAGACCCAGAGGAACTGGAAGATCGCCAGGCTCGCGATGGCCGGCCGCCCGAGCGGCAGGACGAGCCGGGAGAAGATCCGCCACTCCGAGCCGCCGTCCATCCGAGCGGCCTCCAGCATCTCCCTCGGGATCTCGGCGAAGTAGTTGCGCAGCAGGAAGATCGCGAACGGCAGCCCGTAGGCGACATGGAAGAGGATGACGCCCGCGACGGTGCCGAACAGCCCGACCGCGCCGAACAGCTTCGCCACCGGCAGCAGCCCGATCTGGACCGGCACCACGAGCAGGCCGACGACGACCAGGAAGATCGCGTCACGGCCGGGGAACTCCAGCCACGCGAAGGCGTATCCGGCGAGCGCCGCGATGCCGACGACGAGCAGGGTGGCGGGCACCGAGATCAGGACCGTGTTCCAGAAGGCCCCGGCGATGCCGGAGTCCTCGAAGAGCGCGCTGTAGTTGTCCAGGGACAGCTGTGACGGGTCGGTCAGCGCCGTCCACCAGCCGTCGGACGCGTTGTCCCGCTCGGAGCGCAGGGAGGACAGGAAGAGACCGGCCAGCGGGGTGATCCAGATCAGCGCGACCACGATCAGCAGTGCCTGGACCATCGAGCTGCTCAGCCACTTGGCGAGTCCACCCTTGCGCCGCGGACGGGTCGGGGCAGGGGTACGGGCCGGTGCCGCCGGCGCGGCCGGCCGGCGTTCGACGGTGGTCTGGCCGCTCATGCTCCGCTCCTTCTGAAGCGCCGGACGTTGAAGATCATGGCCGGTACGACCAGCAGGAGCAGCAGGACGCTGAGGGCACTGCCGAGGCCCTGGTCGTTGCCGCCGCCGAAGGACACCAGCCACATCCGGGTGGCCAGTACGTTGGCCTCTTCCTGGACCGGGCCGGGCGCGATGATGTAGACGAGGTCGAATACCTTCATCACGTTGATGACCAGCGTCACGAAGACGACGGTCAGCACGGGGGCGAGCAGCGGCACGGTGATCCTGCGGAAGATCTGGCCCTCGCTCGCGCCGTCCATCCTGGCCGCCTCCAGCGCGTCGCGCGGGATCGCGGCGAGCCCGGCGCCGATGAGGACCATCGCGAAGCCGGTCCACACCCACAGATAGGCGCCGATGATGGCCGGGGTGACCAGGGCGGGGCCGAGCCAGTTCACGCCTTCGTAGGGCGCTGCGAAGTTGGCCGCGGGCAGACGGACGGTGTACTCGCCGTCGGCCAGACCCTGGAAGCGGTAAGAGCCGTCGGCGGCGGTCGTGACGGTGGCGGCGACCTTGCCGTCGCGTACCGCCTCGACGGTCATACCGGGCAGGCCCTTCTCCGCCGGGTCGACCTTGCCCTGGGTGCCGCCGCCGCCCGGGGCGAAGTCGAGGTAGGCGACACCGCCGATGCCGTCCGGGCCGGGTGCGGCGTCGGCCTTGGCGGGCTTGGCGCCGGCGGGCATCGCGTCGGGCGCCACGCCGACGAAGCCGAGGTCCACCGATCCGCCGCCGGGGCGCACGGTGTCCTGTGTGGCGTACGGCCCGCCGGCCTTTCCGGTCAGGCCCTGGTTCTCGCGGGCGCGGGCCGTCGGGTAGGCGGCCGGGTCCTCGAAGGTGTCATGGACGCCGACGACGACCGCGTTGAGGACGCCGCGGTCCGGATCCTGTTCGTAGGCGAGCCGGAAGATGATGCCCGCTGCGAGGAAGGACACGGCCATGGGCAGGAACAGCACCAGCTTGAACGCGGTGGCCCAGCGGACCTTCTCGGTGAGGACCGCCAGCATCAGCCCGAGACCGGTCAGCAGAACCGGTGCCACGACGACCCAGATGGTGCTGTTGCGGATGGCCTTGAGGGTGGCGGGGTCCTGGAAGATCTCCGTGTAGTTGGCGGCGCCGACGAACTGTTCGCCGCTCGCGTCGAACAGGCTGCGCCCGACGGAGAAGAGGACGGGGTAGACGACGAGGGCGCCGAGCAGCAGCACGGCCGGCAGGACGAAGAGGACCGCGAGGCGGCGCTTTCTGCGTTGGGCGCGGCGCCGCGGGTCGAGCGCGGCGCCGGCCTTGGGGGCACGGGCCCCGCCGGGGGCCTGTGCCTTGAGGGTGTCGGCCATGGTGGTCGGCCTCAGTTCCCGTACGCCTTGGCGGCCGCGGCCTCGAGCTTCGCCGCGGTGGCCTTGGGGTCGGACGGGTCGCGCAGGAAGTCCTGGAGCAGCTTCCACTCACCGGCGCCCTTGGTGCCGCCGAAGGCGGCGGGCGCCTGGTCCGACATGTCGAAGCGGACCGAGTTGCCGGCCCCGACGAGGGATTCGGCCGTGGAGCGGGTGGTGTCGTCGCCGTACGCGTCGAGGTTCACGTCCTTGTTGGGCGACAGGAAGCCGCCGGCGCCTGCCCAGATCTCGGCAGCCTCCGGGGTGGCGAGGAACTCGAGCAGCTTCATGCCGGCCTTGGCGTTCTTGCCGTCCTTGAGGACCACCGCCGCGTCTCCGCCGCTGACCACGGGGGCCTTGCCGCCGCCGACGGCGGGGAACGGGAAGAAGTCGGCGTCCTCGCCGAGCTTGCGGCCGAACTCGTCCTTGGCTATGCCGCCGACGAAGTCGCCTTCGTAGACCATGCCCGCCTTGGGCTCGGGACCGAAGACCTGCTCGACGGAGGCCGGGAAGTCGGTGCGCAGCGCGGCCTTCGCCCCGCCGGCGACGAGCTGGTCGTCCTTGAACAGTTCGCCCAGTGTGGACAGTGCCGCAACGACGCTCTCGTCGGTCCACTTGAGCTCGTGCTTCGCGAGCTGGTCGTACTTCTCGGGTCCGGCCTGGGAGAGGTAGATGTTCTCGAACCAGTCGGTGAGGGTCCAGCCGTCCTCGCCGGCGACGGAGAAGGCGGGGCGGCCGGAGTCGGCGAGGGTGCGGCCCGTCTTGAGAAGGTCTTCGTACGTCTTGGGTGCGCCGACGCCGGCCTGGGTGAACGCCTCGGGGCTGTACCAGACGGTCGACTTGTGGGCGGCCTTGAAGTAGAGCCCGTAGTACGTGTTGTCGACGGTGCCGTAGTTCTTCCACACCGGGGCGAGGCCCGCCGTGGCCGTCTTCGCGGTCTTGTCGGACAGCGGCTCGAGCCAGCCCTCCTTCGCGAACTGCTGGAGCACGCCGACCTGGGGGACCATCACGACGTCCGGTGCGTTGCCGCCCTCGATCTTGCTGCCGACGAAGGTGGAGACGTTGTCGCCGGAGGGGACGAAGACGGTCTTGGCGCCGGTCTTCTCGGTGAAGGCGTCCAGCACCTTCTTGAAGTTCTTCTGCTCGCTGCCGGTCCACACGCCGGCCACGGTCACGGTCTGGCCGCTGAGTTCGCCGCCGCTCGCGGGTCCGGTGGTGCCGCCGCAGGCGGTGGCGCCGAGGGCGAGGCCGAGCACGGCCGAGGTCGCGGCCGTCGTGCGCAGGGTGGTGCTTCTGGCGATTCGTCGCATGGTGAGGGTCCTTCCGGGAGGGGCGGGGGAGGTCCGGCCGACGGGTCGGGGTCGGGGTCGGGCAGGCGCTACGGGAGGGTCGAGTCGCCGGTCCACCAGGCGGCGGTCGCTCCGGGGAGCACACCGTCGGGGCAGGGACCGCTGGCGAGCAGGGGCGTTCCGGTCACGGGGGCGGGCACCGGCTCCGTACCGAAGTTGACCGCGCAGATGAGGCCGTCGCCGCGGGTCATCGCGAGGACCTGCGGGGGCGCGTCCAGCCAGCGCAGCGTGCCTTCGCCCAACTGCGGCAGGCTTCGCCTCAGTTGCAGTCCGTCGCGGTACAGGTGCCAGAAGGAGCGGGTGTCGGCCAGGGCCCGGTCGGTGGCATGGTCCGCGAACCACTCGGGCTGCGGAAGCCACGGCCGGGCCCCGGCCGCGCCCTGGCTGAAGCCGAACGGGGAAGCGTGGCCCGACCAGGGCAGCGGAACCCGGCAGCCGTCGCGGATGCGCTTGCGGCTGCCGGTGCGGTGGAAGATCGGGTCGGTGAGCACGTCGTCGGGCAGGTCGAGCACCTCGGGGAGGCCGAGCTCCTCGCCCTGGTAGACGTAGGCGGCACCGGGAAGGGCGAGCATGAGCAGGGCCGCGGCGCGGGCGCGGGCGGCGCCGAGTCCGCTGGCTTCGACGCCGGGCTCGCCCGCGTAACGGGTGACCGTGCGGACCTGGTCGTGGTTGTTGAGCACCCAGGTGACGGTGGACCCGGTGCCGGCGATGTCGCGTATCGCCTCGTCGATCGTCGACCGGAAGGCGTCCGCGTCCCAGGGGGCGCTGAGCAGGTCGAAGAAGAAGGCCTGGTGCAGTTCGTCGCTGCGGACGTACAGGGCGTGTTCACGGGCGGTGGGCACGGAGACCTCGCCGACCAGGAGCCGGTCGTGCCCGTCGTCGGCGGCGTACTCGTCGCACACCGAGCGCCAGCGGCGCCACACGTCGTGGACCTCGGGCTGGTTCCAGGCAAGCGGGTTGACGGAGTCGCGGGAGCGCTCGTCGGCGGCCGGGTCGTCGGAGTCGGGCAGCTCGGGGTGCTTGAAGAGACCCGCGGCGACATCGATCCGGAAGCCGTCGACGCCCCGGTCCAGCCAGAAGCGCAGGACCTGCTCGAAGTCGTCACCGACAGCCGGGTCACGCCAGTTGAGGTCGGGCTGCTCGGGGGTGAAGAGGTGGAGATACCACTCACCGGGCGTCCCGTCGGGCTCGGTGACCCGGCTCCACGCGGGGCCGCCGAACATGGCGCGCCAGTTGTTGGGCGGCTCGGCACCGTCCGGGCCGCGGCCGGGCGCGAAGTGGAAGCGGGAGCGGGCCGCGCCGCCGGGGCCGGCGGCGCGTGCCTCACGGAACCACGGGTGCTCGCTGGAGCAGTGGTTGGGGACGATGTCGAGCAGCAGCTTGAGCCCGAGACGGCGGGCGTCGGCCATGAGCCGGTCGAATTCGGCGAGGTCGCCGTAGACGGGGTCGACGCCCTGGTAGTCGGCGACGTCGTAGCCGTGGTCGTGCTGCGGCGACGGGTAGAACGGGCTGAGCCAGATGCCGTCGACACCGAGCTTCCGCAGGTAGGGAAGCCCGGCGCGTACGCCGGCCAGGTCGCCGATGCCGTCCCCGGTGCTGTCGAGGAAGCTGCGGACGTAGACCTGGTAGATCACCGCGTCACGCCACCAGGGGTCAGGGGTGGTGGCGGTGCGGGAGGGGCGGCCGGTGCCGGCCGGAAGCGTGCTGAGCATCTCGCGTCGACCTGTTTCTGCTGGATGCGAGGGCGCCCCGGATCGGGTGCGCTGTTATGCATGCATGTTAAGTAGCAGTGACTGGAAGGTGTCAACGATGCGTCCGGAAACAGCATGAAGCTGGGGTGATTTGCCCGAGAATGCAGGGGTGCACAGCCGCGAGCCCCTACTTAACGAGAAAGTAGGCGCTCGGGTGGAGATGCTCGACGCGGCGTGCGAATGTCAGCCTCTGCGGGAAATGGCCTCGAGCTCGCGCGCGAGACGCGCCACCGCCTCCGCGGGCGTCTGCCGCAGCGCCATCACGTCCTGCACCACCGCTTGTACGGCCAGGCTCACCTGGTCGTACCGCGGGCTCTTGGGGCGCGGCACCGCCGACAGCACGCTCTGGCGCAGCGTGGGCAGATACGGATGGGCCTTGATCAGCTCCGGATCCTCGTACAGCGCGGCCCGCACCGGCGGCAGCGAGCCCTTGGTGAGCACCTGCCGCTGGACCCGTTCACTGGTGAGGTAGGCGATCAGGTCGGCGGCAGAGGCGGGATGCCGGGAATGGCTGCTGACAGCGAGGTTGGATCCGCCCAGCACGCTCGTGCCCGGCCCGTCGGGACCCGGCAGCGGCACCGCGCCGAACCTGCCCGCCACCTTCGAGCCCTTGGCGCCGGCATCCGCGTACACATAGGGCCAGTTGCGGAGGAAGAGCAGCCGGCCGTCCTGGAACGCCTGCCGGGACTCCTCCTCCTTGTAGCGGAGCGCCGCGCGGGCGATCCAGCCGTCCCGCACTCCGTCGGCGAGGAACGTCAGACCGGCGCGGGCGGCCTCGGAGTCGATGGTGACCCGGTCGCCGTCGTCCCGGAGGATCGAGCCGCCGGCCGAATGGACCGCCTCCGTGGCGTTGACGGTGAGCCCTTCGTACGGCAGGAACTGTCCCGCGTAACCGTCCAGGCCGTATTCCGGGCCGAGCGTCCGCGCCTGCCGGGCCAGCTCGGCCCAGGTGCGCGGCGGCTTCTCGCCCTCGCGGTCGAGGATGTCCTTGCGGTAATAGAGCAGTCCGGCGTTGGTGACGTACGGGACCGCGTACAGCCGTCCGTCGAAAGTGGCGGTGTCCACGACCGGCCGCAGGAAGGCGTCGAGCGGGAAGCGGTCACGCTTCAACGGGGAGATCCAGCCCGCCGCGGCGAACTCGGACGTCCAGGCGACGTCGATGTTCAGCACGTCAAAACGATCGCTGCCGGAACGCAGTTCGCTGATCATCTGCGCCCGGGTCTCGTCCGCCGAGTCCGGAAGCTCGACCAGGGTGACCCGCTCGTCGGGATGAGCGCTGTTCCAGTCGTCGAGCAGCGGCGAGAGATAGTCGGTCAGATCGCCCGCCGTCACCAGCGTCATGGGGCCACGGCCCGCGGGATCCGCTCCCGGGCCGTGGGTGGCGAAACCGGCATAACCCGCCAGCAGCACCGCCACGACCAGGAGTCCCCTACCCGCGGCACGCATCCACCGCATAGGTTCCTCCCAGTGCACGATCCGGCTGCGCTGCCGACCAGTGCGGCCTATATATACCCGTTAGGCATGGGCGATACTAGACGTCCAGGCAGACGAGGCGAGTGCCGCACGACACACGTCCGATGCCCGGCCAACAGGAAACTACCGCAGCGGGAGAGAGGGGGAGCGCGTGCGGCTGCCGCTCCTGGCACTCCTCACCCGTGGCCCCGCGCATGGTTACGAGCTGAAGCAGGACCTTGAGAAGCTCCTGGGCGCCGCGTACCCTCAGCCGAACGTCGGCCAGATCTACGTCACTCTCGGCCGACTCGAGAAGAGCGGTCTGATCGACGGCGAGGACGTCGAGCAGTCGGGCCGGCCCAACAAGCGCACGTACCGGCTGACCGACGCCGGGCGTGAGGCGGTCCAGGTCTGGTTCGAGGAGACCACGGACGAACCGCGGGTGCGCGACGAGTTCTTCATGAAGGTCGCCCTCGCACCGGAATCGGGACTCGCCGACCCCATCGCCCTGATCAACAAACAGCGGCGGCAGTACCTCAACACCATGCGGGACCTGTCGAAGCTGGCCGCCGCGGAGGACCGGGACAACAGGGTCTCCCAGCTGCTGATCGAGGGCGCCATGCTGCATCTGCAGGCAGACCTGGACTGGCTGGAACGCTGTCAGGAGGAGCTGGAATGAGCGACGCCACAGCGTCTGACGGCGAGCGTGCCGCCGCACCGATCGTGCGAGCCGCGCAACTGACCAAGACGCACCACGGCGAGGGCGCGCCGGTGCACGCCGTGCGGGGCGTGGACCTGACCGTGCGCCCCGGCGAGTTCGTCGCGGTCACCGGGCCGTCCGGCGCCGGGAAGTCCACGCTGCTGCATCTGATCGGCGGGCTCCAGCGACCCGACAGCGGAAAGCTGTGGCTCGACGGGCAGCGCGTCGACGAATACCGCGAGGCCCGCTGGGCGGTGCTGCGACGGCGCAGCATCGGTGTCGTCTTCCAGTTCTTCAACCTGGTCTCAAACCTCACCGTCGCCGACAACGTCGAACTGCCCGCCCTGCTCGCCGGGGCCTCCCCGAGGGCCGCCCGCGAGTCCCGCGCCGAACTCCTCGCCGAGCTGGGCCTCGAAGGCCGCGAGAAGTCCATGCCCGGCGAACTCTCCGGAGGCGAGCAGCAGCGGGTCGCCCTCGCCAGGGCCCTCGTCAACCACCCCGCGCTGCTCCTCGCCGACGAACCGGCCGGCAGCCTCGACAGCAAGGGCACGCGGGAGGTGCTGCGGCTGCTCTCCCGCTTCCACCAGCGGGGGCAGACGATCCTGATGGTCACCCATGACGCCCGGATGGCCAGCGCAGCCGACCGTGTCATCAGCTTCTTCGACGGGCGCATCGCGGACGACGCGGAGCTCGGCGGCGGCCGCCGGGGCCCCGGTGGCGGAGTGTCCGGCGTACTCGAACTGAAGGACTGACCGTGCGGGCCACTCTGCGCTGGGCGCACGCCGATTTCCGCGCACACCGCGGCGAAGCCCTGTTCGTCGTTCTGGCCAGTGCCGGCATCATCGCCTCCCTGCTGCTGGCCGGCGCGTTGTTCAGCTATGCCGCGAACCCGTGGCAGCGGATCTTCAACCAGTCCCAGGGCGCGCACATCTGGCTGCAGACCAAGGCAGGGGCCGACCCCGCGGCCCTGACCCGGCTCGACGGGGTCACCGCCCTCTCCGGCCCGTACCGGACCGCCGGCACCACCGTCGAGTCGCGGGGCGCGCGGGCGGGTGTGGCGCTGCGGGCCGCGGACGTACGGCCGCCGGACGTCGGCCGGCCGCTTGTCACCTCCGGGAGCTGGCTCGTCCCGCCGGACGGCGGCGACACGGCCGACACCGTCGTCCTGGAGAGCTCGGTCGCACGGGCGCTGTGGGCGGAGCCCGGCGACACCGTGCGGGTCACGGGGCCCGACGGCGCCGCGCACCCATTGCGGGTCACCGGCGTCGCGGAGGCGGCCGAGCCCCGCTACCAACCCGGCGGCGGGCCCGGCGTCGGCTGGGTGCGGTCGGACACCTTCGACACGATCGCCCCCGGCGGCACCGGGCAGAGCGTCGGGCTGCGACTGGACGATCCCGACGACACCGACTTCATGGTCCAGCGGGCCGTGACCGTCCTGGGCGCCGACCGCGTCGCCGAGGTCACCAAGTGGCAGCAGGCACGGGCCGAGGCCGGCGGCGACGACCGGCTGCTCGGCCAGCTGTTCGCCGTCTTCGGTCTCGGCGCGCTGCTGGCGGCCGCGCTCGCCGCGTCCGGGGCGATCAGCGCCCGGGTACGCGGGCAGCTGCGGGACATCGCCGTGCTCAAGGCCGTCGGGTTCACACCGGGCCAGGTGGTGCGCGGCTTCCTCGTGCAGCATCTGGCCTTCGCCCTGCTCGGAGTCGCGCTCGGCACGGCGGCGATCGCCGCCCTCGGTGCGCGGATACCGGGCCGGATCGGCGACGCGGCAGCGCTGTGGCAGGACCTGCCCGGTTACGCGGCCCTGATGATCGGCGTGCCGTGCGGTGCGGTGCTGCTGATCGCCGGGGCCACTGGGCTCGCCGCCTGGCGCGCCGGCCGTGTACCTCCGGTGCCCGTGGCCCGGGCCGCACAGCGTTCGGCCGCGCCGATGACCGCGCTCGGCCGCCGGGCGCTCGGGATGCGGGTGCCTCCGGCGCTGGTGCTGGGGTGGCGGTCCGCCTTCCCGCGCAGGGGCCGGACGTTCGTCGCGGTGGCGCGGCCGGCGCTCCCGCTGGTACTGATCACCGTCGCCCTCGTGGCCTGGTCGACCCTCGACCAGTTTCGCGGCCGACCCGCGCAGATGGGACTTCCGGCGGCACTGACCGTACGGGCGCAGCAGCCCGGCGGGCCGGCGGAGAACGAGCTGCGGCGCACGCTCGCGCAGGTCCCGGACGTCATCGCGGTCCATCCGGGCGCCGAGATGGCGGCGCTCGTCCCCGGACAGACCGGCACGATCACCCTGCGCGGACTCGGCACCGCCCGCGACCCCTTCCCATCGGCGGTCGTCGAGGGCCGGGCGGCCCGCGGCCCGGACGAGGCCGTCGCCGGTCAGGGGTTGCTCGACCTTCTCGGTGTACGGGTCGGCGACTGGGTCCGGATGACGGTCGAGGGCCGGCCCCAGATCCTGCACATCGTGGGGCGCAGCATCGAGCCCGAGTCCGGCGGCCGGATCATCTCCACCACCATCGACGCCCTGCGGGAACGCGACCCGGGGCTGCGTCCCGACTTCCACGCGCTGGTGTTGGCGGACGGCTCGGACCCGCGGGCGGTGAGCGCCGCGCTCGCCGGGGCGGCGGGCGGAACGCTGGAGATCCGGGAGACACCGAATCCGGCGGACCGGCTGGAGCCCGCACGGGGGGTGATCGCGGCCCTCATCGCCGTCCTCGCCCTGATCGGGCTGACCGAGCTGCTGACGCTGATCAGCACCGGGGTACGCGACCGGGGCCGGGACCTGCTCGCCCTGAAGGCGATCGGGCTGACGCCCCGGCAAATCGGCGCGATCATCGTGACCGGGGCCGCACTGACGGCGCTGGTGTCGGCCGTCGTGGGGACCGCCCTCGGGGCGGTCTCGGGCAGTTGGCTGGTGGACGTCCAGGGCAGCTCGAGCGGTATGGGGGCGGGTATCGCGCATCTGCCGCCGTGGCCGGTGCTGGTGGTCGTGGTCGTCGGTGCCGTGCTGGGAGCGGTGGCTGCGGCCTCGCTGCCGGCGACGCGGGCGGCGCGGCGGCGGCCGGCGGACTCGCTGAGCGACACACTCTGAGCACGGTCCGGGGGGCGGGCGCGGTGCGCCCACCCCCCGGATCGGTGCGGGTCAGGGGTCAGTTGTCGTCGAAGCCTCCCTGCTGCCGACCGTCGTCCTGGCCCGCCTGACCGTCCTGGCCGTCCTGCTCCTGGCCCGCTTGACCGCCCTGGTCCTGACCGTCCTGGCCGTCCTGCTCCTGGCCCGCTTGACCGCCCTGGTCCTGACCGGCCTGACCGCCCTGCTCCTGGCCCGCTTGACCGCCCTGGTCCTGTCCGCCCTGGTCCTGGCCTGCCTGACCGTCCTGGTTCTGACCGTCCTGGCCCTGGTCGCCCGCGCCGCCGCCCGCGCCGATCTGCGCACCGACCGCGGCCAGCGCCGTCGTCACCGGCTGGAAGAACGTCTCACCGCCCGAGGTGCAGTCCCCGCTGCCTCCCGAGGTCAGCCCGATCGCGCTGCCGTCACGGGTGAACAGGGCACCACCGCTGTCGCCCGGCTCGGCGCAGACGTTCGTCTGGATGAGGCCGGTGACCGTGCCCTCCGGGTAGTTCACGGTCGCGTTCAACCCGGTGACCTGGCCGTCGTTCAGTCCGGTGGTGCTGCCCATCCGGACGACTTCCTGCCCGACAGCGGCGTCGTCCGCGCGCACGATGTCCAGCGTCTGGCCGTTGCCGAGGTCGACGCTGCTCGGGGCCTGCGTCGCCGGGTCGTCGTACGTGACGAGGGCGAAGTCGCCGTCGCCGGGGAACGTCGCGGCCTGAACCGTACCGATCGGGGCGCCGTTCGGATCTTCGGACCACTGGTCGGCCGCCACCGCGCAGTGTCCGGCGGTGAGGAAGCCGGGCTGTCCGCCGTCGGTGGTCACGTTGAAGCCGAGCGAACAGCGTGACCCGCCGCCGAAGATGGCGTCGCCGCCCTCGAGGAACGGCTTGAACTCGCCCGCGGACTTCTGGATCCGGGCCATTCCGGAGCCGAGCGACCGAACGGTGGACTCCAGTCGGTTCCAGCTGTCGCCGGCGACCGTGCGGTCCGCCGTGACGAGAATCCGGTTCGTCCTCGGATCGACGGCCCACGCCGTGCCGGGGATGGTGGCCTTGTCGGCCAGTGTGCTCGTCGCGGACTTCAGTTCGCCCATGCTGTTCTCGACGGGCCGTGCCACGGCGCCGGCCTCGTTGACCTGGGCGACCACGTCGTTGCTGTCGCCGACCACGTTGACGACGACCTGCTGCTTCTGTGCGTCGTAGTACGCACCCGCGTATGCGTCACCCAGCTCGGGTCCCAACTGCGACACGAGGTCCTGCGCCGCCGCGGCGCTCATCGTTCTGGGAGCCGCTTCCGGCTCGGAACCGGAGCCGGACTGCGATGCGTTGGCGTGGGGCAGCAGCACCGCGGCCGCGGCGATGCCCACCGCCCCGGCTCCTGCAAGCACGGCCTTTCGCTTGGGTATTCGCCTGTGACTCAACTCGCCGCCTCCTGCGGGGATACGGAATCCGGTTGTCGGCGACAAACCGGGGGACGCGTCCGACCGTTGATACGGATGAGGCGGGAGTTGTACTCATCGCGACTGTGAAATCGTGAACTGACCGGCCGTCAAGAAGCGGCCCGGACAAGGATTCAGGAGGGCAGACGGCTGCCGCACCGGCTGCAGAATCGCGCCGCCGAGTCCTCGGCGGGGTGGTCGCAGTCCGGGCAGATACGGCCGAGCATGCAGGCGGGCTCGCCGTCGGCGGCGTGTTCACGGACCGCCGCCGCGTTGCCGATGGTCAGGCCCGGGCGGCGGCGGTGCGCCGTGACATGGATCAGGCCGTCGGGCCCGGCGGACAGCGAGCGCGCCATGCCGTGCGGCAGCCAGGCCACGCTGCCCGGCTCCAGCTCCTGCCGCGCTCCCCCGATCTCCAGCTCGCCGCTGCCTGCGAGCACGCACAGCAGCACGTCCAGGTCCGGCTCGACATGGCTCGGGCCCCGGGTGCCGGGCGGAAGCCGGATGAGGTTGGCGTCCAACTGCCGCGCGACAGGGGTCAGGCGCCAGATGGCGCCGCCCTGCTTGTCGGGCGCCGCGAGGAGGTCCCGTACGCCGGCGAGCACACCGGCCGTCGGGGGCACTGTCATGGCGTTCCTCCAGAGCATGCGGACCAAAGAGCCGAGGGCATGATTGCACAGTGCAATCCATGCGCCGGAATTGTCATATGCGCCCACGCCCCCGGAGCGACCCTGACGTGGCCCCACGATGGCTCCCGGTCCCGGCGGATTGGCGCCGGTGTTCATACGGGGCGCCACGCCCGCACACCGCGCGCCCGTGATCCTGCCCGGCCACCCCTATGCCGAGGCGGCCGGCTTGTCATGGGCGACGAGCCACTGACGTACCGGGATGACCACCACGGACGCCGCCAGGATCACCGCTCCGCCCACCCGCAGGATCACGTCGTACGCGGCCTCCGGCGGACGCTCGGGTGCCATCGCCGTGATCGTCGCAGCCGCGGCGGCGAGGGCGATGGCACCAAGGGTGACGAGGAAGGTCAACAGGACACCGGAGGCCTCACCCGCCCTGGCAGGCGCCACGACCTGCTGGGTGGCGACGCTGGAGAACGTCCAGCCGAGGCCGAGGCCGAGACCGCACCACGCGAAGACGGGCGCATGGAGCCACCACGCGTTCACCAGGCTCAGGGCCGTCATCCCGGTGCCCGCCATCGGGGTGGCGGCATCGGTCCGGACGGCCTGCTCCGGCTCGTCGTGCAGGGGCACGTGTCTCCCCTCGACGAGGACGTGGCCGTGCCGCCGGCCGTTGCGCACCCCCGCCCCCATTGTCGGCGCGCCGACAGGGCGGCGCAGCCCGGCTCCGATCGCGGGCACAGCCCCCCGTGGGCACCATGGCAGAAGCGGTCCCGGCCCAGGGGCCGCTGGACACGTCCGGTCACGTCCGCGACGCCGACGGCACTCCGCGGCGACCCCGACCGCGGGAGGCGGACCACGGTGCACATCCTGCTGCCGGTCGTCTTCGCCGTGCTGGCCGCACTGAGCAACGCGTTCGCCACCGTGCTGCAGCGCAAGGCGGCCCTCGGCGTACCACGCTCCGACGGCCTTCGGGCCTCGCTGATGCTCGACCTGCTGCGGCAGCCCGTGTGGCTGGCCGGCATCCTGTCCGTCGTCGCCGCCGGTGTCTGCCAGGCGGTGGCGCTGGCGACCGGGCCGCTGACCATCGTTCAGCCGCTTTTTGTCCTCGAACTGCCGCTCGCCCTGGTCCTCGCGTCGCTGTTGCTGCACCGGCACATGCCGCGCATCGGCTGGGTCGCCGTGTCCGGCGTGGTCGTGGGCCTGGGCATCGCCCTCGCCGCCGCCTCGCCCTCGGGCAACCGCACCTACGTACCGCTGGACCGCTGGATCATGGCGCTCGTCGTCTGCGCCGCCGTGGTCCTCGCGCTCACCACCGCGGCGCTGCGGCGCCCGGAGGGTCGCGCACGCGCGGCCCTCCTCGGCACGGCCACCGCCATCAGCTACGCGGTGACCGCGGCACTGATGAAGGCCGCGATGCACATCCTGGACGACGGTGGCATCACGGCCTTCCTGACGGCGTGGCAGACCTACGCCTTCGCGGCATTCGGGGCGTGCGCGCTGTTCCTGCTGCAGAACGCGATGCAGGCCGGTCCGCTGGTCGCCTCCCAGCCGGCGCTCACCCTCGGCGACGCGGCGGTGAGCACGACCCTCGGCCTCGTGCTCTACGAGGAGCACGTCCGCACCGGTTGGTGGCTGATCCCCCAGGCGGTCGGCGTGGCCCTGGTGGCGGCGGGGGTGGTCGCCCTGGCGCGGATGCCCCTGGCCCAGTCGCTGGTCGGCGAGGAGCGGCAAGCGGCCGCACCCTGACAGCCGGTCAGCGTGTCCGCCGGAAGGGTTGCCGGGTCCTGATGGGCCCTACGGGGTGGACGGGCTCTCCGGACCAGAGGGGCGCTCCCGACCGGACGGGCTCGTCGAGCCGGACAGGCGTGCCTTTCTCAGGGCCTGACGGACCGACCAGACCACGGCCACCAGCGGCACGGCGGCGACCGCGCCCACCACACCTGCCGCGACGGCTCCACCGACGACCGACAGCGCGACCACCACGGGATGCAGCCGGACGGCCCAGCTCATCACGATCGGATGGAG
The DNA here is from genome assembly GCF_044763255.1 of Streptomyces sp. NPDC096176. Taxonomy (NCBI): domain Bacteria; kingdom Bacillati; phylum Actinomycetota; class Actinomycetes; order Kitasatosporales; family Streptomycetaceae; genus Streptomyces; species Streptomyces sp. NPDC096176. The sequence goes on along the minus strand of NZ_JBIWFV010000010.1, from coordinate 200,682 downwards.
CAGATGCCCCTCGATCTGCCCGATGACCACGATCAGGGCGACGACCACGGCCGCGATGACCGGCCCCTTGGCTGCGAGCGCCACCACCGCGGCCACCGCGAGGGCGATGGGTGAGCCGACGAGGGGGATGAACGCGGCGAAGAACTCCAGCAGGGCCAGCGGCAGCGCGAGCGGCACGCCGAGAGCGAAGAGGGCGATCCCGACCAGGACGGCGTTGGTGGCTGCCACCAGCAGGATGCCGTGCGTGTAGCCGGTGAAGGTCCGCCAGGCGGCCCGGCCCGCGACCGTCGCACGCTCGCGGGTGCCGAGCGGCAGCTGGTTGCAGAACCACCCCCACTGCCGGTCGCCGGAGTGGACGAAGAAGACCGAGCAGAACAGTGCGAGGGCGAACACGGTCAGCACTTCGACCAGCCGTCCGGCGCCGCTCAGCGCCTCACTGACCACGGCGGACCGGTGGCTGGACAGCAACTGGCCGATACGGGACTGGACGTCGGTGAGGGCTTCGGGGTCGACGCGGAACGGCGGCTGCTCCAGCCAGTTCTCGATCCTCTCGATGCCGGAACCGAACTCGCGCACCAGCGTGGTGCGCTCCCCCGCGACCGCCGCGCCGACCAGCGCGAACACACCGAGGACAATCGCGATGACGCCGAGCAGTGCGACGGCGACGGCGAGCGGACGCGGCAGGAACCGACCCATCAGGTCGGCCACCGGCCGCAGCACGGCGGTGAGCACCAGGCCGAGGAAGACGGCCACGGCGATCTCGTGGAAGCGCCCGAGGACGGCGAAGACGCTGTAGACGGCGACGGCCACCACGATGACCCGCCACGCGTACGCGGCGGCGGTCCTCAGGGCGTCGGGAACGCGCGCCGCGCCAGCGGTGACGTGCGGTGGGCGCTCTGGCGGTTCCGACGACCTGGAGGGCATGCCCAACCGCGTACCACCGCACGCGCCGCACGCCACGCGCGCGGCGCGTCATTCGCCCGAAGGTACCTCGGGCGGGTCGGCCGTCCGGCCGGTCAGCCGGAGCACGCCGTCCGCTCGGCCTCCCGCCATTCGCAGACCGGACACAGCGTCGCCCCCTTGACCGATTCCAGGTACTCCGTCGGCCGGCGGCACAGCACGCACTCGGCGAAGGGACCGTCGGCGGCAGCCTCGGCCTGCTCGTCGGCCACCCGCTCCGGGATCCCGCAGTACGGCTCCTGCTGGTCCATACATACGACTCTAACCCGCGGCTCTGCCGCCGTCGGCGCCCCGCAGGGAGGCCATCACAGCGGCGATCGCGAAGGCCGCCGCGGCGATCAGCACCGCGCCGACGAGGGGCAGCACAGGCATCCGTACCGTCCCGGTCTGCGAGCCGGTGACCAGGGCGGTGACCGCGTATCCGGCGGGAGATCCGCTGGTCACCAGCGCCAGCAGAGCTGCCAGTGCGGTCGCCGCCAGCGACCATCCGCGGGCGTGCAGCAGCGGCCGGCTGCACAGCGCCCCGACCGCCGCCCCGACCAGCACGCAGACCGCGCCGGCGAGAAGCCCTCCGACCGCAGCGGACAGACGCGGGACCGCCACCTTGTGGTCGGCGCTCGACGGGTCGCTGATCAGCGCCACGACGGCGAGGGCCGACGCGCCCGGCACGGCGGCGCAGACGACGGCTGCCAGCAGCGAGGCCAGGTGGGCGCGACGAGGACCGGCGGCCGCGGCCGTGATGCTGCGCGCGGCCGACGGCTCCTGGGTGACACAGACCCGGACGAGCCATGCGGTGACCGGCAGCAGCGGGGCGGCCGCGTAACCGAGGGAGTCCAGGACCGGCCCGCCGCCCTGGACGCCGATGGCGAGCACGGCGCCGTAGAGAAGGAAGGGCGGCAGCCAGCGCTGGGAGCGCAGGAGAAGCGCGGTGTGGTAGCCGAAGAGTGCGGTCATGTCGTGCGTGCCCTCGCGTCAGACGCCTGCGGGGAAAGCGTGTCGGCGTCCGGAACCCCGGGATCCGGTGCCGCAGGGTCGGGCGGCGCGGGGGCGGCCGACCCGGTGTGCGTCGTCCGCGGGGCGTCGTCGTCGCCGAGCTGCCTGATGTGCCACGGCGGCCGAGCCGTGAGGAGTGCGGCCAGCAGCAGGTCGGAGTACGCGGGCGAGACGGTCAGGACCGAGCCGCCGGCGTGCGCCGGCGCGTGGTCGGGGGCGCCGGGCAGTCCCTCGGGCACCGGCGCACCCGGCGGGCCCACAGCCACGATCCGTACGCGTGGGCCGGGCTTCCTCGCACCGGAAGGCGACGCGTCGGACAGGTGCACCAGCCGCCCGTCCCCCACGCGGAACTCCGCGTCGACCGCCTCCGCGAGCCGGCGCGGGTCGTGATCGACGTAGACGACGGCGGCGCCTGCCGCGACCCGTTCCGCGACGGCGAGGTCGAGCTGCTCGCGCGCCGCCGCGTCGAGGCCCGTCCAGGCCTCGTCGAGCACCAGCAGGTCCGGCCGGGCGAGCAGTGCCTGGGCCACGGCCACCTTCTGGCTGGTGCCCTTGGACAGTTCGCCGAGCACCGTAGTGGCATGACGTGCGGCACCGAAGCGTTCGAGCCATTCGCCCGCTCCGTCGGCCGCCTCCCGCCGGCCGAGACCGTGGATGCGCCCGAGGCGCGTCAGATAGCCGGCCGCGGTGAACGGCAGCGCGGCGGGGAAGCGTTCGGGAACGTACGCGGTAGGCGGCCGGCCGCTGATGGCGCCCTCGGTCGGAGTGTCGATGCCGGCGAGCAGCCTCAGCAGCGTCGACTTGCCACTGCCGTTCGTGCCGTGCACCCGGACGAGCGTCCCCGGGCGCAGCTCGAGGTCGACCTCGCGCAGCGCCCATGGCCCGCCGAGGCCGTAGCGACGGCCCACTTGCCTCAGTTTCAGCTCTGCGACGCTTTCTGCGGGGTGAGTTCGCTGGGCCGTACGATCACGAAGCCCTCGCCCTCCAGCTTGAGCTGCACCGCCTCGCCCGAACCGCCGCGGATCATCGAGCCGACGGACTGCGATCGGTGCAGCGAGGTGTGGAGTTGGGCGCTCCAGCCGACGACCGCGTCCGTGTCGACGAAGACCGGCTGCTGGTGCGAGACCGGGATGACGATCGGGTTGCCCTCGCAGATCACACCGAGCTTGCCGTAACCGGTGAAGACGCTGTTGAACAGCCCGCCGCCGGTCATGCCCGCGCCCTTGACCGTCTTGATCTCGTACGACAGCGTCGCGTCGAAGCAGAGCACGTTGCGCCCGTTTATCGTCAGCGCGTCGCCCTGCTCCATGTCGACGATGAAGCAGTTGGCGGCCTCGTGCGCGAACCACGCCTCGCCCTGGCCGCGCACCGCCATCAGCGCGAGCCCCTCACCCGTGACGGCGCGCTTGAGCATGCCGCCGATCCCCTGGCCCTTGCGCTCGAACTGGAGATTGCCGCGGAAGGCGATCATCGAGCCCTGCCTGGCGTGCATCTCGCCGTTGACCGCGTACTTGATCGACTTGGCGTTCTGCAGGGTCATTCCGGGCACCGTGGCCTGCTGTGCCATGTTCTCCGTGGAGAAAAGATCACTCTTCATGGGAGGCATCGTCGCCCGGAGGCAGCCGTTCCGCCAACAACCCACTGTCCGGCGGCTGGCAGACTTGCGGTGTGAGCAGCGAAGACACCCGTGAAATCCTTCCCGACAGCCCCTTCAGGCACGAGACGTCGTCCCGCGATGCCGCACCGCAGTTCGTCCTGCCGCTGGTGGTGCGCATCGAGAAGGCGGCCCCGCCGTCCCGTACGGACGCGCTGGAGACCGCAGCTCGCGCGGTGCTCGAGATCCTCGCGGACGAGCGCTCCACCGGCGAGGGCGAGTGGGCGCGGGCGATGCGGGACTGGCAGGACGCCCGCATCCGCAAGGTCGTGCGGCGGGCGCGCGGCGCGGAGTGGCGCAAGGCCTGCACGCTGCCGGGTATCACGGTGACGGGCGGAGGGGCGGACGCGGAGACGGACGAGGCGCGGGCCGGAGGGGCCGCCCAGGTACGGGTGTTTCCGCCCGTACCACTCGACAGCTGGCCCAAGGAGCTGGCGAAGCTCCAGGTGTCCGGCACCGAACTCGACGACCCGGAGCCGCCTGCGGCCCCGGACCCGGCACGCCCCGTCCTGTGGCTCAGTCCCGAACTGGAGATGTCCGCGGGCAAGGCCATGGCCCAGGCCGGACACGGCGCCCAACTCGCCTGGCTCGACCTGTCGGAGGCGGACCGCAAGGCATGGCGGGAAACCGGCTTCGCACTGTCCGTGCGGACGGCGGCCCCGGCAGACTGGCGCGCACTCACGGCGCGCGGACTGCCGGTCGTACGCGACGCGGGGTTCACGGAAATCGCTCCGGGCTCGTGCACGGTGGTCGCCGACCACCCGTCGTTGCGCGGACGAGCCGGGCGTTGAACATCCCGGGCCCCGGGTGCGTACTCCTCGGTACCGCCGAGTAGTTTGACCGGCTAAGTTCGACTGGCGGTCGGCCGGCGGGCCGACCGGCCAGTCTGCCGGTCGGTTGGTTGGTTGCCGTGTAACGCATCGGCTCTGGAGGCACATTGTTGCGGCGCATCAACGGAACAGCACTCATCATCGCGGCTCTGGTCGTCACGGTCGGCGCGCTCGCCTTCCCCGTGTGGTCCTACGCCGACCGTTCCGGCACCGGTCAGGACAATCTCAACGCCTCGAGCGTGGCCACCCAGTGGGGGCCGCTCTCGGCCACCGACCGCGACTTCCTCGTCAAAGTGCGCCTGGCCGGGCTGTGGGAGCTCCCGGCCGGGCAGCAGGCGATAGAACGCGCGCCCACAGAAGCCATCAAGGCGACGGGCGACCACCTCGTCGTCGGCCACACCGACCTGGACGAGCGGGCGCGCAGCGTCGCGGCACAGCTCGGCGTCGAGCTGCCCAACCAGCCGACCGAGCAGCAGCAGGGCTGGCTGCGGGAGCTCTCTGCGGCGCAGGGCGAGGAGTACGAGCGCAAGTTCGCCCAGCTGCTGCGGACGGCACACGGCAAGGTCTTCGCGTTGATAGCGGAGGTCAGGCACACCACCCGCAACACCCTGATCCGGCAGCTCGCCACGGACGCCAACCAAACGGTGCTCGACCACATCACCATGCTCGAACAGACCGGCCGGGTCGACTTCGACGCGATCGCCAACGACGCCGCGGCCGGGGCGACGGCCAGCCCGAGCGGCCCGCCGCCGCCGGACGGCAACCTTCCGCCGTCGCCGCCGGCGGTCACGCCGACCGGGGGCCAGTCGTTCACGTCGCGGCCCACGCCGCAGCCGGGCGCTCCCACCGCGGTCAACACCGACCGCCCGGCCCCGCAGGACCCGGTCCCGGCGGGCTGACGGCGGCGCTCCGCCCCTGCGGCTTGACTGCGGTGGGGGCCCAATGGACATAACCGGGGCGAGCCCCGGACCGCGGACCCCGCGCTCGACGCGGTGTCCGGCCACGCCGGACGGGCTGACGAAGTCGGCCGCGACGGCGAGGCACGGCGCGGGGGTTCGGGGGCGTTGACCCCGAACCCCCTACCGAGGGCGGGCGCCAGGCCGCAGGAGAAGCCTCGGGCGCGGGCGCGTGAGTTCGGGGCGGAACCCCGAACCCATCCACGGAACACGGGCGCCGGCTCCGGGGGAACACGGCGGCAGCACACTCGAGCCCCGCTGCGGGCCACCCCCACGGCCGCCAGGCCGTCGGAGGAGTTTCGGGCGCGGCCCGACGCGCGCAGGGTCGTAGGGGTGCGGTCTCCTGCACGGGCCGGTCGGGGCGGAACCTCAAATCAACCTCTGAACGTCCCCCCTTTCGGATTCACCGCGCCGTTCCGGGGCCATGACCCCTGCACCGTCAGACAGCGGGGCGTGGAGGAGGGGGACCATGGAACTGGGCATCGGAATCGGCTGGCGGCCGGAGATCGCGGACACGGTGGAGCGGCTGCCGGGGCTCGACTGGGTCGAGGTCGTCGCGGAGAACATCTGCCCCGGCCATCTGCCTCCCGCGCTGCTCCGGCTGCGCTCGCGCGGCATCCGCGTCGTCCCGCACGGCGTCTCGCTCGGCCTCGGCGGCGCGGACCGCCCGTCGCAGCAGCGCCTGGCGGACCTCGCCGAGCGGGCGGAGGCGCTGGGCGCCCCGCTCGTCACGGAACACATCGCGTTCGTACGGGCGGGAGGGGAGTTGACCGCCTCCCCCGCGCTGGAGGCGGGCCATCTGCTGCCGGTCCCCCGTACCTGGGACGCGCTGTCCGTGCTGTGCGAGAACGTGCGCGTCGCGCAGGACTCGCTGCCGGTGCCGCTGGCGCTGGAGAACATCGCGGCGATGATCTCCTGGCCGGACGAGGAGCTCACCGAGGGCCAGTTCCTCGCAGAGCTCGTCGAGCGGACCGGTGTGCGGCTGCTGATCGATGTGGCCAACCTCCACACCAACCACGTCAACCGCGGTGAGGCCCCGTCGGCGGCGCTGGACGAGCTCCCGGTCGAGGCGATCGCGTACGTCCACGTCGCGGGCGGCGTGGAGCGGGACGGGATCTGGCACGACACCCACGCCCACCCGGTCACGCAGCCCGTCCTGGACGTGCTGTCGGACCTCCGGGCCCGGGTGAGCCCGCCCGGGGTCCTGCTGGAGAGGGACGACGACTTTCCGTCCGCGGCGGAGTTGGAGAGCGAACTGGCGACGATCCGCACGACGTTGTCGGCGGTGCCTCAAGCCCCGCCGTCGATTGAGGCGCGGGACCCTGGACGGCGCCCCGGCAAGGGGGCACGTTCAGGCCCGGCGGCCGCAGCGGAGGGCGCGGGGCCGAGTCCCGGCAAGGGGGCGCGTCCGGCCCCGCCGGCATCCGCGGCGCGGGCGCACGCTGACTCCGGAGCCCGCGAGCGCCTCGGGCTGGCGCAGGCCGCCGTGTTGTCCGCGCTCGTCGCCGGGACCCCAGCCCCCGAGGGGTTCGACGCACGCCGGCTGCGTGTGCAGAGCCGGGCGCTCGCCGCGAAGCGGGCCGACATCGTGGGCAAGGTGGCGCCCGAGCTGCCGGAGATTCTCGGCGCGGGCTACCGGCCCGCGTTCCTCGCCTACGCCAAGGGCCGCCCCCTGCACGCCGGATACCGCCGCGACGCGCTTCGGTTCGCCGAGCATCTGCTGGCTGCCGGCCACCTTGAGGACGGTGACGCACGACGCCGGCTCACGCTCTGGTGGCAGGAGCGGGCCGCCGCCCGGCCGCCCCGCAGGGCGACCCGCCTCGTACGCGCCGCGCGTGCCGCGCTCGTGGGGAGGTGAGCGGCCGTGGGCATCCTGGCTCTGCTGGTTCACCTCGCCGTCGGTATCTCCTCCGTGCTGCTGATCGTCCGGGTGTCCGCCGCCCGGCCCGCGTCGCCCCGCGGCACCTCCGCCCGTGCGCACGACGTCTACGAGGCGGCTTTCCTGGCGGGCGGCCCGGCCAGGGTCGTCGACACCGCGCTCGCCGCCCTCCATGCGGACGGGCGGATCGCCGTCGGCGGCCCCGGTGTCCTGTCCCTGCTGCGACCGGTCGCCCACGACCCGGTGGAGCGGGCGGTGTTCGCCCAGCTCGCGCACGCGCCGAGCGGGGCTCTGCACACTGTGCGGCTGAACACGATGCGCAGTCCGGCCGTGCAGGAGATCGGCGACGTGCTTGCCGCTCGCGGGCTGATGGTGCCGCCCGGCGGCACCGGGCCGGCAGCGTGGGGCGTGGCGCAGGCCGCCGCCTGTGCGATCGGGCTGCCGCTCGCGTTCGTACTCACCCTCATCGAGTCCTTCGGCGATGCCTCCTACGACTCCGGAGTGCCGTTCGTCTTCCTGGTCTTCCCCGTGCTGGTGGCCGGCACTGTGATCGGCGCCATGCAGGCCGGCCGCGCCCGGCGGCGCGTCATCCCGGCCGGTCACAGCGCTCTGCGCGCGTACCGGGCCGAGCACGCCCGGCCGCAGTCGTCGGCCGAGCTGGTGGCTCTGCACGGCATGCGCGGTGTGCCGGATCCGGCTCTGCGGGCGCAGTTGGGGGCGGCGGCCCGGTTCCGCGCGACGCCGACGGGAACGGGGACGGGGACGCACGGGGACTCGTGGTCGTACACCTCGTACGGCCCGGAGCCCGTGTGGTGCGCCGGTTCGTCGCCGGGCTCCGGGTGCGGCAGCTCGAGCGGCGGCTCCGGGTGCGGCGGTTCGAGCGGGTCGAGCTGCGGCGGTTCGAGCGGCGGCTCCAGCTGCGGCGGCTCGAGCAGCAGCTCCTGACGCACCGGCATCGGGGTCATTGATCCGGAAACCGCCGAGACGGTGCTTTACTTCGCGAACCTCCCCTGCCAAAGATCCCTTTCGTTCCATGGCCGCCGCCCGGCCGCCCCGCGCACGAAGGGAACGCGATGAGAGCATCTGCGAAGTACGGGGCCGTGGCAGGCCTCAGTTCCTTGGTCCTCGCTTCCGTCGCCGTCGCCCCCGCCGACGGAGCAGCCGTCACCGACGCCGAGTTGCACGGCACCGTGGTGGCCGCCGAGCGTGCCGCGGCGGCCGGTGTCGCGTTCGGCCGCTGCCCCGCCGTGGAGAAGCTGCCCAAGTCGGTGCAGTGCGGCACGGTGGAAGTGCCGCTCGACTACGCCGACCCTTCGGGCCGGCAGATCGAACTGACCGTCAGCCGCGTCAGGGCGAGCGGCAAGAAGGCGGAGCGTCAGGGGGCGTTCGTCTACAACCCCGGCGGCCCCGGCGCCTCCAGCATGCGCTTCCCCCTCGCCGCGAAGACGGCCGAATGGAAGCGGATCGCCAAGGCGTACGACATCGTCGGTTACGCGCCGCGCGGCGTCGGCCGGTCCGCCCCGCTGTCGTGCCAGGACCCCGGGGACTTCCTCGAAGCGCCCACGCTCGCGCCGACCCACCCCTCCGCCTCGTACAAGATGGAGCGTGTCGCCGAGGCCCAGGCGTACGCCAAGGGCTGTGCGGACAAGGCGGGCGCGACGCTGCGCCACTACACCTCGCTCAACAACGCCCGCGACCTCGACGTGCTGAGGGCCGCGCTCGGCGAGAAGAAGCTCACCTTCATGGGCGCCTCGTACGGCACCTACTTCGGTGCGCTGTACGCGGCGATGTTCCCGTCCCATGTGCGCCGCATGGTCTTCGACTCGGCGGTCAACCCCGCACCCAAGCAGATCTGGTACCGCAACAACCTGGACCAGTCCGAGGCCTTCGAGAGCCGGTGGGCCGACTTCCGTGCCTGGGTGGCCAAGCACGACGCCACCTACCACCTGGGGGCGACGCCCGAGGAGGTGGCGCGCAGCTACGAGCAAGTGCGGGCCCGGCTCACGGAGAAGCCCGCGGGCGGCAAGGTCGGCCCCGGTCAGCTGCATGCCGCGTTCCTCGGTGCCGGCTACTACGACGAATACTGGCCGGTGCGCGCGAAGGCCCTGGCGGAGTACCTGGAGGGCGATCCGCAGCCGCTGATCGACCAGGCCGCCCCCGACCCCGACGGGGCGAAGGAGGCGGAGAACGGCAACGCCGTCTACACGGCGGTCGAGTGCAACGACGCCCCCTGGCCGGAGGACTTCTACGTCTGGGACCTCGACAACACGCTGCTGGCGCAGCGCGCGCCGTTCGAGACGTGGGACAACGCCTGGATGAACCTGCCCTGCGCCTTCTGGCCGGCGCCCCGGCAGCAGCCGCTGGACGTCCGCACGGAGCCCGGGGAGCTGCCCGACACATTGATCCTGGCCGCGGAACGGGACGCCGCCACCCCCTACGAGGGGGCGCTCGAGCTGCAGCGGCGGCTGGCCGGCTCCGTGCTGATCACGGAGGAGGACGCGGGCACGCACGGCATCGGCGCCGGCAGCAACAGCTGCGTCAACACCTACCTGGAGGACTATCTGCTGCGGGGTGAGACACCGGTGCGGCGCGCATCATGCGCGCCGCACCCGGAGCCCGACCCGGTGTCGCTGGACGGGCGGGCGGAGCAGCGGAAGCTGCCGCACGCCGTCTGATCTTCCGGGTCACATGGACGGCTGAGTGTCCGCCTGGAACGGGCGGACACTCAGCCGTCAAGTCGTTCGCGGACGGGACCTTACGCGAGTCCCGCCACGAGGTCGGCCACGCTCTTGCGGCGGCCGGTGTAGAAGGGCACTTCCTCGCGGACGTGCATGCGGGCCTCGGAGGCGCGCAGGTGACGCATCAGGTCGACGATGCGGTACAGCTCGTCCGCCTCGAAGGCCAGCAGCCACTCGTAGTCGCCGAGCGAGAACGAGGCGACCGTGTTGGCCCGGACGTCCGGGTAGCCGCGGGCCATCTTGCCGTGGTCCGCCAGCATCCGGCGGCGGTCCTCGTCGGGCAGCAGGTACCAGTCGTAGGAGCGCACGAACGGGTACACCGAGACGTAGTTGCGCGGCGTCTCGTCGGCAAGGAAGGCCGGAATGTGCGACTTGTTGAACTCGGCGGGGCGGTGCAGCGCCATGTTCGACCACACCGGTTCGAGTGCGCGGCCGAGGCGGGTGCGCCGGAAGCGGTTGTACGCGTCCTGGAGCTCGTCGGCGGTCTCGGCGTGCCACCAGATCATCACGTCGGCGTCGGCGCGCAGCCCGGAGACGTCGTACGTGCCGCGCACGGTGACGTCCTTGGCAGCGAGCTGGTCGAACAGCTCCTGGACCTCGTCGGCGTAGCCGGAGCGCGCCGTGCTGTCATCGGTTAGCACGTCTCGAAGCTTGAAGACGGACCACAGCGTGTACCGGATGACCTCGTTGAGGTCCTTGGCCTTCTTGCCTGCGTTCGGGATCTTTTCTGGCGCACTCATACGGCTATTGTCCCGCGTCCCGATCAGTGCCCCGCGCCAGGGTCGGCGTGGCGAGAATCTCGTCGGCCGCGCGCTGTCCGCTCGCGATGCAGGCGGGGATGCCGACCCCGTCGTACACGGCGCCGCACACCCGGAGGCCCGGCAGCTCGGCGATCTCGTCGCGGATGCGGGCGACGCGGGTGAGGTGGCCCACCGGATACTGCGGCAGGCCGCCGGTCCACCGGGTGACCTCGGTGGCGACCGGACGGGCCGTGAGCCCGACCGCGGCGGCGAGGTCGGTCAGGGAGACGTCGACGAGCTCGGCGTCCTCCCGTTCGAGGGCCTCCTCCTCGCCGTAGCGGCCGACGGAGGTGCGCAGCACGAACAGGTCCCCGGCGCCGCGCGCGACCCAGCCCCACTTGTGGGAGGAGAAGGTGGACGCCTTGATCGTGCGGCCGTCCACGGGCGGGACGAGGAACCCGCTGCCGGCAGGCATCCCGGCCACGTCGGAGCGCCGGAAGGCCATGGTGACCAGCGCCATGGAGGCGTACTCGACCTGTCCCAGCTCGGTCGCCGCGACCGGGGACTCGGCGGCGAGCAGCGCGGACGCGGACCAGGCGGGGGCGGCGAGCACGACGCCATCGGCGGTGAGCGTCTCGCGGTCGGTGCGGATCTGCCAGCCGGTCGCGCCGCGGATCAGGCCGAGGACCGGTGTCTCGGTGCGGATGTCGCCGCCCTGGGCGCGCACGGCGTCGGCGACCGCGCCCGGCAGGGTGCCGATGCCGCCGTCGATGCCCATGAAGACCGGTCCGCCGGCCTGCTGCCCGGCAGCGGCGCGTGTCTGGATGTCGCGTACTCCTTCGAGGAGCGAGGCGTGAGTCCTGGCGGCCTCGAAGAGCTGGGGGACGGCCGCGCGCATCGAGATGCGGTAGGCGTCCCCCGCGTACACCCCGCCGAGGAGGGGTTCGACGAGGCGGTCGACGACCTCTCTGCCGAGGCGTTCGGCGACGTACGCGCCGACGGCCACGTCGTCGCCGAGTTCCGCCGGCGCGAGGTCCTTCTCGTGCTCGATACGGGCGAGGCCCTCCGGCGAGAGCAGTCCGGCGAGCGCGGACGGGTCGCCCGGCACGCCCATCACATGGCCCTTCGGCATGGGCCGCAGTGCGTCACGGGTCCAGACCGAGGAGGCCGCCGTGGCCGGCGGTTCGAGCCGGTCGCCGAGACCGACCGCGCGGGCGAGATCGGTGCCCTCGGTGCGGCGGGCGAGCATCGACTCGGCGCCGAGGTCCACGCGTACGCCCTCGATCTCGCCGGAGTGCAGCTTGCCGCCGACCCGGTCGGTGGCCTCGAGGAGGGTGACGCGCAGGCCGGAGGCGAGCAGCCGGTGCGCGGCGGCGAGACCGGCGATGCCGCCGCCGATGACGACGACGTGACGCGCTGGTGTGTCCACGTTCATGGTCCAACTCTCTCAAACGCCGTTCCGAGTCCCGACCGTGACCGGTTCGGGACCGCAGCCGGGCAACCCGGCCCGGCGCCGCCACGTCGAACCTGCAAACACATTCACCACCCGATCCCGGGGGGCCGGTATGCGTGCACGGCGTGCGTTCGCGGTACTACTTCTCACTGCCTCGCTCGGCCTCGCCGGGTGCGGCGCAGGCAATTCGTCCGGCGACGGCGCGCAGAGCGCGGAGAAACCCGCCGCGGCCGATGCCAAGGAGGGTGCAGCCGGCTCCGGCTACGCCGCCGACGAGGCGGCCGGGAAACCGGCGGAGGGCGGGACGGGGCAGGACGGCGCCGCGAAACCGTCCGTGCTGCCGAAGGCACACGTCATCCGCACCGCCGAGCTCGCCGTCGAGGTCAAGGACGCCACGAAGGCGCTCGCCGCCGCCCGGCGTTCGGCGGAGAGCGCCGGCGGCCGGGTCGAGAACGAGAGCACGGAGCGGATCGACGACACGCACATCACCTCCCATGTCGTGCTGCGCGTCCCCCAGGAGCGGTACGACTCCGTCCTGGCCGAACTCGCGGGCGCCGGCAAGCTGTTGACCCGTCAGGCCGAGGCGAAGGATGTCACCGACCAGGTGGTGGACGTGGAGAGCCGCATCGCGACGCAGCGGGCGAGCGTGGCCAGAGTGCGGGTGCTGATGGACCGGGCGACGAAGCTGTCCGACGTCGTCGCCCTGGAAGGGCAGCTGAGCACCCGACAGGCCGATCTCGAGTCGCTGCTGGCGCAGCAGGCGGCGCTGAACGACCGTACGTCCCTGGCGACGATCACGCTGACGCTCTCGGAGAAGGAACGCGAGGAGCCCAAGAAGGAGGACGACGGCCCCGGCTTCCTGGACGCGCTCGGCGGCGGCTGGGACGCGCTGGTCGCGACGCTGCGCTGGATCACGGTGGCGGTCGGCGCAGTGGCGCCGTTCGCCGCGGTGGGAGCAGTGCTCTACGTGCTGTGGCGGTGTCTGGTGCGGCCCCGGCTGCGCAAGCGTCCCGCCGCCGCTCCCCCGGCGGCGCCGGCCGCGCGGGACTGAACCTCCGCTTGTTTGTAGCGTGTTCCCCATGACAGCAACCGAGCGTCTGGTAATCATCGGGGGCGATGCGGCGGGCATGTCCGCCGCATCGCAGGCACGCAGGATGAAGAGCGCGGGCGAACTGGAGATCGTGGCCTTCGAGCGCGGTCACTTCAGCTCGTTCTCCGCGTGCGGCATCCCGTACTGGGTGAGCGGCGACGTGGCCGAGCGCGACGAGCTGATCGCCCGGTCACCGGAGGAGCACCGCGAACGCGCCATCGATCTGCGGATGCGCACCGAGGTGACGGAGATCGACGTCCCGGGCGGGCGGGTGTGCTCGCGCGACCTGGCGAGCGGTGCGGAGTCCTGGACCGGCTACGACAAGCTGGTGATCGCCACCGGCGCCCGGCCCGTACGCCCCGCGCTTCCCGGCATCGACGCGCCGGGCGTCCACGGAGTACAGACCCTCGACGACGGTCAGGCGCTGCTGGACACCCTCACCCGGACCGAGGGGCGGCGCGCGGTGGTCGTGGGCGCCGGATACATCGGCGTCGAGATGGCGGAGGCGCTGCTCAAGCGGGGCTACGAGGTCACGGTCGTCGACCGCGGTGAGCAGCCCATGTCCACGCTCGACCCGGACATGGGCCGGCTGGTCCGCGAAGCGATGTCCGGGATGGGCATCACGACGGTCTCAGGAACGGCCGTCACCAAGATCCTGATGGGCGACGACGGCCGCGTCCGTGCGGTCGCGACCGACGACGCCGAGTACCCGGCGGACGTGGTCGTCCTCGGGATCGGCGTCGAACCGGAGACCGGCCTGGCCCGCGCGGCTGGCCTGCCGCTGGGCCGCCACGGCGGCCTCCTCACCGACCTGGCGATGCGGGTCCGCGGCCACGACAACATCTGGGCGGGAGGCGACTGCGTCGAGGTCCTCGACCTCGTCTCCGGCCGCGAACGCCACATCGCGCTCGGCACCCACGCGAACAAGCACGGCCAGATCATCGGCGCGAACGCGGGCGGCGGCTACGGCAGTTTCCCGGGCGTGGTCGGCACGGCGGTCAGCAAGGTCTGCGAACTGGAGATCGCCCGCACGGGCCTGCGCGAGAAGGACGCGCGTGCGGTGGGCCTGCAGTACGTGACGGCGACGATCGAGTCGACGAGCCGCGCCGGCTACTTCCCCGGCGCGGCCCCCATGACGGTCAAGATGCTCGCGGAACGCCGTACGGGCCGCCTGCTGGGCGTCCAGATCGTGGGCCGCGAGGGCGCCGGCAAGCGCGTCGACATCGCTGCGGTGGCGTTGACGGCCCGCATGACGGTCGAACAGATGACAACCCTGGACCTCGGCTACGCCCCGCCGTTCTCCCCGGTCTGGGACCCGGTCCTCGTCGCGGCCCGCAAGGCGACGACGGCGGTCCGGAAGGCTGGGATTTAGAGCTGCGGCGGCACCGGGCCCGGGCAGCCGCACCCGGAGCCTGTCACGTCTGACGCCTACCGCGCCGTCTGCTCGTGCACGTACGCAACCAGGCGGGTCAGTGCCTCCGGGTCCGTGGTCGGGAGGACGCCGTGGCCGAGGTTGAAGATGTGGCCCTCCAGTCCGGCCGCCGCGTCCAGGACCTCGCGGGTCCGCCGCTCCACGGCCTCCGGGGTGGAGAACAGCACGGCCGGGTCCAGGTTCCCCTGGAGCGCCTTGCCGGGCCCGACCCGGCGTGCGGCCTCGTCCAGCGGGACGCGCCAGTCGACGCCGACCACGTCCGCGCCCGCCTCGCCCATCAGGCCAAGGAGCTCGCCCGTACCCACACCGAAGTGGATGCGGGGCACACCGTAGGACGCGACGGACTCGAAGACCTTCGCCGACGCCGGCATCACCGAGCGCCGGTAGTCCGCGGGGGCGAGGGCGCCGACCCACGAGTCGAAGAGCTGGACCGCGGAGGCGCCCGCCTCGATCTGGACCTTCAGGAAGGCGGAGGTGATCTCCGCGAGCCGGTCCAGCAGGTCGGCCCACAGCTGCGGGTCGCCGTACATGAGGGCCTTGGTGTGCTCGTGGTTGCGCGACGGGCCGCCCTCCACGAGGTAGCTCGCGAGGGTGAACGGCGCTCCCGCGAACCCGATCAGCGGAGTCGAGCCGAGCTCACGGGTCAGCATGCCCATCGCCTCGGTGACGTACGGGACGTCCTCCGGCGTGAGGTTCCGCAGTCGCGCGAGGTCCGCGCGGGTACGGATCGGCTCCGCGACCACCGGGCCGACGCCCGGCTTGATGTCGAGGTCGATACCGATCGCCTTCAGCGGCACCACGATGTCGCTGAAGAAGATCGCCGCGTCGACCTTGTGCCGCCGTACCGGCTGCAGCGTGATCTCTGTGACGAGCTCGGGCCGCATGCACGACTCGAGCATCGGGATGCCCTCGCGCACCTTCATGTACTCGGGCAGTGAGCGCCCCGCCTGACGCATGAACCAGACCGGCGTGTGCGGCACCGGCTCGCGGCGGCACGCCTTCATGAAAGCGGAGTCGTACGTCGTCGTCTGGTGGCCCAGGGGGCGGATGTTGGCGCTCACGCCCTGAATCTTCGCATGCAGGCGAGAAGTGGCTGCCCCGGCCCGGGTGTCCCTCCCTGCGCGAAGCGCCCGTTCCGCCTACTCTTCCCCGCATGGCTGCGGCTCAGGGACATTTTTCCGATCATTCCAACAGCGCTGAGGACAAGGGGAGCGCCGAAGCGAGCGCCGAACCCGATGCCGTGCCGCACGCGTTCCGTCAGGCGGTCGAGGCGCTGCGGTCGGCACGGCTGCGGCCGGAACTCGAGATCGAACCGACGCGGCCTCCGCAGCGGCTCGCCCCACACGCGTACGCGCTGGAGGCGGCGGTCGTCGACGGCGACGACGATCTGGCGGACGGCCGTCTGGTGCTGCTGCACGAGCCGGCGGGCCACGAGGCGTGGCAGGGCACGTTCCGGATGGTGACGCTGGTGCGCGCGGAATTGGAACCGGAGATGGCGGCCGACCCGCTGCTTCCCGAGGTGTGCTGGTCATGGCTGACCGGCGCGCTGGAGGCGCGCGGGCTGTCGTACGGGGAGCCGAGCGGCACCGTCACCCGCGCGGGGTCTCACTATTTCGGAGGACTCGCGGACCGCCGTCCCGCGACCCAGATCGAGATCCGTGCGTCATGGACCCCGCGCGAGGGCCAGGGCGGCGTCCCGGACACCGCCGCACACCTTGTGGCCTGGTGCGATCTGCTCTGTCAGGTCGCCGGCCTGCCGCCGTCGCCTGCGGGTCCGGCGGACAACGCGACGGGTGTGGTGAGCCTGCCGCAGCGCCGCGGCCCGCAGCAGGCCTGAAAGGGGCGGGCCGCGGTTCGGGGAGACTGGCCGCGGCCGTACGCAGGAACGTCGCGCTGGAACGGTTCGCTCGTAGGATGATCGATCGCCTGTCCGAATTGCCCCGATAATTACTCACCAAATCGTGATCATTCTCTAAAGGCGGACGGGTTTGGTGCCGAAGAGGTCAATGACCTAACTGCACGGTTCGCCCCGGCTTCATCCCCGAGCCGGCTCCGTCCCGCACCTTTCCAGGAGGCCTGGTGTCCGTTCTTCTCGAGCAGCCCGCAAGCCTGGTCGCCTACCGCCCGAACAAACCGACGGCCATGGTCGTCGTGGCCGACCCGCGCGTCCGTTCCACCGTCACCCGCCACCTGTGGGCACTCGGAGTCCGTGACGTCATCGAGGCATCGTCCATCGCGGAGGCACGTCCCCGCGTCGGCAACCCGCGCGACATCTGCGTGGCCGACGTCCACCTGCCCGACGGTTCCGGGCTGACCCTCCTCTCCGAGACCCGCGCGGCGGGCTGGCCCAACGGCCTGGCGCTGTCCGCGGCCGACGACATCGGCGCCGTGCGCAACGCCCTGGCCGGCGGTGTCAAGGGCTACGTCGTCACCGGCACCCGTACCAACATCGGACACCCCACCCGCCCCGGCGCCGCCCCCATCGGCGCTGCGGCGAACCGTATGCACCGCCGCCCCCCGGGTGCCCCGAGCCACCCGGGCGGCTACCGCGAGCTGTCCGGCCGGGAGGTCGAGGTGCTGCGCCTCGTCGCCGAGGGGCAGTCCAACAAGGCCATCGGCGTCTCGATGGGCCTGTCCGCGCTGACCGTCAAGAGCCACCTCGCACGTATCGCACGCAAGCTGGGCACGGGCGACCGGGCCGGAATGGTGGCCGTGGCACTGCGCACCGGAATCATCCACTGATCCCCTGACATGTCTTCCGCGCCCGTCGACGGAACGTTCCGTCGACGGGCGCGTTCCGTTCACAGATACCCTTGACACGTGACCGACGCCCAAGAGACCGCAGCAGACACAGCACTGCGAACCACCGGGGGCGCTCCCTCGGACGACGTCGAATCGGCGCCGATCCCGCTGTTGGAGCCCAGAGAGGGCATCCCGCCGGTGGTCGCCGACGAGGACGCCCTCGCCGAGGTGATCGCCGCCTTCGCGGCGGGCACCGGCCCCGTCGCCGTCGACGCCGAGCGCGCGTCCGGCTACCGGTACGGCCAGCGTGCCTACCTCGTACAGCTGCGCCGCGAGGGGGCGGGCACCGCGCTCATCGACCCGGTCGGCTGCCCCGACCTGGCGGGGCTCGGTGACGCGCTCGCCGACGCGGAGTGGATCCTGCACGCCGCCACCCAGGACCTGCCGTGCCTGCGCGAAATAGGCATGGTGCCCACCCGGATCTTCGACACCGAGCTCGCCGGGCGGCTCGGCGGCTTCCCGCGGGTCGGTCTCGGGGCGATGGTCGAGGGCGTCCTCGGCTACGCCCTGGAGAAGGGCCACTCGGCGGTCGACTGGTCCACCCGCCCGCTGCCCGAGCCCTGGCTGCGTTACGCGGCACTCGACGTGGAGCTCCTGGTCGACCTCCGCGACGCGCTGGAGAAGGACCTGGACCGGCAGGGCAAGCTCGAATGGGCCCGCCAGGAGTTCGACGCGATCGCGTCCGCCCCGCCGCCGCCCCCGCGCCGCGACCCCTGGCGGCGTACGTCCGGGATGCACAAGGTGCGCCGGCGCCGGCAGATGGCGGTGGTACGGGAGATGTGGACGGTCCGCGACCGGGTCGCCCAGCGCCGTGATGTGTCCCCCGGCAAGGTGCTCAGCGACGCCGCGATCGTGGAGGCGGCGCTCGCGCTGCCCGCGAACGTGCACGCGCTCACGGCGCTCCCCGGGTTCGGGCACCGGATGGGCCGGCGCCAGCTCGAGCAGTGGCAGGCCGCGGTCGAGCGGGCGAAGGCCCTCCCCGACTCCGAGCTGCCGCAGCCCGGCCAGCCGCTGAACGGCCCGCCGCCGCCGCGGTCGTGGGCCGACAAGGACCCGGCCGCCGCCTCGCGGCTCTCCGCCGCGCGCGCGGCGATCTCCGCGCTGGCGGAAGAGCTGAACATGCCGCAGGAGAACCTGATCACGCCGGACACGGTGCGGCGGGTGTGCTGGGAGCCGCCGGTCGTCGAGGTGTCGGTGGCGACGGTCGCGGACGCGCTGACCGAGCTGGGCGCGCGCCCATGGCAGGTCGAACAGGTCGCGCCCCTGCTGACGGAGGCACTGAGCGCGGGCTCGGCGTAACCGGGGGCGCCCTCGGCGCCCTTGTCAGAGCTGCGCCCCGAACCCCGCCGCCTCGAACGCCGGCGAGGCTGAAGGTCGCCCGCCGGCGGGGCCGGGTCGTCGCACAGCGGAAAGATCGGCCCGGCTGCTGACCAGCCCCCAAGGGTGTGAACCACCCGCGGACAGGGCGGAGCCCGACGGAGAAAGCCGGTTCCAGCCTTCAGGCCGCCGGGGGCAGGCCCGAGGCACCGGGGCCCCGTACCCGGAACGATGGAGCCCCCAAAGCGCCGCGCACACGCAGTCGCGGTCCGGGCGGAGCCCAATGGGAAGGAGCCGGCGCCCACGGCCGCCAAGCCGCAGGGCCGAGGCGCCGGGTGCCCCCGGGGGCGGAGCCCCCGCGCCCCCGCGAGGGATGCCGCACCGGGTCCGGGCAGAGCCCGGTTTCGGAGAGGGGCGGGGAGGGGAAAAAGCCCGCCGCGGGCGTCGCCCCGTGCCCGGCGCCCGTGTGACGTTCACCGCTCCCGCCCCCGGGACTGTGCACTCCGGTTACCCGCAAGTAGCATGAGGGAAGCAAGCGCACGCTCAGGCGTGTGCGCCGCAGCAGTGCCACCCCGCACCCTGGAGGAGAGCCATCGTGCCTCGTACCGTCAGGGACGTCGTCTTCGTCGACGGCGTCCGCACCCCGTTCGGCAAGGCGGGCCCGAAGGGCATCTACCACGAGACCCGCGCCGACGATCTCGTCGTGAAGGCCATCCGGGAGCTGCTGCGCCGCAACCCGGCTCTCGACCCGAAGAAGATCGACGAGGTCGCCATCGCCGCGACCACGCAGATCGGTGACCAGGGTCTGACCCTCGGCCGTACCGCCGGCATCCTCGCCGGTCTGCCGCAGTCCGTGCCCGGCTACTCGATCGACCGTATGTGCGCGGGCGCGCTGACCGCCGTCACGAGCGTCGCCGGTTCCATCGCGTTCGGCGCGTACGACGCCGTCATCGCCGGTGGTGTCGAGCACATGGGCCGCCACCCCATGGGTGAGGGCGTCGACCCGAACCCGCGCTTCGTCAGCGAGAAGCTCGTCGACGAGTCGGCCCTCTTCATGGGCATGACCGCGGAGAACCTGCACGACCGGTACCCGCACATCACCAAGCAGCGCACCGACGAGTACGCGGTGCGTTCGCAGGAGAAGGCCGCGAAGGCGTACGCCGACGGCAAGATCCAGCAGGACCTCGTGCCGGTCTCTGTGCGCCGTACCAACGCCGAGGCCGGCGAGACCGGCTGGGGCCTCGTCACCGCCGACGAGCCGATGCGCCCGGGCACCACGCTCGAGTCGCTCGCGAACCTGAAGACGCCGTTCCGCGTCCACGGCCGCGTCACCGCCGGCAACGCCGCGGGCCTGAACGACGGCGCCACCGCCTCGATCATCGCCTCCGAGGACTTCGCCCGCGAGAACGGCCTGCCGGTCAAGATGCGCCTCGTCTCGTACGCCTTCGCCGGCGTCGAGCCCGAGGTCATGGGCTACGGCCCGATCCCGTCGACCGAGAAGGCACTCGCCCAGGCGGGCCTGTCGATCGAGGACATCAACCTCTTCGAGATCAACGAGGCCTTCGCCGTCCAGGTCCTCGCCTTCCTGGACCACTACGGCATCGCCGACGACGACCCGCGCGTCAACCAGTACGGCGGCGCCATCGCGTACGGCCACCCGCTGGCTTCCTCCGGCGTGCGTCTGATGACGCAGCTGGCCCGCCAGTTCGAGGAGCAGCCCGAGGTGCGCTACGGCCTGACCACCATGTGCGTCGGCTTCGGCATGGGCGCCACGGTCATCTGGGAGAACCCGAACCACAAGGACGCCGGAGGCAACAAGTGAGCGAGCGCAGCGAGCGAACAATGAAAAGGTGCAGCACGTGCGAATGCTCGACCGAGCGAAGCGAGGGAGCGGCATGAGCACCACCGAACTCCTGAAGGGCGCGGCCGAGCTGTTCCCGGACGAGGTCGTCACCAGCGCGCACGTACGCCACCTCGACCTCCCCTCCGGCGCCGGGCGCTTCGCGCTCATCACGCTGGACAACGGCCTGGACCACACCAAGCCGACCACCTTCGGCCCGCAGTCGCTCGCGAACCTGAACGCCGCGATCGACCAGGTCGAGGTCGAGGCCGAGGCCGGCGACATCGTCGGTGTCGGCGTCACCGGCAAGCCGTTCATCTTCGCGGTCGGCGCCGACCTCAAGGGCGTCGAGCTGCTGAAGCAGCACTCCGACGCGCTGGCCATCGGCAAGGGCGGCCACGACGTCTTCAAGCGCCTCGCCGGCCTCGCGGTCCCGACCTTCGCGTACTACAACGGCGCGGCCATGGGCGGCGGTGTCGAGGTCGGTCTGCACTGCTCGTACCGCACGGTCTCCCAGGCGATCCCGGCCTTCTCGCTGCCCGAGGTCTTCCTCGGTCTCGTCCCCGGCTGGGGCGGCTGCACGATCCTGCCGAACCTGATCGGCGCCGACCGCGCGGTCTCGGTCATCATCGAGAACTCGCTCAACCAGAACAAGCAGCTCAAGGGCGCTCAGGTCCACGAGCTGGGCATCGCCGACGCGATCTTCGAGGGCGCCGACTTCCTCGAGCAGTCCCTCATCTGGACGGCGTCCGTCCTCAAGGGCGAGATCGTCGTCGAACGCGCAGACGTCGACCGCGGTGAGGGCTGGGACCAGGCCGTCGCCCGCGGCCGGTTCATCGCCGACTCCAAGGTGCACGGCGCGGCCCCGGCCGCCTACCGCGCCCTCGACATCATCGAGGCGTCCAAGGACGGCGACCTGCAGAAGGGCTTCGACGCCGAGGACCAGGCCCTGGCCGACCTCATCATGGGCGGCGAACTGCGCTCCGGCATCTACGCGTTCAACCTGGTGCAGAAGCGCGCCAAGCGTCCCGCCGGAGCGCCGGACAAGAGCCTGGCCCGCCCGGTCACCAAGGTCGGCGTCGTCGGCGCCGGCCTGATGGCCTCTCAGCTCGCGCTGCTGTTCCTGCGCCGCCTCGAGGTGCCGGTCGTGCTGACCGACATCGACCAGGAGCGTGTCGACAAGGGTGTGGGCTACGTCCAGGCCGAGATCGACAAGCTGCTCGGCAAGGGCCGCATCAACCAGGACAAGGCCAACCGCCTCAAGGCTCTGGTGAGCGGTGTGCTCGACAAGGCCGAGGGTTTCGCGGACGCGGACTTCATCATCGAGGCCGTGTTCGAGGAGATGGGTGTCAAGCAGAAGGTGTTCGCGGAGGTCGAGGCGGTCGCCCCGGCGCACGCGATCCTCGCCACCAACACCTCCTCCCTCTCCGTGTCGGAGATGGCGTCGAAGCTGAAGAACCCCGAGCGGGTCGTCGGCTTCCACTTCTTCAACCCGGTCGCGATCCTCCCGCTGCTGGAGATCGTCCGCGGTGAGAAGACGGACGACGCGTCGCTGGCCACCGCTTTCGGTGTCGCGAAGAAGCTGAAGAAGACCGCGGTCCTCACCAAGGACGCCCCGGCGTTCGTCGTGAACCGCATCCTCACCCGCTTCATGGGCGAGATCCAGAACGTCATCGACGAGGGCACTCCGGTGGCGACCGCGGAGAAGGCGATCGAGCCGCTCGGTCTGCCGATGTCCCCGCTGGTCCTGCTGGAGCTGGTCGGCCCGGCCATCGGCCTGCACGTCTCCGAGACCCTGAACCGCGCTTTCCCGGAGCGTTTCAAGGTCTCCCCCAACCTGAAGGCCGTCGTCGAGGCCGGTAAGCGCGGCTTCTACGTCTACGACTCGGGCAAGCCCGAGCTGGACCCGGAGGTCGCGGCCCTCCTCAAGCAGGGCGACAGCGTCCTGACGGAGGAGCAGGTCCGCGACCGCGTCCTGGACGCCGTCGCGCAGGAGATCGGCCTGATGCTGGAGGAGGGTGTCGTGGCCGAGGCCCAGGACATCGACCTCTGCCTGATCACGGGTGCCGGCTGGCCCTTCCACCTGGGCGGCATCACGCCGTACCTGGACCGCGAGGGTGTCTCGGAGCGGGTGAACGGCAAGCGGTTCCTGGCGCAGGGCGTGGCGAGCGTTCCCGCGTAACGCCTGCACGGAAACGTAAGAAGAGGGCTCCCGCTCGTGCGGGGGCCCTCTTCTTCTGATTCTTCTGTGCCGCGTCGGATCAGGCCCCCGCGCGCGGGGCGCCGTGCCGCGCGGGTCAGTAGCCGAAGTGCGACGCCCCGGCCGCAACGGGCAGCACCGCGAAGGGAACGAGGGCCGCCGGGGACTCCATGCCGTTCACGTCCACGGCGAACACCTCCACGGTGTGCATGCCCTCCTGCCAGGGCCAGCCGGAGTCCCACGTCCACCGTCCATCGGCCGCGACCGGGCTACCGCCCAGGAGGGTGCCGCCCGCTCTGAACCCCACTCGCGAGGCTCCGGGCGCGAAGCCGGCGAACTGCACTGCTGCCCCCATGAGTTGCTCGTACGCCTCGGGAGCCCGGACCACCGGCGCCCCCGCCGGCTGCCCGTGCACACCCGGCGCGACGCTCTGGGCACCGGTCGGCACCTGCATCCCGGGCACGACGACGGCCGCCGCCGCGTCCTCCGTGGTGAACGCGACCTCGACCCCCTTCGTGTGGCCTCCCGCCGCATCCCATGCGACGCACTTGACCCGGTGTTCGCCCTTGCTCCACGGCTTGCTCAGTTTCCAGGACCAGGTTCCGTCCGGCGCCACGGAAGGCGATCCCAGGAACTTGCCGCGTTCCCACAGGCTCACCCGTACGGCGCCCATGGCGGTGCCACTGAAGTACACGCCGTCCCGGGGAGTTCGGGTATGGGGCAGCGGGTGCAGGACGACGGGCGGCGGGATGTCGGTTCCCTTGTCCCGAGAGTTCGCGGACAGGTAGGCGTCGATGGCCGACCTGTCGCGGTCCGGCTCCTCGTAGCCATTGCGCACCATGCCCAGCCGCGGGGGGAGTCCGTCGGCGAGCATGTTCACGAGTCCCATGAGGAACGGCACATTCCGTCGGGTGACCTGGGCGTGGCCTGTGATGAAGGGGGACTCGCTGTAGATGAAGTTGAAGTTGTCGTATCCCTGGAAGAGCGCCAGGAAAGGCTCGACCTGCTCCGGGAACTGCTCGTCCTGCGGCGAGGAGAGCAGGTAGATGTTGGTGTGCCGGCTGGCGTTGGACCGTACGAGGTCGGGAATGATCGAGTCGACGATCCGTACATTCTCCTGCGGCACCCCCTCGCCGAGCATGAACCGGGCGACCTTGGGGTGCACCTTCTGCACATAGGTGCCGACGAGGAACTGCGGCACCAGGGAGACGATGTTGCGGAACCCGTAGCGCAGGCCGAAGAAGAGAGCCGCGCTGCCGCCCTTCGAGCCACCCCACATCGTGACGTCGTCCGGTGTCAGGTCCAGGGCCTTCATCACCTTGGTGATGACGCCGGCCACGGACTGTTCCAGGGCGAAGTCCATGTCCTTGCACAGGTAGTAGCTGTTCATGCCGTGGAACTTGTCGCGGATCCACAGGATGTTGGCCCGCACCGGGTCGAACACGCCGTTCGACCAGCCGTAGTCGTCAGTGACCGCGAAGTTGGCGAACACGACGACCAGATGCCGGTTGCCGCCCTTCGCGTGGGAGAACCGGTACTCGACGGGATACGCACCGGAGGTGTCGATCCCCTGGATCAGCTCGCGACCCTTCGACGCTGCTTTGGGCATGTGTGGCTTCCACTCGTGAGTTGTTCGAAATCGACGAAGGTGTTCAGTGCCGCGGGCTGAAGTACCCGGCCGGTTCGGACGCGTTCATGACGGTGAAGGTCACCGTGGCCGGCGGGGACTCCCCGCCGTTCGCGTCCACCCCGATGACCTCGACCAGGTGCGGCCCCGGTGGCCACGCCCAGCCCGGCTCCCAGATCCAGGCGCCGTCCGGCCGGACCCCGCTCCCGCCCAGCAGCGCACCGTTCTGCCGGAATCGGACCTGCACCGCACCCGCGGCGGCGCCGTGGAAGGCGACCGTGGTCCCCGCCACCGCCTGCTGCGGGCCAGGTGCCGAGACGACCGGCGTCGGCACGCCAGGTGCGGCGGGGGCAGGTCCTCGCACCGGCGCCGGCGTGCCGTGCGGGACGCCTGTGGCCACGGCCTCGGCGGGAACCGCCGTCGGGGCGGTGGCGGCCCCGTCCGCCGCCGTGAAGGGGATCTCCGTCGTCGGCGAGTGGTACCCGGCCGGGTCCACGGCGAAAATCTTGACGCGGTGCTCCCCCTTCGCCCATGGCTTGGCCGGCTCCCAGGTCCAGGTGCCGTCCGGGGCCACGGGCGGCGAACCCAGGAACTTGCCCTTCTCCCACAGGCTCACCCGGACCGCCCCCGAGGCGTAGCCGGTGAAGCGCGAACCGGTGAGCGGCACCAGGCCGCCCGCCGCCGGAACACTCACCATCGGGGGCGGGAACGCGTCCGCCTGCACCTTGGCGGTGGAGGCGAGGAAGGTGTCGATGGCCGACGTGTCCCGGTCGGGCTCCTCGTAGCCGTTGCGGATCGTGCCGATGCGCGGCGCGATTCCGTCGACCAGCAGGTAGCCGATCCCCAGGAGGGGCGGCACGTTCCGCACGGTCACCTTGTTGTGCTCCGTGATGAACGGGGACTCGCTGAAGACGAAGTTGAAGTTGGGGTACCGCTGCAGCATCCCGAGGAAGGGCTCGATCTGGGTGGGGTACTGCTCGTCCTGCGGGGACGACACCAGGTAGATGTTGGCCTCCTGGTTCGCGCCCGCCATCAGCAGATCGGGGAGGACGGAGTCGAGGGACCGCACGTCCTGCTCGGCGAGGCCCTCCCCCATCACGCTCCGGCCGACCTTCGGATAGACGTCCCGGACGAAGGTGCCGATGCGGAACTGCGGCGCGGACGCCACGATGTTCCGGAAGCCGTACCGCAGCCCGAAGTAGAGGGCCGCGCTGCCGCCCTTGGAACTGCCCCACAGCGTGACGTCGTTCGGGGTCAGGTCGAGGGACTTCATCACTCTGGCGATGAGGTCGATCACGGACCTCTCGACGCCGAAGTCCATCTCCCTGCACAGGTAATAGGTGAGCCCGCCCGCGAAACGGTCGCGGATCCAGAGGATGTTGGACCGCAGGTCGTCGAGGACTCCGGTCGACCAGCCGTAGTCGTCCGGAGCGGCAAGGTTGGCGAACACCACCGTGAGGTGGCGGTTGCCCTTCTTGGCATGGGCGAACCGGTACTCGACGGGATACACACCGGACGTGTCGATCCCGGTGACGATGTCGCGCCCCTTCGACGCTGCTTTGGGCATGTGCGGCTTTCCTCGTGAGTAGTTCGGATTCGGCGCCGTGGGCGGTCAGTACCGCGGCGTGAAGTAGCCGGTCGGCACGGAGGCGGGCATGACGGTGAAAGCGGTCAGGGTGGGCGGGGACTCCATGCCGGTCGTGTCCACGGAGACGGCCTCGACCAGATGCGGCCCCTCCGGCCACGCCCAGCCCGGCTCCCAGCCCCAGTTCCCGTTCGGTGCGACCCCGACCGAGCCCAGGACCACGCCGTTCTCACGGAACCGGACCTCCGCGGCGCCCATCGCGTGCCCGTGGAAGGCGACCGCGGTCGCCACCGGGTGCTGCGGGCCGGGCGCGGTGACGACCGGCGGGCGGAGCGGCCGGCCGGGATGCAGCCCGGTGTCAGCGGCGAACGGGGCGCCGGGGCCGGGGTTCGCGCCCACCGCCGGGAGCGGAGCCGCGGCCCGGTCCGACACCGTGAAGGGCACCTCGACCCGGGCCGAATGGAAGCCGGCCGGGGACACCGCGAAGATCTTGACCGAATGCTTCCCCCGCGTCCACGTCCTCTCCGGCTCCCAGGTCCAGGCGCCGTCGGGGGCGACCGGCGGCGACGCCAGGAACTTGCCGTTCTCCCACATGCTCACCCGCACCGCGCCGGGGGCGTGCCCGATGAAGCGGACGCCGGTGGCGGGAACCTCGCTGTTGACGCCCGGGGTCGTGACCTCCGGGGGCGGGAACGCGTCGGCGTTCTGGACCTTGGCGGTCGAGGCGAGGTAGGCGTCGACGGCCGACTGGTCGCGGTCGAACTCCTCCTGGGCGTGCCGTGCGAAGCCCAGGCGCGGGGCGTAACCGTCGGCCAGCAGGTTCAGCAGGCCGACCAGCGCCGGCACGTTGCGCCTCGTCGCCGTGGCATGGCCCTGGATCGTCGGCGATTCGCTGTGCAGGTAGTTGAAGTTCTCGTACCCGTGGAACATGCCGAGGAACGGCTCGACCTGCACGGTGTAGTGCTCGTCCTGCGGAGAGGAGAGCACGTAGATGTTGGCGCCCCGGTTCGCCTGACGCCGCACGAGATCGGGGATGAGCGCGTCCAGGATCCGTGCGTTGTGCGCCGGCGCCCCTTCGCCGAGCATGTAGGCGCCGACCTTCGGGTGCCGCTTCTCCAGGGCGTCGCCGATGAGGAACTGGGGGACGATGGCCACGATGTTCCGATAACCGTGCATCAGCCCGAGGTACAGGGCCGCACTGCCGCCCTTGGACCCGCCCCACAGGGTGACCTGGTCCGGCGTCAGCCCCAGCGCCCGCACGAAGTTCGCGATGAGGGCCTGCACCGAGTCCGCCAGGCCGAAGTCCATGTTCCGGCACAGGTAGTAGGCGTTCATTCCGTCGAAGCGGTCGCGAATCCACAGGATGTTGGCACGGACGTTGTCGAAGACACCGTTGGACCACCCGTAGTCCTCGGGCGCCGAGAAGTTGGCGAACACCACGACGAGGTGGCGGTTGCCGCTCTTCGCGTGGGAGAAGCGGTACTCGACCGGAAACGTCCCCGAGGCCTCGATCCCGTTGAACAGCTTCCGCCCGCTCGAAGGTGCTTTGGACATGTACGGAACTCCAGTCTCATGACGGTTCTTCGGAGCCGGCCGGGCGGGCACAGCCAGGGCGCAGGCGCTTCGTGGACGGGGGCGGGGCGAAGACAGGGGCGGATCGGCACATTTGCGGCCGGATCAGCGGATCGGACATGATGTCGGGATGCTTCTGGTGGCCTCCCCGCTCCAGGCCGCCCTGCGCCGGCACCGCCGCCTGCTCACCGCGGCCTCGACTCTCGCCCTGTCGGTGGCCCTCGCCGCCGTGACGTATGTGCGAAGCGCCGCCGATCCGACGGGAACCCTCTCCACGAGCCGCACCCTGACGGTGGCGACGTGGAACATGTGCGGCGTCCAGCGGTGGGGCTGCGCGGACACGGGAAGCGACGACGCCAAGAGGCAGGCGGTGCAGCGGCTCGCCGACGCCGGGGCCCACGTCGTCCTTCTCCAGGAGGCCTGCGCCGATCAGATCGAGGCGGTACGCCGGGAACTCGGCCGGTCCTGGCACGTGTCCTTCCGGCCCTACGCCTGGCGGGACGGCACCGGGCGCTCCAGCACGGCCCGGTGCGACGGACGCGGCGCGGGCGCGGCCGGCTTCGCGATTCTCTCGGCCCACCCGCTGTCCTCGGTACGCGTGGTGCCCGCGCCGCAGCCCCTGGTGGGGCTCCAGCGCGGCATCCTGTGCGCGACGGTCGAGGCCCACGACGTCCGGGTGTGCAACGCCCACCTGAGTGTGCCGGACAGCGACAAGGCCCATCCCGGTCGTGAGTACCGCGACGACCAGTTGAGGGCGCTGATGGCGGCGGTGCCGAAGCGGCGCACCGTGTTCGGCGGCGATTTCAACGTCACACCGCCGGGGGGCCGCAAGCCCTCCGCCTGGGTGTGGCCGGCCGACGCCTACCGCACCCACCGGGAGTGCGCCCAGGATTCCGGCTCCGACCGGTCCGGGCGCCCGACCCACGTGTCCGGCCACAAGCTCGACTATCTGTTCACCGGACTGCGTACGACCCAGTGCTCGGTTCGTGACACGGGCGCCTCGGACCATCGGGCGTTGCTGATCAGCGTGGACGCGGGCACCGGCTGAGGCGACACCGAAGGGACGCCCGGCCGTTCCGCCGGGAGCGGGACGCGGGCCGAGTGCCCGGGGCTTGACCGGCGGCGCGCTCATGGGGTGCCGGGGCCGTCCGACACGGCCGGGCACACCGACGGCCGGGCTGCCTGCGGGGTCACGCGATCACGCCTTCGTGGGTCCGGTCCTCGGTGGGCGGCGTCTGCCCGGCCCGGTCGGTCGGCTGCTGAGCCCGCACCGGCACGATGTGCGGAACCAGCGCGCGCTGCTGCTGCGCCACCGGCTGCCCGGCCGTCTTCTGCCGCTGCGGAGCGGCATCGTGCGCCGGGGCGGGCTGCGTGAACGCCGAACCGGCGAGCGCCGCGGGTGAACGCCTCGCGGTGAACCACGGCCCGGCGCTCGGCCGGATCGGGGTCATGGCCCGCCCCGTGTGCCGGCTGTCGACGCGGCCGACGGCCGGTGCCTGCGCCTGCTCCGGCGCGAGGTCACCGCCCGCGACCAGCAGCCGGTCCGCGAGCCGCGCGGCGGCGTAGCCGTCGTCCAGGTCGCAGAACTCCTCCTGGAACCAGCGGTACCGCTCGGCGTAGCGCTGCTGGATCCCTTCGATGTCGCGGATGGCCGCCACCAGGTCCTCCGAGCTGTAGAGCAGAGGGCCGGGGGCGCTGCGCTCGAAGTCGAAGTAGAAGCCGCGCAGAGTGTCGCGGTAGTGGTCCAGGTCGTATGTGAAGAACAGGATGGGCCGCCCCGTGTTGACGTAGTCGAACATCAGGGAGGAGTAGTCCGTGATCATCACGTCGGTGATCAGGGAGAGGTCGGCCATGTCCGGGTAGTCGGACACGTCGAAGACGAAGCCGTCGCCGGCGCCCGGCACCGGGTCCACGACATTGGGGTGGCGGCGCACCATGAGGACGTGGTCGGGTCCCAGGCGGGCCCGGGCGTCCTCGAGGTCGATACGGAAGTCGAGCTTGTACTTGCCGGGGGCGTAGAACTGGTCATCGCGCCAGGTCGGCGCGTACAGGACGACCCGCTTGCCCTCGGGCAGCCCGATGCGACGGCGGATCTCCTGCTCCCGGCGTTCCATGCCCGGTCGGCGCAGCATGTCGTTGCGCGGGTAGCCGCACTCCACCATCTCGCCGGGGAAGCCGAAGGCGCGCTGGAGGATCGGGGTGGAGAAGCTGTTGGGCGAGACCAGCATGTCCCAGTTCTGCACCTCCTTCTCGACGCGCTCCAGGTAGCGCTGGTCGGCGAAGTGGATGGCCTCGATGTCGTGGCCGATCTTCTTCAGCGGTGTGCCGTGCCACGTCTGCACGACGACCTGTCCGTCCCGCTTGTGGAACCAGTCGGGGAGGTGATTGTTGGCGACGACGTACCGGCTGGAGGCGAGGGCTTCGTACCACTCGGGTGACCACATGCGCACGGGCCTCGCGGTGGGCGGCACCTGGACCTGGTCGTCACGGACCACCCACAGGTGTTCCAGGCCGGCCTGACGCCGCACGAGTTCCTCGTGCAGGGCGCGGGGGCTGTCGGAGTACTGGGTGCCCTTGAAGGCGTCGAAGAGCACGGCCTGGCGGACCGGCTGCCGGCGGGCCGCGGGGTAGGCCTTGGTGCGCAGCAGCTTCTGCCGGTACGGGCCGCGGGCGTCGTCGGGCATCGCCGAGTGGACGAGGAGGGACAGCCGGTCGTAGGCCTCGGCCTGTAGGTCGTAGCGCCGCTCGCCGAGCTCGACTTCTTGGGGCAGCTCCGGGATGACCTCCTGCTCGAGCTTGATCATCAGGTCTTCCTGACGTTCCTCCGGCCGGACCGCGGAGAGGTCCTGCCGGCGCAGGAAGAAGTCCCAGCGCCCGGCGGCGAGCGGGATGCTGCCGGCGACCGTATGTACGGCGGCCGGGGTGACCACGCACCGGAACGTGTCGCCGTTCCACTCGATCGGGAACTCGCGCTCGGCTCCGTGCGCGCGCGAGCGGACGATCATGTGGGCGGCCCGGTATTCCTCCGCCGACAGCCGGTCGGCTGCCGTGTACGTGCCGTGGATCTCCAGCGAGCCGTCCTCGAGCCACGCGACGTCGGTTGCCGTGGGCAGCGTGGCCCGTTCGAAGAGGACCACATAGCCGGAGCCGTTGCGGTGGACGACCACCTCGCGGTCGCCCTCGGGCGCCTGGAGTGCCTGGGGCATCCGGTAGCGGCCGTCCGGGGTCTCCTCCGCCATGACGGGGTAGATGGGGGCCTTGCGGCCCTCGACGTGCAGAGTGGTCTTCCAGCCGTTGCTTCCCATGCCCCAGGAGCGGGGGATGTTGGCGTCCTCGTCGCTGCGTGAACCGGGGACGAGACCGCTGAGGGGGATGCTGGTGGTGAAGGTGCACCAGCCGTCGCCGCCGCGGGTGAAGTGGACCCACGAGTCGTGCTGTGCGGCGCCGCTGAGGCTGCGCACCCGGAACTTGCCCCACTCGGGGACGGTGGGACCGAGGTAGACACCGCCGAGCTCGAGCTGGCTTCCGACGACACGATGACGGGTGATACGGCACCGGACGACTTCCACACGGAGCTTGAGCGTTCCCTGGAGGAACAGCGGCACGATGCGGGTGTTCTTGTCGACGTAGCGATACGGCGGATTGGAGGCGCTGCCCGCGCTTCCGCGAGCCAGCCCCTTGTAGCGGAACAGACCACGGCTCAGCACCCCGGCGGCAACGTCCCAGGTGCCCTCGACCCACTGCCCCTTGCGCTTGAGCCGTGTGGCGTCGAAACGGGTTTCGAAGCCGGACCAGTCGTAGCAGTAGCGGTTCTGGTTCGAGTGCTCGGTGGCCGGCGGGTAGTAGGTGGTCTTCGCCGTGGTGACGAGGGTCCGCCCCTGCTTCTTGTTCCGCAGGGCGAGGGCCTTCACGGACATCCGGCGCTTGTGGACGTTGATGAAGCGGATGTACGCGGCACCTGAGAGGTGCAGCCAGTCGCCCGACCACTGTGCGTCGGCGACCGAGCCGTGCAGGGACAGCTCCTTGTCGAGCCGGTACGCCTTCTTGTCGACGCCGACCTCGCGGTCTCCGAGATAGGGGTAGTTGAGGTAGCGGTGGAAGCGGCGGCGCACCGGAATGGGGCCGCCCTTGCGCTCGAAGGCGATGACTTCGAGGAGTTCGTCGAGCTTCCAGGCGCGGACCAGGTGCCATTTGACCCGGGCTTCGGCCGTGAGGTCGTCGACGATGTCCGGGTCGGCTTCGTCGAGGAACTGGTTGGCCCACTCCAAGAAGGCATGCTGGTACTCCTCGTCCGCGTCGGGCAGCACCTTCAGATGCAGCATGAGGTCCGACTTCAGGCAGGCGAGGTCGTACTTGCGCTTGTGCTCGAGGAAGGCACGGGAGCGGTGGCTGCCCAGGAACCGGCTGACCGACTGCACGGCCGCCACCCGATCGCGGAGGTTGCTCAGCTCGGTGTGCCGCTGAGTGATCGAGGGCGCGGCGGCGCCGTCGCGGCGCCGCCAGAAGTAGACGAAGTCATGGATGACGTCGACCTTGTCCGCCCGGAAGTGGGCGACCATGTTCACCCAGGAGTCCTCGTACAGGACACCTTCGGGGAAGGCGATGAAGTGGTGATCCCAGAACGAGCGCCGGAATACTTTGTTCCATACCGTGCGGTCGTAGATCAACGCCTCGAACCGGGTGATGTGGGTATGCCGCTTGTCCTTCGCCATCGGACCCTTGTGCAGCGGTGACTGCCACTTCGTGGTCGAGTTCATCATCTGCACATTGCCGGAGACGAAGTCCGACTCCGAACCCTCGAGCCGGCGTACGAGCAGTTCGTAGGCATACTCGGGAATGACGTCGTCGCCGTCCACGAAGGCGAGGAACTCGGCCTCCGGGTGAGCGGCGCGGATTCCGGTGTTGCGAGCGTGACCGGGGCCGTGCGACTCCTGCCGGATCAGTTTGAAGCGGGAGTCCCGGGCACAGAACTCCTCCGCGATCCGGGTCGAGGAGTCCGTCGAACCGTCGTCGACGAGAATGACTTCGAGGTCCTTGAACGTCTGCCGCGCGATCGACTCCAGGCACTCGTCCAGGTACTGCTCGACGTCCATGAAGGGCACGACGACGCTCAGCCGAGGTCCACCGGACAAATCGCGCTCCTCCGTTGATTCATGTGCGACGGCCCACGGGCGACGTCGGCCGTCGGCAGACGTCCCCCAACCGGCGCCTCTGCCAACAGCCCCGTAAATAACACGTTGTCCGTCGTTGAACGGAAGTGAACGCTTATCTGTCCTTCACAGGGCCTGCACATAGTAGGACACGATCAGATTCGATAACAGCCTTGGGCCATTACGTGCGATTACAGGAAGGACCTGGTCAACTTCGCAATAAAGCACGGTCATTGAGTGTCCCGGGGCCGCCTCGCCGGGCAGGTCGGAAGCCGGTACGTGAGGCATCCCACTCTCCACCGGACGGTCGCGGTCAGCCGACCTCACGCCACGGCTCGAAGGCCAGGCCCGGATCGAGCATGTCCTGACGGGCCACCCAAAGGGTTCCATCGGGACGAATCACTGCAAGCACGACACGTCCCATGCCGTCGACCTGCACGGCGGGTCGGCCGATGCACGGTTCGCCGACCGGCGCCCACCAAGTGCCGTACACCTCTCCCTCGGTGGGATAGGCCGCGACCTCAGGGGCACCGTCCGCGCCACGCTGGGCCAGGACCGTGCAGTCGTACCCGTTGACCGACGCCCGCACCGCGGCGACGGGCCCTTCGCCCGAACCTCCGCCCAGGGACGTCAGCACGCCCGAAGGACCCGACCTGTCCGTCTGGAGGCGATATGCGACGACTGTGCCGTCGGCCGCGTGACGCCAGTAGAACGTGACACTTCCCGGGCCTGTCTCCAGCCCGGTGTGGGTCAGGTCAACAGCCGGCTGGGCGGGTCGGCCCAGCAGGCGAAACGCCGTGTCCGACGCGTCCCGAGCCCAGTGCACGGCCCCCTTGCTGAACATCGCGAGGGCCTGGACCGAACCCGTGGACGTGGGCACCGCCACCAGGGGCGTACGCACCCATCTGTTGTCCAGGCCCGCCCACGGCTCCCAGTTGCCCTCGGCGTCACGCCTCCGGGTGCGGACCGAGTGCCCGAAACAGTGAATGAAAAGATGGAGCGCACCGGAGGTGTCAGCAGCGACGAACGGGTCTCCGAGCCTTTCGGGCGGAACGTCGTCTCCCCGGAAGGGGTTGCCCAGCACACGCCACTCACTGAGCGGGCGCCCGGTCTGGAACTGCGTGGCGAGGACGATCTCACGGCCGCCCGTGGCGTCTTCGCGGTATCGCATCCCTGCGAAGTAGACATAGCCGTCAGGGCCCTGGCTGAAGGCGGCGCGGCCCGCCCAGTCCTCCACGGGGAAGAGCTCGGGGCCGATCCACCGCGTGGACCCGGGTTCGGTCTCGGTCCATCGGGCTACGCCCTGCGGCACGGAGCAGTACGCGGTCAGCCGGCCGTCGCGGCCGAGGAACAGCCACCGGGCGGCGGGCGTGGATCCCGAAGCGACGGCAGCGGCGATCTCGGCCGGGGACAGGTCCCGGCCGAGGGCAGGAGAACCGGCGCCCACCACCGCACGCCTGCGTCGTGCCATGTCCTCGGACCCACCTCTCCTGCATGAACTGGCAGACAATAACACCGCGTGAAGCCTTACCCTCACGCAGCCGACCAGGGAGTGACGGAAGGGCAAACATGCCTGAATAGCCGCAAATAGACCTTCTGTCGGGCGGCTCGATCAGAGCTCGTCGCGCACCCAGTCCCGCAGCCACGCCCGGAAGTCAGGACCGAGGTCCTCGCGCTCACAAGCGAGACGAACGATGGCCCGCAGGTAGTCCCCACGGTCACCCGTGTCGTATCGCCGCCCCCGGAAGACGACGCCGTGCACCGGCCCGCCCAAGGACGGGTCCAGAGCCAACTCCTCGAGAGCGTCTGTGAGTTGGATCTCACCACCGCGCCCCGGAGCGGTGCGGCGCAGCACGTCGAAGACGGCCGGGTCGAGCACATAGCGGCCGATGACCGCGTAGGAGCTGGGGGCCTCACCCGGTGCGGGCTTCTCGACAAGTCCTGTGATGAGCACCACGTCGTCGTCCGCCGTCGTCTCGACAGCGGCACAACCGTAGAGATGGATCTGGGCCGCCGGCACCTCCATGAGCGCGACGACACTGCCCCCGAGCGCCTTCTGCACCTCGACCATCCGGGCGAGCAGCGGATCGCGGGGGTCGATGAGGTCGTCACCCAGGAGCACCGCGAAGGGCTCGTCACCGACATGAGCGGCGGCCGACAGCACCGCGTGCCCCAGCCCCCTCGGGTCGCCCTGGCGCACGTAATGCACCGTCGCCAGGTCCGCCGACTCCCTGACCATGGACAGGCGTTGGTCGTCGCCCTTGCGGCTGAGCGCGTGCTCGAGCTCGTAGTTGCGGTCGAAGTGATCCTCGAGCGCCCGCTTGTTGCGGCCGGTCACCAGCAGGACGTCGTCCAGTCCGGCCGCCACGGCCTCCTCGACGACGTACTGGATGGCCGGCTTGTCGACGACCGGGAGCATCTCCTTGGGGGTCGCCTTCGTCGCAGGCAGGAACCTGGTGCCCAGACCGGCCGCGGGGATGACGGCCTTGACCACTCCAGGGTTCGCTTCATTCACAGAAGTGTCCTGCTCCTTGTGCGGGTTGTGCGATGCGGCGGCATCGTGAGGGCGATGTGCCCTTCCGGTGAACGCGAAGAATGTAACCGGCGACGGCGCCAAGTCGAAAATTTGTCTATAGTGCACGGTCAGCCACTTGTTTACCGTGGACCGGCGCCCCCCACCCGAGTCCCGACCCGCCCGGCGGACTTCTGAACAGAGGACTCGAGGAGCATGACCGACACCGTGACGACTCCTGCCGCGCGCCCGAGCAGGCGTGCCAAGCCGAGCGGCAGGAAGCGCAAGGAGCGCACCCGCGCGCAGCGTATCCGCCGGGGCATCCTGTGGACGCTGCTCGTCCTGATCCTGGCGGCTGCCGGAACCGGCTACTGGCTCTACAGCCGCCTCGACAGCAACATCGAGTCCATCGACCTCGAGGACGCGATCAACGGCGAGCGGCCCGAGAAGCTCGCGACCGGCGCCAAGGACATCCTCGTGCTCGGGTCCGACTCGCGCTCGGGTGACAACAAGGACCTGGCCGGCGGCAACGTCGGTGGCACCGCCCGGTCCGACACGGCGATGGTGGTGCACATACCCGAGGGCCGGGAGAAGGCCGTCGCGGTCAGCATTCCGCGCGACACCCTGGTGACCCGGCCCGAGTGCACCAAGAAGGACGGCTCCACGCTCGCGCCCGCCGAGCGTGTGATGTTCAACTCCGTCTACACCAGCGCCGGACCGGCGTGTGTGATCAAGACCGTCGAGAAGATGTCCGGCGTCCGGATCGACCACTACATGGAGATCGACTTCTCCGGCTTCAAGGAGCTGGTGGACGCGATCGGCGGCGTGACCGTCAAGGTCGAAGAGCCCATTCACGACAAGGAGTCAGGGCTCGACCTCACGGCCGGCTCCCACAAGCTCAACGGCACCGAGTCGTTGGCGTTCGTGCGGACGCGGCACGGCGTCGGCGACGGCAGTGACCTCGGGCGGATCGGTCTGCAGCAGCAGTTCATGATGGCGCTGCTCACCGAGGTGAAGTCGCAGGATCTGCTGGGCAGTCCGGCCAAGTCGTTCAAGATCGCGGACTCGCTCACCAAGTCGCTGACGACCGACTCCGGTCTCGACTCGCTCACCAAGCTCGGCGAGTTCGCCCGCAGCATGGACGGCGTCGACCCCGCCTCGATGGAAACGATCATGCTGCCGGTCGCCTACGACAAGGTGGACCCGAACCGCGTCGTGGCCGCCGAGCCGCAGGCGGGGCAGCTGTGGAAGGCACTTCGGGACGACACGGAGATCCCGGCCTCCGCGAAGAAGTCACCGGCCACCGGCGGCTGACGGACCAGACGGAAGGAAGCCCCGGCACAACGGTGCCGGGGCTTCTCGCGTCGCTCCCCTCCCCGGCGGCCGTGACCGGCCGCTCCCTCACGTCAGGGGCTTCCAGCGGCCCACTGCGAAGCCGCCTGCCTCCGTCTTCTGACGGGTGGCTATCGGGCGGCCGTCGTCATCGAGGGCAAGAGCGATCAGCCCGCCGTGTGCCTGTTCCCGAAGGACAAGCGGCACCCGCCTCGCGCCGGTCGACGTGTGGGTCCACCAACTGCCCGCCGATTCCACCTCGGTGGGGTAGGCGGCGAAGGCGACCCGACCCTGATCCGCTTCCTGGGCCAGGATCGTGCAGTCGTACCCGTCGATCATCATGCGCGTGATCGCCAAGGACCCGGACCCGGCCGCTTCCATCAGCGGACGGGGGTCCGGCTCCCGCTGCGGCGCCCATACCTGGATGGCCCCGTCCTCGTCGGTGAAGAACAGCGCCACGGAACCGGACGTCGTGGCCAGCGCGGAGAAGGCGCCGGGAGCGGGCCGTACGTCGAGGCGGTCCGCCAGGAAGAACGGGGCGCCCGGCTTCTCCTGGGTGTACCGGGCGATCGACTTCTGGTCCGGTACGAAGACCTCGACGAGCCCCCCGCCGTCCGCGGCGGCCGCCAGGGTCTCCCCCACACCGGAGCCGCCCAGGTCCTGCCAGCGGCCCCAGCCGCCGCGCTCCCCCTGGATCCGGCAACTCACACCGGTGCCTCCGTTGCGCAGGAACAGGCAGAGGCGGCCCGCTCCGTCGACCGCGGTGGCCGGGTGGCCGGTGAAGCGCGCGACCTTGTTGGGGTGGCCGAGCGAGTGCCAGCCGAGCAGCGGGCGGCCCGTCTGGAACTGGACCGCGTGCACCAGTTCGACCTCGTCGCCCTCGCCGAGCCGGCGCATGCCCACGAGGTGGACGTACCCGTCCGCTCCTTGGGCCACGGTGAGCAGCGGCAACAGCCCGGGCGCGGACAGCCGCTCCGGACCGCTCCATCCGGAGGCGGACTCGGTCCAGCGCAGGACGGCACCGTCCCCGGGTGCCCAGACGGTGAGCAAGCCGTCCTTGCCACGGGTCAGCCAGTCGCCGAAGAGCCCTTCGGGGCCCGTCCGATCTTGGTCTCGCGGCGTGGTCGCGCGCGCAGTTGCCATGGGAAATCCAGTGCGTCAGAACGGGTCGGGTGACGATCGTTCAACCCCTGAGCATTCTTTCAGCATAGTGGTGCTGGGCTCCCATGGCCCCCGGCACCTGCGACGCTGATCCCATGGACACACTTCTTGTCGTCGACGGCGCCAACGTCGTCGGTTCGACCCCCGACGGCTGGTGGCGCGACCGGCGCGGGGCCGCGGAGCGGTTGCGTGACCGGTTGGTCGCGGTGGCCCCGGTCGGGGTGGACGGTTGGCCCGGGCCACTGGAGATCGTGCTCGTGGTGGAGGGCGCTGCCCGCGGGGTGAGCTCGGTGCCGGGCGTCAGGGTGGAGGCGGCGGACGGCAGCGGCGACGACCTGATCGTCGAGACCGTGCGGGCGGCGGCGGGCCGTACGTGCGTGGTCGTCACCGCGGACCGGGAGCTGCGGCGGCGTGCCGAGGCGCACGGCGCGCGGTGCGTGGGCCCGCGCGCCGTGCGCCCACCGGACAGCGAGGGGGCATAAGGGCCCTAGAACTCGGCGTCGGCTCCCTGGCGGCCGAGACGGCTGTGGCTGCGGCCATAGATGTAGTACACGACGACGCCGATCAGCATCCAGGTGCCGAACCGGATCCAGGTCTCGGTCGGCAGGTTGAGCATGAGCCAGAGCGAGGCCGCGATCGACAGGATCGGGATCGCCGGTACCCACGGGGTACGGAAGGCGCGGTGCAGGTCGGGCCGGGTGCGGCGGAGGATGATGACGCCCAGCGCCACGACGACGAAGGCGAAGAGCGTTCCGATGTTCACCAGTTCCGCGAGCTTCTCGAGGCTGGTGAAGCCCGCCACGACGGCGATCACCACTCCGAGCACAAGGGTCGCCCGGTAGGGAGTGCGGAACTTCGGGTGGGTGACGGAGAAGAAGCGCGGCAGCAGTCCGTCACGGCTCATCGCGAAGAACACCCGGGTCTGGCCGAGCAGCAGGATCATGGAGACGGTGATGAGGCCGACGGCCGCGCCGACGCTGATGGCACCCGCGAAGAAGGGTTGGTCCACGGACTTGAAGGCGTCGGCGAGCGGGGCGGTCGCCGACATCTCCCTGTAGTGCTGCATACCGGTGACCACCAGCGTCACCGCCACGTAGAGCACCGTGCAGATCAACAGCGAGCCGAGGATGCCGCGCGGCATGTCCCGCTGGGGGTTCCTCGTCTCCTCGGCGGCGGTGGCGACGACATCGAAGCCGATGAAGGCGAAGAAGACGAGGGAGGCCGCGGTGAAGATGCCCATGACGCCGAAGTTGGTGGGCTCGTAGCCGAAGAGCACCTGGATCAGCGGCGCGTGGAGACCGCCGCCGGCGGGCTGCGGCTCGGCCGGGGGAACGAACGGGGAGTAGTTGTCGGCCTTGATGAAGAACAGACCGGCGACGATGACCATGAGCACCACGGTGACCTTGACCGCGACCACGATCGCCGTGATCCGGGCCGAGAGCTTCGTCCCGACGACCAGGATGGCGGTCAGCGCGAGGACGAGCAGGAAGGCCAGCAGGTCGAAGGTTCCGCCTTCGTCGGGCCCCGACAGCGCGACCGGCATGTCCCAGCCGAGGTTGGTCGCCATGAGGTGGCGCACGTACCCGGACCAGCCGACAGCTACCACGGCCGTGCCGAGAGCGAATTCGAGGACCAGGTCCCAGCCGATGATCCAGGCGGGCAATTCGCCGATCGAGGCGTACGAGAACGTGTACGCCGAACCGGCCACCGGCACGGTGGACGCGAACTCCGCGTAGCAGAGTGCGGCGAGGGCGCAGACGACGCCCGCTGCCACGAAGGAGAGGGCGGTGGCCGGTCCGGCGTTGTTCCGGGCCGCGATACCCGTCAGGACGAAGATGCCGGTGCCGATGATGACACCCACGCCGAAGACCGTGAGGTCGACGGCGGAGAGGGATTTCTTGAGTGCGTGCTCCGGCTCCTCCGTGTCCCTGATCGACTGCTCGACAGTTTTGGTACGGAAGACGCCGCCCTTACCGCCCGGGGGCTCTGTATCTGTGCTCACCATTGCACCTCCACGCTTGTCGTCCCCGCAATGATCGGGACGGTAAGTGGTCCATGGGGTGCCGTAACGGATGGGGTTCAACCGAATGGGCCGGAGGGACCACCCTTACAGGGTGACCCTCCGGCCCGGTGTCGGCACTTTCTGCACACGATCGGCCCCCTTTGTTCACGGGGCGCTCGCGTGGGGTGTCGGTGGTTCAGTCGCGCGCGGGCTCGACCGCTTCGCTGTCGATACGGCCGTCGAGCTTGGAGACCAGGCCGGTGACCTGACGGGCGATGTCCGGCGCGGTCAGACCGATCTCCGCCATGACCTCCTTGCGGGAGGCATGGTCGAGGAAACGCGGCGGGATACCGAAGTCCCGCAGCGGCACGTCGACGCCCGCGTCGCGCAGCGCCTGGGCGATCGTGGAGCCCACGCCGCCGACCCTGCTGTTGTCCTCGACCGTGACGACGACGCGGTGCCGCTCGGCGAGCGGCACGAGTGCCTCGTCGACGGGCTTGACCCATCGGGGGTCGACAACCGTGGTCGAGATGCCCTGGGCGTCCAGCAGATCCGCGATCTCGAGGCACATGGGCGCAAGGGCGCCGACGGAGACGAGCAGAACGTCGGGGCGCTCGGCCTCCGCGTGACGCAGGACGTCCATGCCGCCGGCCTTGCCGACGGCCTTGACGGCGGGTCCGACCGCACCCTTGGAGAAGCGGACCACGGTCGGCGCGTCATCGACGTCGACGGCCTCGCGCAGTTGGGCGCGGACCTGGTCGGCGTCGCGCGGCGCGGCAATCCGCAGGCCCGGGACGACCTGAAGGATCGACATGTCCCACATACCGTTGTGCGACGCGCCGTCGGTGCCGGTCACGCCGGCCCGGTCCAGTACGAAGGTCACCCCACACTTGTGCAGGGCCACGTCCATGAGGACCTGGTCGAAGGCGCGGTTGAGGAACGTCGCGTAGACGGCGAACACCGGGTGCACCCCGCCGGTGGCAAGACCGGCCGCGGAGACCGCGCCGTGCTGCTCGGCGATGCCGACGTCGTAGACCCGGTCGGGGAAGGCCTTGGCGAATTTGTCGAGGCCGACGGGCTGGAGCATCGCGGCCGTGATGGCGACGATGTCCTCGCGCTCCTTGCCGAGCTTGACCATCTCCTCGCCGAACACGGAGGTCCAGTCGAGACCGGAGCTGGAGATCGGCAGGCCCGTGTCGGGGTGGATCTTGCCGACGGCGTGGAAGCGGTCCGCGTCGTCCTGCAGGGCCGGCTGGTAGCCACGGCCCTTCTCGGTGAGGCAGTGCACG
This sequence comes from Streptomyces sp. NPDC096176, assembly GCF_044763255.1. Taxonomy (NCBI): domain Bacteria; kingdom Bacillati; phylum Actinomycetota; class Actinomycetes; order Kitasatosporales; family Streptomycetaceae; genus Streptomyces; species Streptomyces sp. NPDC096176. Next base: position 159,568 of record NZ_JBIWFV010000010.1, on the reverse strand, counting down.
ATGACCGGGCCGCCGAAGCGCTTGGCGCGGGCGAGAGCCGACTCGAGCGCCTCGATGTCGTGGCCGTCGATGGGGCCGACGTACTTCAGGCCGAGGTCCTCGAACATGCCCTGCGGGGCGATGAAGTCCTTCAGGCCCTTCTTGGCGCCGTGCAGGGTGCCGTAGAGCGGCTTCCCTACGACGGGGGTGCGCTCGAGGATGTCCTTGCCGCGGGCGAGGAAGCGCTCGTAGCCGTCGGTGGTGCGCAGGGTGGCGAGGTGGTTGGCCAGGCCTCCGATGGTGGGGGCGTACGAGCGCTCGTTGTCGTTGACGACGATGACGAGCGGGCGGTCCTTGGCGGCCGCGATGTTGTTGAGCGCCTCCCAAGCCATGCCGCCGGTGAGAGCGCCGTCGCCGATGACGGCGACGACGTGGTCGTCCTTCTCCAGCACCTCGTTGGCCTTGGCGAGGCCGTCGGCCCAGCCGAGCACGGTGGAGGCGTGCGAGTTCTCGATGATGTCGTGCTCGGACTCGGCCTGCGAGGGGTAGCCGGAGAGGCCGCCCTTCATCTTGAGCTTGGAGAAGTCCTGGCGGCCGGTGAGCAGCTTGTGGACGTAGCTCTGGTGCCCGGTGTCCCAGAGGACCTTGTCCTTGGGGGAGTCGAAGACACGGTGGAGCGCGATGGTCAGCTCGACCACGCCGAGATTGGGTCCGAGGTGTCCGCCGGTCTTGGAGACGGCGTCCACCAGGAAGGTCCGGATCTCTGCTGCCAGCTGCTCCAACTGCTCCGGGCCGAGCCGGTCCAGGTCGCGCGGTCCCCTGATACGGGAAAGCAGTGCCACCCGTGCCTCCTTGCATTCGAGCTGCATTCGAGCTGATCGAGTCTGAGCTGATCCCGCCCGAGTCTAATGTTCCTCGAGCGCGCTCGGTCATCGGGCGGTGCGTCTTGTGTCACGCCCATTACGCGTCACGGGTCGCCCCATGACACGGACGCAGCAGTGCCCGGCACCGTCGAGCGGCGCCGGGCACTGCGTGGTCGTACTATGCGCGACCTGCGGTCTTCTGCGTCTTGCGGGTGACGGAGTCGATGACGACGGTCGCCAGCAGGACACCACCGGTGATCATGTACTGGATCGGTGTGGCAATGCCCTCAAGGGCCAGGCCGTACTGGATCGAGACGATCACCATGACGCCCAGCAGGGCGTTCCAGGTGCGGCCCCGGCCGCCGAAGAGGCTGGTGCCGCCGATGACGGCCGCGGCGATGACGTTCATCAGCAGGTCGCCCGCGCCGGCGCTCTGGTTGGCCGCCGCGATCTTGGACGCCCAGAACAGACCGCCGACGGCCGCGAACAGGCCCGCCAGCGCGAAGACCGAGATCCGTACCGCGGTGACGTTGATACCAGCGCGGCGGGAGGCCTCGACGCTGCCGCCGAGCGCGAAGATCTTGCGGCCGTACGCGGTACGGCGGAGCACGAAGTCGGTGATCACGAGGACCACCAGGAACAGCACCAGCGCCAGGGGCAGGCCCTTGTACTGGTTGAACATGGCCGCGGCGGCGAAGGCGATGACGCCGAGGATCACCGTGCGCATCACGGTGTCGGACAGCGGCCGGGACGGGATGCCGGCGGCGGCGCGACGGCGGTTGTCGAAGAAGGACGACAGGAAGAACGCGGCCACGGCGACGGCGGCGAGCCCGTAGGCGGCCGCGATGTCCGAGAAGTAGTACGTCGTCAGCTGACCGACGACACCCTCGCCGTCCAGGTTGATGGTGCCGTTCTCACCGAGCAGCTGGAGCATGAAGCCCAGCCAGAACAGCAGGCCGGCCAGGGTCACGGCGAACGCGGGGGCGCCGATCTTGGCGAAGAAGAAACCGTGCAGCGCGCCGATGGCCGCGCCGCTGACGAGGGCGACGACCAGGGCGAGCCATTCGTTCATCCCGTGCGTGACGCTCAGGACGGCGACGAGCGCACCGGAGACACCACTGACCGAGCCGACCGACAGGTCGATCTCGCCGAGCAGCAGCACGAAGATGATGCCGACGGCCATCATGCCGGTGGCGACCATGGTGACGGCGATGTTGTTGAGGTTCTCAGCCGAGAGGAACTGCGAGTTCATGCTCTGGAAGATCACCGCGATGACGATCAGTCCGACGACGACCGGGATCGACCCGAGGTCACCGGCGTGCATCTTGCGCCTGAACTCGGCCAGGTAACCCTTGAGGCCCTGCTCGCGTACCAGCAGCCGGGGGTCGACCGCGGTCACCGCGTCGTGCGCGGCGTCCGGGTTGCCGACCGGGGTCTCGACTGGGGCGGAGGTCTTGTCGATGCTCACTTGGAAACCTCCGCGTTGCGCGCCGCACGGCGGGTCACGGCGTTGTCCGTGGCACCGGTGATGGCGGAGATGATTTCTTCCTGCGAGGTCGACTTGACCTCGAAGACACCGTTGTTCCGGCCCAGCCGGAGCACGGCGACCTTGTCCGCGACCGCCTTGACGTCGGCCATGTTGTGGCTGATGAGGATGACGGCGTGGCCTCGCTCCCGCAGCCGCTCCACGAGGTCGAGCACCTGTGCGGTCTGCTCGACACCGAGAGCGGCGGTGGGCTCGTCGAGAATGACGAGCTTGGGCTCGCCGAGCATCGACCGGGCGATGGCCACGGTCTGACGCTGACCGCCGGAGAGCGAGGCGATCGGGATACGGACACTCGGGATCCGGATCGACAGCGTCTTCAGCAGTTCGAGGGCTCGTCGCTCCATCTCGACCTCGTCGAGGACACCGCGCTTGCGCAGCTCCCGGCCGAGGTAGAGGTTGCCGACGACGTCGATGTTGTCGCACAGCGCGAGGTCCTGGTAGACCGTCGCGATGCCGAGGTTCTGGGCATCGTGCGGCCGGTTGATCGAGACCTTCTTGCCCTCCCACTCGATGGCGCCTTCATCGATGGGATGCACGCCGGCGATCGTCTTGACCAGCGTGGACTTTCCGGCGCCGTTGTCGCCGACCAGGGCGACCACCTCACCGGCGTGGACCTCAAGCTCTACGTCGGTGAGCGCCTGGACGGCACCGAACCGCTTGGAGACCCCGCGCAACGCCAACACGGGCGTAGCGGACACGTGAACCATCTCCTTCGCCGCCTGACCGGCGGGGATGCCGCGCCGGGGGAAGGTGGCGCGGAAGGTTGAGCAGACTGGACTTGCGCGAGTGTTCCGACCGGTGCCCCGCCCTGCGGCGGGGGCTGGATGGCGGGGTGGGGCACCGGAAGGTTTCTGTGGGGACGGGAACCGTCCCGGACAGAGGCCGGAGCGCCGGGGGGACCGGGGCTCCGGCATGCGGCCTTACTTCAGGCCCAACTGGTCACACGCGGCCTTGAACTTCGGGGTGCAGATCTCGGCGACCGTGTAGACGCCGTCCTTGACGACAGTGTCCTGGATGTTGTCCTTGGTCAGCGAGACGACCGGGACGAGGACCGACGGGATGCCCTTCGTGGTGGGGCTGTCGACCTTCTCCTTGGCGATCGAGTCGAGCGACTCGCCCTTGGCGAGCGCGACGGCCATCTCGGCGGCGGCGGCGGCCTCCGGCGCGTACGGCTTGTAGACGCTCATGAACTGCTCGCCGGCGACGATGCGCTGCACGCCCGCGATCTCGGCGTCCTGGCCGGTGACCGGGGGGAGCTTGGAGAAGCCGGCCGACTTCAGGGCGGTGATGATGCCGCCCGCCATGCCGTCGTTGGCGGAGTAGACGCCGATGATCTTGTCCTTGCCGAGGGCCGAGATCGCGGCCTCCATGTTGGCGTTGGCGTTCTCCGGCTTCCACTCCTTGGTGTCGTACTCCTTCCCGATGGTGACCTTGCCGTCGAGCTCGGCCTTCGCGCCCTTCTTGAACAGGGCGGCGTTCGGGTCGGTGATGGCACCGTTCATCATGACGATCTGGCCGTCCTTGGCCTTGTCGCCGAGGGCCTCGAGCAGGGCCTTGCCCTGGACGTGGCCCACCTCTTCGTTGTCGAACGAGGTGTAGGCGTCGATCGGGCCTTCGGCGAGGCGGTCGAAGGCCACGACCGGGATACCGGCCTCCTTGGCCTTCTTCACACCGCCCGCGATGGCCTTGGAGTCGACCGCGTCCACGATCAGGGCGTCCACCTTGTTGGTGATCATGGTGTCCACCTGCTGCGTCTGCAGCGTGGCGTCCTGCTTGGCGTTGGCGTAGACGACCTTGGCCTTGCCGTCCGTGAGCTCGCTGATCTTCTTCTCGATGAGCGGCTTGTCGAACTTCTCGTAACGAGCGGTCTGGTTCTCCGGAAGGAGCAGGCCGATCGTGATGTCGTTGCCCTTCTTGGGGCTGGACTCACTGGTGCTCTCGCCCGCGTCCCCGGCCTTGCCGCACGCGGCAAGCGAGACAGCCATCGCAGAGGCAGCGACAGCAACGGCGGCACGACGCAGATGTGCGTTCACGATGAGAAACCTCCCTGACGAGGCCGCGTCGTTGCGGCCGAGGTGGCTGGAAGTCAACTCGGCCCCGCAGCCAGCGTCAAGGAGTAAATCCTTAACGAGATGACAACGGTGCCATTCGTTATCTAAGTGAAGGCGGGTGCGCCGACCGGCAACGCCCCGTCAAGCCCCTGCAAAAGCGTCGAATCGCCCATCTCGCTGAGTACGAGAGCGAGCGCTCCCAGCACCTCGGCGCGTCCGCCGAGGGCACCCGGAGCCACCGAGAGCTGCCTCGCCGCGCTGGGGATGGCGTAACGCGAAACGGACTCGCGGATGGGCCCGAGTACCAACTCTCCAGCTTCCGCCAGATCGCCGCCGAGGACCACCCGGCTGGGGTTCAGGAGATTGCAGAGGTTCGCCACGCCGCTGCCGATGTGGCGGCCCACGTCGGCCACCACACGGCGGCAGCCGGGGTCTCCCTCGCGGGCGAGCTGCACGACGCGCTCCATGGTCAGTTCGGCCCCGTGGCTGGACTGCAGCAGCGGGAGCACGTACCGGGCGGCGGCGAAGGTCTCCAGGCAGCCGCGGTTGCCGCAGCGGCAGACAGGGCCCGACTCGTCCAGCGTGATGTGCCCGATCTCCCCGGCCGTGCCGCCGGGACCCCGGTAGATCTGCCCGTCTATCACGAGGCCGGCGCCGACACCGCTGGCCACCTTGATGTACGCGAGGTCCTTGACCCCGCGGCCGCTGCCCCAGACCAGCTCGCCGAGGGCACCGAGGTTGGCGTCGTTGTCGACGTACACCGGCACGCCCAGACGGGCGGAGAGCTCCTTGCTGGGGTTGATGCCGGTCCAGCCCGGCAGGATCGCCGTGGAGCCCAGCGTGCCGGACTCCACGTCGATGGGGCCCGGCACGCCGAGCCCCACGCCGATGACCTTGTCCGGGCCGATCCCCGTCGCCTCGATCAGCCGGTTGACCAGCGCTTCCGCCCGGCCGAAGCCCTGCGCGGAGGAGGCGTCCACATCGAGCGGCTCCGCCTCTTCCGCGAGCACCTGGTGGGCGAGGTTGCCGATGGCTACGCGCAGGTGGGTGTGGCCGAAGTCGACGCCGATCACGATGCCGGCGTCGCCGCTGAGGGAGACGCTGCGGGCCCGCCGGCCGCCCGCCGAGGTGGGTGTCACCTCGACCGTGCCGCCGTCCTTCAGCTCACGCACGATGTTGGAGACGGTGGCCGCGGAGAGGCCGGTGCTCCGCGCGATCTCCGCCTGCGTGAGCGAGCCGGCCATGCGCACCGCGCGCACGACCCGCTCGAGATTGGCCCGGTGCAGAGATGTCTGCGATCCCGGAGTCTCCATTGACCCATCCACTCCTGCCCCCGGTGGGCGGCGCGACGACCGCCCCCGGCCGGAGCATCCAGGGCCCCGGCTTCTCTCCAACTTATGAACCCTAAGCTGACCCTTTTGGGGCTTATCCCGTCAAGACCTTGAGCGGGGTGAAACTCTGTTGAGCGCCGCGCCTCCCCGGGGTGAAACCGCACAGCCATTACGGGAAACGCCCGTCCGTCGCGCGGCTGCGCGACGGACGGGCGTCCGGTAGCGGTGCCCCTTGCTTTGAGGCCCCCTTTACTTGAGCGCCCCCGCGGTGAGCCCGGCGACCACCTGCCGCTGGAAGATGATGTACGCGGCAAGCACCGGGAGCATCGCCATCACCAGGCCGGCGAAGAGGCCCGACCAGTCGCCCTTGTAGCCCTGGCTCACCGCCAGCTGCACCAGGCCCTGGGAGAGCACCTTCTTGCTCTCGTCGGTGTTGAGCACCGTCGGCAGCATGTACTGGTTCCACTGGCCGAGGAAATTGAAGATGGCGACGCTGATCAGCCCCGGCTTGGCCATCGGGAGCATCACCTGGAAGTAGGTCCTGGTGTGCGAGGCGCCGTCCATGAACGCCGCTTCCGCCACCGAGGTCGGCAGGGTGCGGAAGAAGGCGGTCAGGAAGAAGACGGTGAACGGCAGCGAGTAGGCGATGTAGACCAGGATCAGCCCGTGGATCGTGTTCAGCAGCGCCATGTTGTTCATGACGTAGAACAGCGGGACCAGCGCCAGGATGATCGGGAAGCTCATTCCTCCGATGAAGAGGAAGTAGATGAACCGGTTCCCGGGGAAGTCGAAGCGCGCGAGCACATAGGCCGCCATGGAGCCCAGCAGCAGGGTGCCCACCAGCGAGCCGCCGACCACCAGAACGGTGTTCAGGAAGTAGTCGCTCATGTGCGCCTCGGTCCAGGCGCGCGACCAGTTCTCGAAGTGCAGCTTGTCCGGCAGCGCCCACGGCGAGGTGAAGATGGACCGGTCGTCCTTGAAGGACGTCATCACCGCCCACAGCAGCGGCATGACGACCATGAACGCCCAGAGGATCAGGATGCCGTGCGAGAAGGCGTTGAGAACCCGGCCCTGACCGCCACTCCTGCGACGCGGCTGTGGTTCGGTGCCGGCCGTCTTGGCCACGGGACCGTCGCCGCCGCCTTCGGAGATGCCGACCGGAGGGGATTGGGTGGTCTTCATGTCAGTACTCCAGCCGCTCGCGCCGGCCCAGCCGCATCACGACCGCCGCGAAGAGCAGCGTGACGATGAGCAGGGCGACACCGATCGTCGTTGCGTAGGCGGCCTGACCGTCGCGGAAGGCCTTCTGGTACACGTACAGCGGCATCACGATGGTCGAGTAGTCGGGGCCGCCGCCGTTCGGGCCGACGGTCATGATCTGTACGACCGCGAAGGACTCGGCGCCGAGCGCCAGGATGCCCATGTAGACCCAGCCGGACTGCACCGTGTCCCACAGCAGCGGCAGGGTGATCTTGAAGAAGGTGGTGATGCGGCTGGCGCCGTCGAGCAGCGCGGCCTCGTAGAAGTCGTTCGGGATGGAGGCCATTCCGGCGGAGAACAGCACCACGAAGAATCCGACGGTGCTCCAGATCAGGACCGCCATCACACACCACAGGGCCAGATCGGGGTCACCCAGCCAGACCGGCTGGATGCTGTCCAGACCGACCGCATTGAGGGCCGAGTTGATCGCGCCGCTGTTCGGGTTGTAGGCGAACTGGAAGAGCAGCGCGACGATCGCGATCGAGAGCACCTGCGGGAAGAAGTAAACGATCTTGTAGAAGGACGATCCCCGGACACCGCTCACGGCGCCGGCGGCCTTGCCGTTCCTACGGTGCCGGCCGCCGACGTTGAGCATGAAGGCGAAGAACAGTGCCAGGCTGAGCGTCACCAGCGGCAGCAGCAGGGCGAAGGTCAGGCTGTGTTGCAGCGACTTCCAGAAGATGTCGTCCTCCAGCATCCTGCTGAAGTTGTCGAAACCGACCATCTTGAAGTCGGGGCTCAGTCCCGTCCAGTCCGTGAACGAGTAGTAGATGGACTGGATGAACGGCCAGATGACGAAGAGTGCGTACAACGCCAGGGGCATGGCCAGGAACCCCACGATGAAACGGTACTTGCCGTGCTGCATGCCTACCGACCCCGATCCTGTCGTCGCAGCCGCCGCTGGTGACGCGTGCTCACTGGTGCTTGTAGTGCTTGATGGAGTCGTCCTTGGCGGCCTCGTCGGCGAAGGCCTGGATCTTCTTGATCGCCTCGGCCGGGGTGAGGCGGCCTGCCATCATCTCACCGAGACCGGCCACGCCGATCTTCTCCTTCTGGAGGGCGACGTACCAGTCCTGGAGACGCGGGTTCACCACGTTCTCGCCGGCCTTCTCGAGCGCGGCGACACCCGACTTCAGACCCGGCGTCAGCTCGATGCCGTCGGTGCCTCCGTTGAACGCCGTCAGCGACTTGACCTGTGAGGTGAAGTTCTTCGACGACGCCTCGCTGAGCATGATGCGCAGCTGCTCCATGCCGCCGTCGGGGTTCTTGGCCTTCGCCGGGACGATGAAGGGCTCACCGCCGGACGCCCACATGGTGCCGAACGGCATCTTGTCCGAGCTGTCGAGGCCGCTGGGCGCGGAGACCGCGAGGTTGAAGTCCTTCGGCATGGTCTTCGCCGCCTCGTTCTCCACCCACGAGCCGTTGGGGATGAAGAGCGCCTTGCCCTCGGTCCAGGCGGTCTGGGACTGGATGTGGTCCAGGCCCGGAGTGCCCTTGAGGATGTAGCCCTTCTTGTAGAGCTCGTAGTAGGCCTCGAAGCAGGCCTTGACCGCCGGGTGCTTCCAGGCGTTGGGCTCGAGGTTGTCGATGGCGTCCATGACTTCGCGGCCGCCGACCTTGGCGATCATCGGGTAGAGCGAGAAGGGGATGTAGTACGGGTGCTTGCCCGCGTACGTCCAGCCCGCGATGCCCTTCTTCTTGGCCTTCTCGCAGACGGCCAGCATGTCGTCCCAGGTCTCCGGGTACGTGGCGTCCAGGCTGTCGAGGGCCTTCTGGGAGTACCACACGCCGTACACGGTGTACGCGTAGTAGAAGATCCAGACGGGGTCGCCGTCGAACTGGCCCATCTCGACGATGCCGGGGCGCAGCGTGTCGCGGACCTTCTTGCCCGGGTCGTCGACCGACGGGGCGTCGAGCAGCGGGGTGAGGTCGGCGAGCTGCTTCTTGCCGACCAGGACGCCCATGTCCATCTGCTCCGCGCCGGAGTTGTCGATCAGGTCCGGCGGGCTGCCCTGATTGAAGCGCGGCTGCAGGACGGACTGGATCTTCTGCGTCGCGGAGAACTTGACCTTGGGGGCCTTGGGGAAGTTCTTCTGGTAGACCGCGACGGCGTCCTTGGCGTACTGCGTGCCGAAGCCGCCGTCGAAGATGACGACTTCCAGCTGGGCCGTGTCATTGACGCCGAGCGGGTTCTTGGCGGTCTTCTCGCCCTTCTCGACCTTTTTGTCCGTGCCGCCGTCGCCGCTCGCGCAGGCGGACAGGAAGCTCATCGTCGGAATCGTGAGCAGGCCGAGCGCGGCAGAACGCTTGATCAGCGCGCGACGGCCGACACCCTCGTTGTTGTGGGCGGAGGTGGATCCCATGCTCAAGTCCTCGCCTTCTCCAGGACTCAGGCGGTGTACCGGTCGCCCGTAACCTTCTCGCCTCAGGCGAAGGGCCCCGCCACCGCGTTCAGTTGCTGTGTTTCCCGAAGGGAAACTCAATTGGAAGCTTGGGTCGTGCACGGCTGACAGCGGGAACGGTGTTTCTGCGGTCGGCGGCCACGTGCTCGGCACGCGTCCGTCGCCCCCGTCCCCCCTGGCCCGCAGCCACGTGGAACGGCTATGCGGACCCGACAGGTATAGTCCACTTCCGGTCGTGTGAGCAAGATCAAATGCAAGGTTGGGTGGCCATCTTTCCCGAGTTGAGACCTCGCGGACCCATGAGCCCCGAAAGCACCCTTACGGCCACCGCATTGTTCGCGGAATACCGGATTCCGGCCGTGCCACTGCGTCAACACCCTTGACACCGTATGACACTTGCCTCCCTACTGGAGCCTGCGCTTCGCGTCTGACAACGTTGTCCAACCTGACTTCCCCTGGAGGAAGACCCGGGATGCAGCCCAGAACGAGACCCCGGCCCAGACAATTCAGCGCGGTCACCCTCGTGGTGACCGCTTCCATGCTCGTGTTGACGGCCCCTTCCGCCGCCGTCGCCCTGCCCTCCGAGCCCGGCCAGAAGCCCTCGGCAGACCGGGAATTCAGGTCGTCCTTCGAATCGGACGAAGCCCAGCCGGACTGGCGTAATGCCGTGGAAGTCGGCACCGACGGAAAGAAGCGGTCATCGGGCGTCGATGGCGGCTTCTCCAGCGGAATTCCGGGCAATGTCACCGACAAAGTGACCGAGTTGCGCGCCAGTGGCGAGAACACCGGCGGAGGTGAGACCAAGGAGAACCTCGTCGATCTGCTGTCCACCAGCAAGTGGCTCGCATTCGAGCCGACCGCCTGGATCGAGTTCGACACCGACGAACCCGTCAAGGTCGCCACCTACGCGATGACGTCGGCCAACGACCACGCCGAGCGCGACCCCGAGGACTGGACGCTCAAGGGCTCCACCGACGGCAGGACATGGACCGTTCTCGACTCCCGCTCGGGCGAGACGTTCGCCAAGCGCTTCGAGACGAAGACGTACGACATCGGCTCCCCCGCCGAGGTGACCGCGTACGCGCATTACCGACTGGAGATCACCAAGAACAACGGCGCCTCCGACGCCACCCAGCTGGCCGACGTCCAGTTCTCCAACGGTGACACCAGCACCCCCGTCGCCGACGACATGCGCTCCCAGGTCGATCGCGGCCCGAGCGGCTCGCCCACGGCCAAGGCGGGCGCCGGCTTCACCGGCAGGCGCGCCCTGAAGTACGCGGGCAACCACAAGCCGAACGGCCGGGCCTACTCGTACAACAAGGTCTTCGACGTCGATGTGGCCGTGCACCGGGACACCGAGCTGTCGTACAAGATCTTCCCCGGCATGGCGGAGACGGATCTCCACTACCCCGCGACCAACGTGTCCGTCGACCTCGCCTTCACCGACGGCACCTACCTCAGCGACCTGCACGCGACCGACTCGCACGGCGGGCTGCTCACGCCCGAGGGCCAGGGCGCCGCCAAGCGGCTCTACGTCAACCAGTGGAACGCCGTCGCCTCCGGCGTCGGCACGGTCGCCGCCGGCAAGACGGTCGACCGCATCCTGGTGGCGTACGACTCCCCCAAGGGTCCGGCGAAGTTCCAGGGCTGGATCGACGACGTCACGATCGCGCCCAAGGCACCCGAAAGGCAGCTCGCCCATTTCTCCGACTACGCCTCCACGACCCGGGGCACCAACTCCAGCGGCTCGTTCTCCCGGGGCAACACCTTCCCCGCCACCGCCGTCCCGCACGGCTTCAACTTCTGGACACCGGTCACCAACTCCGCGTCCAAGAGCTGGCTGTACGAATACTCCCGCGGCAACAACGCGGACAACCTGCCGACCGTGCAGGCCTTCAGCACCAGCCATGAACCGAGCCCGTGGATGGGCGACCGGCAGACCTTCCAGGTGATGCCGTCGGCCGCGGCCGGCGTCCCGGACACCTCGCGCACCGCGAGAGCCCTGCCCTTCCGGCACGAGAACGAGACCGCCCGTCCCCACCACTACGGCGTCACCTTCGAGAACGGCCTCAAGGCCGAGATGACGCCCACCGACCACGCGGCGATGATGCGCTTCACCTACCCCGGTGACGACGCGAGCATCATCTTCGACAACGTCACCAAGGAGGGCGGCCTCACCCTCGACCCGGCGACGCGCTCCTTCACCGGGTACTCGGACGTCAAGAGCGGCCTGTCCACGGGCGCCACGCGGCTGTTCGTGTACGGCGTCTTCGACGCGCCGGTGACCGACTCGGCCTCCGAAGGCGTCACCGGCAGGCTCCGCTTCGACGCCGGCAAGGACCGCACCGTCACGCTGCGGATTGCGACCTCGCTGATCGGCGTCGACCAGGCCAGGAAGAACCTCGCCGACGAGATCCCGGCCGGCACCCGCTTCGAGCGCGTACGCGACAAGGCGCAGCACGCGTGGGACGGGCTGCTCGGCAAGGTCGAGGTCGAGGGAGCCACCCGCGACCAGCTGACCACGCTCTACTCCAGCCTGTACCGGCTGTACCTCTACCCGAACTCGGGCTTCGAGAACACCGGCACCAAGGCGCGTCCGAAGCACCAGTACGCGAGCCCGTTCTCGCCGATGGCCGGCCCCGACACCCCGACCCGTACCGGCGCGAAGATCGTCGACGGCAAGGTGTACGTCAACAACGGCTTCTGGGACACGTACCGCACCACCTGGCCCGCGTACTCCTTCCTCACCCCGAAGAAGGCGGGCGAGTTGGTCGACGGCTTCGTCCAGCAGTACAAGGACGGCGGCTGGATCTCCCGCTGGTCCTCACCCGGTTACGCCGACCTGATGACCGGCACCAGCTCGGACGTGGCCTTCGCCGACGCGCACGTCAAGGGCGTCGACTTCGACGCGAAGGCGGCGTACGAGGCGGCGCTGAAGAACGCGACGGTCGTACCGCCGTCGTCCGGCGTGGGACGCAAGGGCATGGAGACCTCGCCGTTCCTCGGCTACGCCTCCACCTCGACCCACGAGGGCCTGTCCTGGTCGCTCGAGGGCTACCTGAACGACTACGGGCTCGCCGAGATGGGCCAGTCGCTCTACAAGAAGACGAAGAAGGAGCGCTACAAGGAGGAGTCCGAGTACTTCCGGGGCAGGGCGCGCAACTACGTCACCCTCTTCGACTCCAAGGCCGGCTTCTTCCAGGGCCGGAACCTCAAGGGCGACTGGCGGGTGGAGAGCTCGAAGTACGACCCCCGGGTATGGGGTTACGACTACACGGAGACCAACGGCTGGGGCTACGCCTTCACCGCCCCGCAGGACAGCCGCGGCCTCGCCAACCTCTACGGTGGCCGCGCCGGCCTCGGCGAGAAGCTCGACACCTACTTCTCCACCCCCGAGACCGCGGGCCCCGAGTTCGTCGGCTCGTACGGAGGCGTCATCCACGAGATGACGGAGGCGCGTGACGTACGGATGGGCATGTACGGCCACTCCAACCAGGTCGCCCACCACGCCACCTACATGTACAACGCAGCCTCCCAGCCGTGGAAGACGCAGGAGAAGGTGCGCGAGGTCCTCTCCCGCCTCTACACCGGCAGCGAGATCGGCCAGGGCTACCACGGCGACGAGGACAACGGCGAGCAGTCGGCGTGGTACCTCTTCTCCGCGCTCGGCTTCTACCCGCTGGTGATGGGCAGCGGCGAGTACGCCATCGGCTCGCCCCTGTTCACCAAGGCGACGGTGCACCTGGAGAACGGCCGGGAGCTGATCGTCAAAGCCCCGCAGAACAGCGCGAAGAACATCTACGTGCAGGGTCTGAAGGTCAACGGCAAGAAGTGGAACTCCACGGCCCTGCCGCACGAGATCGTGGCCAAGGGCGGCACCCTGGAGTTCGCGATGGGGCCGAAGCCCTCCGCCTGGGGCACGGGCAAGGACGCGGCTCCCGTGTCCATCACCCAGGACGACAAGGCACCCACGCCGCGGCACGACGTGACCGTCCCTGGCGGGCCGCTGCTGGACAACACCTCGGGTACGGCGGCCGAGTTCACGTCGGTCGAACTGCCGGTGTCCAAGGGGACGGAGGCGGCGCAGTACACGCTCACCTCCGCCACGAAGGACAAGGCCCCGTCGGGCTGGGTGCTGCAGGGCTCCAAGGACGGCCAGTCGTGGACGGACCTGGACAAGCGGTCCGGCCAGTCCTTCCAGTGGGACAAGCAGACCCGCGTCTTCGACGTGGACAAGCCGGGCGCCTACGAGCACTACCGCATGGTGGCGAGCGGAGCGGCGACGCTGGCGGAGGTCGAACTGCTGGGGTAGCGCGCGCAGCCTTGCGATCCTGATGGATCGAGGCACGGAAAGCGGCCGCCCCACCGGAGAGATCTCCGGTGGGCGGCCGTCTTCACCTTGAGACGTCCCGCAGGGACAGTCACCGGCGGGCCGGCACCTGCTGACCTGGGATGAGCGGGCTCGAGTTCCGCTCGCCTGGGAGGATCAGCGGTAGGATACGTAGCATGAGCGAGCCTACCGGCAAGTACTCGATCACCATGCCACGCGACATCGCCGAAGCCGCCAAGGCCCGCAGCGGCCCCTCCGGCCTGTCCGCCTACGTCGCCGCAGCCGTCGCCCGCCAGATCGAGCGCGACAACCTCAACGAACTCATCCAGGTTGCCGAAGCCGAACACGGTCCCGTCACGGACGAGGAGATCCAGGCCCTGCGCGACCAGCTCCACCAGGCCCGGAACGACCAGGCGGCGGGCGGAGCGAAGGCCGCATGAGCCGCTCCCCAGCCGTCCCCGGAGGCACCCTCGTGCTGGACAGCGAGGGACTGGCCAAGGCCGTCCTTCGCGACCGCACAGTCACCGCCTGGCTCGCCCTGGCCCGCGCCGACGACCTACGGGTGATCACCTCCGCAGCCACCCTGGTGGAAGTCGTTCACCCGAGGATCAACCTCCCAGCCCTGGAGTGGACCCTCTCCCGCCTCGTCGTCGAACCCGTGACCGAGCCCATCGCCCGCCACGCCGCCGTCCTGCTTGCCGACGCGGGCCTGCACGGCCACAAGTACGCCATCGACGCCATGCTCAGCGCCACCGCACTCGCCGCCCCGGGACCGATCACGATCATGACCTCCGACCCGGAGGACCTCACGGCGCTGTGCGGCGGGCGCGCCACCGTCGTGAAGATCTGATAGCGCGCGACAAGGCGGGCACGCCGCACCTCCACAACGTCCGACTTGCCCTGGTACGCGGCGTCGGGGACCAACGACGGGGAAATTCCTGCCGGTTGTAGCGATTCCGGTACAGGAAAACATGTTCGATCCGTGAAGATCCTATGTAAGGATTCGGCTGAAACTGTGGCTCGCCTCGCCTCGCGAGGCGAGCCACGTCGTCAACACCCTTACGGAGACTTACGTGGCCGAACTCTCTGGCCTCAAGCGGGGCCGGGCGCGTGCCCGCCTCGCTGCCGCGGCGACCGCTGCCGCACTGCTCGTCACGGGCATGGGCGCCGGCTCGGCGTCCGCCGCGGACCCGGTCCCGTCCGCGCCCACCGCGAACGAGGCCCGCACGCCCGCCTCGGGCGGCAGCTTCGGCATCCAGGCCGAGCCCGGCGACGCGCCGATCAACGCGCTGTACGGCCTCAACAGCGCCGGTGACCTGTACGGCTACCCGCCGAACGGCTCCGGCGGTCTCGACAGCCGGATACAGGTCGGCTGGGACTGGGACAACGTCAAGCACGCCACCCAGGTGGACAACGACGCCGACGGGAACTCCGACGGCATCTGGCAGATCACCAGCACCGGCGGCGTGTACTACGGCGCTTGGGGCGAGGACCCGTTCTCGATCGGCTCCGGCTGGCACATCTACAACAAAATCGTCTCGCCCGGGAACCTCGCCGGCGGCGTCGCCGACGACCTGATCGCCCGTGACTCCGCCGGTTCGCTGTGGATCTACCTCGGCTACGGCAACGGCAAGGTCAACGCCCGCAAGAAGGTCGGCGGCGGCTGGCAGGCCTACAACCAGATCGCCGGCAAGGGCGACCTGACGGGCGACGGCAAGGCCGACATCGTGGCCCGGGACGGCGGCGGCACGCTGTGGCTCTACAAGGGAACCGGCAGCCACTCGGCGCCGTTCGCCACGCGCACCAAGATCGGTGCGGGGTGGAACCAGTTCAACGCCCTGACCGCCGTCGGTGACATCGACATCGACGGCAAGGCCGACCTGATCACGCGTGACACGGCCGGCGCGCTGTACCTCTACAAGGGCACGGGCAACGCCGCCGCGCCGTTCAAGCCGCGCGTCAAGATCGGCAACAGCGGCTGGAACACCTACCGCCTGCTTTTCTGACCTGAGGTGAAAACGCCGGGGCCGCACTCCCTTGCCGGGAGTGCGGCCCCTTCGCGTTGCGCTCGGTCCGTCAGCCGCGGCTGTGCTTATCCACGAATGAGGTTGCGCAGCACGTACTGCATGATGCCGCCGTTGCGGTAGTAGTCCGCCTCGCCGGGGGTGTCGATACGGACGACCGCGTCGAACTCCACACCGGTGTCGGTGCTGACCTTGACCGTGCGCGGCGTGGTGCCGTCGTTCAGCTCGGTGACGCCGGAGAAGGAGAAGGTCTCCTCACCGGTCAGGCCGAGGGCCTCGGCCGAGGCGCCCTCCGGGAACTGGAGCGGCAGGACGCCCATACCGATGAGGTTCGAGCGGTGGATGCGCTCGTACGACTCGGCGATGACGGCCTTGACGCCGAGGAGCGCGGTGCCCTTGGCGGCCCAGTCGCGGGAGGAGCCGGAGCCGTACTCCTTGCCGGCCAGGATCACCAGCGGGATGCCGGCGGCCTGGTAGTTCTGCGAGGCGTCGTAGATGAACGACACGGGGCCGTCCGCCTGCGTGAAGTCGCGGGTGAAGCCGCCCTCGGTGCCCGGCGCGATCTGGTTGCGCAGGCGGATGTTGGCGAACGTCCCGCGGATCATGACCTCGTGGTTGCCGCGGCGCGAGCCGTAGCTGTTGAAGTCACGGCGCTCGACGCCGTGCTCCGTGAGGTACTTGCCGGCCGGGGTGTCGGCCTTGATCGCACCGGCCGGGGAGATGTGGTCGGTGGTGACGGAGTCGCCGAGCTTGGCCAGCACACGGGCGCCGGAGATGTCGGAGACCGGGGTGGTCTCCATCGTCATGCCCTCGAAGTAAGGGGGCTTGCGCACGTAGGTCGACTGCGGGTCCCACTCGAAGGTGTTGCCGGTCGGGATCGGCAGCGCCTGCCACTGGGCGTCACCCGCGAAGACGTCCTGGTAGGACTTGTTGAACATGTCCTCCCCGATGGCGTTGGCGACGACGTCGTTGACCTCGGCCTCGGTCGGCCAGATGTCCTGCAGGTAGACCGGCTTGCCGTCGGTGTCGATGCCGAGGGCGTCCTTGGTGATGTCCACCTTCATCGAGCCGGCGAGGGCGTACGCGACGACCAGCGGCGGGGACGCCAGGTAGTTCATCTTGACGTCGGGGTTGATCCGGCCCTCGAAGTTGCGGTTGCCGGAGAGGACCGAGGTGACGGCCAGGTCGTGGTCGTTGACCGCCTTGGAGACCTCCTCCGGCAGCGGGCCGGAGTTGCCGATGCAGGTGGTGCAGCCGTAACCGACCAGGTTGAAGCCGACCTTGTCGAGGTACGGGGTCAGACCGGCCTTGTCGAAGTAGTCCGTGACGACCTTCGAGCCCGGGGCGAGCGTGGTCTTGACCCACGGCTTGCGGGTCAGGCCCTTCTCGACCGCCTTCTTGGCCACCAGCGCGGCGGCGACCATGACGTACGGGTTCGAGGTGTTGGTGCAGGACGTGATCGCGGCGACGGTGACCGCGCCGTGGTCCAGCTCGTAGGTCGAACCGTCGGGGGCGGTGACGGTGACCGGGTTGGACGGGACGCCGTTGGTCACGGCCGGGGCGTCGGAGGCCGGGAAGGACTCCATGCCCGCCTCGTCGACGGAGTCGACGTAGTTGCGCACGTCCTGCTTGAACTGCTCGGCGGCGTTCGCGAGGACGATGCGGTCCTGCGGGCGCTTCGGGCCGGCGATCGAGGGGACGACCGTCGAGAGGTCCAGCTCGAGCTTCTCGGAGAAGTCGGGCTCGGCGGCCGGGTCGAGCCAGAGGCCCTGCTCCTTGGCGTAGGCCTCGACGAGCGCGACCTGCTGCTCGGAACGGCCGGTCAGCTTCAGGTAGTTCAGGGTCTCGCCGTCGATCGGGAAGATCGCGGCGGTGGAGCCGAACTCCGGCGACATGTTGCCGATGGTGGCGCGGTTGGCGAGGGAGGTGGCGGCGACGCCCTCTCCGTAGAACTCGACGAACTTGCCGACGACGCCGTGCTTGCGCAGCATCTCGGTGATCGTGAGGACCAGGTCGGTGGCGGTGGTGCCGGGCTTGAGCTCACCGGTCAGCTTGAAGCCGACGACGCGCGGGATGAGCATGGAGACCGGCTGGCCGAGCATCGCGGCCTCGGCCTCGATGCCGCCGACACCCCAGCCGAGCACGCCGAGGCCGTTGACCATGGTGGTGTGCGAGTCGGTGCCGACGAGGGTGTCGGGGTACGCCTGGCCGCCTCGGACCATGACGGTGCGGGCCAGGTGCTCGATGTTCACCTGGTGGACGATGCCGGTGCCGGGCGGGACGACCTTGAACTCGTCGAAGGCGGTCTGGCCCCAGCGCAGGAACTGGTAGCGCTCCTTGTTGCGGCCGTACTCCAGCTCGACGTTCTGGCCGAAGGCTTCCTTCGTGCCGAACTTGTCGGCGATGACGGAGTGGTCGATGACCAGCTCGGCCGGGGCCAGCGGGTTGATCTTCGCCGGGTCGCCGCCGAGTTCCTTGACGGCCTCGCGCATGGTGGCGAGGTCGACGACACAGGGAACGCCGGTGAAGTCCTGCATGATCACGCGGGCCGGCGTGAACTGGATCTCCTGGCTGGGCTGGGCCTGGGAGTCCCACTCACCGAGCGCCCGGATGTGGTCGGCGGTGATGTTCGCGCCGTCCTCGGTACGGAGCAGGTTCTCCAGCAGGACCTTGAGGCTGTAGGGGAGGCGCGCGGCGCCTTCGACCTTGTCCAGCCTGAAGATCTCGTAGGACTCGTCGCCCACGCGCAGCGTGCTGCGGGCGTCGAAGCTGTTCGCCGACACGACAGTCTCCTTCATCAATGTGCGCGTACTACCTCAATGCTGCCGCCACGACTCCTCGCCGATCCGCTAAGGTAAGGCTTAGTTAGGTAAGCCTTACTGACTGGCGGCTTGCGGTACGCCTTCGGCAGATATCTCGATGTCGAGATAACTCTAGTACATGAACCGCTGAGAGGTCATGCCCGGACACCCGTGAGCGGCCCTCACGGGCCCGATAAACCGTTGACGGGCGGCGCGGCGTGCCGGTTGGCTCGCCGGATGCGATCCGACCGACCCGACCACATGGGCAGTGGCGTATCCCTCGTGAACTCACTGCTCGCCGCGCAGTTCCCGCAGTGGGCGCAGCTGCCCGTCAAGGCGATCGACTCCGCGGGCACCTCCAACGACATGTACCGGCTCGGAGACGACATGGTCGTCCGGCTCCCCCGCACCGACGGCTCGGCGAACGACGTCGCGAAGGAGCACCGGTGGCTGCCGAGGCTCGCCCCGGTGCTGCCTGCCGCCGTCCCCGAGCCGCTGGGCCAGGGCAGCCCGGCGGAGGTCTTCCCCCGGGTGTGGTCCGTCTACCGGTGGCTCGAGGGCGCGAACCCCGCCGTCGGGCGCATCGCGCAACCCGGTCCGCTCGCACGGGACCTGGCGGAGTTCGCCGTGGCGCTGCACCGGATCGATCCCGCGGGCGCGCCGACCTCCTACCGGAGCGAACCCCTTGCCGCGAGAGACGCCGTCACGCGCGGGGCCCTCGCGGATCTTGCCGGCATCGTCGACACCGGCCCCGCGCTCGCCGTGTGGGAAGCGGCGCTCGCGGCGCCCGTCTGGGACGGCCCTCAGGTGTGGATCCACGCGGACCTGCAGCCCGGGAACCTGCTGATCGACAACCGGGGTCGGCTGAGTGCCGTCATCGACTTCGGCTGCCTGGGCCTGGGCGAGCCCGCCGTCGACATGATCGCGGCGTGGTACGTGATCCCGGCCGAGGCGCGCGACGTCTTCCGCGGCGCCGTCGGAGCCGACGACGCCACCTGGGCGCGGGGGCGCGGCTGGGCCCTGTCGGTCGCGCTGCTGGAGCTCCAGCACTACCGGGAGACGAACCCGCGCATGGCCGACATCGCGCGGCACGTCATCGCCGAGGTGCTGAGCTGAGGAGTGGTCGCGCGGCGGGTGCGTAGGCGGCAGGGGCCGGCACCTCGCCGAAGTGAAGGGGCTTGCACCTCACAGAGGTGAAGGGCCCAGCACCGCGCGCGCCTGGCCTTGCCCGACGGCCCAGGCGGCGGGCCGTCGAAGCCGCCGCTCAGGCGCGGAGGTACGTGAGCACCGCCAGCACACGCCGGTGCGTCGCGTCCGCCGGCGGCAGGTCGAGCTTGGCCAGGATGGAGCCGATGTGCTTGCCCACGGCCGCTTCGGAGACGACCAGTTGACGTGCGATGGCGTTGTTGGACCGGCCCTCCGCCACCAGCGCGAGCACCTCCCGCTCACGCGGTGTCAGCCGCTCCAGCGGATCCCGGCGGCGGCGTATCAGCTGCCGTACGACCTCGGGGTCGACGACCGTGCCGCCCGCGGCGACCTCCTGCAGGGCGGCCTGGAACTCCTCGACCTGCCCGACCCGGTCCTTCAGGAGGTACCCCACGGCGGAGCCGTCCCCCGAGTCGAGCAACTCGGAGGCGTAGGTGCGCTGGACGTACTGGCTGAGGACGAGCACCGGGAGGGACGGCCTGTCGGCACGGAGGCGGACGGCCGCCTGCATGCCCTCGTCCTGGAAGCCGGGCGGCATCCGGACGTCGGTGACGACGATGTCCGGGGTGTGCTCCGCGACGGCGGCGACCAGGGCCTCGGCGTCACCGACCGCGGCCACGGCCTCGTGGCCGAACCGGTCCAGCAGGGCGATCAGCCCTTCCCGCAGCAGCACGCTGTCCTCTGCCAGGACTACGCGAAGCGCTCGGTCCACTCGCAAGGGATCTCCACACGCAGCAGGGTCGGCCCCCCGGGAGGGCTGGAAAGGGAAATTCTGCCATCGAGCACCGACACCCTGTCCGCGAGTCCGGTCAGCCCGCTGCCCTTGCCGGCCTCCGCGCCGCCGCTGCCGTCGTCGCGGATCTCCAGTGCCAGCCGTCCTGACTCGAGCCTGCCGGTCACTCCCGCACGGCTCGCCCCGCTGTGCTTGCCGATGTTCGCGAGCGCCTCGCAGACCACGAAGTACGCGGCCGCCTCGACGGCTTCGGGGAGTCGCCCGGGCAGATCGACGGTGACGTCGACGGGGACGGCGGAACGGTCGGCAGCGTCGGCGACGGCCGCGCCGAGGCCGTAGTCGGCGAGCACCTTGGGGTGGATGCCCTGGATGAGTTCGCGCAGTTCGGCAAGGGCTCGGCCCGCCTCGTCGTGGGCCTTGGCGAGTTGGTCGGCGAGGGGCCCTGGCGGGGCGTCGAGACGGGCCATGCCGAGGGTCATGGTGAGCGCGACCAGGCGCTGCTGAGCGCCGTCGTGGAGGTCGCGTTCGATACGGCGCCGCTCAGCCTCGAAAGCGTCCACCAACCGGACCCGGGAGCGAACGAGTTCGGTGAGCCGCTCCCCCGCTTCCGGCTCCACGGGGGCGATGAGGAGACGGGTCAGTTCGACGCGTGCCGCGGCCACGGCGCCGAGGACGTAGCCGGCGACAGCGAGCGCGAGCAGTCCGAGCGCCGCGGCGCCGGACACCTCGAGCCAGGACGTCGCCGTCCAGAGCTTGATGACGGGGGCTTCCTGGCCGTCGCCCACCGTCCCCATCACAACGGGCGCGCCCAGCAGGCCGAGCGGCACACCGAGCGCCACCACCGCCGTGAGCAGGTCCAGCGGCCCCAGCAGGACGGCGAAGACGAGCGTGAACCCCAGCTCCCGCCAGGTCGCCTGCTCGCGGAACCGGGTGCGCGCCCAGGCCGCGAGGCCCGGCGCGTCCGGCGGGCGGTGCGCGGTCGGCGCGGGCCTGCGGTCGACGAGCCGCAGTCGGCGGCGCTCGAGCGCTCCCACGGGCAGGCCGGAGAACGCGAGCAGCGCCAGCAGCGGCAGCCCGACCAGGACGACCGCGAGGACACCGCCCACCGCCACGCCCAGCAGCAGCACCACCAGCACCGCGCAGCCGACCGGCGCGCTGCTGAGCAGATAGCCGGCCGCCCGCCACGGCCAGGCGGAGAGCAGGTATCCGGCTCGCGGCAGGGCCTGCCACAGGTGGAGTGGGCGCATGCGGATCACCGTAGAAGCCGGGGCGCGTCCGGGACCATCCGCCCTGACGGAGGGACGAGGGTATGGCCTGCCCCACCCCCTTCCCCTGCCCTCCCCTCCCCGCGGTTGCCGGTGCCGGGCGGTGCGCCGACCATCGAGGCAGAGTCTGCGTATGACCGGGTGTCACCCGAACGGCCCACCCCGGCTCAGCCGCATCTCATATGTGAGATAGCCTTCCAGTCATGGCAGACGACTACCTCGCACGCATCGGCCAGCTCATCCGTGACGCCCGCCAGCATCGTGGCTGGACACAGACGCAACTCGCCGACGCGCTCGGCACCAGCCAGAGTGCGGTGAACCGTATTGAGCGCGGTAATCAGAACATCAGCCTTGAGATGATCGCCCGCATCGGTGAAGCGCTGGACAGTGAGATCGTCTCTCTCGGTTACGCGGGCCCCATGCATCTGCGAGTGGTCGGCAGGCGCCGGCTCTCCGGCTCCATCGACGTCAAGACGAGCAAGAACGCCTGCGTGGCGCTGCTGTGCGGCTCGCTGCTCAACAAGGGTCGTACGGTGCTGCGTCGCGTCGCTCGTATCGAAGAGGTCTACCGGCTGCTGGAGGTACTCAACTCCGTCGGCGTACGCACCCGTTGGATCAACGAGGGCCGCGACCTGGAGATCGTGCCGCCGGCCGGGCTCGACATGGACGCGATGGACGCGGAAGCCGCTCGCCGGACCCGTTCCATCATCATGTTCCTCGGCCCTCTGCTGCACCGGATGGACAACTTCCGGCTGCCGTACGCCGGAGGCTGCGACCTCGGGACGCGGACCATCGAACCGCACATGATCGCGCTGCGCCGCTTCGGCCTGGACATCACCGCCACCGAGGGCATCTACCACGCGGTGGTGGACCGTTCCGTCTCGCCCACCCGCCCGATCGTGCTGACCGAGCGCGGCGACACCGTCACCGAGAACGCGCTGCTGGCCGCCGCCCGGCACGACGGCGTGACCGTCATCCGTAACGCGTCCTCCAACTACATGGTCCAGGACCTGTGCTTCTTCCTCGAGGCACTCGGGGTCAAGGTCGAGGGCGTCGGCTCGACGACACTGACGGTGCACGGCGTGCCCAACATCGATGTGGACGTCGACTACTCCCCCTCCGAGGACCCGGTCGAGGCGATGAGCCTGCTCGCCGCGGCGGTCGTCACCGAGTCGGAGCTGACGATCCGCCGGGTGCCGATCGAGTTCCTCGAGATCGAGCTGTCGGTGCTCGAGGAGATGGGCCTCGACCACGACCGCACCCCCGAGTACGCCGCGGACAACGGCCGGACCCGGCTGGTGGACCTGACGGTACGGCCCTCGAAACTCGAGGCCCCGATCGACAAGATCCACCCGATGCCGTTCCCCGGCCTGAACATCGACAACGTGCCGTTCTTCGCGGCGATCGCGGCCGTCGCCCAGGGCCAGACCCTGATCCACGACTGGGTCTACGACAACCGTGCGATCTACCTGACGGACCTCAACCGCCTCGGCGGCCGCCTCCAGCTGCTCGACCCCCACCGCGTCCTGGTCGAGGGCCCGACGCGCTGGCGCGCCGCGGAGATGATGTGCCCGCCGGCTCTGCGCCCGGCGGTGGTCGTCCTGCTGGCGATGATGGCGGCGGAGGGCACCTCGGTCCTGCGCAACGTGTACGTCATCAATCGCGGTTACGAGGACCTGGCGGAGCGGCTGAACTCGGTGGGGGCGCAGATCGAGATCTTCCGCGACATTTAATGTGCGGATGCCGCCGTTCCCCGTCTGACCTGCTGCTTTGCGGGTTAGGGAGGGGTGCGGCGGCATCTCTGGGACTTCTCTGGGACTTTGGCCCCTCGGCGGGCTACGGGCCACGCTCCACAGGCTCTGCCGACCGGCTACGGCTCCGCGAAGATCGCGTCGATGGCGGCACTTCCTCGTGCGCCTCCAGGGCGAGCCCGAGCGCCTCCCCTTGCCGGAGCCCCAGGCCCGCACCGATCACGAGGAGGAGCCGATAGCGGTCGGGCAGTGCCTCCCGTACCGCCAGCACCCGTTCGGGCGACCACGCCTCGACCCTGCCGGGTGTGGCGGCCGGAGGACCGACTGTGCTGGACCGACATGCATTGCGTTCGAGACGACGGTCCTCAACGGCGGCCTGGAGGACGCTGGAGAGCGTCGCGCGCGTCGTGGTCGCGGAGAGGTAGCGAGTGAGGCCGCGTTCGCGGCCGTGCCTCGGCCTGACCGCGATCTCCTCGGCGTTATCGCCGCCCGCCGGGCCCGTCAGGGCAGGGCTGGCGACGGCACGACGGCGATCGCTCCGGTGGTGCTCGGACCCGTTCCCCAGTAGTGCGGCGTACCTGCCGTCGCAGATGAACGCCGTACGTGCCGCGCGGGCCCAGTTCCTCGATCGCCCGATGCATCGGGTGCTTGGGCCCGCCGCGGGTGAAGCGGCGCAGGACCTGCTCGGCCTCAGCGGTGCCCAGACGCAGGGGCGGTGGTGTACTTCACGATCTGGTCGTACTGCTGGCGGATCAGGTCCCAGTCGATCGTCTTGGTCGACAGCACCGGCGCCAGGTTCGGCCACGTCTCGTCCTCCCCGGCCGCCGGCCGGTACAGACGCGCGGAGCCGACGTTCTTCGGTCGGGGCAGCAAGTTGAAGCCAAGCATGTGGGCGAAGGCGAATCCGACGATGGAGGCGCCGTGCCCGTCGGTGTACTGCCGGTCGATCTCCACGTCCGTGCAGTGCCGCAGCACGCCCTCGATCATCGCGGCGACATCAGAGGCCGAGCAGGACTTGAGCCGGCTGTAGACGCACAGCGAGGCCCTCAGATACCGGCCGATCACCCTGTGAACGGCCAGGTGGGTCAGCCGACGGCTGCCTGCTGTTCGGCTACTGACCATGTAGGACACGGCCTTAGTGGTCTGCGCCGGAAGTCCTTCGGGGGTTGGCTTCGGAGTCTCAGCCGGAAGCAGCTTCGAGGAGGGTCTCGGCGGCGGCGGTGCGGGCGTAGAGGACGGAACGGCCGACGCGGTGGGCGCTGACCAGACCCGCCTCGCGCAGCGCGGTCAGACACTGGGATACCCCGGCTGCGGAGAGCCCGGTACGGCGCGCCAGCTCGGTGGTGGAGGCCGGAGTCTCCAGTTCAGTCAGCAGCAGGGTCCGCGAGCGGCCGAGTACGCCGGCCAACGCGTCGTTCCTGGCCGCGGGCCGGGATTCCCACAGCGAGCCGACGCCCCGTGCCGGATAGGCGAGTTGCGGCGGGTCGGGCAGTGCCACGCGGGTGCCCAGGCCCGGTCCGGCGAAGGCCGATGGAATCAGTACCAGCCCCGCGCCTGCCGTCTTGCGGGACAGCGGTTGCTTGCGGCGGGCCAGCCGCAATGCGTTGTCGTCCCAGACCACCGTGGTGTGCAGGTCGTTGAAGAGGTGGCTGGTGCCGTGCTCGGCGACTTGGCGGGCGCGGTAGTAGACGTCGGCGTTGAGCACGGTGCGGATCCGGGCCCAGTAGGGGGCGAGTGCCAGCTCCCAGTAGGTCTCGATTGCTTCGGTGACCTTGGCCAGGCGGGCCTGCGGGTCGGCATACAGAGCTCGCATACGAGGGCCGAGACGCCCCTGGTGACGGGCCAGGTGGTCGAGGTCGCGGCGTACCCGGTCAACGGGAGCAGCCTGGATCGCAGCCAGCTCCGTCGCCAACGTGGGGGCCGGGCCGGCGGGCGCGGGGTTGAGGAAGTCGGGAACGTATCCCGAGGGCGGGATCAGCTCGGCGAGCCAGCCCCGGGCCGCCCCGGCGGCCGCCGACCGTGGCCGTACCTGCTCCACCCAGATGTGGTGCACGGGATGCGTGGCGGCGGAGTTCAGCAGCCGGAAGCTGGGCACGACCTCCCACATCGGCGAGACGGCGAACCGCATCTGCGCCAGATCGCTCGTCGAGAACGCCAGCTCCGCCACGGCAGCTACTCCACGGATTCATACATGCCTTAATCATTGGTGCGCCAGCTTATGGTGCAGGGATCATCCCGGCATGACAACAGAGACGATCACCGCGGCGGCATCAGGCAGTTGGACACTCGGCGACCTGGTGGTCAACCGGATCGGGTTCGGCGCGATGCGCCTGACGCAGAACGGCGAGGCGTTCGCGGCGGACGCTTGTCCGAGCGATCGTGGGCGGGCGATCAGTGTGCTGCGCCGTGCGGTCGAGCTCGGGGTGAACCACATCGACACCGCCGCGTTCTACTTCTCGTCCCTACGGTCGGCCAACGAGCTGATCAACCAGGCGCTGGCGCCCTACCCGGATGATCTCGTCATCGCCACCAAGGTCGGTCCGGGCCGGGACCCGTCGGGCGCATGGCTGCCCCATGCAACCCCGGAGCAGTTGCGCGGCCAGGTCGAGGAGAACCTGCGCCAGCTCGGCCGCGACCACCTGGACGTGGTGAACCTGCGCATTGTGGGAACCGATTCGATCGCCGAGCGTTTCGGTGCCCTGGCTGAACTGCGCGAGGCCGGGCTCATCCGGCATCTGGGGTTGTCGAACATCCGCCCCCATCATCTCGCCGAGGCCCAGGCCATCGCCCCGGTGGTCTGCGTCCAGAACATGTACGGCATCGGCGCCTCGCCCGAGCAGGAGGCGTTCCTGCGCACCTGCGGTGAACAAGGCGTCGCCTTCGTGCCGTTCTACTCGATCGCCGGCACCGGACGCGATGCCGGCGCGACGACGACCACCAATAACAGTCAGGTGCACGCCATCGCCCGTGTCCACGGGGTGAGCGCGGCGCAGATCCGGCTGGCGTGGACGCTGCACCGTGGCCCTCATGTGCTGGCCATCCCCGGCACAGGCAACCCCGACCACCTCACCCAGAACGTAGCCGCTGGCACCCTGCGCCTGTCCGAGGACGAACTCGCCGCCCTGGACGGTCTCCAGCACGAGACAGCATGAAGACGACTCTCCGACGTCTGCACACGGCTCTGCTGTTCGGTCTGTCCTGCCTGTTGCTGCCGCGCGCCCGATAGTCCTGACTGCCCAACGGCCTGACCTTGGACATGCCCACCGGGCCCCTGCCCGGGATGTACGACCCGAGCGGCCCGGCCGGCTGCTGTGCGCGCTCTTCGCGACGATGGCGGAGACAGGGGCGGGACAACATCCGCGAGTCGACGCTCGCAGGGCTCGATACCGCGGCTCCTAAGGGCGAGCACGGCGGCCGGCCACCCGTCAGCCGCGTCAACAACGCTTCAGGTCAATACGGCTAGGTCGTGTCGTCAAAGTCCCCTCTGGCCGCCGACGCCCGGCACGCTCCCCCTGAGCTGCGCCAGGGGGTACCCCCACCCCCAGAGGGGGACTCCAGCCGCGTTGTCGTCAGTCGCCCATGTCCCCCGTAGCCCTTCGGGCACGGGGGCGCCCCCACCGCAGTGGCTCCTTCCTCCGCCTTGCGATCGCACGCACCAGACGCCGCCGGCCCCGCCCTTCGGGCGGACGACGCTACCTCGACGACACTCCCTAGGAGCGCTCCACGTGTCAGGAGTCGAAACGGCGGCGGGAGGACTCGATGTGGCCGAGGTACCGGTGGGTCCAGTCACACAGGCCGTCGATCGTCACGCGCAGGGCCTGGCCCGGTTCGGTCAGGGTGTACTCGACTCGCGGCGGCACGGTGGGGTGCACGGTCCGTTCCAGCAGCCCGTAGCGCTCCAGCATGCGCAGGTTCTGGGTGAGCATCTTGTGGCTGATGCCCTCGATCTCGTTCCGCAGCTCGCTGAAGCGCAGGGTGCGTTCACCAAGCGCCTCGATGATCAGCAACGCCCACTTATTGGCAACGTCGGAGAAGATCTCCCGCGCCAAGGAGTCCGCGCGCCTCAGGTCGGCTTGGTCGGCTGGGCCCCTGAACTGCTTGGTCACCATGAGGTTCCCCAGTCACTGAAAAGTGCGTTCTTCCATGTCAACGGTCACTCTCCTACGGTTTCTGAGTAACCACAAGAGACCGCGAGAGTCCACGGACTCTCCCGACGAGGAGGCGGACAATATGGCCATCACCCTGGTGAACCCCAGCGGATTGCCCGAGATCGATGTCTACCGGCAGGTGTCGATCGCGACGGGCTCGAAGCAGGTCTTCATCGCCGGGCAGGTCGCCTGGGATGCCGATGGGGCAACGGTCGGCGAAGGCAACCTCGCCGCGCAGGTCGAGCAGTGCTACCTCAACATCGCCACCGCCCTGGCCGAGGCCGGCGGCTCCTTCGACGACGTGGCGAAACTGACCGTCTACGTCGTCGACTGGACCCCCGACAAGATGCCCCTCCTCCTGGAGGGGATCACCCGGGCGGCCGCGAACCTGGGCGTCACCCCGGTCCCGCCGGCCACACTGCTGGGCGTTGCGGCACTGGACGTACCCGACCACCTGGTCGAGATCGAAGCCACCGCGATCCTCGACTGAACAGAGGTTCTCCGCCTGGGCTTGTCCAAATGGAGTCCGCCCTCGCGAGTCGAGTGGCGCACCGCGGCGCGGGGAGCCGCTCGGCCAGTGCGTCGAACGGTGCCGGCAAGCGCTGCAGGGCCGCGTAGCCGAGCGCAACCTCTGCTCGCGGCCCGGGACAACCTCAGCACCCTCGCGTACGGCCGCGTCCTATCCGCCAGATGCTCGAGCAGCGCGCTCATGCCGATGCCCGCATCGCCGCGCAACCCACTTGCATCCGATGGTGGCTGCACTGGGCGACCGAGGCTTGGCAGGCTCCGCCGGCTCACAGCCGCCGGCGACCGCAGCTCAGCAGGCACCACGCACCCATGACGGCAGGTCACAGCGCTCGCTCGTCTCTTCCGCGATATCTGAACGGCCGTCACGTGTACGCCGACGCATCCCCGTCCGACTGCCAGAAGCGGTCGAGGAGGGGGTGCGGATGCGGCCGTGGGACTTCTCACCTCCGGCGGGCGGGCTCCGACGGGCCGCGGTCCCGGCGACTGCCGGCCGGCCGAGGCTGCGCGAGGGTCGCATCAATGGCGGTGTTGCCCCCGCGCCCCCGCCTGGAGCAGGAAGTGGCGCGCTTCCGCACCGGGTCCGTGCGCTCGCGGCGTCGTGCCGAAACCACCGCCCGTACGGCCGAAAACAGAACCGGACACGGCCGCCTGTCGGAGACTGGCAGGATAACGATCACCGGGTGAACAGGAGAGAAGGGCGTCGATGGACCCGTTGATGCACGTGCCTGCCGATGATCCGCTCTTCGGCGTGGTCGACAGCGAACTCGACCACGAGGCCGGGACCCTGGTCGTGAGCGGCGGCGCTCTTCCGCGGGCCGAGATCCGACGGACCACCGGTACGCCACCGCAGAGTCACGTGCCGATCGGTACGCGCGACCCGGAGCGTCTCACCCTGAGGATTGACGGCATCGACGAAGCCCTGCGCCCCGCCAAGGGCTTTCTGACCCGGCGGTCGTACCGGGTGGAGGTCGTGTCCGGGGTGCAGGGGTGCCGTTACCTGTTGGTGCCCGATTCCCTCGACACCAGCCGTCTGTTGCGGGACGGCAGAGTTCTCGGCGTCTTCACTTCGACCGGGGACGGGAGCGTGACAGCCGAGTGGAGGGCGGAGGCCGGCTCCGGGCGCGGCGCGGGGCTCTACGACGCGTCGGTCGGGTACGCGCTTGCCGCCGCGTTCGGCACGGGTGCCGAACCGATGTGGAAGCTGACGCTGGACGCCGTACTCGACCTGTGGCCGTGAGGCCGGACGTCCGTCACCCCTCCGACCGCGGCAGCAGGTGTGAGCAGGTGGAGCGGGCGACGAAGGCGATGCCGTCGTAGTCCTGCACCCACGAGCGGGTGCGCCACGTGGAAGCGGTGGCCCGAACCGCGGCACTCCTGTCACCTCATCAGCCGCTCGCCGCATGCCCGCCTAGACCTATCGGCCGACCGAACAGGCCAGGCGAATGCCCCACTTGTAGCGTCGATTCGAGGGCGCCACACGGCGCGCGCACCGCATCGATGCCTGCCGAATGCGCAGAGGCGGGCTGACGGTCGAAAGGGCGACGAGCTGATGGTCCGTGAGACGACGCCGAAAGTGACCTGGGTGACGATTTCCATCGCGGTCTCCCTTGCCTTCGCCATATCCGTCTCGGCGCCCTCGCGGGAACCCTCCGCCCCCGCGCCCGCCCCGCATCCGGCTTCCGCCGCCCCTACCGTTTCGGCCTCGGCGGCCCACGCTCCCCCGGCCTCCCGCCAGAAGGGGAAGGTGGAAACCACCGCACAGCCGTTCAAGGGCGGGCTCATCGAATGCGCCTCCAGGAAACCCCGGCTCGCCCACGACCTGACCCGCGCCATAGCCCGGACGCTGGCCAGTCGCGACAGCCGGGTCTCCATAGCGCTGTACGACCGGACGACGCGCACTTCCTGCACGTACCGCGCCGACAAGCGCTTCGACTCGGCGAGCATTGTGAAGCCGACGATCCTGGGTGCGCTGCTCCACATCAGAGACGGGTATTTGACAGACGAGGAGCAGTATCTCGCCAGAAAAATGATCGTGAATTCGGACAACCAGTCGACGTACATGCTGTGGGACACCGTAGGCCCCGACAACATCCAGCATTTTCTGGACGAGGCCGGAATGACGAACACCGCCATTAACGAAGCCGGGTTCATGGGCCTGACGCAGGTCACCGCCAGGGACCAGGCCACTCTGCTCGCCCTGCTGACCGGGGAGGACGACACGGTTCTGGACGAGGAAGAGCGCGCCTACATCCTCGGGCTGATGCGTGACGTGCAGGACGATCAGCGGTGGGGAGCGCCCGCCGGGGCGCCCTCCGACGCCGCCGTGCAGGTCAAGAACGGATGGCTTCAGCGTTCCGACGCGAACCTCAGGAACCCGTGGGACCGCGGGGACTGGAAGGTCCACAGCATGGGCGCGTTCACCGGCCGTGCGTACGACTACGGCCTGGTGGTGCTCACCGAGAACAACCGGGTTCCCGCACACGGGCATCCGGATGCGGGATGGGACTACGGCATGGACACGATCGAGAGTGTGGCGAGTGCCATTCACCGGAACCTGCACCCCGACCGGTGACGCAGGGGCGGCTCCGTGCATCGCCGCGCGCGGCAGTCGCCTCGACGGAGACTGCCGGTGCTCGTCACAGGTGTAAGGGCCCGGATCGGCGTACGCCGATCCGGGCCCTCGCACGTGGGTGCCCGCACTCACCCCCTTGACCGCTCCGGCGGTGAGCCCCTGGACGATGTGCCGGAAGGCGGGGAGTTCAAGCGCGCCGGCGACGAGGACCACCGTGCCATCGGCACCGCGCCGGCGAACCGCGACCCTGCCGCGAGCGCCGCGGCCGCGCACACCGCCCGCAGCAGAACCCCGGCTCAACGCCTGGCCCCGCCCGTGACCGAGGACGCCGTGGACGAGCAGCCGAACGCACTCGGCTGACGGCGGCATTTGCCGGGCCCTCCGACGAGCCGCGATGATCGGCGGACCGAACGACAGATCGTTCGATATACAGAACGATGGCGACGGAGGGGCGGACGTGAGCGACCACGGTGGTTCGATCCAGGAGATGCTGGCGACCAACCTCAGACGGGCGAGAACCCAGCGCGGGCTCTCGATCTCCGAGCTGTCCCGGCGCTCCAGGATCGGCAAGGCGACGCTGTCTCAGCTGGAGTCCGGAAACGGCAACCCGACCATCGAGACGGTGTTCAGCCTGTCCCGCGCCCTGGGGTTGCCGGTGTCGGACCTGCTGGACACCCGTCCCCCGGGCGGTCCGACCGTGGTGCGCGCCGCAGACGTGGAGGTGCTCAGCGGCGAGGGCGTCGATCTGCGCGCGCTCCGGCGGATCGAGACGGGCGACACCATCCTCGAGGTCTACGACCAGCAGTTCCGTGCGGATCGCCGACAGGAGTCGCTCGGCCACGCCGGCACCGAACACACCGTCGTACAGTCCGGAAGGCTGAGCGTGGACGTCGGCGGACACGAGGTGGAACTGGGGCCGGGCGACTACGTGTACTTCGACGCCTCTCTGCCGCACCGGTACCTGGCGATCGAGGGCACCGTGCGCTCCGTACTGCTGCTGCAGCACCGGTCGGACCAGCAGCCGCACCCGCAGACACCGCACTCCGCGCCGCGGCCCCCGTCCTGAGGGAGGCGCACGCGCCGGCGGCTCTCGTGCCCCAGCTGCCGTTCGCTTGGCCGTTGACACGTCCCCGACTCCGACCTAGCCTCGATCTCGTTCGGTAGAGCGAACGGTTGGGGGCTCGGTGAACGGGACGCGTGTGGCAGTGCTGGGCGCCGGGATCGTCGGTGCCGCCTGCGCCCGCGAACTCGCCTTGGCCGGCTTCGCCGTCACCGTCGTCGACCGCGGCGGCCCCGCCGCGGCGACCACGTCGCACGGCGAGGGCAACGTGCTGATCTCCGACAAGGGTCCCGGCCCCGAGCTGCGGCTCGCCCAACTGTCCCGCGCCCTGTGGCCCGAGGTGCTCGAGGCCGTCGCCGAACGGTCGTCGCACGGCGCCGAGGCGGTCGCGGCCGTCGAGTGGGAGCCCAAGGGCGGCATCGTCGTCGCGACCACCGCCACCGGAGCCAGTGAGCTGTCCCGTTTCGCCGCCACCCAGCGCGAGGCCGGAGTACGGGCGGAGGCCCTCGACGCGGACGCACTCGCAGAGGCCGAGCCCTACGTCACCCGTGACCACACCGCGGCGCTGCACTACCCCGACGACGCGCAGGTCCAGCCCGCCGGCGCGGCCGTCGCCCTGCTGACGGACGCGCTCACGGCGGGCGCGGTGCTGCGGACCGGCTGCGAGGTGCTGGGTGCGGTCACCCGCGGGGGTCGTCTCACCGGGATCCGCACATCGGCGGGCCTCCTCGACGCGGATGTGTGCGTCAACGCCGCCGGCCCGTGGTCCGGTGAACTGGCCGCCCGCCTCGGAGCGCCTGTCGACGTCAGGCCCCGGCGCGGCGACATCCTCGTGACCACGCCGTTGCCGCCCATGGTCTTCCACAAGGTCTACGACGCCGACTACGTGGGCGCCGTCGGCAGCAGCGCGGAGGACCTGCAGACATCGGCGGTGGTGGAGTCGACACGGGCGGGCAGCGTGCTTCTGGGTTCCTCGCGCCGCCGGGTCGGCTTCGACGACCGGCTGCGGCCCGAGGTGCTCTCCGCGATCGCAGTCAAGGCGCTGCGGCTGTTCCCGGGCCTGGCGGACGTCCCGGTGATGCGCGCCTACGGAGGGTTCCGCCCGTACGTGCCCGACCACCTGCCGGTCATCGGCCCCGACCCCCGTCTCCCGGGACTGTGGCACGCAACCGGCCACGAAGGCGCCGGCATCGGGTTGTCGCTCGGCACCGCGCTGCTCCTGCGGAACCTGATGCTGGGCCGCCCGACGGACATCGACGCGACAGCCTTCCGGGTGGACCGGCCGGCGGTGCTGGGCGCGGCGTCCACCGTGAACGAGGAGTCGGCATGAGGGAGACGACATGAGGGAGACGGGATGAGCCCCCGGATTGTCCCCACGGGATCCGACGCCGTCGGCCGGCGTGACCGGCCCTTGCGGATCACCGTCGACGGCGAACCCATGGAAGGTGTCGACGGTCAGACTCTGGCGGGGGTGATGCTCGCCGCCGGCCGTCTGTCCTGGCGGCGCGGGCCCTCCGGCGCCCCCCGCGGAGTGTTCTGCGGAATCGGCGTCTGCTTCGACTGCCTGGTGACGGTGGGGCAGGAGCGCGACGTGCGCGCCTGCCGCCGCCGCGCCCGAGAGGGCGATGTGGTGAGCACCCAGTCCCGGTTGCCGGACCCGCCTGTGGTGGCCGAGTCGACGGCGTCGGTCGAGGCCCGGGGACGGACGTCGACGGAAGGGTCCGGGGCAGCGGACGCGCCCACGGCGCCGACCACGGCGGGCGGGCCGACCGGGGCTTCCGGGCATACGGGGCCGACCGGGGCTTCCGGGCAGACGGGGGCGCAGAGTTGACGGGCCGCCATGTCGTCGTCGTCGGCGCGGGCCCCGCGGGCCTCGCCGCCGCCGAGGCGGCGCTCCGCGCGGGCGCCGAAGTGACGCTGATCGACACCGCCGAGCAGCCCGGCGGCCAGTACCACCGAATGCTGCCCGACGCCTATGAGGCCGCCCACCCCGGACGGCTCCAGCACGGGCGGCGCGCCTTCGACCGCCGGCGCCGGCACGTGCTGACGCACCCTCACTGCACCTGGCTGCCCGGGACATCGGTGTGGGCGCTGGAGCGGCCCGCTCCCGGCGAGCCGGGGCCGCCGCGGGTGCACGTGCTGCGCGGACCCTGCGACGGCGCCGGGCGGCCCCGTCATGTACTCGCCCCGGACGCGCTGGTGCTGGCCACGGGAGCACACGACCGTGTGCTCCCGTTCCCCGGCTGGGACCTTCCCGGCGTGTTCACGGCCGGCGCGGCGCAGGCACTGGCCAAGGGGGAAAGGGTCGTCGTCGGGGACCGTGTGGTCGTCGCCGGCACGGGACCGTTCCTGCTGCCGGTGGCCGCGTCGCTGCTGGAGGCCGGCTCCCAGGTGCTCGAGGTGCTCGAGGCCAACGTGCCCGGCACCGTGGCGCGCGGATGGTCGCACCGGCCCTGGGACCTGACCGCTCAGGCGGGCAAGGCCGGCGAACTCCTCCGCTACGGGGCCGTCCTGATCCGCCATCGGGTGCCCTGGAGATCGGGCCGGGCCGTCGTCGAGGCACGCGGTGACGGCCGGGTGGAGGAGGTCGTCACCGCACGGCTTCGCCCGGACTGGTCGGTGGTGCCGGGCACCTGCCGGACCACAGCGGTGGACGCGCTGTGCGTCACCCACGGCTTCACCCCGCAACTCGAGTTGGCCCTTGCCGCCGGCTGCGCACTGCGCGCCGCGGCGGGGGCCGAGTTCGTCGAGGTCGACGACGACCAGCGCACCAGCAGCGCCGCCGTGTACGCCGCCGGTGAGATCACCGGTATCGCGGGCGCCCCGGCGGCGCGGGCCGAGGGGCTGCTCGCCGGGTGGATCGCCGGCGGCGGCCGGGCATCCCCCGCCCTGCGCCGGCTCCGCCGGCAGAGGGACCAGGGGCGAGCGTTCGCCGACCGGCTGGACCGGGCGCATCCCGTCGGCGCGGCCTGGCCCGGATGGCTGCGGCCGGAGACGGTCGTCTGCCGCTGTGAGGAGACCGACTACGCCGCCCTGTGCCGGGCCGCCGCCGATGCGGCCGGCGGGGCCGCCCGGGTCGCCAAACTGACGACCCGCGCAGGCCTCGGCCCGTGCCAGGCCCGTATCTGCGGCCCCACCGTGGCCGCACTCGCCGAGCGACTGCGCGCCGCACCGCCCCCGCACGACTCTGTCGACGGACAGCCCGTCGACGGCCCTGTCGACGGGCTGCCGCCCGCCTCCCCGCACCGCCGGCCGATCGCCCAGCCCATCCGTCTCGGCGACCTGGCACGGCCACCCGACCCGATCCCCGACGACCCCTACCGCACGGCCCCCGCGGCCCCCGCGAGGCGTCCGGCCCGTCCCGCCCGTACGAAGGAGAACGATTCGTGAGCGTCAGCACGCAGCAGGTCGCAGGGCTCGGCGGCGTGGTCGTGGCCACCGCCCTCCCCTATTTCGAGCAGGCGTCGGCACCCGCCGGCCTGGCGGTGGACCTCGACCGGTACGCGGAGCACTGCAAGTGGCTGGTCGACAACGGCTGTCACGGCGTCGGGCCGAACGGCTCCCTGGGCGAGTACTCGTCGCTGACCGACGACGAACGGCGGGCCGTGGCCCGTACCGCGATCGAGGCGGTCGACGGCTCGGGCAAGGTCGTCGTGGGAGTGCACGGCGCCGGATCGCACCAGGCGAGGCACTGGGCCGAACTGGCGGCCGAGGACGGCGCCGACGGGCTGCTGTGCCTGCCGCCGACGATGTACCGCGCCAACAGGGCGGAGGTTCTCGCCCACTTCGAGACCGTGGCGTCCGTAGGCCTGCCGGTGATGGTCTACAACAACCCCATCGACACCAAGGTGGACCTCACCCCCGACCTGCTCGCCGAGATCGCCTGCATCGACAACGTCGTGGCGGTGAAGGAGTTCTCCGGCGACGTGCGACGGGTGCTGGAGATCAGGGAGACCGCGCCGGGCCTGGACGTGATCAGCGGCGCCGACGACGTGGTGCTGGAGAGCCTGCTGATGGGTGCCACCGGCTGGTTCGCCGGGTTTCCGAACGTCTTCCCCGCCGAGTCGGTGCGGCTGTTCGAGCTCGCCACGGCCGGGCGGCTGGAGGAGGCACGCGCGCTGTACGAACCGCTGGTCGCGGCCTTCCGCTGGGACTCGCGCACCGAGTTCGTGCAGGCCATCAAGCTCGGCATGGAGCATGTCGGCCGGTTCGGCGGCGCCTGCCGCCCGCCCCGCGGTCCGCTGACGCCGGCTCAGCGCGAACAGGTGGAGGCCGACATGGCCCGGGCGGTCGCGGCACTCGGGAAGGGGGTGCTCTGATGCGTTCCGTCCGCACTATCAGTGCCGTCGACTCCCACACCGAGGGCATGCCCACTCGGGTCGTCACCGGTGGAGTCGGACCCGTCCCCGGCGCCACCATGGCAGAGCGCCGGCGTCACGCCGTGGAGCACCTCGACCCGCTGCGCCGCTATCTGGTCGACGAGCCGCGCGGGCACTCGGCGATGAGCGGCGCGATCCTCCAACCGCCGACCCGGCCGGACGCCGACTGGGGCGTGCTGTACGTCGAGGTCAGCGGATTCCTGCCGATGTGCGGACACGGCACCATCGGGGTGGCGACCGTGCTGGTCGAGACGGGGATGGTCACGGTGACCGAGCCGGAGACTGTCGTACGCCTCGACACGCCCGCCGGCCTGATCGAGGCGCGCGTCACCGTACGCGACGGCGTCGCGGAACAGGTCACGCTGCGCAATGTGAAGTCGTTCGTCACCGAGCTGAACGCTGCCGTGGAGGTTCCGGGCCTCGGCGTCGTCCGCTACGACATGGCCTACGGCGGGAACTTCTACGCCATCACCGAACTGGACCGGCTGGGGCTGCCGTTCGACCGTGCGCGCAAGGACGACATTCTCGCCGCCGGTCTGTCGGTCATGCGGGCGGTGAACGAACAGAGGCGTCCGGTGCATCCGGAAGATCCGCTCATCGGCGGCTGCAAGCATGTGCAGTTCCTGGCCCCCGGCTCCGACGCCAAGCACTCCCGGAACGCCATGGCCATCCATCCCGGCTGGTTCGACCGGTCGCCGTGCGGCACGGGCACCTCGGCGCGGATGGCACAGCTGTATGCGCGCGGCGAGCTGCCGCTGGACACCGAGTTCGTCAACGAGTCGTTCATCGGCACTCGCTTCACCGGCCGCCTGGTCGGCACGGCCGAGGTCGGCGGGCTGCCCGCCGTCGTGCCCGAATTCTCCGGCCGGGCGTGGATCACCGGCACGGCGAACTACCTCCTCGATCCGGACGATCCGTTCCCGCACGGGTTCGTGCTCTAGGGAGAGAGGCGCCGGCGAGTACCGGCGCCCCCGTCGGTCGATGTGACAGGGCGTCACTCGCCGGCCCAGGCGACGTTGGCTCCGCAGATCACCAGACACGGCCTCTCACCCGGGACCTCTCCCGCCAGCCACGCGGCGAGCGGTGCCGCCGCTGCCGGTTCCGCGGCGATCCGGCACTCGTCCCACAGCCGGTCGCGCGCCCGCAGAATCCGGTCGTCGCCGACGAGAAGGGACGTCACCCCGTGCGCGGCGAGGATGCCGAACGGGATCTCGCCCACCCTGGTCGCGCCCGTCGCGGAAGCGGCGACGGAGTCCACGGCGGAGTCCACCGGCTTCCCGGCGGCCAGCGCGTCGTGCAGGCACCGGCAGTGTTCCGGTTCGACGGCCACGACGCCGCGCCCACCGCTCGCGAGGGCGGTGCCGGCGGCGAGCCCGCCGCCCCCGGCCGCCACGACGAGCGCGTCGACATCGGGAGCGTCGGCCACGATCTCGGCCGCCACGGTTCCCTGTCCGGCGACGACCATCGGGTCGTCGTAGGCGTGGAGGAACCGGTACCCCGACCGCGCCGCCGCCTCCGAGGCGGCCGAGGCCGCCTCGGCGAAGGTGGCGCCGTGCCGGACGAGTCGCGCGCCCGCGGTCACGATGCGCAGCGCCTTCGCCTCCGGCACCGTCTCGGGGACGTACACCGTCGCCGGGACATCGAGCAGCGCGGCGGCCGTCGCGACCGCCAGCCCGTGGTTGCCGCCGGACGCCGCCACCACGTGATCGGCCGATGGTCCGGAGAGGATCGCGTTGAGCGCGCCGCGCAGTTTGAACGAACCGCTGCGCTGCAGGTACTCCAGTTTCAGCAGGACGCGCCGGCCGTCCATCTCCACTTCCAGCAGCGGCGTACGGCGGGCGTAGGGACGGATCCTGTCGGCGGCCCGACGGACATCGGTGGCCGAGAGCGTCTGCATGAGGCTGTCCATGCGTCCATCCTGCGCACCCGGCGCGTGAAGCACCAGCAACGATCAGTGGCCCGTCATTAGCTGTGCTTACGATGAGGCATGGTGCGAGAGCTGGACGTCGGTCGGCTGCGGGTCCTGGTGGAGGTGGCACACGCCAGGTCCATCGCCGAAGCGGCGCGCAACCTGGCCTTCACTCCGTCCGCGCTCTCACAGCAGATCTCCAAACTCGAGTCGGAGCTCGGCGCACGTCTCTTGGAGCGCCGCCCCACCGGCGTCACGCTGACTCCGGTCGGCGCTGTCCTGGTCGAGCACGGGGAGCGGGTGATCGGGGAGCTGCGGCAGGCACGTGCCGCGGTCGATGCGGCCATGGGGGTCCAGCCGGAACGTCTCGCGCTGGGGTCCTTCGCCACCGCGGGCCAGGTGCTGGTGCCCGCCGCGCTCGCCACACTCCGGGGCAGGCATCCCGGGGCGGAGCTGTCGCTCGTCGACATCGAGCCGCCCGACGGCTACGGCCTGGTGACGTCCGGCGATCTGGACGCGTTGATCACCCACCGCTACCCCGGTGTGCCGCAACGACCCCATCCCGGGCTGGACCGCAGTCCTCTCCTCCACGATCCGCTGCGGCTGGTGCTTCCCGCCGGGCATCGGCTCGTGGCCGGCACGGCACGCCGCAGTGTCGGCCTCGGCCGGCTCAGGGACGAGACCTGGATCTCGGGCGCACCGGGCGTCCCGAACCGGATCTGTCTCGACGCTCTCGCTCGTGCCGCGGACATCCGTCTGCGCGTCGCCTACGAGTCCGCCGACTACCACGTCATCCTGGCGCTGGTCGGTGCCGGGCTGGGTGTCGCGCTCGTCCCCGCGAGCGTGCTGACCGGCGCGGAGCGCCACCGGATTTCGGTCCGCCGCCTGCACGGAGTGGCACCGGCACGCGAGATCAGCATCGTGCACCGCCGTAGGCCGGCCGACCTCGTGCGCGAGTTCATCGGCTTCCTGCAGGTCGCCGCGGACAGGATCGGCGCTGCCGAGAAGGGCCGTACGTAGCGTCCGGGGTGCGCGGCCGACGGCGGTGGACACCTCCCGGACGGGCCCCTCCCGCGCCGGGCGCGGCTTGCGGTTGACGACGCCGGACCCAAGAGGATGTTCCCGAGTCACTGGCGCAGCCATGCGCTTGACACGGCCGAGCAGCCGTGATTCTCCGGTTGACCGACCGCCCGGACAGGCGTTCCATGGACATAAAGGACACATAAGGCTGCTGACAGGAGGCGGCCCACCATGACCACCCACGCAGACATCGCGCAACACCCGGACCTGGCCGAGATGCGTTCCCGCTTCGAGCGGGCGACCATTACGCCGCGCGCCCAGGCCGTTGAAACACTGGCCCTTCTCACGGGCCTCTACCTGGCGGCCTCGCCCTGGATCGTCGGCTTCAGCGGGCTGACCAACCTGGCCGTGTGCAATCTGATCACAGGAATCGCCTTCGCCCTGTGCCTGGGCGGATTCAGCCCCGCATACGATCGCACCCACGCCATGGCGTGGGCCGCGTGCGCCATCGGTGCATGGACGATCATTTCCCCATGGGTCGTCTCCGGCAACATGGCCA
Source organism: Streptomyces sp. NPDC096176 (assembly GCF_044763255.1). Taxonomy (NCBI): domain Bacteria; kingdom Bacillati; phylum Actinomycetota; class Actinomycetes; order Kitasatosporales; family Streptomycetaceae; genus Streptomyces; species Streptomyces sp. NPDC096176. Next base: position 119,851 of record NZ_JBIWFV010000010.1, on the reverse strand, counting down.
CCACCCGTAGCGTCGTCAGCAACATCATCGTCGGCGTGGTCGCGCTGCTCTGTGGCCTGGCGATGGCCGCGGCGGCCGGCAGCCGGGGCGGAGGCGGCCGCAGTCGGCCGGCCGCCCCCGGACCGCTCAGGTGACCGCCCCGTAACCGAGCGCACCGAAGGCCTCGGCGACAGGAGCGCCGGGGCCTTCTCCCTGTCTGCCGGCGACCGCTGGGACCGTGGCGCCGGCTCAGGGCAGCACGGCCACCCCGTCCACTTCCACCAGGCACTGCTCGTCCCAGAGCCGGACCACTCCGATGACCGCCATGGCCGGGTAGTCCCGGCCCGCCAGCCGGCGCCAGATGCGGCCGAGTTCGCCGGCATGGGCGCGGTAGTCGGCGACGTCGGTGGCGTAGATCGTGACGCGCGCCAGGTGCTGCGGGGTGCCGTCGGCGGCCGAGAGGGCGGCGAGCAGGTTCGTCAGCGCCGTCTCGAACTGCTCGGTGAGCGTCTCGCCCACGACTTTGCCGTCGCCGTCGAGCGCCGTCTGGCCGGCGAGGAACACCAGCCGGGTTCCTGAAGCGGTGACGGCGTGGGAGAAGCCGGTCGGCGGGGAGAGCTCGGCCGGATTGTGGCGGGACAGGCTCATGCGGGGGTCTCCTCGGCGTAGAGCTCCTTGGCGATGATCGTGCGCTGGACCTCGGTGGCGCCCTCGTAGATCCGGGGTGCGCGGACCTCTCGATAGAGGTGTTCGAGGAGGTGCCCGCGCTGGAGGGCGCGGGCGCCGTGCAGTTGGACGGCCGAATCGACGACGTACTGGGCGCTCTCCGTGGCCAGCAGCTTGGCCATCGCCGAACGCTTCGGCACGTCGACGGCACCGGCGTCGTACGCGGACGCAGCGGCGTACACGAGCAGCCGGGCGGCTTCGGTACGGGTGGCCATCTCGGCGACCCGGTGGGCAACCGCCTGGAGGTCCTGGAGATGGCCGCCGAAGGCGCGGCGGCGCGCGGTGTGGGTGATCGTCGCGTCCAGGGCGGCCTGGGCCATCCCGACGGCGAAGGCGCCGACGCTGGGGCGGAAGAGGTTGAGCGTACTCATGGCGACACGGAATCCCTGGTCGTGCTCGCCGACCGTGTCGTCCGCGGTGACCGGTACGTCGTCGAAGCAGAGCGAGCCGATCGGGTGTGGGGACAGCATTTCCAGCGCCCTGCCGGTCAGGCCCGGCCGGTCGGCCGGAACGAGGAAGGCGGTCACGCCGCGTGCTCCCGCCCCTTGCGTGGTCCGGGCGAAGACGGTGTAGAAGTCGGCTTCCGGGGCGTTGGAGATCCAGCGTTTCTCACCGCTCAGCCGCCAGCCGCGGCCGTCCGACACCGCCTTGAGCGCCAGGGCGGCGGCGTCCGAGCCCGCGTCGGGCTCGGAGAGCGCGAACGCGGCGACGGCACGGCCCGAGACGACCTCAGGGAGCCAGCGTTCCCGCTGCGCATCGGTACCCGCCTGGACGAGCGGCGAGGTGCCGAGGCCCTGGAGGGCGAGGGCGGTCTCGGCCTCGGTGCAGCCGTACGCCAGGGACTCGCGGAGCAGGCAGAGTTCGAGCGCACCGGCCGTGAAGAGGCGCTTCAACAGGCCCAGTTCGCCGAGCGCTGCCAGCAAGGGCCGGTTGACGCGGCCCGGTTCGCCTTTCTCCGCGAGGGGCCGGAGCCGTGCCTCGGCCTGGGTGCGCAGCTGGGCACACCAGGCGGTCTGTGCCGGATCGAGCGAAAATACGGGCATTCGTGCCCCCAGTTCAGACGCATCTATCGCGGACCGTTGACTGTCGTCACCATCACGATACGCTCGTTTCGCGACCCCAACACGAGAAGGGGGCGAACCATGGAGCTGTCACCCTCGGCCCACCTCGACACATTCGCGCGCGAGCAGCTGCCGCCCATCGGGCAGTGGCCGGACCTCCTCTTCGACCTGCCCTCGCTGCAGTACCCGCAGCGGCTCAACTGCGGCGTCGAACTGCTGGACCGCACCATCGAGCGCTTCGGCGCCGACCGCCCCGTCTTCCGCTCCGGCGGCGGCGAGATCTGGTCGTACGGGGACCTGCGGGATCAGGTCGACCGGATCGCGCACGTCCTCACCTCGGAGCTCGGGGTCGTCCCGGGCAACCGGGTGCTGCTGCGCGGGCCCACGACACCGTCCCTCGCGGCGTGCTGGCTCGCCGTGATGAAGGCGGGTGGCGTGGCGGTGACGGTCCTCGCCCAGCACCGCGCCAAGGAGCTGTCGACCGTCTGCGAGATCGCCGCGGTCTCCCACGCCCTGTGCGACATCCGCTCGGTCGACGACCTGGTCAAGGCGGAGGTACCGGGGCTGCGGACCACCTCGTTCGGCGGCGATGCGCCCGACGATCTGCTGCGCCTGGCCGCCGCCGGCACGGCGGAGCCGTACGAGGCGGTGCGCACCGCCGCCGACGACGTCGCGCTGATCGCATTCACCTCCGGCACGACGGGCCGTCCCAAGGGGTGCATGCACTTCCACCGGGACGTACTCGCGATCGCCGACACGTTCTCCGAGCATGTGCTGCGGCCGGAGCCGGACGACGTGTTCGCCGGCAGCCCGCCGCTCGGCTTCACCTTCGGACTGGGCGGTCTGGTCGTCTTCCCGATGCGTGTCGGAGCCTGCGCACTGCTGCTGGAACAGGCGGGGCCTGGGCAGCTGCTCCCCGCGATCGCCGAGCACCGGGTCTCCGTCCTGTTCACCGCGCCGACGGCGTACCGGGTGATGCTCGACCGGCTCGACGGCCACGACACCGGCTCGCTGCGGCGCTGTGTCTCGGCCGGGGAGAACCTGCCCGCCGCGACATGGCAGGCCTGGCACGAGCGGACCGGGCTGCGGATCATCAACGGCATCGGTGCGACCGAGCTGTTGCACATCTTCATCTCGGCCGCGGACGAGGCGATCCGACCGGGCACGACGGGCCTTCCGGTGCCCGGCTGGCAGGCGCGTGTCGTAGACGCCGAGGGCGTGCCGATGCCCGACGGCGAGCCGGGGCTGCTCGCGGTCCGCGGCCCCGTCGGCTGCCGCTACCTCGCCGACCCCCGGCAGGCGGAGTACGTCCGAGGCGGCTGGAATCTCACCGGCGACAGCTACGTACGCGAACCGGACGGCTGGTTCCGCTACGTCGCCCGCGCCGACGACATGATCATTTCCGCGGGCTACAACATCGCCGGCCCCGAGGTCGAGGACGCCCTGCTGCACCATCCGGACGTCGCGGAGGCCGCGGTCGTCGGGCGGCCGGACGAGGTGAGGGGACAGATCGTCGTGGCCTACGTCGTCCTGCGCGGCGGCGCCGCGACCGGGGACGACACGGCGGAGGCGCTGCGGGAATTCGTCAAGACACGGCTGACTCCTTTCAAGTGCCCGCGCGAGATCGTTTTCCTCGACGCACTGCCCCGCACACCGACCGGCAAGCTGCAACGGTTCCGGCTGCGCGCTCTAGAGTGATCACGTGGCCGAGCAGCACACCCCCAGATCCCTGATCGTCACCCTGTACGGCGCGTACGGACGCGAACGGCCGGGTCCTCTGGCCGTGGCCGAGCTGATCCGGTTGCTGGGCGCACTCGGTGTGGACGCGCCGTCGGTGCGTTCCTCCGTCTCCCGGCTCAAACGGCGCGGCCTGCTGGTCCCCGAGCGCACACCGGAGGGCACTGCGGGCTACGCGCTGTCCGCGGACGCCCGTCAGCTCCTCGACGACGGCGACCGCCGCATCTACGCCCCCTCGTCCGCCGACCTGGCCGACGGCTGGGTCATCGCGGTCTTCTCCGTACCGGAGTCCGAGCGCCACAAGCGCCATCTGCTGCGCTCCCGCCTGGTCAGGCTCGGGTTCGGGGCGGCGGCACCCGGGGTGTGGATCGCACCCGCCAGGCTTCGCGAGGAGACCGAGCACACGCTGCGGCGCCTGCAACTCGACACGTACGTGGACCTCTTCCGCGGCGAGCACCTCGGCTTCGCGGCGACGGCGGACTCGGTCGCGCGGTGGTGGGACTTGGCGGCGATCGCCAAGCAGCACGAGGAGTTCCTGGATCTGCACGAGCCCGTACTGCGGTCGTGGGAGGCACGCGACGGGACACCCGCCGAGGACGCCTACCGGGACTACCTGCCGGCCCTGGACTCGTGGCGTCGCCTGCCGTACGCCGATCCCGGGCTGCCCGCCGAGCTGCTGCCCCAGGGCTGGCCGGGCGGCCGTTCCGCCGAGGTCTTCGGCCGGCTGCACGCGCGACTGCGGGACGCGGGGGCGAAGTTCGTCACCGGAGAGCCGCAGCAGTGAGCGAGGAACCGGAGCCCCGCTGGGCCGTGGCCGCGAACGTGGTCCTGTGGCGGCGGTACGGGGACCTGGGGCAGGAGCTGCGGCCCGGAACGAAGGCCTACAAGGGCGGGGCGAAGGTGTTCGTCGCGGCCACGTACCCGGGCATGGGGCACGAGCAGCTGACCACGATCGGGCGCGGGCGGCACACCGGGCGGTGGATCACCATCGACACGGCCACCCGGCATCTGCACACCTTCCGCGCCAAGCTGGTGTACACACCGGCGGTGCTGCGGCGGTACGAACTGATCGGCTACCGACCGGTGTCGGACGAGGCGGAGGCCGTGGAGCACGCGGCGATGCTGGAGCGGATCGCCGCCGAGCAGCGCGCTTCGTACCACGGGGGGCCGCACCCCGACCCGTGCCGCTGCCACGAGTGCCTCAGCGCAGGGTGAGGCGCGGCTTCGGGGCGTCGGTGCGGCCCGTGGGCGGCTTGCGGCTGCCCGCGCGGTACGGGAGGGGCCAGGGCGCGGCTTCGCCCGTGTAATCCTGGTCGGCCGCCGCGTGGAGCGTCCAGTGCGGGTCGTAGAGGTGGGGCCTGGCGAGCGCGCACAGGTCGGCGCGACCGGCCAGCAGAATCGAATTGACGTCGTCCCAGGAGGAGATGGCGCCGACGGCGATCACCGGGATGTGCGCCTCGTTGCGGATGCGGTCGGCATAAGGGGTCTGGTACGAGCGGCCGTACTCGGGGCGTTCCTCGGCGACCACCTGGCCGGTGGAGACGTCGACGGCGTCGGCTCCGTGGGCGGCGAAGGCGCGGGCGAGCGCGACGGCGTCCTCAGCGGTGGTACCGCCGTCGGCCCAGTCGGTGGCCGAGATACGGACCGTCATGGGCCGGTCGTCCGGCCAGATGTCCCGCATCGCGTCGAACACCTCGAGCGGGAATCGGAGCCGGTTCTGGCGGGAACCTCCGTACACGTCGGTCCGTTGGTTGGTCAGCGGGGAGAGGAAGCCGGACAGCAGGTAGCCGTGGGCGCAGTGGAGTTCGAGAAGGTCGAAGCCACTGTGGGCGGCGCGCCGGGTGGCCGCGGCGAACTCCTCCCGGATTTCGGTGAGTCCGGCGCGGTCGAGGGCGTGGGGGATCTGGTTGATCCCCGGGCGGTACGGGAGCGGGGAGGCTGCGGACACGAGCCAGTTGCCGGTGTCGAGCGGCTGGTCGATGCCTTCCCACATGAGTTTCGTGGAGCCCTTGCGGCCTGAGTGGCCGAGCTGGACGCCGATGGCGGTGCCGGGCGCGTTGTGGTGGACGAAGTCGGTGACGCGGCGCCAGGCCGCGGCCTGCTCGGGCGTGTAGAGGCCGGTGCAGCCGGGGGTGATGCGGCCCTCGGGGCTCACGCACACCATTTCGGTCATGACCAGGCCCGCTCCGCCGAGGGCGCGGGCGCCGAGGTGGACGAGGTGGAAGTCTCCGGGCACGCCGTCCTCGGCGACGTACATGTCCATGGGCGAGACGACGACACGGTTGCGCAGGGTCAGCCCGCGCAGCCGGAAGGGGGTGAACATCGGCGGTGTGCCCGGCGGACAGCCGAAGTCCTGCTCGACGGCGCCGGTGAAGGCGGGGTCGCGCAGCCGCAGGTTGTCGTGGGTGACGCGCCGGCTGCGGGTGAGCAGGTTGAAGGCGAACTGGCGCGGCGGCTGGTCCGTGTAGGTGGCGACCTCCTCGAACCAGCGCAGGCTGGCAGCGGCCGCGCGCTGGGTGGACTCCACGACCGGGCGCCGCTCGGCCTCGTAGGCGGCGAGGGCGGCGGGCAGGTCGGGCTGCTCCTCGACGCAGGCGGCGAGCGCGAGGGCGTCCTCGACGGCGAGCTTGGTGCCCGAGCCGATGGAGAAGTGCGCGGTGTGGGCGGCATCGCCCAGCAGCACGGTGTTGCCGTGCGACCAGTGGTCGTTGACGACGGTGCGGAACGCGATCCACGTGGAGGAGTTGCCGCGCAGGGGGCGGCCACCGAGGGCGTCGGCGAAGATTTTCGCGCAGCGCTCGGTCGACTGCTGCTCGTCGCAGGCGTCCAGACCGGCCGCGAGCCAGACCTCCTCGCGCATCTCGACGATGACGGTGGAGGCGTCGGACGCGTAGGGGTAGCCGTGCAGTTGCATCACGCCGTGTTCGGTCTCGGCGATCTCGAACCGGAAGGAGTCGAAGGCGAAGTCGGCTGCGAGCCAGATGTACCGGCAACGGTGGGTGGTGATCCGGGGAGCGAAGACGTCGGCGTGGGCGTCGCGGGTGGCGCTGTGGACGCCGTCCGCGGCGATGACGAGGTCATGGCCGGCCGCGAGTTCCGCTGCGGGCGGGGCGGCGGTGCGGAAGCGGAGGTCCACGCCAAGGCCGCGGCAGCGCTCATGCAGGATCTCCAGCAGCCTGCGCCGCCCGAGCGCCGCGAAGCCGTGGCCGCCGGAGGTGCGGGTCTGCCCGCGGTGGGTGACGTCGATGTCGTCCCAGCGCACCAACTCGTCCTTCAGGGCCTGGTAGACGACGGGATCGGCGTGCTCGATCCCGCCGAGGGTCTCGTCGGACAGGACGACGCCGAAGCCGAAGGTGTCGTCGGGAGCGTTCCGTTCCCAGACGGTGATCTCGCGAGCGGTGTCCAGCCGCTTGAGCAGAGCGGCGGCATAGAGCCCACCCGGCCCGCCGCCGATGACGGCGATACGGAGGGGGCGGGCGGACCCGGCGGGAGCGGGTTCCGCCACCGGGGCGGGTTCACTCACCCCCGCTTCGCGGCCGGCGGCCGGAGCCGGGGCCGGTGCCGCTACGGGCACAGGGGCCGCTGCCGCAGGGTCCCCCACCGACGCGGGCCCGCTCAGGCCCACCTCGCGGCCGGCAGCCGGAGCCGGGGCGGGTCGGGCCGCAGGGCCGGTCGCGGGCATGTCAGCGGCCCTGCCACTTGGGTGTGCGCTTCTCGGTGAAGGCCGCGTGGAACTCCCTGTAGTCCGCGCCGTTCATCAGCAGTGCCTGCGTCGCCGCGTCCATCTCGACCGCCGCGGCGAGCGGCATGTCGAGCTCTGCGGTCAGCAGCGCCTTGGTCTGCGCGTACGCCAGCGCCGGGCCGTCCGCCAGATGCCGGGCGAGCTCGGCGGCCCGGGCGCCCACCCCGCCTTCTTCCACCAGCTCGCTGATCAGACCGATCCGCTCGGCCTCCGGGGCCCGGACCGCCTCGCCCAGCATGAGGAGACGGGTCGCATGACCGAGCCCGACGACCCGGGGCAGCAGATAGGCCGCGCCCATGTCGCCACCTGAGAGCCCCACCTTGGTGAACAGGAAGGCGAAGCGGGCGGACGGGTCGGCGATCCGGAAGTCGGCGGCCAGCGCGAGCACCGCGCCCGCCCCCGCCGCGACGCCGTGCACCGCGGCGATCACGGGGAACGGACACTCGCGGATCGCCCGTACGACCTGGCCGGTCATCCGGTTGAAGTCGAGCAGCTGGGCGGTGTCCATGGACAGGGTGGCGCCGATGATCTCGTCGACGTCCCCGCCGGAGCAGAATCCGCGCCCTTCACCGCCGAGGACGAGCGCACGCACCGAGCGCTCCCGCGACAGCTCCGCGAGCAGGTCGCGCAGGTCCGCGTAGGCGCCGAAGGTGAGCGCGTTCAGCTTGTCCGGCCGGGCGAGGGTGACGGTGGCCACACCGTCTTCCCTCGTCAGCCGCAGATGGCGCCATTCCTCCGTGCGGGGCGCGGAACCGGTAAAGGGGCTCATGGAGTGGGGCCTCCTTCGGCGCGGGCGGCCTGCTGCTCCGCCTCTGCGCTCGTACGGCACTTCTACGGCACTCGTTCTGCAGACGACGCTATCACCCATTCGTGACTCCCGTCACGAGTACGCGATACGCATGTTCCATCTCGGCAAAGGTCCCGTCCCGGTTGTGGCACAGGTCCCGTGCGGGGCGGGCACTCGCCTCTGGTCCGGCGTCCTGGGGTTCGTAGGGTGGGGAACTGCCCACCGCCGTCGAACGGACATTCAGCCTTGCCCCCAGCCACCGGCCCCGCCTCCTGGCGCATCGCACTGCCGCATACCACTGCGGCCGTGCCCATCGCCCGCGCGTTGGTGCGCGCGGCGCTGGCCGACGGCGATCACCCGGCGCCGCCGGACTGTGACACGGCGGAGTTGCTCACGGCCGAGCTGGTCGCCAACGCCGTCGAGCACACCGACGGCACGACGCCCATAGAGCTTGTGGTGGAGCTGCTCCCGACGGGCTGCCAGGTCGAGGTGCACGACGCCGATCCGGTGCCACCCGGCGACCTCTCACCGGCGGCCCCGATGCCGGAGCCGGATCCGTGGCAGGAGCACGGCCGTGGCCTGCTGCTGATCAGGGCGCTGAGTTCCGCCTGCGGTCACCGGCCGACGCCTCGCGGCAAGGCGGTCTGGTTCACGCTCCCCGCGGAAGCCTGACGAGGCTCGGACGAGGCATCGCCAGGCCTACCAGGCTCGACGATGCCGCGACGGCCGCCGTGACGGGCGAGGCGAGCCCTGCGTCACGCGTCGACGAGCTCCTTCTCCTCGGTCGGCGGCGTCCGGTCCCCCGTGGCCAGCCGGGAATGCCGGCGCCCGTAGAGCGCGTAGACGAGGGCTCCGACCAGCAGGAACACCGCGAACTGCACCCAGGTCGGCCAGCCGGTCCCCCACATCAGATAGAGGCAGCAGGCGACGCCGAGAGCGGGCGTGAGCGGGTACAGCGGCACCCGGAACTTCGTCTCCGTCCCCGGGTACCGGCGGCGCAGCGCGATCACGGCCACGTTGACGGCGGCCATGACGGCGAGGGTGCCGATGGTCGTCAGGTTCATCACCACGTCGAGCGGTACGACGGCGGCCGGGACGGCGAATGTCGCGGCGACGATCCAGGTGTTGGCGACCGGGGTGGCCGTCTTCGGGGAGACCCGTTCGAAGACCCGCGGGATCAGGCCGTCGCGGGACATGGACAGCAGGATCCGGGTCTGCCCGTACATCACGGCCAGGACGACGGAGGCGATGGCGACGACCGCGCCGAAGGCGATCACTCCGCCGCCCACGCCGGATCCGGTGACGTCCCCCACGATCAGCGACAGCGCGGCGGGCTTGTCGGCTACGTCGTCCGCCGACATCGCGCCGATGGCGGCGAGCGCCACGAGGCAGTAGAGCAGCGTGACGACGCCGATGCAGATCATGATCGCGAGCGGGATGTTGCGCCGGGGATTCTTGACCTCCTCACCCGCCGTGGTGATCGCGTCGAAGCCGATGTACGAGAAGAAGGCGAGCGACGCGCCGGAGGTGATGCCCGTCAGGTGGTGCGGCGAGAACGGCGAGAGGTTGTCCGACGTGTAGGCGGTGAAGGCGATGGCGCAGAAGAGCACCAGGATCGCGATCTTGACCACGGCCATGACGGCGGTGGCGCGGGCGCTCTCACGCATGCCGCGGACCAGGAGCAGCGCGGCGAGGATCATCACCACGACGGCCGGGACGTTGGCGATGCCGCCCTCGCCGGGCGGACTGGACAGCGCGGTGGGCAGCGAGAGGCCGGTGAGGCTGTTCAGCAGCTCGTCGAGGTACTGGCCCCACCCGACGGCGACCGCGGAGGCGGAGACGCCGTACTCGAGGAGCAGGCACCAACCGACGAGGAAGGCGACGCGTTCGCCGAGAGTGGCGTAGGCGAACGAGTAGGAGCTGCCGGAGACCGGGATGGCGCTGCCCAGCTCGGCGAAGGAGAACGCGGTGAAGATGCAGGTGATCGCCGCGAGGACGAAGGACACGACGACCGCGGGGCCGGCCTCGGCGACGGAGTCGGAGAGGCCGACGAAGATGCCGGTGCCGACGATGGCACCGACACCGAAGCACACGAGCTGGAAGAGACCCATGGTGCGTTTGAGGCCGTGGCCCTCGATGTCCGCGCCGGAGTCGGCGACAAGCTGGGCTGGGCTCTTGATGCGCATGGGGCCGTTCTCTTCTGCAGTCGTACGGAAACACAAGGGGGCCCGGGCGTGCGAGCCCGGACCCCACTGATGGCGGACATTCTAGCCCGCTTTACGCATGATCACCCAATCAGGCGTATTGCTATACGGTTGCCCCGTTCTCGCCCGCAGTGATGCCGGCGAGCGTGGCGACCATGACCGCCTTGATGGTGTGCATCCGGTTCTCCGCCTGGTCGAAGACCACCGAGCACTCCGACTCGAAGACCTCGTCGGTGACCTCCAGCTCGGTCAGCCCGTGTCGCGCGTGGATCTCCCGGGCAACCGTGGTGCCGAGGTCGTGGAAGGCGGGCAGGCAGTGCAGGAACTTGACGTCCGTGTTGCCCGTGGCGCGCAGCACGTCCGTGGTCACCGCATACGGCGCGAGCGCCTTGACCCGCTCGTCCCAGACCTCCTGGGGCTCCCCCATCGACACCCATACGTCGGTGGCGACGAAGTCGGCTCCGCGCACGCCCTCGGCGATGTCCTCGGTGAGGGTGACAGTGGCTCCGCTTTCGGCCGCGGCCCTGCGCGCCTCAGCGACGATCTCTTGTGCCGGCCAGTAAGCCCTGGGGGCGACGATCCGGACATCCATGCCGAGCAGGGCGCCGGTGATCAGGTAGGAGTTGCCCATATTGAGGCGGGCGTCGCCGAGGTAGGCGAACGAGATCCGCTCCAGGGGCTTGTCGCTGTGCTCGGTCATGGTGAGCACATCGGCGAGCATCTGCGTGGGGTGCCATGTGTCGGTGAGCCCGTTGTAGACGGGCACCCCGGCGTGCGCGGCAAGCTCCTCGACGGTGCCCTGGGCGTCGCCGCGGAACTCGATGGCATCGAACATCCGGCCGAGCACCCGCGCGGTGTCCTTGGCGGACTCCTTGCTGCCGATGTGGGAGCCTGCGGGGTCGATGTACGTGGTCGAGGCACCCTGGTCGGCGGCGGCCACCTCGAAGGCGCAGCGGGTGCGGGTCGACGACTTCTCGAAGATCAGCGCGATGTTCCTGCCGCGCAGCCGCTGGATCTCGCTGCCGGCGCGCTTGGCGGCCTTGAGCTCGGCGGCCAGGCCGACGAGGCCGCGGAACTCCTCGGCGGTGAAGTCGAGCTCCTTGAGGAAGTGGCGGCCCTCGAGATGTATCGCCATGATGGCTGCTCCTGCGTGGCGGATGCGATGACAATGGAACTCTATACGATCCAATGCATTGCTATACAGCTTCTCTTTCCACGGGGCAGCTCATACAGCGGGGCCCGCCGCGGCCCCGGCCCAGTTCGCTGCCAGGGATCTCGATGACCTCGATGCCCTGCTTGCGCAGATGGGTGTTGGTGGTCACATTGCGTTCGTACGCGACGACGACGCCCGGTTCGACGGCCAGGACGTTGCAGCCGTCGTCCCACTGCTCGCGCTCCGCCGAGTGCACGTCCTGCGTCGCGGTCAGCACCCGGATGTCCTTGAGCCCGAGCGCCGCCGCGATCGCGTCGTGCATCTGCTCCGGCGGGTGGTCGCTGACCCTCAGGCTGCCGGTGCCCTCGGCCGGCTCGATGGTGTAGGAGCGGAGCATGCCGAGCCCCGCGTACTGGGTGAAGGTGTCGCCGTCGACCATCGCCATGACGGTGTCCAGATGCATGAGCGCGCGCCGCTTGGGCATGTCGAGGGCCACGATCGTGCGGGCGGAACCGGCCGCGAAGAGCCCGCGGGCCAGCATCTCGACCGCCTGCGGCGTGGTGCGCTCGCTCATCCCGATCAGTACGGCGCCGTTGCCGATCACCAGCACGTCACCGCCCTCGATGGTGGACGGGTAGTCGTCCTGCCCCTCCGACCAGTGATGGAACGGGTCCACCTCGGGACCGACGAACAGCGGGTGGTGCTTGTAGATCGCCTCGAAGTGCACGGTCTCGCGTCGCCGGGCCGGCCAGCGCATGGCGTTGATCGAGACGCCGTCGTAGATCCAGGCCGAAGTGTCGCGGGTGAAAAGGTGGTTGGGCAGCGGATGGAGCAGGAAATCGTCCAGATCCATCACATGGAAACGCACCGATGTCGGCTCCGAATGGCCGGCGAGGAACTCCCGCTTGGTCATCCCGCCGACCAGCGCCTCGACCAGGTCAGAGGTGGGCAGTTCGTCGAAGGCCGCCCGGAGATGGCCGGTGGCGAGCGGACCGTACTCCTTCTCGTCGAAGACGCGGTCCAGCACCAGCTTTCTGGCCTCGGGGATCTCCATCGACTCGCGCAGCAGATCACCGAAGAGATGCACCTCCACTCCTCGGTCGCGCAGCACGTCCGCGAAGCCGTCGTGCTCCTGCCGGGCGCGGCGCACCCAGAGCACGTCGTCGAAGAGCAGTGCGTCCTTGTTGCTCGGAGTGAGCCGTTTCAGCTCGAGATCGGGCCGGTGCAGTATGACCCGGCGCAGCCGCCCGGTCTCGGAGTCGACATGGAATCCCATGCCCCCATCCTGGCCGGGCGGACCGCCGGACACACGCCGTACGCGGATCTTCGGCCATGAGCGGCCGTCAGGACCTCGCGACAATCCAAACGAGCAGGGTGATCACCAGTACGCCGAAGCCTGCCAGGGCGAAGAGGAAGTTCCTGCCGTGACCGGCCGCCCCCTGCGACGCGTGGCCCGGTGCGCCCGCGGGCTGCCGCGGGGCCCGCCGGGACCGCTCCGGATCGTCCGGCGCGTAACGGGTACGGGTCTGCGGCTGCGAGGTGGGGGCGGGCGGCGGTTCCGGGTCGCGGTGCACCTGCCTGCCGGGCTCGGGCCCATGGCGGCGCGGCTCGGGGGCGTTGCGTGGCGAACCATGGCGCTCGGACGGGTGCCGCTCGGGCTCTTGGCGTTGCGGCTCGAGGGGGCGGGGGTCCTGCCGTCCGGGCATGCGGGACGCGGACTGCGTGGGCGGCGGCTGCTCGGGGGGCGCCTGAAGGCGGCCGGAAGATGCCGGGGAGCGGCGCAGCAGTTCCTGCCACACCTGGAACGTGATCCCCGGATCGTCACGGCCCGTCAAGATCTGTTCGGCCGTGGCCAGCTTGACCCGGTCGTCCCCGCGGTACATGCGGGGCAGCAGTTCGGCCAGTTGCTCGCCGACGTCCGGTTCCGCCGCGAAGGGCCGCACCGCCCAGCGGTACAGCGCGGCCGCGTTGGCGGCGCGCACCGGCTCGTCCGGGTCGCCCGGAGCCTGCGGGGCCCGGCGCGCCAGAAGGAGGTCCTGCCGCAGGACGGCCCGGCACAGTTGCCTGCGCTCGGCGGGCGGCCAGTCCGGCCAGCGGTCGGCGATACGGCGCACGATCAGTGTCAGGGCGGTGTACGAGGGCTCGCTCACGAGCACCCGGAGCAGGTCCGTGTCGCCGGCGTCCCCGAGCACGTCGGCCTCTTCCCGCTCGTCGCGGCAGGCCTGCAACCGTGCCGCAAGCACATCGGCGCCCAGAGCGGCGGGCTTGCGGCCGAGGACCGGCAGCCGGCGCCGCACGCCGCTCGGCTCCGGCCAGGTGGGCCGCACCACCGGCAGTGCCTCGGCGCGCGGAGCACCAGTCGTCGGTGGCGGTGGCGGTGGCGGCATGGTGGGAGGCGCGGGCGTCTCCGCGCGGGCTGCGGGGAAAGGCTGCGGCTGCGGGTCGAAGGAGGAGCCCCGGCTGCTGCCGTACGAGGAGAGCGAGGACGAGGCGGACGGCCCGCCGAACAACTCGTCCACCGGCGCCCGCTCCGACACGGGCCGCCCGGGCTCATGCCGCTCCGCCATGGGCCGCCCGCGCTCGTGCCGCTCCCCTTCGGGCTGAACCGGGTGCGCTCTCCGCTCACGCGGCGCGCGGCGCTCCAGGGAGGCGAGCGCGTCCTCGGCGGCGGCCACCAGCATCCGGCCGTCTCGCGCCGCACCGGGGTGGGACAGCGCCGCGAGCAAGGCATCCGCGAGCTCGAACTCGTGCGCGTCGCCGCGTGCGACCGCGCGCAAATAGCCGCGCACCAACTGCTCGGCCACCTCCCGGGGCCGGTCGTCGGGCGGCTCCCAGGGGTCGGTGCGCACCCGCGGCCCGTCCTGGTCGGGCGAACTGGGCCAGCGGCTCACGAACATGAACCCGAGTTGCCGGCTGTCGGCTGTGTCGTGCGTCGCGAAGGTCCATGCCCGGGGCAGAGCTCTGCTGAAGATCCCGTACAGACCCCAGAGCAGACAGCACGGCCCGTCGTCGCCCATGCGGTCCAGCACGGTGTAGAGCCCGCCGGGATTCCGCAGCACCTCCGCCGCGACCGCCGTGAGCTCCGGCGCGGCATGCGCAAGGCGGCCGGCCAGCTGTCGCCCGCCGGCGAGGGCGGACTCCCCGAGGGCCGCGAGCGGAACGGGATCGAGCGCGCCGCGCACCTCACCGACCGGTATCCCGCTGCCCTCCCAGTTCCAGTCGTACAGACCGAGGCAGGTCTCGGCGTCGAGGCTCTCCTCCGGCCCGTACAGGGCGTGGCACAAGGTGTCCTGGCGTCCGCCGTGGCCGCGCCAGGGCCTGCGGTGCACCAGCATCGCCGTCGGCGAGTCGTCGCTCACCAGGCGCACGAGTGCCGGGGACGTGTCCCGGCCCGCCGACCGCAGCAGGTGGGAGATCGGCCTGAACAGCCGGGCCACCTCGCTGCGTTCGCCGGACCAGGCGACCGGTCCGAAGCCGGTGTTCCCCAGCGGGTTGGCGCCGTCCCAGCGGAAGACGATCTGGTCCACCGCCCCTGCCCGACGTGCCGTCATACCCCTGTCTCCCTCAACTCGGCCCCGGGCAGCAGCCCGCACATCGCGAACACGGAAAGCAGCGGAGCCAGGACCCGACGCGGCCGTACGCCGTGCGGGAAGGTCTCCCCCTGCTCCTGGCCGCCGGTCGCCGCCACGAAGTGCAGCGTGCAGCGGGCACAGTCGTCGAACGGTTTCAACCACGCCTTGCTGCCGTGGTGGCGGACGAAGGCGTGGACGTCGCGGCTCTCCTCGCGCAGTTGCCTGTCGTCCAGCAGGGGCGGCAGGCCGCGGGCCAGCCAGCGGTCGACCGAGGGGTCGAAGCGGATCAGGTCGCTCTTGTTCAGCGCCACGGCCGCAGGAGCCTCGATGTACGGGCCGCTGCGCGGGATCCTGCCGAGCACGGTGGCGAACGCCTCGTCACCCAGGTCGCGCCGGGCCAGACCGGTGCGCTCGCGGACCGGGTCGAGCTGGGGGATGCGCAGGGCACGCAGGGGGTCGAGCACGAAGATGAACGCGCCCACGCCCATGAGGAACCGCGTCACGTCACTGTTCTGTGCGAGGTCCTCACCGGCCAGGTCGAAGAAGACCACCGGACGCGTCCCCCCGGGACCGGAGACCAGCAGGCCGTCGGCGAACTCGGCGAACCGCACCTGACCGGTCCGCCGCAGTACCTCTCCCCGGTGCAGCGGATGCACCATCTCGTCGAGGTACTCCCGGTGCTCCTCCGGGTTGAGGGGCAGGCACTTGAGCCCGTACGGCTCGAGGCCGCCCTGCTCGATCTCGCCGAGCATCGCGGCCAGCAGATGGGTCTTGCCCGCCGCGGAACTGCCGACCATGGCGACGGTGAGCGGCTCGCCGCTGGTGAGGTAGGGGACGGGCAGCCGGTGAGGCTGGTTCTCGTCCGCGTGCGGGCACATCTGGAACGCCTGGCGCAGGGCGTCCTGACGGTGCATCGGGCGGCGTTCCGTGCTCAGGTCCAGCTTCTTCTGCTCCCTTCTGCTGTCGAGGGTGAACAACTGCGTCTCGTCGTACTGCACGGGCAGCAGGCAGTGCGGGCACAACGGGGGCGTCCCCGGCAGGGGCGCCGCCGCCGGAACCTCGGGCCGGACGACGGCGGGCCGGCCACCGCCCAGGAGCCACCGCAGCGAGCGGCGCGCCGGGATCTCCGCCGGCTCCTCGAACGTCTCCTCGTCCCGGTCGAGCCCGAGTCGGGAGCGCTTCTCCGCGAGCCTTTCGTCGAACTCGGTGCGTGCGCCGGCGAGCGGATCCGCGGCGGAGGAGACCGCGGCGAGCGGGTCGCTCACATTGAGCAGGCGCAGGAGTTCGGCCGGCCGCGCCCGCGCTTCCGCCCGGGGAGCGAACGCGCCGGCCTCCCCGAGCGCGGCAAGTCTGCGGAATTCGTCGAGGTCGTCGGGAGCCCCGTCGGCGCGGCCGTGCCGTCCCGAGAGCAGGAAGTACATGAGCTGCGCCACCGACCACAGGTCGTCCCGGGGGTCGGCGGTGCCCTGACCGTCGCGCTGCTCGGGCGATGCCCAGGGAGCCTCGCCGAACGATTCGCGGGGCTCACCGACCCGCTGGGTGCGGTACGGCTCGCACAGCCGTACGTGGGACCCGTCCCAGCGGACCGTGTACGGGCTGATGGCCCGGTGCACCAGCCCGGCCTCCTCCAGCAGACGCACCGCCAACGTGAGCTGGCTGAGCACCTTGAACTGGTCCGCGACGGTCAGCGCGCCCTGCCAGGCGGCGACGGGCCGGCCGCCCGGAGCCTTGTAGAGGACGAACGGCTCCGGCGCGTCGAGATGGAAGCCGACCATGCGGGTGAACAGCTCGCAGTAGGGCTCGGAACCGAAGCCGCGCTCCACCGCCATCGCCGCGCTCAGCTCCCTCTCGAGCGCGCTGTATGCGCCGGCGACTCCGCTCGCCGAACGCGGCAGCCGGTACTGGAGCACCCGCCAGCCCTTGCCGAGCACCACTTGGCGGGCGGAGAACGGCGCCCACTCGGTCCGGTGGACGTCGTCGGCGAATCGGGCGGCGAAACGGACGAGGTCCTGCCGGGGTGTGTAGAACTCCAGCTCCTCCATGGCCTCCACCGATGTCACCGCGTCGCCCGAGTTGTGCGGCAGGGTCATGGCGCCCCGCCCTCCTCTCCCCTGACCGACCTGACCGTCTCCGGCCGCATCGGCACCAGCTTCAGCACCCCCGCATGCCGGCCGCCCGCTGTCCAGACCACGTCCTCGGCAGTGGGCCAGGCGTCCTGACCGGTGTCCGGCTCGGCGCCCCTGCGCATGGCCTCCGGGGCGAAGCGGAACAGACGTGCCGCGTGCGGGTCCTTGGAGAGCAGCCGACGGTGCTCGGCACCGCAGAGCGGGACCAGGTGCTCGGCGCCGCCCTCGCCGAGGAGGCGGCCCACCCGGTCGGCGGAGACGCCCAGCAGGCTGGCGATACCCGGCCGGTTCGCGGGGTCGGGGGCGTACGGCGGCGCGGCGGCGGCTCCGTCCCTGCCGAGCCGCCGCTGCTCCTCGTCGAGGAGTTCGTCCATCCGGGGGCGCAGCGACGCCCCGCCCGCGGTCGCCGGTTCACGCTCCACGGCGGCCCAGCGGGTCGCGAGGATCCTCACGGTCCCCTGGGTGAGGTCGCCGACCAGGGTGTCGACCAGTTCCGGTCCGCCGTCGCCGGTCTCCCGCTCGAGCCAGGGCAGCGCGTCGGCGCCCGAGCCGGACGGCCACAGGTCGCGCAGGGCGTGCTGCTGCTCGTCGGCAGGCGGTGTTGCGTCGGCGCCCTCCGGCGCCCAGGCCGGTTCCGGCCACGGCGCGGGCCGCGGCACCGCACGGTCGGTGCCGGAGCCCGGACCCGGGGCTGGGACGGCGTCCGGCGCGAGCGATTCGGACCACGGGTCGTCGGACCAGTCGTCGGCGCCGCTTCCCCAGCTGTCCCAGTCGAAGCCGCCCCCCGCGCCGCCCGCCGCACCGGCCGGCGGACCGACCGGTTCGTCCACCGGCAGCGGCCGGCCGGCGGCCGAGCCGGCGCGCAGTCTGGCCTCCACGGTGTCGGCAAGACCGCGCACCAGCAGCGCGACGGCACGGGACGCGTCGGAGCAGTGGTAGCGCGCGTCGGCGAGCAGCCAGTCGTGCACGACGGTGTCGGCCAGCAGTTCGTCGATCTCCGAGACGGCGCGGGAGGCGAAGGTCCAGTCGGTCTGCGACCACCAGTTGTCGACTGCCGCCGTCCAGTCGCGAACCGCCAGCAGCATCAAGGCGGTCACGGCGGCGACCAGGGCGACCGGGCCCACCCACGTCGGCGGCGACAGCGCCAGGCCGGCGGCGGCACCGATCACGCCGCCGGCGACGCCCGCGAGGAGACGGGTGAGGGCGCGGGTGTCGCCCCCGCCGTCGAGGCGGCCGTCACGTGAACGGCCGGGCCGACGCCGCAGCATCAGTACGGCCGGCGCCGCGGCCACCAGCCCGGTGAGCGGGCCGGTGACCCAGCCGGTCACCGGCCACAGCCCGGCGACGCAGCAGATCAGGAAGGCGAGTCCGGCGTCACGGCCCCACGGTCCCGGCGTCGTGAAGCGTGGTGGCAGGGAGAGTTCCGCGACCCTCTCCGGCGGACAGGCTTCGTCGAGCCGCCGTAGCCGGGCCGTGCTCCCGGCCGGCGCCGACCGGTCGGCGAGCGCGATGAGCCGTGCGGCGACCGATCGCAGCGGAAGCCTGCCGCCGAGCAGACGCTCCGTGTGCCCGCGCAGGGCCGGGCCGACGCTCGCACGGGTGACTTCCGGGACCTCGGTCAGCTCGATGCCGCGCTCCAACAGGCGGCTGCGCTGCTCGGGGAGGATCCGGTCGCCGCCGCCGTCGCCGAGTGCGCCCGCGACCTCGGCGCGGAAGGCCGCCAGCGCGTCGGCGAGACGCTCGAACCGTGCGGGCAGGTCGGCCTCCTGGCCTGCCCTGCCGAACAGACCCGCCGCGCCGCGGATTCCTTCGTAGACCTCCCTGGTCTCGTCCAGGGCGTCCAGGCACTCCGTGTGCCGGTCGTCCATCCGTCCCCCGGGGACCAGCCACGGGCGGTCGGCGAGGCTGCGCGGCACCGACTGGCCGAGCAGAAGGGAGAGTCCCGGCGCGAGACCCTCCTGGGTCCCCGTCCCGGAGGATGCCCCCCGGGGCGGGGGCACGTGAGCCGGTACGTCCTGACCGGCGAACTGCTCCAGGGCCTGCCGCCAGGATCGGGACCGCGCGTCGTCGGTCAGGTCGTGTTCGAGCACACGGACGGCGAGCACGGCGACGCCCTGCGGCACGTCGGCCAGTTCCCGCAGCACCGAGTCGAAGGCTGCTGATTCCAGCAGGAGTTCGACCAACGGACGCAGCGACGCGTCGAACCTCTCGGTCCCGGGAGCGGCACCCGCGAGAGTGTCCGGGAGCCACAGCACGCCCGCCTCCGGCGGGCCGAGCGGCAGGGGCCTGCGGAGCTGTCGCTGTTCCGGCGCGCCCACCGCGAGGCACAACAGGCGGGCGGGGCCGTGGGAGTAGAGCCGTTCGTGGAGCAGTTGGTGGCCGACGAGGTCCGCCGCGCCGTCGATGATGAGGAACCGCCGGGTGGGGTCGTGTTCCGTCTGCTTGAGCGCCTCTTCCACGGACGCCGAGGCGCCGTCGCGGATGTCCACGACGACGACACCGCCCGCGGGGCTCTGAGTCCGGTTCACCATCGGTCGCCGTCCCGGTGCTGGTCGTGCTCCTGGTTCTTGTCCTGGTCCTGGTCCTGGTCCCGGTCCTGCCGTCCCCAGTCGCCGTGGTCCCACGGGTCGGCGCCGCCGCCGGGCGGCCCGGAGTGGGCCGAGGCCTCATCGGGGTCACGGCGGGGCGGGGGCCGGTGGTCGTAGGCGTCACGGCCCGGGGCGGGTTCGCGGTCGTACCCGGCCTCACGGTCACGACCCGAAGCCGGTTCGCGATCCCACCCGGCCTCACGGTCACGACCCGAAGCCGGCTCGCGATCCCACCCGGCCTCACGGTCACGACCCGAAGCCGGCTCGCGATCCCACCCGGCCTCACGGTCACGACCCGAAGCCGGCTCGCGGTCGTACCCGGCCTCACGGTCACGACCCGAAGCCGGTTCGCGATCCCACCCATCGTCACGACTCGAAGCGGGCGCGCGGCCGTACCCGTCGTCACGACCCGAAGCCGGCTCGCGGCCGTACCCCTCACGATCGCGGGCGTAGCCATCCCGATCGCGGGCGTGCCCGGGCTCCCAGGCGGGGTCCTCGTCCTGGCCCCGGCCGTCCCGCCGTTCGCCGCGGGCGTCCGGTGCCTGTTCCGGGCGCGGCGGCGGGATCGGCCCGGTGTCACGGCGTCGGGCGCCGCCCTGGGCGTGGCGTTGGTGCAGCGCGCGCAGGGAGGGGCGGGTGGGGCGGGTCGCGCCGGGGAAGCGCATGTCCAGCGCGCCCGGGAAGGTCTGCTCCCAGAAGTCGCGCAGCGGTACCAGCCACTCCTCGTCCTCCGCGCCGAACTCCCCGGTCAGCTCCTTGATCAGCGCGAGCTGGCGGGGTGCCACCTCGTGCACCAGCCGCAGGAAGAGCGGTGACGGCGCGTCGGGCGTCGTGGCGAGTCCGTTGGGCTGGGCGCTCATCAGACGCTCGCACACCTCCTCGACGATCCGGCCCTCGTCGAGGAGGGCCCACTCCTCGTAGGCCCGCAGCAGCCCGGCCCAGCTGGAGACGTTGTCGTCGAATGCCTCCAGACGCAGCGTCATGGTGGCCGCGCCGCCCTCCTGGAGGCGGATGCGGATCTGATCGGGCGAGTCGGGCGAGCCCTTGATGTCGACCAGGCCGTTCCACACCGCGCACAGGATGCGGTGCAGGATCCGCCGCCGGTCCTCCTCGGTGCTGGCCAGCCAGTCGTCCCGGTAGCCGAGGCGCTGGCGCCAGTGGAGGAAGTCGTCCACACCCGCCGCGTTCCGCGCTTCCGCCCACAGCCGCAGCACGTGCCGCACCTCGGAGATGTCGGTGAGGCTCATGCCGCTCCGGAACAGCACGACCGTGATCGACTCGGTGTCCACGGCCCTGAACTCGGGCACCGTCCCGTAGGGCAGGCGCAGTTCACGCCGCAGGAAGGCCGCCGCGCCGGACCCGGCCTCGCTCTGCGGGTGCACGATCAGCACCTTCAGCGGACCGCTGCCGTCCGGCTCGAATCCGACGGGGAGGAGTCCGACGAGCTGGGAGCGGAACTGCTCGAGCCATCTGGCGTCCACCTTCGCGGCGGCGTCCTCGTCACCGGCCGCGGCCTGCAGCAGCACTCCGAGGGAGGGCAGCAGCGGGCGGTCGCCGAGCACGCTCGACTCCACGAACAGTCCCTTGACGCGGCGTTCGATGACCTGCTTGATCTCCTTGACCGCGGCCTGCGGCGAGCGGCGCACCGACTCCAGGGCGCGCATCCAGTCGTCCGGCCGGATCAGCTTGGCCACCAGGCGCGCGGCGCCCGGATTCTCCGGGAGGTCCTCGTGCTGGTAGAGCCTACGGATCACGTCGTCGTAGAAGGCGGCGAGCGTGTTCTGCGGAGGCAGCAGGTACAGCACACCCTTGCGGTCCTTGCGGTAGAGCTCCTTGCGCCGCTCCGCGAAGAACTTCCGCTCCTCCTCCTCGTGCCCGCGCAGCGCCTTGACCAGCTCGCCGATCTCCTTGGTCGTGCGCAGCAGCGGCGGGCGCCAGCGCGTTTCCTGGTCCTTCCAGCCGCGGTGCCACTTCTGCCGGGACCGCCACTCGTACCAGGCGTTCTGCTCCTCGAGGGCATGCTGCACGTCGGGGTCGCCCCAGCGGGCCGGGACGAGCCCGCCGACCGCCCGCTTGATCAGCGGGATCTGTGGCGGGTGGACATCCACACCCTCGGCGCGTTCCGGGTCGTTCCTGCGGTTGTCCAGCATGCCGACGAACCCGGCTTCAGCGACGCGCTGGGGGTGCCCGGGCAGTCCGGTGAGCAGCTTCTCCAGCTTGAACGGGTCGACAAAGCCCAGTAGTTCACGGGCGCCCGGGCCGGGCCGGAACTCGTCGACCAGCCGTGGGACCTCGATGTCGAGTTCGCGCTGGAGCCGGCCCAGCGCGTCGTCCATGTCTCCGAGCCGGTTCCGCAGGGCCTGCATGATGGCCCTGGTGCCCCTGGGCAGCGGGTCGGGCGGTGTCACGACGGGTGCCTCGCGGGCCCACAGCGCGCCAATGGCGGAGCGGTCGAACATGTCGCGGACCCGTTCGGTGCCGTCGTCGGCGGCCTTGCGCGCCTCCTCGTCCATGGCCCGCACGGCCTGCGCCAGCAGCCGGCCCGCCACTATCTCGGCGAGGTCGTCGACCGGAACGGTCAGTGAGGCGGCGAGGCTCGTCGACATGGACCGGTGGCCGATGCCCGACTTCGACGGCTTGGACCGCTCCACGCTCTTGTTGACGAAGCTCGCAGCGAACGACTGGTAGTCGCCTTCGGTACGGCCCGGGCCGTTGTCGTCGCCGAGTTCCGTGCCGATGAGGGACATCACCATGGCGGTGATGGAGCGGCGGAGGTCCTCCGGCTCGATGCCCGCGGTGCGACTGAACAGGAAGGCGGTCTGCACCGTCGAGGGGCGCAGCGCGACCAGGCCCTCTCCGGGGTAGCGCACGCCGAGCGTGCCGTGCTCCTCCACGTCACCGAAGTCGGACCGGGCGCTGGGAACGTTCTGGTCGTCGACCAGTCGGGAGAGGTCCACCAGGGCGCGGGACGAGTTGAGTTCGGCCTCGCGTCCACCGCCGGCCTCGGGCGGGAAGGCCGAAGGCATGACGACCAGCGGATAGATCTTCACCCCCTTGACCTTGGACTTGCGGAACTCGTGCCCGATGAGGTGGATGAAGTCGTAGAAGATGCCGGCCCCGGTCCCGCCGGCCACGGAGAACGCCACGAACACGTCGCATCCGCGGATCTGTCCGCCGCCCATCTCCCGCAGGTCGCCCTGGCAGGCGCTGATCGCGCCGATCGCCTCACGCAGTTGACGAAGCACCGGCTCGAGTCCGCTGCGGAGCGTCGCGAAGAGCGCCGACCTGCCCACGGTCGGCAGTTGCCCTGCCCCGGTGTGCAGGGGGGCGACCCTCGGCTGCCGCTCCTGCGGCGGCAGCCAGTCGTGCGTCTCGTCGTGCAGCGCGACGCGCAGCATCCTGGCCACTTCGGGCGAGCTGTCGTAGTCGGTCGGGAGCAGGTCGTGGATGACCCGTGAGGTGCGGGCGTGGGCGGCGGCCTCGCCCGCTTTGAGGCCGGCGGGCTGCAGCTTGTCGAGTTCGGACTCGCTGAAGTCCGCGTAGACGAACTGCAGGCAGTCCGGCAGTTGGAAGGGCAGCCGACGGCCGTCGGTGACCAGCTTGTTGCCGTCGGGACCGCACAGCTCCCGGCGCAGTCCGCGCTCCAGGTCCGCGCCGATCCGGGCGCCAGTGCCGCCCAGACCGACGTAGAGCATGGGCTGGTAGATCTTCATGTGGTCTCTCCTTGCGCCGTCGTCGACGGCCGCTCATGGCCGGGAGGGGCTTCAGAAGTTGGGGTCGCGACGCCCGGTGGTGCCGCGTTGCCCCGGGGTTACGGAGGCGTCGCCGCGGCTCCGGCCGCCGCGTGGGCCGCTCCCGTTCGAGGAGCCCGCGGGGCTGCCGCCTCGGGGGCGCGGCATCCGCCACCGGCCGCCTCGACCCCCGCCGTCGCCCGGTCCGCCGCTCCCGTCGCGGCCGGTGCGGCTGCCTCTGCCGGCCCGGCCGGGGCCGGAGGCGGTACTGCCGTCGCCGACGACGAGTTCGAGCCCGTCGCCGAGCGCGGTCGCTTCGCCGGGCCCGACGCTCCGTTCCCGGCCGCTCGGGGGCTTGAGCAGCATCTGCCCGGCCGTCGTGCGCCGTAGGCGGTACGCCTGGGTGCCGCCGCGCCGTAGCGCGGGCGCCCCTCCGCCGGAGCGGTCGATGCTGAACAGGAACTCGCCGCCGGTGCTCTGACCGGACCTGACGGTCAGCGTGTCCGGCCGCTGTCCCTGCGCCCGCAGTTCGAGCCGTACTCCTGTGAGGTCCCGTCGCTTGGCTCCGGCCTTGTGGCGTACGACGGCGACCGCTGCCAGTGCGAGCAGCAGCAGCGCCGCTGCCGAGAACGCCCACCACCACTCGTCCCACAGGGTGGGCTTCTTGGTGACGTGCACCCCGAGGAAGACGTTGTCCACCACCCGGTCCCGGTCGCCGAGGTCGGTCACCGTGATGCGTCCCGACAGTTCCCCGAGCGGGGCGTCCGCGCCGAGGGTGACGGTGAACGGGGTGGAGCTGCCGCCGGGTGCGGCGTTCACCGTGGCGGGGGTGATGCGCAGGCCGGACCCGGGCGGCTGGTCGGCGAGCGCGAGACGCAGGGTGTGCGGCCCGGAGTCGTTGTTGGTGACGTCGAGGGTTCCCGTGAACGTCCCGCCGGGGTGGAGCTCGCCACGGTCGACGGTCAGTCCCGCGGTGAGCACCGGCGTGCCCTCGGAGACCCGCGCGTGCAGGGGACGGCGGTCGCTGGTGACGCCGGGTGCGGCCATCTCCGTGACGACTTCGATTTCCCCGGAGGCGGTCTCGGGTACGGTGACGCGCCCGCTGTAGCGCACGTCGTCCGCCTGTGCGTCCGGTTGCTTGCCGTTGTCGGCCAGCGGCACGACGACCGGGTCGAACCCGGCACCGGACATCCGCGCCGAGACCCGTACGCCCTTCAGCAGCTCGGGGTCGGTGATCACCACGCCGCGGCGGGTCTGCATGCGGACCTCGACGACGGCCTCCTCACCCGGTCGCGGGGAGGCCGGGCCGAGGGTGACGGCGGACCGCAGTCTGCCCTGCCAGATGGCGCGTACGGCGACCTCACGGTCGCGGTGGCCCTCCGGCGCCTCGATGTGCACCCGCCATTTGCCCGGCAGCGGGTTCTTCACCCGGAGCGCTTCCACCGGGCCGTCCTGTCCGCTGCTCTCGAAGGAGGAACCGGCGAACTCGCCCTGGGTGGGCACTCGTCGGCCGTCGGGGTCGTAGTAGGTGACGGTGACCTTGGGGTCGTGCTTGCCGACGGTGATGGAGCCGTCGGTGGCGATGGGCGGGATCGTGACGTGCAGGTCGGCGGGCGGTTTACCCACGGTGCCGTGGGCCAGGCCTGCGCAGCGCGCGGCGGCGAAGGTCTCCTGGAGGGCCTTGTCGATCTGCGCCGAGCTGCCGACCACGCGCATCTTGGGGGCCGAGCCGGGCCGGTCGGTGCATCCGTTGCGGAATCCGCCCTCGGCCATCCTGGTCAGCGCGGTGCGGTCGATCTTGTCGCCGAAGCCGAGCGGCCAGATCTGCACGGACTCCTTCCGCGCGCGGGCCAGTTCCTCCGCGAGGCGTTTGGCCCCGTTGGCCTGGCGGCTGGTCTTGTCGGTGCCGTACTCCGGGCTGTCGGAGACGTCGAGCCGGCCGTCGGTGAGCAGGAAGACGACCTTGGGGACGTTCTCGGCGTCGTCCTCCGTGAGCCGGTCGACGGCCTGCCGCACGGCGGCGGGGAAGTCCGTTCCCGGCCCCATCGTCTTGTCGTCCCTCTCGCCCAGCTGCTGGACGCAGTCGCTCAGCCGCTGGCGCCCGGCGGTGTCGGCCGTCGTCAGCGCGCACACCTCGCGGACCGGTGACTGGCCCTCTTTCTCCGAGCTGCCGAAGCCGATCACGGCGGCGCGGGACCGCTCGGAGATCTCGCCCTGCGTGATCAGCGAGGCGGCTTCCACCTCACGGGCCAGGTCGTCGTCGGACAAGCTGTCCGACTGGTCGACCACGACGGCGAAGTCGATCGGGTCGGGTCCGTCGGCCGCCGGGGCGGCCGCCGTACGCTGCGGGCCGCCCGGCCCGGCGGACACCTGCGCCGGTGCTGCTGCCACCAGCGTCAGGAGCACGCAGGCCAGAACCGGCGCATTGGTCTTGCGGATCAGTCTCATCGTCTCTCACCACAGCTCGCCGAAGAGGACCAGCAGCGCGCCGAGGGTCAACGAGCAGACCCCCATGCGCAGCCACCGGTATTTGGCGGCCAGGACCGCCCCGTGCACCCGTGCCTGGCCGACCAGCCAACGCACGACGTCCTCACCCGACTCGGAGAGCCGGGCGAGGAGTACATCGGCCGGTGTGCCGACCGAGAGATCCCGCAGGAACGTGCTGTCCGCGCCGGTGCGGGTGCGGGGCAGTATCACGCCGACGAGCATCAGCACGCCCGCCGCGCAGAACAGCAGACCGGCCGTCACGACGACTGCCGCCGGGCGGGAGGCCGGCAGCGGGAGTTCGTTGCGCGAGAAGGCGACGGCCAGCGCGGCGACCGCCCCGGAGAGCAGGATCGCCGCCTTGGCATCGGCGCGGCCGATGTCCTCACGCACGGAGTTGAGCAGCCGCTCCGCCACGAACCGCACATCGGGCCCGGCATCCGTGCCGGGCGGCGGGGCGGGGTCGGGGCCCGGCGGCGGCGCGGGGTCGGGGCCGGGCGGCGGGGCAGCGCTCATTCGTCACCCCAGTCGTCGAAGTCGGCGCTGGGGCGGGCATCCCGCGGCCCGGCCGTGCGCAGACCGTCGCGATCCCTGTCCCGATCGCCGTCGCGGGCGCGGTCCCGACCGCCGTCGCGGTCGCGTTCCGCGGACGACTGCACCCGCGTGGGTTCGTAGATGTGCCCGTCGTCCTCGGGATTGCCGGCCGGACCGGCGGGAGCGGCGTCCTCCGGCTCCTCGTCCCAGAACGGTCTTCTGGGCTCCGGGGTTTCGTCCGAACCTGCGGACAGCGCCGGCCTGTCCCCGCCGGACGTCAGGACCCGGTCGGTGACTCCGCCGATGACACGGCTGTTGTTGTCGCGCAGGTAGCGAAGCACCTCGTACATCTGCTCGCCGACGTCGTGGCGCTCGAGCATGCCCGCGTCGAGCAGCCGGTTGAAGAGGTTCAGGTAGTCGGCCTGACCCTCCCGCTTCTCCTGCCGGATCGCCTGGCGGATCTCCCACACCTTGTCGGGGTTGCTCGCCATCAGATGGATGATCTCGGCCTCCTCGCCGCGCCGCAGGACCTGTTCCAGCTCGGCGGCCCGGCCCGCGACCCGTTCCCGTTCGTACCTGTCCCTGTGGCGTTCCGCCTCGGCCTGCGCCCGGTCCTTCTGCATCTCGAAGGTGACGTTCTCGACCTCGACCACCCGGTCCCTGACCTGCTCGCTGAGGTCGATGAAGACGTGCACACGGGTGCGCAGACCGAGGTCGCGGCCGAGGTCCATCCGCCCGGCCCGCAGTTCCGCCTGGACGGCCTCGTCCGCGCGCTGCGCCTCTGTCAGCCGGAACCGGCGCGACACCTGGCGCAGCCCGTACAGCAGGTCGCCCCGCAGCATCTCGCGGACGTCCCAGACGGCCTTCTCGACGATCAGGTGGGGGTCGTCGACCTCCCACTGCACCTCCGCCGTCGCCTGGAAGGACTGGGCGTCGCCGGCGGCGGGCAGGGCCAGTTCGAAGGTGGTCACATGGCGCCCGAGGAGCACCTCGAAGACGCTGAACGGCTGCCCGAACCACGGTTTGTCGTGGTCCTCCCTGCGGCTCGGCCAGAGCACGCTGTGGCCGCCGTTGGAGTACAGGCACACCGCCGCCACCTGCCCGCTGCGCCGCTGGTACGGCAATGCGCATTCACGCAGCAGGGGGCCCTTCCGCGGTCCGTCGGGAGTCTGCGGTGCGTGGGGGCTTTCCTGCTGCGCGGGATGCTCTCCGGCGCCTGACGGGGTCATCACATCGCTCCTTCCGCCGCCGCGTCCCACATCAGGCGGGCGGCGTTCTTGTCCAGCGGGTCGTCCTCGTCCCGCACCAGCCGGGCCAGCAGGTGCCGCACCCGGTCGCGGTCCCTGCGCTCCTCGGTGATCAGCGGGAGGAAGCCGCACATCAGGTCCAGCTGGGCCGGGTCGTCGGCACACTGGCGCAGCACGCGCCCGAGGGCGTCGAGCGCCACCTCGCCCGACCTGGCGGTCTCGAGGGTGAGAAGCACGAGGTCGGCGAGCTTGCGCACCAGGGGGCGGTGGGTCGCGATGAGCGCCACGAGCAGCGGACGTCTGGCGTGCGCCTCGAGCGCGTCGGTCTCCTGAAGGCCCCACAGGTAGGTGGTGCGCGTGGTGAGCGTGCCGAGCACACTCAGCAGCACCAGGTCGGCCAGCTCCCGCCGGCCGCCGCGCAGCCAGTCGCCGAGCCTGGCCACGACCGTCTCCGGTTCCACACCGGCGAGCAGTCGGGTGACGCTGAACGCCGCGTTGGACAACACCGTCACGTCCCCGGTGCGGACGGTTTTCGCCAGCGCGTCGAGGGAGGCACGGACGGAGCCGGCCGCCATGCCGTAGCCGTGGGTCAGCAGGGCGGTCGTGACCAGCGTGTCCCGGTCGGACGCGGCCCACTCCTTGAGCAGCGCGCCGACCGCGGGCTGCACCGCCGGGTCCCTGGACGCCTCCGCGAGCGCCGTGGCGGCGGACATCTGCTGTACGGGGCTGTCCACCGCCGCCATCGGGACGATCAACTCGCCCGCCCCGTACACCCAGTCCCAGGAGCACAGCACCCCGGCGGCCACGGAGGCACGCACCCACACGTGGGGCCGCGGGTCGTCGCAGAGTGCGCGCAGCCACCGCACCATCGGTCCGCGCACATTGTGATAGCCGTGCCAGACCTCGCGCAGAACGGCGGTGGCGAGTGCTTCGCCCTGGAAGCGGATGGCGCGCACCGGGATCTGGGCGTCGCCCAGATCGAGCTCCGCGTCCTCGACCACGGAGCGGGCCAGGACCGGCCGTTCGTCGGCGTGCGTACCGAACAGCCTTCTGCCGAGGGCCTGTTCGGGGTCGAGAGTGACCGACATCTCCCAGGCGAGCTGCTCCGCGGCTTCCGCCGCCAGGCCGTAGGGCGACCCGTTGAACACGGCCACCGCGATACGGAAGGCGGCCGCGTTGATCGTGGGAGCGGCCTCGGGGAGGGTGCCGGGGCGGTCGGCGCCCGCGAACCACGAGCGTGCCTGTGCTCGTACGAAGGTGGCGCAGCCGTCGAGGAGCTCGTCCTTGCCGATGTCGCCGCGGTGGTGCCGGGCGAGCAGATCGGCGAGGCGGGCGGCCTCCCGGGGCCGTAGCTCGTCGAGTCCGAGTGCGCCCCGGACGTCGTCGTGACGGGCCAGTTCCCGGCAGCTGTCGAGGGCTTCCTGCGGCTCGTCGCCGAGCCGGATGCGCAGATGGCGGTGGAGCACGTCCTCGGTCCCGGGCGGCCGGGAGTGCATGCCGTAGCGGCCACGCAGCAGCCGCTCGGCCAGATCTCCGGGCTCGACGAGAACGACACCGAAGGCCTTTGCGACCAGCAGCAGCCGGCTGAAGCGGTCCAGATGCAGTTCGGAGAGTCGGCCGGGGCCGCCTGCGGCCTCCCGTCCGTCGGCGCCGGGGCTGCGGCCGCCGTCGCGGTGCAGTTCCTCGGAGGGGAGCTCCAGCAGGTGCCCGTACTGTTCCTTGAGCATCTCGCCGGTGAAGGTGTGCACGGCCTGGCTGGGGTCGAGCCGGGTGACCTGGTTCTCGGTCAGTTCGGCGAGCAGTGCGAGGGCTGTGGC
The DNA here is from genome assembly GCF_044763255.1 of Streptomyces sp. NPDC096176. Classification (NCBI taxonomy): domain Bacteria; kingdom Bacillati; phylum Actinomycetota; class Actinomycetes; order Kitasatosporales; family Streptomycetaceae; genus Streptomyces; species Streptomyces sp. NPDC096176. The sequence continues at coordinate 90,363 of NZ_JBIWFV010000010.1, read as the reverse complement.
CTTGCGGCCGCTGCCCCGTTCGCCGCACAGGACCAGCAGACCGCACTCGCGAAGCCGGGACCGCATCCGGCCGTACCCGGGCGATTCGCAGTAGACGCCGGCGAGCGTTCGCAGTTCCTCTGCGGGGACCGGTCCGTCGAGCAGGGCCGGGCCGACGCCCGCGCCGAACTGGCTGATGAAGTAGTTGCCGTGGAAATACTGGCCGTCGTCGCCGAAGTTGACGACGCGTTCCGCCTGCCGGGGTGCGAACGTCCGGCGTGCGGCGTGGGCGGTCCCGGATCCGCCGGTGCCGCCTGCCGAACCGATCGGGTTGCGGCCTGCCGTCGCGAAGGGGTTGGGCGCCTCGGGTGTCGGCTCCGCGCCGTCCGGCGCGCCGGCGCCGGCCTCGGCCTCTGCGGGGGGCCTCTGGTCGGCCACGGGTGGTTTCTCGTCCGCCGGGCCGCCGTCGGCCGGCGGGGTCTGGTCCTGGTCGCTCATGCCGCATCACCCGGGTCGGGTGCGCCGGTTCCGCGGTCCTTGCGGATGCCGGTCACCGGCGCGTGGAACACGTTGTTCTCGAACGCCGCCACGTCACCCCGCGCATTGATCTGCGTCCCGGTGCGTGGCGGGGCGGAAGGCGGTGGGCCGTCCCCCTGTACCGGCCCACCGCCGGTCGGTGCTCCCGGTGCGTCGGCCGCACCGGGGGTCCCCGCGCCGCGCCCCTGACCGGCACCCGGCAGGTCGTCCGGCCGGTCCTCGGGCAGGGTCGGCACGGGTAACCGCGGGATGTGGAACCAGGCTTTCTCGTCGGTCTCCTTGAACCGGACCCGGGCGCTGCGGTACGTCTCCGGCTCCACGTAACGGCCGCCCTCCGCGACCACGTTGGTGTAGAGCCAGTCGGACACGACCAGCAGCAGGTCGGAGCCGGGGGCCAGCTCCATCGTCCGCTTGGCGGTCGGGCTGTCGCAGAGCCGGGCCGCCAGGTCCACGGCCCGTCCGACCAGCCCTCTGCCGTCGTCGAGCACCGGCCCTGCGTTCATCCCGATGCGCAGCCGCAGACGGTGGGCGCTGCCCGCGTTGTGTTCGCGCAGGCTCTGGAACAGGGTGTCGGTCCAGGTGCCGACCATCAGCGTCGGCGGTACGCCTGGATCGAGCGCCGCGAGGATCCCGTCTCCGCGGTCCTCCTGGTGGATACGGCGCATGTCGACGCCGACGGCGCTGTACGCCTCGGTGAACGCCCCGTACATGGCGTTCCGCATGCGCCGCTTCGCTTCGAGGCCCATGGTTCCCGAGCCGCAGGCGTCCCCGAACACCACCATTCTGTTGACGGCTGCCGCACTGTTCACTGGGACCCCCTGGGTGCTGTTCGTCTCGGAGAAAAGACTGGGCGCATCGGGCGACGGGCGATGTAGCCGTTTACACAAGTGGCGGCTTTTTTCTCGCCGTTCTTCGCTGCGGCGGTTGTTCGCGGCCATCGGCCAGCAGCCGCAGCAGGTCCATGTCGGTGACGATCAGGCGGCGGTGCGCGGTACGCACCACGCCCTGTTCGCGCAGGAGGCGCAGCGCCTTCGCCACGGCCTCCCTGGTCGCGCCTATCGCCGCCGCGAGGTCGTGCTGCGGCAGGGGCAGGTCGATGACGGTGCCTTCGTCGCAGAGGCGGCCCACCCGTCGGCCGAGCTCGACCAGTCGCGCGGCGAGCCGCTGCAGCACCGAAACGGAGGCCAGCGACCGGCGTTCGACGTCCGAGCTGCGCAGCCGCGCGCTGAGCTGGCGCATGATCAGCGCCGTGGCCTGGGGCCGGGCGGCGAGAAAGCTGCGGAAGCGCTCCCCGGACACGGCCACGGTGCGCACGTCGCCGAGCGCGGTCACCGTGGCGCTGCGCGGGCCCCGGTCCACGGCGGCGAGGTCGCCGACGACCTCGCCGGCGCCCCTCAGGGCGAGGATGAGGCGCCCTCCGCGGTCGGTGTCGACGGACACCACGGCCCATCCCGAGAGCAGCAGCAGTACGAAGGTGCTGGTGCCGCGCTCCTGGATCATGACCGCGCCGGATTCGTAGACGCGGGGGGCTCCGAGGGCGATGAGGGTGGCACGGTCCTGCGGAGTGAGGGCATCGAGAAACGAACTACCCCCTCCGAACAGACTCATCGTTCGCCCCCCGCAGCGGATGTGCTGGCCCGTCGGGGGACCACTTCCTACGCCGGTGTGTCGTCCCGCGCCGTGGGCTCACGAGGCACTCGGTGCCCAGAGGTGATCAATGGTCACTCTGCGTCGGGGCAACGACGCTATGGGCCGGTCACCGGTCGGTCAATATGACCTGAAAGGGTCTTGGAGGCACATGGGGGCGCACTGGGCAACGCGCGGGCGCATGCCCTCGTGCCGTACCTCCCGGGTGAGCCCCCGGTCGCCTTCTCGGCCGCCGGCACGAGTCCTGCCCCCGGCACGACGCCCCGACCGCCGGGGAGGCGACCGGGGTCTCGTGCCGTTCCGCTCACAGACGCGGGTCGACCGGCTCCGACTCCAGCGCCAGCACCGCGAACACGGCCTCGTGGACGCGCCACAGCGGTTCGCCGTCGGCCAGGCGGTCCAGCGCCTCGAGCCCCAGGGCGTACTCGCGCAGGGCGAGCGAACGCTTGTGGTTCAGGAACCTGCCGCGCAGCCGCTCCAGGTTCCGCGGGCGGGTGTACTCGGGGCCGTAGATGATGCGGAGGTACTCACGGCCGCGCACCTTGATGCCCGGCTGCACGAGCCGGCCCTTGCCGTCCCGCGCGAGTGCCTGCAACGGCTTGACGACCATGCCCTCGCCGCCCCGCCCGGTCATCTCCAGCCACCAGTCGACACCCGAACGCACCGAGGCTTCGTCGCCGGTGTCGACGACCAGCCGACGGGTGACCTGGAGCAGGCCGGTGGGGTCGTGCTCCACCAGCCGGTCCAGCCAGGCCAGTTGTTCGTCGTGCGGCACCGCCGCGAGCGAGCGCCCCCGCACCGCGAGGATCTGGAACGGCGCGAGGCGCACCCCGTCGAGTCCGTCCGTGCTCCAGCAGTAGCGCCGGTACGCCTCGGTGAACGCGGCCGCGTCGGCGGCGCGCTCGTGCTGCCGCTCCAGCAGCCCGTCCACGGCGGCGCCACGCGCCGCCGCGGCCGCGAGGGCAGCGGTCGCGCCCGGCAGTGCGGCACCGGACGCGGCGCCGACCGCGGCGTACTGCGAACGCAGCAGACCGGACGCCTTGAGGGACCAGGGCATCAGCTCGGCGTCCAGCAGCAGCCAGTCGGTCTCGAGCTCGTCCCACAGCCCGGCGGCGGTGACGCCGGTGCGCAGGCGTTCGAGGATCTCCTCGGTGACCGCGGGGTCGTCGAAGAAGGGCCGCCCGGTGCGGGTGTGGAGTGCGCCCGTAGGGCCTCTCCGCTGGCCGTCGTCGCGGGAGGTACCCCCACCAGCACCGAACCGCTCGCGTGCGACGTCGGCGTCCCGGCAGACCAGCGCCACGGCACGCGAGCCCATGTGCTTCTCCTCGCACACGACCTTGGCGACACCGTCGGACCGGTACTGAGCGAAGGCCTCCGCCGGGTGCTCCAGGTAGCCCTCCTCCTTCGACGTGGCGGTCGGCGCCATGGTCGGCGGCAGATACGCCAGCAGGCGCGGGTCGATCGCGAAGCGGCTCATGACCTCGAGCGCGGCGGCGGCGTTCTCCTCGCGCACGCCGATGCGGGCCATGTGGCGGGTCTCCACGACTCGCCGGCCCTGCACATCGGCGAGGTCCAGCGGCCGGCCCTCACGGCCGCCCGGCGCCTCCGTGACGAGCGGCCTGACCGGCTCGTACCAGACCTTCTCCGCCGGCACGTCGACCAGTTCCCGCTCGGGCCAGCGCAGGGCGGTCATCTTCCCGCCGAAGACCGCGCCCGTGTCGAGGCAGATGGTGTTGTTGATCCATGAGGTGTTGGGCACGGGTGTGTGGCCGTAGACAACCGCGGCCCGGCCCCGGTAGTCCTCCGCCCACGGGTAGCGGACGGGCAGCCCGAACTCGTCGGTCTCGCCGGTCGTCTCCCCGTACAGCGCGTGCGAGCGGACCCGGCCGGAGGTGCGGCCGTGGTACTTCTCGGGCAGTCCGGCGTGGGCGACGACGAGCCGGCCCTCGTCGAGCACGTAGTGGCTGACAAGTCCGTCGATGAACTCCCGCACCTGCGCACGGAAGGCGTCGTCCTCCTTCTCCAGCTGTTCGATCGTCTCCGCGAGCCCGTGGGTGTGCTGGACGTTTCTGCCCTTGAGCCAGCGTCCGAGCTTGTTCTCGTGGTTGCCGGGCACGCACAGGGCACTGCCCTCGGCGACCATGCCCATCACCCGGCGCAGTACGCCGGGGCTGTCCGGGCCGCGGTCGACGAGGTCTCCGACGAAGACGGCGGTCCGGCCCTCGGGGTGTACGCCGTCCGCATAACCGAGCTTGGCGAGCAGGGTCTCCAGCTCGGAGCTGCAGCCGTGGATGTCGCCGATGATGTCGAACGGTCCGGTCAGGTGCCGCAGGTCGTTGTAGCGGCGCTCGAGGACGATTCCGGCGCTGTCCGCCTCCTCGACGCTGCGCAGGATGTGCACCTTGCGGAAGCCTTCACGCTCCAGGCCGCGCAGCGAGCGGCGCAGTTCGCGGCGGTGGCGCGCGATGACGTGGCGGGGCATGTCGGAGCGGTCGGGGCGGGTCGCGTTGCGCTGCGCGCAGACCTCTTCCGGCACGTCGAGCACGATCGCGATCGGCAGGACGTCGTGCTCACGCGCCAGCCGGACCAGCCGGCGGCGGCTCTCCAGCTGCACGTTGGTCGCGTCGACGACGGTCAGGCGCCCGGCGGCGAGCCGCTTGCCGACGATGTAGTGCAGGACGTCGAAGGCGTCGCCGCTGGCGCTCTGGTCGTTCTCGTCGTCGGCGACCAGGCCGCGGCAGAAGTCGGAGGAGATGACCTCGGTCGGTTTGAAGTGCTTGCGCGCGAAGGTCGACTTGCCGGAGCCGCTGGCCCCGACGAGGACGACGAGGGACAGATCGGTCACCGGGAGTCGGCGGCGGCCGGGGGTGCTGCCGGTGGTGTTCTCTGTGGTGCTCATGCGGCCTTCGCCTCCTTCGCCTTCTCCGTGATCTCAGCCTTCTCGGCCTGCTTCGCCTTCCCGGCGTTCTCCCTCTCCGGGTCGGTGGCCCCGTCGGTGGTCCCGTTCATCTCGAACACCGCCATCTGCGTGGGCGGGCCCACCTCGGGGTCGTCGGGCCCCACCGGCACGTATCGGACCTCGTAGCCGTGCCGCTCCGCCACCCCGTCGGCCCACGTGCGGAACTCCTCGCGGGTCCACTCGAACCGGTGGTCGCCGTGGCGGACATGGCCGGCGGGCAGCGTCTCCCAGCGGACGTTGTACTCGACGTTGGGGGTCGTCACGAGCACCGTCCTCGGCCGGGCCGAGCCGAACACCGCGTACTCGAGCGCGGGCAGCCGCGGCAGGTCGAGGTGCTCGACGACCTCGCTCAGCACGGCCGCGTCGTATCCCGCAAGACGCTTGTCCGTGTACGTGAGCGAGCCCTGCATCAGCTTGACCCGGGCCGCCTGGCGCTCGCCCATCCGCTCCAGCTTGAGCCGCCGTCCGGCGATGGTCAGCGCCCGCACCGAGACGTCCACGCCGACGATCTCGGTGAAGCGGACGTCCTTGAGCAGGGCCTGTACCAACTGGCCCTGACCGCAGCCCAGGTCGAGCACCCGGCTCGCCCCCGTCGTGCGCAGCGCGTCGAGGATGGCCTCCCTGCGCTGCTCGGCGAGCGGGACGGGACGCTCCTCGGTGTCGGTGGTCTCGTCCACGGCGTTGTCCACGTCCTCGACCTGGAGGTCGTCGGCCTCCGCGAGACGCGCCAGCTCCAGGCGCTCCATGGCCTGCCGGGTCAGCCCCCAGCGCCGGGACAGATAGCGGCTGGTGATCAGCTTCTGCTCGGGGTGCTCCGCGAGCCAGCCCTCGCCGGCGCGCAGCAGCTTGTCGACCTCGTCCGGTGCGACCCAGTAGTGCTTGGCATCGTCGAGGACGGGCAGCAGGACGTAGAGCTGGCGCAGCGCGTCGGCGAGCCGCAGCTCTCCTTCGAGCACCAGCTGTACGTAGCGTGAGGCGCCCCATTCGGGGAACGTCGCGTCCAGCTCGACCGGTTCGGCCTTGACGGAGCTCCAGCCGAGCGGCCCGAAGAGCTTGCCGACCAGTTCGGCGCCGCCTCGCGCCGGCATCGCGGGCACCTCGATGCGCAGCGGCAGCGGTGCGTCGACCCGCTCGGGCAGCGCGGCGCAGACGCCGCGCAGGGCGCTCTTGAAGACTGTGCTCAGGGCCACGGCCAGCAGGGACGACGCCGCGTACGGACGGTCGTTGACGTACTGCGCGAGCGCCGAGTCGGGGGCGCCGCCGCGGCCCTTGCCCTTGCCGCGCCGCACCAGCGCCACCGGATCCACCTCCAGGAGCAGCGCTGCCGTGCACCGCTCGGCCGACGCCTCGGGGTAGAAGACATGAGCCGTGCCGTGCGAGGTGGAGAACGCCTGCGCCTTGTCAGGATGCTTGTGGAGCAGGAAGCCCAGGTCGGTCGCGGGACGCTCACGGGTGCCAGTGGTACTGATCGTCAGGAACACGCGTTTGAGTATCGTCCAGTCGGTCGGCCCCGACCAGGGGTTTTCGCCGCGGACTGGACCGGGCGGTCCGCCTTCGTCACTTTTCCTCCTCCTCGGCCAGCAGCCGCGCGAGTTCCCCGATGTCGCGCGGCCCGACCCGGCAGCAGCCACCGATCAGACGGGCGCCGGCCGCACGCCATTCGCGCACCTGGGCCGGGTCGTAGGCCGACCCGCCCCGCCAGGCCCGTCCGGCGGCGTCCCACCGTTCGCCGCTGTTGGGGTAGACCACGGCGGGCTTGCCGGTCACCTCGCAGGCGAGCGCCGCCGCGGCCACGGTTTCGCCCGGATCGCAGCAGTTGACCCCGACGGCGATCACCTCGTCGCGGCCGGCCGCCAGGGCGAAGGCCTCGGCCGCGGGCCGGCCGGCCCGCGTCCTGCCGTCCGCGATCGTGTACGACAGCCACACCGGCACTCCGCACCCTTCCGCGGCGTCCAGCAGCGCCTGTGCCTCGTCCGCGTCGGGCACGGTCTCCAGCGCGAGCACGTCGGGGCCGGCCGCCGCCAGTGCCTCGATCCTCGGCCGGTGGAAGCGCTCGAGCTCGCGCACACTCAGCCCGTAGCCGCCGTGGTACTCGCTGCCGTCCGCGAGCATCGCGCCGTAAGGCCCGACGGAGGCGGCGACCCACACCTCGTGGTCGGCCGCCTCCGCCGCGGACCGCGCCAGGTCGACACTGCGGCCGAGCAGCCGGTGGGCTTCGGCAGGGCCCAGACCCCGCCGGGCGAACCCCTCGAAGGTGGCCTGGTAGCTCGAGGTGATGAGCACCTGCGCACCCGCCCGTACGTATGCCGTGTGCGCTGCCTCGATCTGCCGCGGGCCGTCGACGAGCAGGGCGGCCGACCAGAGACTGTCGGACAGGTCGCACCCCTGGGCCTGCAGTTGATTGGACAGACCGCCGTCGAGCACAAGGGTTCCTTGGGCGAGGGCGGCGGCGAGCGTACGGACGGGCCTCACATCTGCTCCCGGTGGATCAGGTCAGCTGGGTCTGGACCTGGGACGAGATCAGCTCCAGGTGGTCCAGGTCGTCGAGGTCGAGCACCTGGAGGTAGATGCGCGAAGCTCCGGTCTCGGCATAGCGGCCGATCTTGTCGACGATCTCCGCGGGCGAGCCGGCCAGTCCGTTCGCCTTCAGCTCGTCCACGTCGCGGCCGATCGCCGCGGCACGGCGGGCCACCTCCGCGTCGTCCTTGCCGGCGCACACCACCAGCGCGTTCGAGTAGACCAGGTCGTCCGCGGCACGACCGGCCTTCTCTGCGGCAGCGCGCACCCTGCCGAACTGCCGCTCGGTGTCCTCCAGCGAGGCGAAGGGCAGGTTGAACTCGTCCGCGTACTGCGCGGCGAGGCGGGGTGTGCGGGTCGCTCCGTGGCCGCCGATCAGCACGGGCACCTTCTGCTGGGCGGGCTTGGGCAGGGCCGGCGAGTCGGTCAGCTGGTAGTGCGTGCCCTCGAAGGAGAAGGTCTTGCCGGTCTCCGTGGCCCACAGACCCGTGATGATCGCCAACTGCTCCTCCAGTCGTGCGAACTTCTCCTTGGGGAACGGGATGCCGTAGGCCTTGTGCTCCTCCTCGAACCAGCCTGCGCCCAGGCCCAGTTCGACACGGCCACCCGACATCTGGTCGACCTGGGCGACCTGGATCGCCAGCACGCCCGGCAGCCGGAAGGTGCCCGCGGTCATCAGCGTGCCGAGACGGATACGCGTGGTCTCACGCGCCAGTCCGGCCAGGGTGATCCAGGCGTCGGTCGGCCCGGGCAGGCCGTCGGCGGAGCCCATGCTCAGATAGTGGTCGGAGCGGAAGAAGGCGTCGAAGCCCAGGTCCTCAGTGGCTTTGGCAACGGTCAGCAGGGTGTCGTAGCCGGCACCTTGCTGGGGCTCGGTGAAGATTCGAAGATCCATGCTTCCATCCTGCACCTTCGGCCACCGGCCCGTCGCAGCCCCTCGCGGGCCAGGACCGCTCGCCCGCCGGCCTCAGGGCCCCGCCCGGCCGCGGACGGTTTCCGGCGGCCGGTCCGGCTCGCGGGCCGCGAGCCGGCGCAGCATGCCGCGCACCCGGTCGCTCGACTCATCGGCGGTGTCTATCGTCTCGATGCACTGCCAGTACAGACCCTCGTCGTCGGTGGCGCACGCGACGCCGACCAGTGCGATGCCCACGTCCCCCAGCAGCACGTTCAGTCCGAGCAACGTGGCCTCCGGGTCGGCCACTTCGGTCAGTTGTGTGGCCCGGACGGAGCCGCTGCGCACCATCGGATGGTCGAGCACGCCGCAGCCACGGCCGCCGGTCTCGCTGAGGCCCCTGGCCTCGCCTCTCAGCTCCAGCGGTCCGCTGAGCGCGATACGGGCCCCGATCGCCTGCGCGAGGGCCTGCGCCTGCCAGGCCTCCGCGACGATGTCCGGCACTTCCCGGCTCTGAGCCAGCGCATGTCGGCAAACCTTGACGAGCCGTTCTGCGTCCATGTACGCGCCCCCGTTCGTACGACTGTCCACCCATCGAGTTCATTACCCAGAGTGAAGCCCGTTGAGCCGAAAAGCCAGGGGAATTCGGAAATCTATGGACAGCAAGCCCGTTGTGGATAACTTGATGACTCCATAGAGTGATGAAATTGTGCCGTGCACCCTGTTGAGCCCGCCCGTTCGCCTTCGGTTCTCACTTCCGCGGAAAACGGATCTCGTTCCGGTCGATCTTCTCCGACAGCGCCTGAAGGGCGTCGATCCCGAGCACCTCGCAGAACTGCAGCAGATACGCCAGCACATCGGCGACCTCGTCCCGCACCCGGTGCGCCACCTCCTCGTCCTCCATCACCCGGGCCGACTGCTCAGGGGTCAACCACTGGAAGATCTCCACCAGTTCGGACGCCTCGACGCTCAGCGCCACAGCCAGGTTCTTCGGGGTGTGGTACGGCTCCCAGCCGCGCGCCGCTGCGAATTCGGCCAGCCGGCGCTGCAGCGCTTCGACATCCAGCCCGTCGTCTCTCGTCACGGCACCAGGTCTACCACCGTCACGCCGCCGATCTCCCGCGCGCACGAGCCGTCGGTGACCGTCCCCACCAGCCTGATGTGACCCCGGGCGCACATCTCGGCGCCCAGCGCGATGAGTTGGCGCGTCTGCGCCGGGTCGAGGCTGCGGTCGAAGCCGTCCGCGAGAACCGACAACGACTGGTAGGCCACCGGCACCTCGGCCACCTGGTCCATGGCGAGCACCCCTGGACCGGTGAGCAGCACCAGGGCGAGACCCAGATACCTGAGCTCGCCATCGCCGAGCCGCCCCACCGGAGTCGACCCTCCGGCGCCGCCCCGTGCCAGCAGTGCGCGCACCCGCCCGTTCGCCAGTTCCTCGACGGCCAGGTCGTCCACGGCTCCCGCGCACCCCATCCGTGCCGCCGCCGTGAGCCGCGCATGCCGCTTGGCGCATTCGCTGCGGGTGCGGTGCAGCACGGCGGCCAGGTTGTCGCAGCCACGGCGCAGCCGTCCCGCTCCCGCGGGCACCGGCTCGCGCATCAGCTCCGGCCGCGGGTCGCAGGCGAAGACCGAGCGCAGTGCGACGACCACCTGCTCGGCCGCCGCGAGCACCTGTAGCTGCTCGTCTGTCCTGCCCGCGACGTGCAGCGGCAGCAGCGCCGTGCCGAGCCGGTCGTCGGGCAACGGCCCGCGGGTGACGCCCGCGGAGCCCGCGGTGAGCCAGGCGGCCTCAACGACGGAGCGCCCCGGATCGCGCAGCGCCGTGTTCAGGAGGGTGCGTCCGCCGCAGGTCAGCCGCTCCCCCGCGATGCGCAGACGTGGTTCGGCCTGCACCGCCAGATCGAGCAGGACCGGACCGGCGGGTCCGTCGACCGTGCAGCCGATGCGGAATCCGCGCCGCCCCTGCCGGTCCGCCACCGCCCGCTCGGGGACGCACTCGGAGGGCTCGGGGAAGGCGGTGGTGAGGTCGTTTCCCGCGCAGAGGAGGGCCAGTGCCTCGTACGCAGCCAGGGCGCTCGACTTGCCGCTGCCGCTGGCGCCCGCGAAGAGCGTCATGGGGCCGAGCGGGAAGGCGGCGGAGCGATGGGACCTGAAGGAGGAGAGCCGCAGTTCCGTGACGGCCGGACGGGCCTTGGCCGAGCTGGTGCCGACCGAACGGGCTCCGGCCGGGCGGGCGGTGGCGGGGTCGGCGCCGGCCGGTTGTGCGCCGGCCGAGCGGGCGTTGACCGGCGGGCGGGAGTTGACCGGCCGGCGGGCGGCGGCCGCCCCGCCCGGTGACGTCTGCGGGTCGACGACCAGCGTCTTCTCGTCCATGAGCGGGACGTTACGCAGCCCGCGACACGCCGAACCGTTCCGCCTCGGGGCCTTCCTACGAATGGGGGACGGCGGCCGCGGCGATCCCCTCGACCTCGGTACCGACAGGCGCGAGCAGGAAGACGTTCCGGTCGACCCGGTGCATTCCGCTGCCGAGTCCGAACACGACTCCACTGGTGAAGTCGAGGATCCGCTTCGCGACGTCGGTCTCCGCGCCGGTGAGGTCGAGCAGTACCGGCGTCTGGTTGACCAGGTACTCCGCGACCTCGCGCGCGTCGGCGAAGACCTGGACCCGCAGTACGACGAAGCGACGGTTCTCGGGGGCCGCGTACTCCCGTGCCACGGTGCGGTGATCGGCCCTCGACGGCCACTCGTTGCGACTGCGCAGTGGCACTACCTGGGCCAGGCCCTCCCACTGCTCGTCGGTGACGTCGTACCTCTCGTACCTACTCATGGCTCCATCCTCGCTCCCCTCACCCGTTCGGCCCAACAGCGACACGGGTGAGGGGAGGGGAACCTTGTGTGACGAAGCGCTCGTCAGCCGCGCTCGAACACGGCGACCGTACGCGCCGGGACCGTGAAGGTGCCCGAACTCGCTTCGTAGGACGATGCCTTGACGACATCGTCCGCGCCGGACCGCTGGACGGGATGCAGGGCGTAGCCCTTGCCGGCCAGAGTCCCGACCCGCTGGGTCTGCTGCTCGGGCGTGGCGTTGAACACCACCACGAGGTCGTCGAGCCGCATCGTGATCACACCAGGGGTCTCGTCCTTCCCGGACAGCGGGAAGGACAGCGCCGACTGCACCTGACCCGCGGTGCTCAGGCCGAAGGCCGGCTCACCGGTGCGAATCTCGAGCAGGTCGCGGTAGGCGGCGGCGGTGCCGTTGATCTCCGCACAGCCCACGGTCAGTGACGGGGCGGTCAGCAGCGGGCGGGCGAAGCCCCACTTGGACTTGTTGTCGGCCTCCGGAGGCAGACCGCGGCCGAAGCCGTTGCCGTCCCGGCAGTCCCAGTGGATGGCGTTGAACCAGTCACCGCTGTCGTACGAGTTGCGGTCCAGCGACTTGGAGCGCAGCAGGTCGGTTCCCGCCTGGGAGAGCGCGGGACCCTGGGACAGCGCGGAGGTCGCCATCGCGAGCACCTGCATACGGGCTCGGTCGGACGAGGAGGTGCCGGCCGGGAGTTTGAAAGCGAGCGCGTCGTACAGCGACTCGTTGTCGTGGGCGTCGGAGTAGGCCAGGGCGTCACCGGGTGCGGCTGCGTAGCCCGCCGGGGCGCCGTTGTAGTCGACCTCGGAACCCTTTACGGTGCGGCCGCCGGTGTCGGTGAAGGAGTAGGACGCGAGGTTGCCGGACAGACCGACCTTGATCAGGTCCTGGTAGTGCAGCAGCCGCGCCTTCTGCTCGGCCTCGGTGCCGTTGGCCTTCGAGGTGTTGGGGTCGGTGTAGAGACCCGAACCGAAGCCCTGCACACCGGGGTCCTCGTCGAACGGGCCGCCGCCGCGGACCGCGTCGCGAGCCCGGTCGGAGAACGTCGCGATGCCGGTGCCGGCCATGTTCTTCTGAGTGGCCTGGACGAAGCGGGCGTCGTCGGCGATCTCTCCGAAGTTCCACCCCTCCCCATAGAGAATGATCTTCTTTCCGTCCACGCCGTCACGCTCGAGCGTCAGCTCGTCGAGTGCGGCGCGCACCGCCAGGATGTTGGCCTTCGGGTGGTGGCCCATCAGGTCGAAGCGGAAGCCGTCCACCTTGTAGTCGCGCGCCCACGTCACGATCGAGTCGACGACGAGCTTGCCCATCATGGCGTTCTCGGGCGCGGTGTTCGCGCAGCATGTGGAGGTGGCGACACTGCCGTCGGCCAGCAGGCGCTGGTAGTAGCCCGGTACGACCTTGTCGAGCACGGACTTGTCCGACTGGCCGCTTGCCACGGTGTGGTTGTAGACCACGTCCATGACGGTGCGCAGCCCGTCCTCGTTCAGGGCCTTGACCATCTGGCGGAACTCGACGGTGCGCCGGGTGCCGTCCGGGTCCGTCGAGTAGGAGCCTTCGGGGACCGTGTAGTGCAGCGGGTCGTAACCCCAGTTGAAGGCGTCGTTGGCCGCGGCCTTCGCGACGCATGCCTGCTGCTCCGCGGAGTCGGGCGCGTAGATCTTCAGGTCGCACTCGGGCTGCTGCTGCTCGGACTTCTTCTCGGGGATGGTGCCGATGTCGAAGGCGGGCAGCAGATGGACGTACGACGTGCCGGCGCCGGCGAGGTCCCGCAGGTGCTTCGAGCCCTTGCTGTCCTTGTCGGTGAAGGCGAGGTAGGTGCCTTTGTGGTCGGCCGTGGGGTCCGCGACGGAGAAGTCGCGGATGTGCAACTCCTGGATCTGGGCGTCCTTGAGGGGCACAGCCGCCGGCTTCCTGAGCGTCGACCAGCCCTTCGGGGCAAGGGACGTGTCCGTGAGGTCGGCGACGACGCTCTGCTGCGAGTCGGTGGTCAGCGCGAGTGAGTAGGGGTCGGTGACCTTGTTGGTGACGACCTTCTGGACGCTGGGCGCCCAGACCTTCACGTGGTACCGGTAAGCGTCGCCCTTCCAGTTCTTCCTGCCCTTGGCGGACCAGACGCCGCTCATGTCGTCGCGTCGCATCGCGACGGTCTTCCCGTCGAGTTCCAGGGAGACCTGCTGGGCGGTCGGCGCCCACAGCCGCAGCGTCGGCACACCCTTGCGGTCGAAGGTGGCGCCGAGGTCGGCCTTGGTGGCCTTCGCGGCGTACAGGTCGTCGAGTACGCCGGCGATCTGGACGCCCGTGGCGGTCAGGGCCGCCCCGTTGGCGGCGTACTGCGCCGCCACGACCTGCCCGCGCAGCGCCTCACGCACCCGGTCGCGGTCGCGCGGGTCGACGCTGTACGCGTTGTACGCCTTGAGGTGGGGGAACTTCGCCTTCTGGGCGTCGCTCAGCTCCGACTCGTTCAGCCGCAGCACCTGCCGGTCGCCGGTGAGGGCGCCGCCCTCGACGGCGATGGAGCCGTCGCGGGAGTAGAGGAGCGCGCTGGAGGCGGCGGCGTCGCTGCCGTTCCAGGCGACGGTGTTCTCGTCGATCCACACGGCCTTCGACGTGGTGAGGTCCAGTGCCGCGCCGCCCCCCTTGGGCTGGGGCAGCAGGTACTTCTGCTGCCCGGCAAGCATCCACACCTCGTGGCCGGTGGCCTTGAGGTCGAGCGACTGGTCGGAGGGCAGGTCCTTCTCGTCGCCCTTGTGCAGGATGTAGCTGAGCGAGGTGGCCCCGGGCGCGAGCGGCACTTCGTACACCGCGCCGAACGCGTCGGTCCGAACGGGCTCCAGCGGCTTCGACCAGTCGGTCGGGTTCGCGGCGCCGGTCCAGGTGTGCAGGCCCCAGCCGGCGTAGTCCCCGTCGGCGCGCTTGTAGTGCAGGACGGCCTTCGTCGTGTCCTGGGGCGGGTAGGCACCCTCGGGGGCGGCGCTCAGGACCTCCGGCTTGCCCTGCTCGATCCACACCTCGCCCGTCCTGGACAGGTCGATGGCGCGGTCGGCGTCGGTGTCCTTCACTCCGTCCTTGTTCACGACGATGAAACCGACGGAGGAGGCACCGGGCTTGAGCTTGACGTACGCGAAGGCGCCGTAGGCGTCGCGGCCGGTGAACGGCTTGCCGGCGGGCCAGGTGGTGCCCTCGCCGTCCGCGATGTCGCCCCACGTGTACAGGCCCCAGTCGGCGTAGTCTCCCCCAGAGCTTCCGGCCTGGGAGGCGCCCCCGTCCGTGCGCTTGTAGTGGACGATCGCGTAGTCGCGCCGGGTGGCGGTCGGCGGCTGCTCCACGGCGGGCGCGCCGCTGGTGGCGGAGGCGGTCGCGCTCGCGATGCGGCCCGCGCTGTCGACGACGACGGCCTTGTAGCGCAGGGCCGTTCCGGCCGGGGCGGTGACCTTGTGCGTGACCTTGTAGGGGGCGTGGTCGGCGGTGCCGAGGACCTGCCACTTGGCGTTGCCGGTCTGGGCGGCGAAGACGACGCGGTTGAGCTGTCCGCCGTCGACGTCGGCGGAGATCTCCACGGTGCCGGTGGCTCCGTCCGCGGGTGCCTTCAGCGTGAGCGACGGCTTCGCGGCGGGCGCGGCGAGCGGCTTCGTCGCCTTCAGCACCAGGGAACCCAACGCCGGGACGGTCACCTTCACTGTGGAGTCCGTGCCGCTGGTGACTTTGGTGTCACCGCCGTGGATCGCGGTGAAGTCCATGCCGGCGGAGCCGGTGGGGATCTCGACGGTCTTCGCCTCGGTGGCGCTGTTCACGGCGACGACGTACTCCGCCTTCGCGCGGGCGTCGGTACGGGAGAAGGCGTACACCGAGCCCTCCGCGTACCGTTCCTGCTGGATGCCGTCGCGCAGCGCCGGGTTCGCCTTCGTGAGTTTCGCCAGCGCGGCGATCTGCCGGTACAGCGGATGCGTGGTGTCGTACGCGTCCTTCGCGTGCGTGCGGTCGGTGCCGATCTGGTCGTCGTCCAGGTAGTCGGCGGTCTTGGAGGCGAACAGGGTCTGGCGGGAGTCCTTGTCGCCGCCGGCGCCAGTGTAGCCCTGCTCGTCGCCGTAGTAGACGACCGGGTTGCCGCGGCTGAGGAACATCAACTCGTTGGCGAGCCGGTACCGCGCCAGCAGCTCGTCGTCGTCCGCCTTCGCGTTGTCCTGCCGCAGGAAGGTGCCGAAGCGGCCCATGTCGTGGTTGCCGAGGAAGGGCACCGATTCGTAGGCGTTGGCCTTGTCGGTGGTGTAACGGTAGTCCTGTGCGAAGAGGTTCGCCGGCTTGTCGGCGGAGCCGCCCTGCGAGGCGAAGCTGCGCACCGCGTCCTGGAAGGGGAAGTCGAGCGTGGCGTCAAGGCGGCCCTCGGTGACGTACTTCGAGGTGATGGCCGGGTCGGCCGAGTAGACCTCGCCGAACATGAAGAAGTCGTCGCGGCCCCGCTTTGCGGCGTACTCGTCGAGCGCGGTGGCCCACTGGGTCCAGAACTCGGTGTTGACGTGCTTGACCGTGTCGATGCGGAAGCCGTCGATGCCGAAGTCGCGGACCCAGCGCTGATAGATCTTCGCCATGCCTTCGACGACCTCGGGACGCTCGGTCCACAGGTCGTCCAGCCCGACGAAGTCGCCGTACTCGGAGGACTCGCCGGCGAAGGTCGAGTCACCCCGGTTGTGGTACATCGTCGGGTCGTTGAGCCAGGACGGGACCTTGAGGTCCTTCTTGGCCGCGGGGACGACGGGGGTACGGGGGAAGGAGTCCTCGTCCGTCGCGGGGAAACGCTTCGTCCCGTCCGCGTGGTCGGCGTCGTCGAACGGAACGCCGTCCTTCGTCAGATACGGGAAGGCGCCCTTGGAGAGGTAGCCGTAGGACTTTTCCTCGTAGTCGACGACGTCGGCGGTGTGGTTGGTGATGACGTCGAAGAAGACCTTCATGCCCTTGGCGTGGGCCTTGTCGATCAGCCGCTCGAGGTCGGCGTTGGTGCCGAAGTGCGGGTCGACCTGGGTGAAGTCGGTGATCCAGTAGCCGTGGTAGCCGGCGCTGGCGTCCTTCCCCTCCCCCTGCACGGGCTGGTTCTTGAAGATGGGCGCCATCCAGATGGCGGTGGTGCCGAGTCCCTTGATGTAGTCCAGCTTCTCGGTGAGCCCCTTGAGGTCTCCGCCCTGGTAGAAGCCCTTGTCGGTGGGGTCGTAGCCGGTGGTGAGGCGCGAACCGGTCAGCGCGCCGCGGTCGTTCCTCGTGTCGCCGTTCGCGAACCGGTCGGGCAGGACGAAGTAGAACTGCTCGCGGGTCAGGTCGTGGCGAGTCGGCTCGGCGGCCAGTGCGCGGTCCGACGGGGGCGGGGGCGGCTTCGGTGCCGCTGCCGCCGGGAGGACGGAAACGAGCGCCGCGACCGTCGCCGTCGCCACGACGACGGCCGCGGCCGGACGCAGCGGGAGGCTGGGGCGTATCAAGGGGTATCTCCTGGATGAGGCTGGACGAGGGTGTGGAGAGCCGCGCCGCCCCACGCCCGGGGACCCGGGGGGGGCGGCCCGTTGAACGGAGAGGTCAGCCGCAGGTCCTTGCCCCGGTGTGCAGGGCGACCGCGGTGTTGGGGCCGAGCATCGCCGTGAACTGGCCGGAACCGTTCACCGTGACGGGCGTGTTGTTCTGCACATTGCAGTAGGTGCCGGCGGGCAGTGAGGTCTGGAACGTGCGGTTCAGCGTCCACGTCTCGTGGTTGATGGCGACATATGCCTTGGAGCCGCGCCCGAACGCGATCTGGTCCCCGCCGTTGTCCCACCAGTTGGTGACGCCCTGGCCGCGGGACGCATTGCGCAGGGCGACCATCGAGGAGATCTCGCGCCAGGCGTGCTGGCACTTCCAGCCGTCGCTGTAGCAGGCGTTCACGGTGCCGCCGTTCGGCGGACCGGCGTCCTTGTCGGACCATTCGTAGCCGGAGTGGACGTCGGGCGAGCCGTACGGCCAGGCCAGCATGAAGACGCCTGCGAGGGTGTAGTTGGCGCCGTCCTTGTAGTTGAGGGTGTCGCCGCCGCGCTCGGTGTCGTGGTTGTCGACGAACACGGCGGACTTGTCGGACTGCATGTAGCCCCAGCCCTCGCCGTAGTTCTTCAGGTAGGCGAGGTTCTCGTTGTTGAAGACGCGCTTGAGGTCACGGGCGTAACGGAACTCCTGGACGTCGCCGTTGCCCAGGTACTCACTGGGCGAGACCGCCTCGCCGGCGCCGTATATGGCTTCCTGCTTCCAGTACACGGACGGGTTGGTGAGCTTGCTCTTGACGGCGGCCAGATCGCTCGCCGGCATGTGCTTCGCGGCGTCGATGCGGAAACCGTCGACGCCGAGGGACAGCAGGTCGTTCAGATAGCCGGCGATCTTGGTGCGGACGTACTCCTCACCGGTGTCGAGGTCGGCGAGGCCCACCAGTTCGCAGTTCTGGACGTTGCCCCGGTCCTGGTAGTTGGTGATGGAGGCGGTGCAGTTGTCCATGTCCCACGACGCGTACAGGCCGGGGTAGTCGTACTTGCTGTACGAGGAGCCGCCGGTGCCCGTCCCGGCGCCCGCGGCCATGTGGTTGATGACGGCGTCGACGACGACCTTGACGCCCGCCGATTGGCAGGCGTTCACCATGCTCTGGAAGGCGGCGCGGTCTCCGAGCCGGCCGGCGATCCGGTAGCTGACGGGCTGGTACGAGGTCCACCATTGGCCGCCCTGGATGTGCTCCTGGGGCGGTGACACCTGGACGTACCCGTAGCCGGCAGGGCCGAGGGTGTCCGTGCAGGCTTTGGCGACCGAGGCGAACGTCCACCCGAACATCACCGCGGTGACGTCCTTGTCGCCCGGCGGGGCGGCCTGAGCGGGACTGGGTGCCGTGACGGCGACGGCGGCTCCTGCCACTACGGCGAGCGCCGCGGCCACGGTTCTGCTGGCCATGAATCCTCCTGGGCTCACAGGAAGGTGCGGATGCGAGGGGTCAGCCTCGTGCGGCAACGCGCCGTGCCCGCAAGGCCTTTGGGATTTCTTGCTGCAAGAAGTCTGAAACTCGTTGCGGTCGAGACCGTAAGCCCCACCCGCGCACCGGTCAAGCCTCCGGGCAGACCCCGATGACATGCGCGAGAACAAGCTGTTTCGTGACCGCAAACTCTTTCGCAAGTCATTGCAGTGGTGTTACGTTCAACCACGACTCCGGTCCGGTCCTCACAGAGCCGTGGCCGGCCCGTGGCAGGGGCCGTCGGTGGTCACCCTTGGTGGGTGGCTTCCACGGGGCTTGCCTCGGCCGGGGGTCCCGGTCAGTGCCGGGCCCCACGCGCCCGGCCGACCGGGCCGGTCACTCAGGACCGCCGCGGCGCACCCGTCGATCCGCGCACCACGAGCTCCGGCTGGAAGACGAACTCGGTGCGCTGCACCGGGTTTCCGTCGATTTCCTCGACGAGTGCGTCCACCGCGGCCGTCGCCATCGCCTGCACCGGCTGCCGCACCGTGGTCAGCGGCGGATCCGTGAACGCGATGAGGGGCGAGTCGTCGAAGCCGACCACCGAGACGTCCGCCGGCACGTCGAGCCCCCTCGCGCGCACCGCCCTGATCGCGCCGAGCGCCATGAGGTCGCTGCCGCAGACGATTCCGGTGCACCCCTGGTCCAGCAGCAGACCGGCGGCGGCCTGTCCGCCCTCGACCGAGAACAGGGTGCGCTGGATGAGCCGTTGGGCGTCGTCCGGCGCCACGCCGAGCATCGACTCGAGGGCGGCGGTGAAGCCCTCCGCCTTGCGCAGGGAGGGGACGTAGCGGGTCGGCCCGATGGCCAGACCGATGCGCTCATGGCCGAGTTCGACGAGGTGGCGTACGGCCATCCGGGCCGCCGACCGGTCGTCGGGCGACACGAACGGCGCCTCGACGGCCTCGTTGTAGCCGTTGACGAGAACGAACGGCAGGCCCCGGCCGGTCAGTTTGAGATAGCGTGACGGATCGGCCGTCATGTCGGCGTGCAGGCCGGACAGGAACACGATGCCGGTGACGCCGCGTTCCTCCAGCTGCTCGACCAGCTCGTCCTCCGTCGAGCCGCCCGGCATCTGGGTGCACAGCACGGGCGTGTAGCCGTGCCCTGCCAGCACCTGCTCTATCACCTGGGCGAAGGCCGGGAAGATCGGGTTGGTCAGCTCGGGGATGATCAGACCGACGAGGCCGGCGCTGCGCCGGCGCAGCCGCACCGGCCGCTCGTAGCCGAGCACGTCGAGCGCGGCCAGCACCTTGTGCCGCGTGGCGGCGGCGACACCGGCCTTGCCGTTGAGGACCCTGCTGACCGTGGCTTCGCTGACCTGGGCCTGGACGGCGAGGTCGGCGAGCCTCGGGGCGGCGCTCGCGTCGCCCCGAGGCACGGGAATCGTCACACCGCCCACCAGACGGTGGTGTCGGCGGGGATCTCTGCCGTGTCGTCCACGATCAGGACGGTCTCGTTGGCGAGCAGGTTCCGGCCGGGCACCGGAAGACCGACCGTGGCGCCTGTGGTGTTGGCGGTGCACACGAAGCCGTCGCGGCGGAAGGCGAGCACCCCCTCGGGGGCGTCCAGCCACTGGACTTCCTCGCCCGCGCCGAGCCCAGGGTGCTCCCGGCGGACGGCCAGCGCGCTGCGGTAGAGCTCGAGAGTGGAGCCGGGATCGCCGGTCTGCGCCTCGACGCTCAGCGCGCCCCACTCGGCGGGCTGGGGCAGCCAGCTGCCGCCGCTGCCGAAGCCGTACGAGGAGCCGTCCGCGGTCCACGGGATCGGCACCCGGCAGCCGTCGCGGAAGCCGTCCTGCCCGCTGGCCCGCCAGAACGACGGGTCCTGGCGGACTTCGTCCGGCAGGTCGGTGACGTCGGGCAGGCCGAGCTCCTCGCCCTGGTAGACGTAGGCGGAGCCCGGCAGCGCCAGCATCAGCAGGGTGGCGGCGCGGGCGCGGCGCAGTCCGAGCTCGCGGTCGCCGGCCTCGCGCAGCTGGGTGCCGAGGCCGGCCGGGTTGGCGAAGCGGGTGGCGTGCCGGGTGACGTCGTGGTTGGAGAGCACCCAGGTGGTGGGCGCGCCCACGGGCCGCATGGCGGCGAGCGAGTCGTCGATGACCTTGCGCAGCTCCGCGGCGTCCCAGTGGGTGCCCAGGTACTGGAAGTTGAAGGCCTGGTGCATCTCGTCGGGGCGCACGTAGTTGGCGGTGCGCTCGACGGTGGGCGTCCAGGCCTCGGCGACGAGCACGCGCTCGTCGCCGTACTCCTGGAGGACCTTGCGCCAGGAGCGGTAGACCTCGTGGACGCCGTCCTGGTCGAAGAACGGCATGACATCGTTTCCGAGCAGCTTCAGCTGGTCGTGCTTGCCGAGGTCGGGCAGGCCCTGGGCCTTGATCAGACCGTGGGCGACGTCGACGCGGAAACCGTCGACGCCCATGTCGAGCCAGAACCGCAGGATCGAGCGGAACTCGTCGCGTACGGCGGCGTGCTCCCAGTTGAAGTCGGGCTGCTCGGGCGCGAACAGGTGGAGGTACCACTCGCCGTCCGGGGTGCGAGTCCAGGCGGGGCCGCCAAAGATGGACTCCCAGTCGTTGGGGGGGAGTTCGCCGTCCACGCCCTTGCCTTGGCGGAAGTGGTAGCGCTCCCTCAGCGGCGAGCCGGGGCCTTCGCGCAGGGCGCGCTGGAACCACTCGTGCTGGTCGGAGGAGTGGTTGGGCACCAGGTCGACGATGATGCGCAGGTCCAGTTCGTGGGCCTCGCGGATCAGGGCGTCGGCGTCGAGCAGGTTGCCGAACATGGGGTCGATGGCACGGTAGTCGGCGACGTCGTATCCGGCGTCGGCCTGCGGCGAGGCGTAGAAGGGGCTGAGCCAGACGGCGTCGACGCCGAGGTCTCGCAGGTACGGCAGCCGGCTACGGATGCCTTCCAGGTCTCCCATGCCGTCGCCGTTGCCGTCGGCGAAGCTGCGCGGGTACACCTGGTAGATCACCGCGTCGCGCCACCAGCCCGTGTGCGTGCCGGAGGTGGGGGCGGCGGGGGCAGCAAGGTGCTGGGTCATGTCATCCCTGGAGGTGATGGGGTGGGGTGCGGCGCCGGCCCGGGGATCAGGCACGGACCGGCGCCGCCGCTTCGTACGAGTGGTCAGCCCTTGACGGCACCGGCGGACATACCGGTCACCAGATGCCGCTGGGCGAAGAGGAACACGAGTGCGGCGGGGATCGCGATGAGCACGGACGCCGCGGACATCGGGCCCCACTGGGCGCCGTATTGGTTGACGAACTTCTGCAGACCGCCCGCGAGTGTCATGTTCTCGTCCCCGACCATGAAGGCGGACGCGTAGGCGACCTCGCCCCAGGCGGTGATGAACGAGTAGAACGCCGTGACCGCGATGCCGGGCTTGGCCAGCGGCAGGATGAGGCGCCAGAAGGTGCCGAACGGAGTGAGGCCGTCGACCTGTCCCGACTCGTCGATCTCCATGGGGATCGTGTCGAAGAAGCCCTTCATCATCCAGGCGCAGAACGGCACGGCGATGGTCAGGTAGGTGATGACCAGACCGGCCGGCTCGTTGAGCAGCCCCATGGACGACATGATGTTGTAGATCGGCACGATCAGGACCGCGACCGGGAACATCTGGGTGATCAGAAGGGTCCACATCAGCCCCCGCTTCCCGGGGAAGCGGAAGCGGCTGACGGCGTAGCCGGTGGTGGCGGCGATGAAGACACCGAGGAGCGTGGTCAGGCCCGCGACGAGCAGCGAGTTGGCGAACCACGTCAGGAACGGGGTGTCCTCCAGCAGCTTCGTGTAGTTCTCGAACGTCGTCGCCTTGACGAAGTCCGTCGTGGTC
Source organism: Streptomyces sp. NPDC096176 (assembly GCF_044763255.1). Classification (NCBI taxonomy): domain Bacteria; kingdom Bacillati; phylum Actinomycetota; class Actinomycetes; order Kitasatosporales; family Streptomycetaceae; genus Streptomyces; species Streptomyces sp. NPDC096176. The sequence continues at coordinate 68,141 of NZ_JBIWFV010000010.1, read as the reverse complement.
GCGAACTTGGCCGGCTTGATCGAGGTCAGGAAGACCCACAGCACCGGGAAGACCGCGATCACGGAGGCCACCACCAGGGTGGCGTGCAGACCGAGGGAGGCGAGCGGCGAGCGGCGGCCGCGGCGGGGTGTGTTGACTGCGGTGGTCACCAGACTTCTCCCTGCTTGCGAAGGACTCGCCGGTAGACCGCGGCGAAGACCATCAGGAGGACCAGGATCAGCACGCCCCAGGTCGACGACTGGGCGAAGTCGCGTGGACTGATCTCGAAGGAGAACTTGTACGCCTGGGTGACCAGGATCTGCGTGGCCTCGCCGGGTCCACCCCGGGTCAGCAGGAAGATCACCGGGAACATGTTGAACGTCCAGATGGTGCTCAGCAGAATCACGGTGGTGCTGACCGAACGCAGCCCGGGCAGGGTGATGTTGCGGAACCGCTGCCAGGCGTTCGCGCCGTCCATCTCGGCCGCCTCGTAGAGCTCGCCGGGTATGGACTGCAGGCCGCCGAGCAGGGCGACCATCATGAACGGGACGCCGAGCCAGACGTTGACGGCGATCACCGAGAACTTGGCCCAGGTCGGGTCGTTGAGCCAGGGCAGGGCGTCGATGCCGCCGCCGGCGAGGATCTGGTTGAGCAGGCCGCGGCGCTCGTCGTAGAGGAAGCGCCAGGCGAAGACGGACACGAAGCCGGGCACCGCCCAGGGCAGGATCAGCAGCATCCGGTAGAAGGAGCGGCCGGCGATGCGGCGGTTGAGCATGTTGGCCAGACCCATGCCGAGCGTGAAGGTCACCGAGACACAGGCGACCGTCCACACCAGGGTCCAGCCGAGCGTCCCGAGGAACTGCTCACCCGTCAGCGCGTCGGCGTAGTTGTCCAGCCCGACGAACTCGTAGGTCGCGGGGATGTGGTTGACGCCGATACTCCGTTCGACGTTCCTCTCGTTGGCGTCGGTCAGCGACAGATACATCCCGCGGAACAGCGGGTAGCCGATGATCACGCCGATCACGACCGTCACCGGGGCGACCATCGCCCAGGCGTACCAGTGAGTGGAAAGGGAGCGCCGGAGCCTGCCCTCGCGCTTGCCAGTACCGCGGCTCCGGCCGCGGGCGACGTCGCCCGCGGCCGGAGCCACCGACTGGCTGCTGGTGTCCACAGCCATCAGCCGGCCAACCTTCCTTGTTACTTCCAGTCCTTGAGGAGCTTGCGGTAGGCGTCGCCCGTGGTCTTGACGCCCTTCTCCGGGGTGGTCTGCCCGGTGAGGACCTTGGTGTACTCGGTCACCAGCGGGGCGAAGAGGCTGCCGGTCTCCGGGATCCAGGGGCGCTCGACGGCCTTGTCGACGACCGGGCGGAAGAAGCCGACGATCTCGTTGCTCGCGACACCCGGCTGCGAGTAGACCGAGTTGCGGGTCGGGAGCAGGCTGAGCTGCTGGGCGACCTTGGCCTGGCTCTCGGCGGAGGTCATGTACTCGGTGAAGGCGTACGAGGCGTCGAGGTTCTTCGAACCGGCGTACACCGCGAGGTTGTGGCCGCCCTGCGGGGCGCCCTGGCCGGCCGAGCCGGCGGGGACCGGCGCGATGCCCAGGTTGGCCTTGTCCGTGAACTCGTTGCCCGCGTAGGTGTCGGAGACGGCCCACGGGCCGTTGATCATCATGGCGACCTTGCCGTCCTTGAAGGCGGCCTGCATGTTGTCCCAGCCGTTGGTGGCGTCGGTGATCGCCGCCTTGGAGTCGACCAGGTCCTTGACGACCTTCATCGCCTTGACGCCCTCGGCGTTGTCGACGGTGACCTTCTTGGCCTTGGCGTCGACCAGGTCGCCGCCCTCGCCGTACAGGAAGGAAAGGAACCAGTAGGCGTCGTCGCCGCGCAGGTAGAGGCCGGTCTTGCCGGTCTTGTCCTTGATCTTGGTGGAGACGGTCTTCAGTTCGTCGATGGTCTTGGGGACCTCGACACCGGCCTCCTTGAAGATCTTCTTGTTGTAGAAGATGCCCATGGAGTCGATGACCTGCGGCACCGCGTAGGTCTTGCCGTTGTACTCGGTGGAAGCCGCGGCCTGCTTGAGGAAGTCGTCCTCGTTCTTCAGAGCGGCGGTGCCGTCGAGCGGCGCGAGGTAACCGAGGTCGGCGAACTCGGGGGTCCAGGCGACCTCGGAGCGGATGACGTCGGGGGCACCGGAGCCGGACTGCGCGGCGTTCTTGAACTTGTTCTGCGCCTCACCGAACGGCACGTTGACGTACTTGACGGTGACCTTCGGGTGCAGCTTGGTGAAGTCCTCGGCCAGCTTCTTGAAGACCTTGTCCTCGCTGCCGACCGTGGAGGTGTCCCACCAGGTGACCGTGCCGCTGAGCTCGCCCGAGCTCTTCTTGCCGGTGTCGCCGCCGTCGTCTCCACCGCACGCCGTCGCCGACAGGGCCATCGCCGCTACCAGCGCAGTGGCCGCTATGCCACGCCGCATGTGAACTCCTTCAACTGAGCCCGGAAGGGCGGAGACGAAGACCTGCCTCCTGCCGTCCGCTCCCTCGCGGTGCCGGGTTGCCAGGAACGTAACAGGGCTGAAAACCATCGGAAAGACCTTGCGGCAAATTTCTGCAAGGACGGGTGATCGTTACATCCGCGTGTCCGGAGAGTTGCCGAAGGATCGCTTGACACCCTGCCCCGACGGCGGACAGGCGCCAGGGTGGGCGCGCACCGGGGCCCGCCGCAAGCGCTCCGCAAGGCCTTGCAGCGATGTGACGCGCCTCATGGGCTCCGGCTTCCTTCCCGGCCCTCTTTCCCGGCCCTCTTTCGCCGGTCTCAACGGCCTGCTCGCGCCGCCCTCCTTCCGGCGGTTCGGAGCCCCTCGTCCGCACCTGATGGGATGAACCCGTCGAGGCGGGCACCTGGTGGGCAATCCGACGCACGCCCGGTACAGTCCACTTCCATGACCGCGCGGCTCGCCGACATCGCAGCCCAGGCGGGGGTCAGTGAAGCCACAGTCAGCCGCGTGCTCAACGGCAAGCCCGGTGTGGCCGCGGCCACCCGTGAGTCAGTCCTTGCCGCCCTGGACGTACTCGGCTACGAACGGCCCGTCCGCCTTCGGCAGCGCAGCGCGGGGCTCGTGGGACTGATAACCCCGGAGCTGGACAACCCGATCTTCCCCGCCCTCGCCCAGGTCATCGGCCAGGCGCTGACCCGGCAGGGTTACACCCCGGTGCTCGCCACCCAGACCCCCGGCGGGTCCACCGAGGACGAACTCACCGAAATGCTGGTGGACCGGGGCGTCTCCGGCATCATCTTCGTCTCCGGGCTGCACGCCGACACCACGGCCGACACGGAACGCTACGACCAACTGCGCGCCAAGGGCGTTCCGTACGTCCTGGTCAACGGTTTCTCACCCAAGGTCCAGGCGCCCTTCGTCTCGCCCGACGACCGGGCCGCGATGCAGCTGGCCGTGACCCACCTCGCCTCGCTCGGGCACGCCCGGATCGGCCTCGCGCTCGGCCCCCGGCGGTTCGTCCCGGTCCTGCGCAAGATCGAGGGCTTCCAGCAGGCCATGGAGGAGCGGCTCGGGCTCTCGCCCGAACAGTCGCAGGAGCTGATCCAGCACTCCCTCTACACCCTGGAGGGCGGCCAGGCCGCCGCGGCCGCGCTGATCGCCAAGGGCTGCACCGCGATCGCGTGCGCCAGCGACATGATGGCGCTCGGCGCCATCCGGGCCGCCCGGCAGAAGGGGCTGCACGTCCCCAAGGACATCTCGGTGGTCGGCTTCGACGACTCGCCGCTCATAGCGTTCACCGATCCGCCACTGACCACCATCCGCCAGCCAGTGCAGGCGATGGGGCAGGCGTCGGTGCGTGCCCTGCTGGAGGAGATAGGGGGCACACCCGCCCCGCACAGCGAGTTCGTGTTCATGCCGGAGCTCGTGGTCCGCGGTTCGACCGCTTCGGTGGCCGGGCGGAACCCGAGCCGGGGACGGGCCGACCATGAGTGAGCCGTCGTACGACATCCTGGTCGTCGGAGGCACCGGCGTGGACACGGTCGTACGCGTCGACGCGCTCGAAGTGCCGCCGGGCGATTCGGTGTTCGTGCCCCCCGTGCACGACTACGTGGGGCACACCGGCAACGGGGTGGCGCTGGGCTGCCACGCTCTCGGGCTCGCCACCAAGTTCATCGACTTCCTGGGCGACGACATCCAGGGCAGGACCGTGCTCGCCGCGTACGCGGAGCGGGGCCTGGACTTCAGCCATGTCCACAGCCCGCACGGCACGCCGCGCGGAGTCAATCTCGTCGACACGCAGGGCCGTCGCTTCTCCTTCTACGACGGCCGCCACCCGGCGGACCTCCGGCTGCCCCGCGCCTTCTACCTGCCGTACCTGGAGCGCGCCCGGCACGTCCATCTCTCGATCGTGGGCCACAACCGCGACGTGTACGACGACATCCACCGGCTCGGGATCACCAGCTCCACCGACCTGCACGACTGGGACGGCCGCAACCCCCACCACCGCGACTACGCCCTCGCCTCCGACTACGTCTTCCTGAGCGCCGCGGCCATTCACGACCGGCTCGACGAGGTCCTGCACACGATCCTCGACGAAGGCCGGGCACGGCTCGTCGTGGCGACGGACGGCGCGGCGGGCTGCCATGTGCTGGTACGCGGCGAGACGAAGGCGCGCCACTTCCCGGCGGTGCGGCCCGAGCGTCCTGTCCTCGACAGCAACGGCGCGGGGGACGCGTTCGTCACCGCCTTCCTGCACGCGCTGTCCGAGGGACGCGCGGTGGAGGAGTGTGTACTCGCGGGCTCGGTGTCGGGCGCCTTCGCCTGCGCGTCCGCGGGGACCCACACCGAGTTCATCGATCTGCCGGGGCTGCGCGCCGCGTGCTCGCGGGCGGCCCACCGGTAAGAGGAGCATCGAAGGTACCGGCGTACCCCTCACCGGAGGTCAGTCATGGCAGCAGCGGGCCGCTTCGGCCAGCCCACACTCGAGCAGGTGGCCGCGCGTGCCGGCGTCGGGCGCGGCACCGTGTCGCGGGTGATCAACCACTCCCCCGGCGTCCGTGACGCCACCCGGCACGCCGTCGAACAGGCCATCGCCGAACTGGGCTACATCCCGAACCACGCGGCCCGCGCCCTGGCCGGCAGCCGCACCGACGCGGTGACCCTGGTCGTCCCGGAGACGGAGAAGCGGTTCTTCACCGAGCCCTACTTCTCCGAGATCATCCACGGCGTCGGCGTCGGTCTCGCGGACACCGAGCTCCAGCTGCTGCTGACCCTGGTGCGCACCGAGCGCGAACGCACCCGCTTCCTCCAGTACGCGAAGGCCCGCCGGATCGACGGCGTCCTGCTCGTCTCCGTGCACCGCGACGACCCGCTGCCGGACCAGCTCCTCGAGATGGGCATGCCGACCGTCCTGGGCGGTCGCCGCACCGAAGCCGAGCCGGTCCCCTACGTGGACTCCGACAACGTCGGCGGCGCGCGGCTCGCCGTGCGCCACCTGGCCGCCGCCGGCCGCCGCAGGATCGCCACCATCACGGGAGGTTCCGACATGTACGTCGCCCAGTGCAGACTGCGCGGCTACGAGGAGGCGGCCCGCGACGCGTGCGAGGACTTCGACCCCTCGTGGATCGCGGCCGGTGATTTCACCGAGGAGAGCGGTCGCCACGCCATGCGGGAGCTGCTGCGGCAGAACCCCGGCCTCGACGCGGTGTTCGCCGCGTCCGACGTCATGGCAGCCGGTGCGCTGCACACGCTGCGGGCAGCGGGGCGCAGGGTGCCGGACGACGTCGCCGTCATCGGCTTCGACGACTCCCCGCTCGCCCAGCACACCGACCCGCAGCTCACAACGGTCCGGCAGCCGGTGGAGGAGATGGGCAGCGCCATGGCACGTGTCCTGATCGACCGGATGGCGGACCCCGTCGCCGCCCCGACCAACGTGGTGCTCCGCACCGAACTGGTACGCAGAGGCACTGCTTAGACCGTGTCCTGCATGGTCAGTCGACAGTTGTTCGAAATGAGAATCCAGGCGTGGTCTGATCGGCTTCAGCGAGTGGAACGTAGCTGGTGCCGCATCAGAGAACCTTTGCGCCTTGGTGATGTGACGCGCCGTTCGAATACTGGTCCGGACGGCGCGGTGTCGCCAGGCTGTGCGGGGGGGCAGAACGAGTACGCGTCCGCGAGATCGATGATGACGAAGGACAGCGCCTGTTGCGGATCGTCCGCAGAGGCACCGGTTCGGTGGTGACCTGGCGGCGGGCCCAGATGGTGTTGCTGTCCGCGCAGGGCATGCCCGTGGCGAAGATCGCCGAGGTGACGTTCACCAGCGAGGACCGGGTCCGGGACGTGATCCACAACTTCACCGCCGACGGCTTCGAAATCATCTGGCGGAACAAGCATGCCGCCGACGAGCGCCTCCGCGAGGTCGTGAAACAGGGCGAACGTTGCCTGATACGGCACTAGTTTGGTGACTCTTGACCATGGGCTTCAGCCCTTCGCTGTCGTGGTGTACTCACGTCTCAAGCGAAGGCTGTGTACACGGGCGAACCGACGTACACCCGTTTGCAGCCACGCAGTAGCCTCAATCGCTCTGGTCCTCCACCGCCCTCGCCGAGGATGCTCAGGAGCCGAGCCGGCAGTGGGCCGCGATGGCCCAGCATCACGTGCTGGGAGATGCGGAACGTGGTTTCGATGCGCTCGGCCGGAAGGACGGACAGGTAGCGCAGGCACAGGGTCGCCAGTGCCATGCCTCGGGGCGAGACCAACAGCTCAGGTGGAGCAGGTGTCTCTGTCAGCTCTACCAGGTGGCCGTGCCAGTCGGCCCACGGCAGGCCTGCGGTATCGGGGGCCTGTGCGTTCGGGCTTCCCGTGACGCCGAGGAGGGGCGATTCTTCGTCGGGTCCGCGCAGGCCGCTGTCGGCGAACCGGATGATGGTTGCCCATGTGCCGGTGGTCCCGCGTGCCCGCAACCCTTGGCGTACCAGGAGGTCGGCTTCGCTGAGCACGTTGAGGGGTGATCCTGCCAACAGAATGATCGAATCGTGCCAGCGCCTCCACGCCAGGTAGGACACGACGCGCACCCCGTCGCCGTCCAGGGCGGCGTCGCCCGCGAAGGAGTACAGACCATGGGCCCATACGGAGTGGTCCCGGTAGTAGTCGGAGGTGCCCAGTACGCCGGCCCCTGGCAGCGTCGTAATCATCTTCCGCTTCTCCAGCCGGCGCCGTACGTCATGCGTGCGTCGATGGAGATCGGTCTGTGCACCTGAGGGGGAGGGGGCGAGTTCGATTCCGCCGATCCCCGGAATCTCGGCACTCAACCGGCCGGTGACGGGCACCTTGCGAAACAGTGTCGCCTCAAGGCCCTCGACTTTCGTCTTCGAGATGTAGATGTATTGGCGGACTGTCACTGTGCCCCCTGTTCTTTGTGCTGCTCCAGCCGCCTGAGCAGCGCCGTCGCTAGTGTGTTGCGGCACAGATCGTCTTCGGGCTGCAGCAGGTGGGCCGTTGCCGCAGGGTCAAATTGCGGGGCCTTGGCGGCCAGCTCCCGCACCCGGGTCGACGCCCGTTCGATCCGTTCCCAGTAGTGGTCGAGGCCCAGCACCGCGAACCAGTTCCCCGGAACGTAGCCGGTCACGGTTTCTTGCGGGTCCCTCGCCAACGACATCAGCGCACGTGCTTCGTCCAGCAAGGACTCGGCGTCCTCCTTGAGAGACATGCCGGCGCACAGCTCGGCCGCCTCGCACCAGGGGACAACCGTGTAGGCATACACGTCCTGGACGAGGGTCAGGGCAGTGCTCACGAAGTCGGCGGCACCCATGAAGTCTCCTGCGTCTCTGCGCCGGCGAGCCTCTTCAAGGAGGGCGAGAGCCTTCTCCTCGGCCAAGCCTTGACTAACGATCAAGGTTCCGCGGGCGATCTCGCCCCGGGCAAGGAAGGAGGCGAGGCGACCGCCCGCCTCATCCAAGACGGTCCGGAGATACGCGTGGTGGGGAGGAGCTTCCTCGCCTTCTGGGACCTCGGCGAGTTCCTCCCGTAGGCGGGACAGTTGATGTGCACCCTCGAGCTCGAGTGCGGTGCTGGCCACCTCCTCGTCACCGTGGATCGCGAGGAGGACGAGGCACGACCGGTAGTCCCGGTTCAGCCGTTCGGCTTCTCCCGGAGACCCGTCGGCCTCGATGAGGGGAACGGCCTGCCTCTGCAGTTCGCTCGCGGTGCGCAGGAGACGGGGGTCGTCGGTCATGCCGAGCCTCATGAGCAGCCGCGCGAGGTGAGTGTTCACGCGGACGTGGTTGGCCGGATGCCAGTCGTGGCGTCCAAGCCGGCGTGCGGCCGCCGCGAAGCACACTCCTGTCCACAGTTCGTCCTCGTCGACGGCCTCCAGCAGGAGCGCGGCCATCCTGTGCTGCACTTCGGCGCGCATCCCTGGCCGGGCACCGCCACCGATCCGCTCAGCCGCGACCAGGTATTTTTGAAGGGCTCGCAGCCTGTAGGCGTCCTGTCGCGTGGGTTGGGACAAGGAGGCGTTCAGTGCCGTGTCGCCTTCCTCGAGTGGGGTTTTGAGCAGGTACTCCGATGCGTCGACCGGTCGGCTGGCACCGCCTGTGAGTGCGGCCTGCCAGATGCGCGTCGCGGTGTCGAGCGTCTCCTGGGCGACCTTCTGGGGGAGGGAGCCCCCCAGCCGATTGATGAGCTGTACAGCCTCACGCAGATGAAGAACCGCTTTCTCAAGATCGGCCGCGGTTCCGTTCGCCATCGAGCCGCATTGGCCTGCCAGAAAGTGGAGGCAGGCCGAGATTTCGTCCTCCAGGCCCCCAAGTGCCAGGGCTTGTTCGCACGCTTCGATCGCCGCGTGCAGGGCGTCGGGGTCGCCGGCGGCTTCGTCCTGGCGGGCCATCGCCAGATGGTGCAACAGTCTGGCCTTCTCTTCGGTGGGGCGGGGCCAGGTCACTAGCTCGGGTACGGCGAACTCCAGCAGTTCCAGCCGTCGCTGTCCCGACGCGGGATCGTCTCGGAGCGTCTGGCCGAGCTGCGCGGCACACAGCAGTATCAGCTCATCCGTGCCAATGCGCTGGGCGACGTGCCACTGGAACTCTGCGATGCGGCAGGCCTGTTCGGAGCGTCCGGAGTCGAAGAGATCGAGAACAACGGCGTAGAGGCCGTCGAAGCCCGGGGGGCTGCGATGCTTTCCCGGCACCTTGCCGCCCTCCTGGCTGTCGGGCTCGACCGGGGCCCAGTGCCCGGCCAGCCGCACCGCACCCTCCAGCGGCTCCATCTCCCCCGCCAGGACGGCCTGGAGGACTGGTGCTGCGTGCTCGTCGAGACCGGCCACGGCGAAGTCCGGTGCTCCCGTGCCGTCGGCGTCAGGCATTGAGCCGTGCCAAAGCGTCTTGAGCCCGTTGGTATCCGGGGTCCAGGTCGAGCGCCCGCTGGTAGGCCTCACGAGCAGTGTCGGGCTGCTGCCAGTCCTCGTAGATTTGGCCCATGTTGAACCATGCCTTCGCATATTCCGGATCGATTGCGATGGCGCGCTGGAAGTAGCGGGCAGCCTCCTGATGTCCCCCGTGAAGGAGGAAGACGGTACCCAGAGTGTTGAGGGCCTGAACGAAGTGGGGAGTGATCTCCAAGGCTCTGGCGAGAGCCACGACGGCCTCCTCGAAGCGCTGCAGGTGCGTCAGGGCCGTGCCGAGATTGAAGAACACCAAAGCGTCCTCAGGATCCGCCTCGCTGGCCTGACGAAAGCTCTCCGCGGCGTCGGTCCATTTGCCGCCCCTCATGTACACGTTGCCGCGACGATTCAACAGAGCGCAGTGGCTCGGTTCCAGCTCGAGGCCCTTGGTCACGGACCACAGCTCCTGCTCGCTGTCACCCTCTGCCTCGCACAACACCGCACGGTCCCACCACAGCTGCACAGTGGGTTCACGCGCGAGAATCCGATCGAGGAAGCCGATCGCCTCCTGGCTGCGCCCGAGCTTCTCCAGCGCGTACGCTGCGTCTTTGAGGGCCTTGGTGTCTTCCGGCCGTAGCTCGAGCTCGGCATGGCACAGTTCCAGGACCCGCTCCGGGCGGCCGGCCAGCATGAACGTACTTCTGGCATCGCGAATGACCTCAAGGTCGTCCGCGTGCGCCCGCAGATGCTCCTCGGCCTCGTCGAGATGTTCCTGGGGGACGATGGTCACCCAGCCGTGCTCCTTGTAGTCCATGAGAATGAAGGGCGCACGCTCCTCCTCCGTAGGAGGATTCGGCTCCTTGATGCGACGCATGTCCCGCATCAACTCGGCCTGCACACGCATCCCTTCATCGATGTGGCCGAGCATGAGGAGGCCATAGGCTCGCTGTCCTCGATCGGCGTAGTGTTCTTCGGCGCTTGTCGGACTCGGCTCGAAGGGGACTCCGACGACTTCCTCGAAGGCAGCCGCCAGGAGGGCTTCGATCTCCGCGACCGTCGGCCGATCCTGCGGCCGGGGTGACAGACACGACGCAAGCGCATCGGCGAAGACTGTGCGTCTGGAGAGTGCCAGGGCGTCCAGATGCGGAAGCAGCTGCGCCGTGGACGTACCTGCGGGCACGCACCGCCCGGTGAGCATTTCCGCTAGCACGACGCCAAGGCCGAACAGGTCGGCGGCAGCGCTGGCCCCCGTCTCGGCCTTCAGTACCTCTGGCGCCGCGTATCCGCGTGTGCCGTGGCCCCGTGTGCCTGCCTGGGACGAGTGAGGCCCGCGGCGGTAGGGCGCGGCGGTTACCGAGGGAAGGGGAACGCCGGGGGCGGAATCCAGGCGGGACAGTCCCCAGTCGGTGACCTTCGCGACCCCGCTCGGGGTGACCATGACGTTCTCGGGTGTGATGTCGCCGTGAGCCACCAGGCCTTGACCGGTGGCGAATAGCAGTGCGCGTGTCATTTGCGCACCGAAGCGCACGGCTGACTCGAACTCCAGCAAGTGGTGGTCGAGCCAGCCGCGCAGTGTGTGCGGAAATCCGCGCTGCGGCACGTATTCGGCAAAGGCGAAGGGCTGACCTGAGAGCCGGTCCGCATAGAACAGCCGGACCACATGCTTGTGCTGCCCCAGGTACAGCCATGCACGGCACTCGGCCTCGAACTGCGACACGCGGGCGGGATCCTTTGCCAGCTCCGGCCAGAGCGTCTTTGCGGCCAGGACGAGAGGGCGCCCGGACTCGTGTGCGTCGTCACGGAGGTCCTTCGTCACGTACACGATCCCGGAGCCGCCGAGCCGTCGGTCAAGCACCAGCAGGTGCTCGAGTCGATCACCGGGTTCCAACAGCCCGATCATTCCGCCCCTTCCCCCGCCTACCGGCATGGAACCGGGCGGCCCTCTCATGCTTACACATCTGGCAACAGGAGCGCGGAAGTCGGAGCAATCGGATACGACCGAGCAGTTGGTGCACCACTGCTCAGACAACCCTCACCGAGTACGCGCCCTTCCCTCGCACCATCTCTGAAGGACCGACTCGCTGCGTGACACGGGTTGCTGTCCGGGCGGCAGCGCATTTGCAGGCCCAGCACTCCCCCGGGTCAAGACGGGATCGATTTCGCCAGCTTCCGCGCGGGCGGCGGGAAACCAGCAGCGTCCCGTCCGACCGCCACCCCCGAAGACGCAGAGCACTCCGACGCTCCGGGCTCCGACGCTCCGGGCTCCGGGCTCCGGGCTCCGGGCTCCGGGCTCCGGGCCAGGACGGCCTTCACCCGGCCTGAATGGCGGAGCGTCGCTGGCTGAGATCAGATTCTGCTGCGGTCGTGAGTATTCCGAACCCCCGCATCCGAACCGTCGTCGCCCTGGTGGGGCTGCTGGAACTCCTAACGGAATGACTCATTGGGGTCGGCTGCCCGGCGTGGGGCGCTGTCGGGCAGCATGGGGCGATGGACTTCGACCAGCCGCTGCCTCGCGAGGTGAAGGTCATCGATTCGGCCTCGCTGTTCAGACTGGAGGAGCAGGCGGGTGACCTCGGCCTGAGCCAGCGGTTGGACCCGGCGTGGGTGCGAGCGAATGCGGCGCCTGAGGGCACCCACTACCTGTGGCCGGCCCTGTGGCACAGCTGTTCCACCGCCCGGACGTTCCGCGTCACGTGCGGTGCGAACTGCTGATCACTTTGCGTGCGGGAGACCGCGTGCTGAGCCTGCTGGATGTGATTCCCGACGACTTCACCCCGCTGCCGAGGGCGACCTCACGCGAAGAGGGGATGCAGGTCAGGCGGCTCCTGGCGTTTCGTGGAGCCGGGGCCACACGCCGGCCTCGGTCTACTCGGCCAGGCGCCGCCAGCACGTCATGCCCGAGCCGAAGCCGAGCTCCTACGGCAGGTGTTCCCATGCGATCGCGGTATGCAGAGTGCCTGGTCGGAGCCCAGCGGCCATGAGGAAACGTCACCTGGGCGGTCAGCGGGTGGAGAGCCACCACTGGAGGAGCGCGACGGCCGCCGGGCCGCCGGTGGTGGCGAGGGCGAGGACGGCACTGCGGGTGGCCTCCCGCCACAGGGGGTTCGGAGGGGTGGCAGGCGGGTGGGCGGCGGGGCGGCGGGTACGGCGGCGCTTGCTCATGGGACCACTCCTGTCGTCGGAAGCTTTCGCGGGTCGCGCCTGCCGGGCCTGCGTGACCTGCCACCGACTTTGCCGCCGTGCCGTCCGGCTGTGCCAAATGTCGGGCAGGGCGGGCGGCTTGGTCCCTAGGCTGCTGCTCACGGCACTGGCCGGGGGCCGCCCGCCGCGTCCGCCTGCGGGCACGAGCGGGCGCCGTGCTGATGCATTTGGTGGGCTCCCGGGGGCCGCGCGCGACAGGAAATGGGGTGGGGGCTGGTGGGGCCACAGGTTCACGAACTCCACGCGCGACTCAGGGGGTTACGGGAGCGCGCCGAGCAGGCCAGGCGTGTGAAGCGGCTGTCGGCCAGCCAAAGGGCCGTAGAGGGCCATATCAGTGCCTCGGGCGTCTTCGGTGCGGAAGGCTTTCGCGGACAGCGGGTCAGCGACTGGGCGCCGGAGGACCCGGCGTCTTTCCGCATGCCCGGTCCGGACAGTGACGATGTAGTGCTCGCGCTGGTGAAGCTGTGGTCGTCCTGGGCCGGGGAGCGCGTGGACGAGCCCTGGTGGCGCGCTCAGTTGGAACGGGCTCGTACGGAACGGGCGGCTGCTCGCCGCAGTATGTCCGAGAGCGGCGGCGGCCCTGTCGAGACGGTGACGACCCTCGGCCCGCTGGTGCTGGAGGTCCATCAGGCCGTCCTACCCGCCACCGGATCCGGGCCTGCGCCCGTTCTCCCGGTGCTGACCCCTTACCTGCCCCGGCCCCATGACGCACTGCTGCGTGAAGCCCTCGTCCCGCCCCTGGAGGGCGGCCCGTCCACCCTGGCGGTGCTGACCGGAGGCTCCTCCACTGGCAAGACCCGTTCCGTGTATGAGGCGCTGAGCGACCTCGCCGCCCACCGCCCCCTCCTGCGCCCCGGTAGCGCGGCCGCGCTGCTGCATCTACTGACCGCCGACCGTCTCGCCCCTGGCGTGGTGCTGTGGCTCGACGAAGCCCAGCGGCACCTCTACGGCAGCGACGGGGAACAAGCCGCAGCCGCCCTGCTGGAGGCGCTCCGCGGCCGGCGTGGTGTGGTCGCCGTGGGCACTCTGTGGACCGACCCCTATTGGCGCGACCTGACCCGCCGGGGACAGCCGGGCGACCCTCACAGCCACGCCCGTGCCCTGCTCACCGCACCGGTCACCCACCGTATCCCCGTCGCTGACGCTCTGACCGACGCCGAACTGGGTCGTTGGGCCGAGCTCGCCGACCAGCGGACGGATGGCCGCCTGGCCGCCGCGCTGGCCGCCGGAGGGGTGGACGGCCGCGTCGTGCAGCACCTCACCGGCGGCCCGGAACTCCTTGCGGCCTACCTTCACGGCCCCGGCGACCTGTTCACGCCCGTCGAGCACGCCCTGATCACCGCCGCCCTCGACGCCCGCCGCCTGGGCCACCGCACCCCGCTGCCCGCCGCACTCCTCGCCGACGCCGCCGACGGGTCCCTCAACGACCGCGCCCGGCCCGGCGAGCCGGACTGGGCCGGCAACGCCCTGACAGCCCTGAGTACCGGGACACGCCCGGACGGCACCCGCACCGATGTCCGGTGCGCCCTCAGCCCCCTGACGTCCCTGCGCACACGCGCCGGCACCCCGGCCCGCTACGAAGCCGCCGACTACCTCGACCAGCACACGCGGCAGCTGCGCGCCGACGAATTGGGCTCCCCCGCCCTGTGGGAGGCGCTGGTGGAGCACACCACCGAACCGGGCGACCTCCACCTGCTCGCCCACTCCGCCTGGCGGCGAGGCCTGTACCGACAGGCCGTCCTCCTGGGACGCAAGGCGACCCTCGCGGGCTCTCCCGACGCCCCGGCCGCCCTGATTCGACGGCTCGGCACCCTTGAGGACCCTCAGGTCCACCACGCCGCCGACTGGGTCGCCGCCCACGCCGACCTCACCTATCCGGGCGCGGTTACCTCCCTGCTCCAGGCGTTGAACGAAGCCGGTGCGGAGCAGGCCGTCACCGTGCTCCTCGACCGACGGCCGGAGGCACGCCTCGACCTGACCAGCGCCATCGACGCCGCTGCCCTGTTGATCGCGGTGGCGGAGGCGGGGGCCGTGCCGGCCGTGGACCCGGTGGTCCGCCGCGCCGTGGACGAAGCCGACCTCACCGACCCGGTCGGCGCCTACCTCCTGATCAGGACACTGCAGTGGGTAGGCGCCGACGACGCCGCGGCAACGGTGGCGCTCCGCTCCCTCGCCGAAGCCGACATCGGCAACCTGCACCAAGCGGCCGACATGCTGGGGGCCCTGGCGGGGAGGGACGGCGGGGAGGCCGCGGAGGCCATGGCGTACCGCGTCGTCGTGATGGTCGACTTCGCCACCTTCCACGACCGCGCGCTGCTCACGGATGTGCTGGCGTTCGCCACGTCACGCACCTCTTCGGCGCTCACGGAACTGGGCTTCGCACAGGACCCGTCCACAGGTCACGTCGTGCTTCGCGCCCCCGACGAGGCCCGTGCCCCCGATCCGCGGAAGGCCGGCGCCAAGCTGCGGGCGGTCCTGGCGAAGGATCGCGGTGACGCCGTGACCGCCCTGGCGCACCGCATCCTCGACGCGGCGGACCTCACCGACTCCGAGAACACCGGCCTTCTGGTGAGGCTCCTGTCGGCCGGTGCCGACCCGGTCACGGAGACAGTGGTGCGGCGGATCGAGGAGGAGATCGACCTCGGCCGGCCGCGCCATGCCGTGCTCCTGCTGTCCGCGTTGCGCGGAGCGGGGCTGCGCGAGGCCGCGGACAGGGTGGCGCTGCATGCCGTCGGCGCGGCCGATCTCACCGACCCGGACGGCGTTGCCCGGCTGTTGCAGGAGTTCCGCTTGGAAGACCGAGGGGAACTGGTGCCTGTCCTGATCGGCCGACGACCTGAGGTCCACGTCGCGCTCACCGACGCGCTGGGGGTCGCCCGTCTGCTGGGAGAGTTCCGTGCGCAAGACGCATGGGAGGCGGTGTCCGTGTTGCTGGACCGGCACCCCGAGGCCCACGTCCGGCTCACCGACGGCGAGGGAGTCACCTGGCTACTGGAGGAGTTGTGTGCCCTCGGTGAGGGGGATGCGGTGTCCGTGTTGCTGAGCCGGCACCCCGAAACCCACGTGAGTGTCACCGATGGACGCGGCTTCTACAGGCTGATGAAAGCGCTCCTGGCGGCAGGCGGAAGCCGGGCCGTCGACACCCTGGCGCGTCGTGTGGCCGCCGAGGCCGACCCCGGCAACCCGCGCATGGACGATGTGCTGCTGTGGTTGCGGGCGGAAGCCGCCGACACTTTGGCGTGCCGCATGGCCGCCCACGCCGATCTCGGCGAACCGCATCGCGTCGGCAGACTGCTGGACAGGATGCTGGAGGCGGGCGCGTACGAGGCGGCCGACACACTGTTGAGCCGCATCCTCGACGCGCCCCTCGACCCGGACGTGGCCGTCGTCGTACTGCCGAAGCTGAGGGGAGAGGCCGCCAGGACCCTGGCACGCCGCGCCGCCGAGGAGACTCCCCTCACCGACCCCCATGTGGTGGCCTCCCTCGTGGAAGC
The DNA here is from genome assembly GCF_044763255.1 of Streptomyces sp. NPDC096176. Lineage (NCBI taxonomy): Bacteria > Bacillati > Actinomycetota > Actinomycetes > Kitasatosporales > Streptomycetaceae > Streptomyces > Streptomyces sp. NPDC096176. The sequence continues at coordinate 52,094 of NZ_JBIWFV010000010.1, read as the reverse complement.
GCTCCAGAGCGCGGGTGATGCGCAAGCCCTCACGCTCCTGCTCGACCGCCACCCGCAGCACCGCGCCGACCCCTCCTCCCCGTACAGCGTCGACAGACTCCTGGAGACGCTCCGGGGCGTCGGCGCCCACGAGGCCGCCGACACCCTGGCGCGCCGTGTCCGCAGAGCCGGTTACTCCACGCCCGTTCCCGCACCGCGCCACGGGTGGGAACCCGATGAACGGCCCGCCGCACCATGGACGTGGAACGATCTGCCGCCGTTGCCTGTAGCCACCGCGGGCAGATGATGCTGCAGGTCAGTTCCGGCAGGCCCTGATGGAGACCGGACCGGCGTTCGTAGCGGATGCGGAGTCGTTTGAACTGATGGAGCCAGGCGAACGATCGCCTGCTCCGTGGCCGCTGCAGAAGTACGTGCCGACTTCACCGCTACGGCTGGTCCGGTGCGAACGGACCAGGCCGAGCACGCCGCCAGCTGCTCGAGCGCAGGGATCGCCGCCCGCATGGTCTCACCAGCCGCGTTGAGAGCATCGACGCAGCCGCTCACAAGGTCGGTCGCTGTCGTCACGTGCGGCCCTCCCGCAGACGAGGCCCGTCCCACACCGCGTCCCCCGTGCGTCCATGTTCGGGGCAATTGTTCCACCTGGGCTTCCGACGTCTTCGTCATGACCACTGGGTTCGGATGATCATCAGCCGTGGTCAGCACGAAGTCGGGTGCCGTCGACCCAGGAGCAGCGCTCCCCTGCACCGGCGGGGGTGACCCGGACGATGCGGCCGGTGTAGTCGCGAACGTGTAAGTCCCGCGCGAGCGGGGAGCGGATCCTCCCAGCTCATACCCCTCACCCCGCCCGAACTCCGACGGCTGGTCAGCCGACTCGCCCGGCCCCGACCGACCCTCGAGCATGTCCTGCAGTGGTCACACTGGCGCCGCCGCAGGAACCCTGCTGAGGAAGGGACGCGCCAGGGCCCCTACGCACGGCCGGCACCGCGCAGGACGTGCTGGCAAAGGGCGAGCATTGCGCCGGGAGCCACCCATATGGTGCCCGCCAGCCGGTGCAGCCTGCGCAAGGGGCCACATGGCGATGGCACTCGGCCGGCCGACGGGCGAGACCAGGCTGTTGGGCACCCACACGAGCTTTGCCTCAGCCAGCATGCGCTGTAGTCGATGCGTGCATGCGAGCACGAACTCCTCGACGAGCCGCGTCATGTCCCACTGGCCCAGGGCCGGATCGATGTGGCTGCACCGGGGACTCCCGAACACCCGGAAGCAGCGGTCGAGACGGACGTCGATCGACGCGGGCTGCCCCCAGCTTCGCCACGGTTCGATGCGGATACGGCCGACGTGGACTTCGGCGCGGAGGTCCGTGTCGGACAGGAGCACGCTCTCGACGGCAGGGCAGGGAGGGGGAGTTGCCTCTCGGGCGCCGGACGGCTCTGGACTGTGCGTCAGGGGCCGTCGGCGCACCGCTGGTTGATGCCCATGGAGGAGATCCGCGCCACACGAAAAATCCCGTTCGCTCCATTCGCGAAGTATCCCCAAACATGCACCATCTACAGCGTAATTATGCCCTATGCCCGGAAAGTGAAAAAGTGCTGACCTGCGACTTTCCCAGGCCGTCTCAAAGTCTGATACGCGACTTCTGGAGACCGGAGAGAGTGCAAGCCTGGTATCCGAACGGCACGAGCCGAAGCCCCAACGGGCGACGGCTCCCTGCGCCAACAGGAAGCCGTCTGTGGTTGACAACGTCCGCCCGCGTGAAAGGCTGGCTCGCCATCACTACCAATGCTATGGGGTCGCGCAACAGAGCCCCAAGTTCAATAGGCCCCGACGGTCCCCAGGGGACGCCATGTGCAACGGGCTGAAGCCGGAATACGTCACTGGCGAGCTGAAGCGCCTCGCCCGCATCGAGAAGGCAGTCGACGGGCTCATCGCCACCGCCGCCGGCATCACCTTCCTCACCGCCGCCGTCTTCTACCTCGCCATCATCTCCTTCGCCCTGGACAACAACGGGGCGGCCACCACCGCCTGCGGCGCCTTCGGCACCCTCGGGACTGCCATCGGCGCCTGGCTGGTCCGCGTATTCAAGCGACGCCGGAAGAAGCGCCGCCAACGGACCGAGGAAGGGCAGACCTCGTAGCCCTGAACAGCCAGGAAGCCGCCCCCGGATGAGTCCCGGAGGCGGCTTCGTGGCGTTGGTGCGGGGGCAGTGGCGCGGGGCAGCTCCCCGTCGCCTGGTGCCGCCGACGGCTGAAGGGCTTCAGTTCGCCGGGCCGTCGTCGGGGAGCTCTCCGCTCCCCCACCGGTTCCAGAGTGTGTGGTGCCACTCGTCGGCGCCCGGGCCGGGCGGCGGCACCGTGGGGACGGGGCCGGGAGCGGTCTCGATGAGGTGCAGCAGCGTCCAGGCGACGCCGTAGCAGTCGTCCGGGCCGAAGCAGCCGGCCAGAGCCTGCGCCTCCTCGGCCGTGACGGGCGCCAAGACCGCCTCGAGTTGCCTGACGCGACGGTCGATCTCGTCCTCGTCGGCGTCCTGGTCGGGCAGGGGGCCGCCGGCGACGAAGGCCTGGGTCTCGGGTCTCATCCCCCCATCATGACCGGTACGGATTGGCCCAGGGTTTCGGCGTCGGAATGACCCGGAGCGCAGGGCACTTCGGACCGTAGGATCGTGATCACGATTGAGGAAACGCCCACCGGATCCACGTCCACCACGTCCCTTCAGGCGGTGCTGACAGTGCATGGGGCGACCGCGGCGGCAGGGTGCTCGATCCGTTCGGCAACCTCTGGTGGGTGACGAGCCGGATTGAGGACGTCGCGCCGGACGTGGCCTGGCAGCGGCTGTCCGAGCCGAAGTACGCCGAGTCGATGCGCATCGCCCAGGAGACCCTGGACGCGAAACTCAGCGGCCGGAGTCGGGGGTGGTTAGTGCCCCGCAGCGCCCGGCCCGTTGAGCCCTTCGTCCCGCCCGTCCGCCCGGCCCGGCATTTTTTCGCCGCCCGGGCCCGGGCGGTGGCCGCACCCGGCACAATCCCCGCATGAAGATCACCGCGCACGGGCTCAACCGTGCCACGCTCGCACGGCAGTTGCTGCTCGTCCGCGAGCCGCTCGATGTCGCGGAGGGGGTGCGGCGGGTGGTCGCCCTGCAGGCGCAGCAGCCCGTTTCGCCGTACATCGCCCTGTGGAACAGGCTGAGCGGCTTCGACGCGTCGGGGCTCGACGCGTCGGTGGCCGGTCTGCGGACGGTGAAGGCGACGCTGATGCGGCTCACCCTGCACGCCGTTCATGCCGAGGACTACCGGACGTTCCGTGAGGCGATGGAGCCGGCGCTGCGCGGCTCCCGGCTCGGCGATCCCCGTTTCACGGCGTCCGGGCTCGCAGCGGACGACCCCGGTGAACTGGTCGCGGATCTGCTGGACTTCGCCGACCGGCCGCGGACCGCGGCCGAGATAGGGAGCCGGCTCGAGGAGCGGCTGGGCGCGCCGATGGAGTCGGCGGCGCAGCGGATGTGCTGCGTCAGTATGTGCCGCTGTGGCATGCGCCGACGGGAGGGCCGTGGTCGTTCGGTACGCGGCCGTCGTTCGTGGCGGCGGGTGAGCGGCCGGTGCTGGCGGATCCGGAGGTGGCCGCGGGGAGCCTGCGGGAGCTGGTCCGGCGCTACTTGGAGGGCTTCGGGCCGGCGTCGGTGGCGGACATGGCGCAGTTCGCGATGGTGCAGCGGGCCCGCATCAGGGCGGCGGTGCTTTCGCTGGGCGGTGGGCTCGTTCAGTTGGAGGGGCCTGACGGCACGGTGCTGTACGACGTTCCCGGCGGGCTGCTTCCGGCGGAGGACGTTCCGGCGCCGCCGAGGCTGATGGCGATGTGGGACAGCGTCCTGCTGGCCTACGCCGATCGGAGCCGTGTCGTCCCGCCCGAGTGGCGCCGGCATGTGACGCGGGTGAACGGCGACGTGCTGCCCACGCTGCTGGTCGACGGTTATGTCGCGGGTGTGTGGCGGGCGGTGGAGGGCGGGGTCGAAGCCGCGGCGTTTCGTCCGCTTCCCGGTCATGTCTGGGAGCAGCTGGCCGTGGAGGCGGCGTCGCTCGTCGCGTTCCTCGCTCCTCGTGACCCGCGGGCCTACCGGCGCTACGACCACTGGTGGGTCAAGGGGCTGCCGGCGGCCGAGGTCCGGCTGCTTCCGGGTGGGTGAGCCGGGGAGGGCCTCGAGTGCGCGGCGTGTACGGGGTTGTCATGGGTGGGCGGGGGCGTCCGGGAGGCTGCATCGTCAGCTTGGCTGAGCGGGATGTGAGTGACTGTCCGCCGGCCAAGGTGGTTCCTGCCGGGATTCGGGAGCCACCGGTGATGCCGTCGATCACGAAGGAAGAACCGAAGGACATGTTGTCGGTGCCGCGAGTCTTGCCAGGCCAGCCGAGCATGGTGTTGTCGGCCTTCCGGGCCCACAGGTCGGCCCGTCCGTCGCCGGTGACGTCGCCGACGGAGCCGGCGGCCGGGTATAGGGACACGGGGTAGCCGGTGCCGACTTTCACACGGCTCTTGGCGTTGCCCCAGGTGGTGGGGTCGAGGACGCCGTCGGTGCCCTTCTTGCCGTACGAACGCCAGATGCTGCCGTGCTGTCCTCGCGCAACCACAGGTCAGGCACCTGGTCTGCGTTGACGTCGCCAGGCGCGATGACGGTCCTGCCGACTTCCGCACATCGGACCGTGAGCGGTCCTCGTGATCCCCGCGGATGCATCTGACGCCGCGTCACGCCCCTGCTCAGGGACGGCGCCAGGAGTCGTCGTCGAGATGGGAGCCCGCCATGGGACCCATGCGCAGCATCCCTCCGTCGACCGACCACGACGCCCCGGTGACGTAACTGGCGTCCGGCCCGGCCAGGAATGCGATCACCGCCGCGACCTCCCGGGCGTCACCGGGGCGGCGCAGCGGGATGCCGGGACGGTCGGCGGCGTGCACGTTCTTGTCCTCCTGGCCGGTCATGGGGGTCGCGATCTCGCCGGGGGCAACGGAATTGACGGTGATGCCGTACTCGGCCAGTTCGAGCGCCATCACCTGGGTGAGCAGTCCCAGCCCGCCCTTGGCGGCGCAGTAGGGCGCGGCACCGACCCGCGGCTGGTGCTCGTGGACCGAGGTGACGTTGACGATCCGACCGCCGTCCCCCTGGTCGATCATGCGGCGGGCCGCCCGCTGGCCGCACAGGAACGGCCCGATCAGATCCACGTCGACGACCCGGCGGACCGTGTCGAGACCGAGTTCGAGGAACGGCGTGGCGGTGCCGGTGCCCGCGTTGTTGACGAGCACGTCCACCCGGCCCAGTTCCTCGGCGAGCCGGTCGACCACATCGGCCGCTTCGGGCAGGACCGTGAGGTCCATACGGGCCACGGCGGCGCGGCGGCCGTGACCGCGTACCTCCTCGGCCGTGGTCTCCGCGCCGTCATGGTCGGTGTGGAAGGTGATCCCGACGTCCATGCCGGCGGCGGCGAGCCGGGCGGCCGTGGCCCGTCCGATGCCGGAGTCGGAGCCGGTGATGATGGCGACGGGCGCCTGCCCGCCCTGCGGAGGGTGCATGGGGGTTCCTGTCGTCAGGGCCATGAGGGTTCCTTGCGCGGCACCACGACCAGCTCGGAGACGGCGCTGGTGTCCGGGACCGACAGCGCGTAGAGGACGGTGTCGGCGACGACGTCCGGGCTCTGCAGCAGGGAGAGATCGGCGTCCGGGAAGCGGTCGAGGATGAACGGGGTTGCCATCCCGCCCGCGATGACTCCGGTCACGCCGATTCCCGGGCAGTCGCGCTGCGCCTCCTGGAACAGCGTGTGGGTGAAGGCCCGCAGACCCGACTTGCCCGCGGCGTACGGCCCTGCCTCGGTCCACGTCCGGTTGGCCGCGGTGGAGAGGATGTTGACGATGTGACCGCCGCCATGGGCGACCATCCGGCGATAGGTCTCCAGGCAGAGGAACATCGGCCCGAGCAGATTGGTGGTGATCACCCGGGTCACCTCTTCGGCCGTCAGATGCTCGATCGGCTTGCAGACGTCGACGGCCGCGTTGTTGACCAGGAGGTCGACCCGCCCGCCCGACACCTCCACGTCACGGAAGACGTCCGCGACCGCGCCGGCGTCCGTCACGTCCATCTCGACGAAATCCGCCCTGCCGCCGGAACGGGCGATGTCCTCGCACAGCTCCTCCGCCAGGTCCTTGCGTACGTCCGCGACCAGTACGGACGCGCCCGCACCGGCCAGCCTGCGGCTGATGGAGGCGCCCAGCCCGCGTGCCCCACCGGTCACCAGGGCCTGCCTGCCGTGAAGATCGACCTGCACTCCGCTGCTCAATGCTCCGCCTTCCGTCCGTGCCGGTTGGGCACGCCGCCGTGTCGGGGGCGCCCGCGAGGGAATCAGCTCCCGCCCACCGAATCCACTGTGACGCGCGCAACTCCGTATGGCACTTGGGGCATCGGCCGTCCGGCGGGGCCGGTCCCTGTGAGCAAACCCACCAGCAGTGCGCGAGCCCAACGGGCGCAAGGGCTCGGGGCTTCCGAGACGGCCCGTGGGCTGCCGGGCGGCGACGCTTCCCGCGAACCGTCTGCCACGATGGTCACCGCCATGATCCGGTGGAGCGGCCGCGCAGTGCAGCCGGTGTTCCGAGTTTCCGCCGCATTCCGCCGCATCGGTCCCCTGGGCCTCGTCACCCGAGTACTTCACCGTGTCTTCTTCCTCTTCCCCGTCCGGCTCCGGCCGGCTCGCACAGCGCCTCCTGGGTGACCATTCGCCGTGGCGCTGCTTCAAGTACCCGAGCATGCGCTGGTGGTCCGTCGCGAACTTCGTGTCGAACGCCGGTACGTGGATGCAGCTCACGGTGCAGAACCTGCTGGTGCTCCAGATCACCGGGTCCGCTGCGGCGACCGGCCTGTCGATGTCCGTGCAGGCGGCACCCGGCCTGCTGATGAGCCTCGCCGGCGGAGCGGCGGTCGACCGCTGGCCCCGCAAGCTGACCGCCGCGGTCAGCCAGGCGCTGCTCGGCGCGGTCGCGTTCCTGACGGCGTTCCTCGTGGCCGTTGACCAGCTGAATCTGGGTGTCCTGATGGCGCTGGCAGCCGTCACGGGCATCATCGCCACCGTCGACGGCCCGGCCTGCGCCCTGCTCGGCAACGACCTGGTCCGCACGGAGGACGTGCCCTCCGCGATCGGTGTCGGCTCCCTGGTGCACAACGCGGGCCGGCTGGCCGGTGCCGCGCTCGCCGGTGTGACGGTGGGCTTCCTCGGCACGGCCGCCGCCTACGCGGCGAACGGCGTCTCGTTCCTGTTCGTCACCGCCGTCATCCCGTTCCTGCGTCCGGTGGCCGGAGCCGTCCGTGCACGCGCCGAGCGCCGGAACACGGAGCCCGCGAAGCCCGCCGGCACCACGAAGTCCGCGGGCGGCGAGGACATGAGCATGCGTGAGGGGCTCAGGTATTTCGCGCGCAGGCCGCGGCTGGTCGCGCTCGCCGGGATCACCGGCCTCAGCGCGGTCTTCGGACGGAACTACCAGCTCACACTGGCCGTGCTGGTCGTGGGACCGCTCGCGGGCGGCGCCGGCGCGTTCGGAACCGTCTCGACCGTGCTCGCCGTCGGGGGCATCCTCGGTGCCGTACTCGGAGCCCGGCTGCGCAGGCCGTCCGTGCGGCTCGTGGGCATGCTGGCGGCCGCAGGCGGTGTCCTCCAGGTCGTCGCCGGTCTTTCGCCCTCACTCGCCGTGCTGCTGGTCGTCGTGCTGCCCATGGCCCTCGTGGAGTCGGTCTCCGACACCGCGGGGACCACCGTGCTGCAGACCGATCCGCCCGCGCACATGCGCGGCCGTGTCCTCGGCGTCTGGGGCAGCGTCAAGACGCTGTGGGGCCTCGCGGGGCCGCCCGCGCTCGGGCTGCTCATGGAGCTGGCCGGTGCGCGCGGCGCCCTGGTGTCCGGCGGACTGCTGATCGCGGGCGTGATCGGGGCGGGCTACGTCCTGCGCGAGCGCCGCGTCGCCCGGCCGGTCGTCGTACGGACCGAGGAGCCCGGCCTCGCGGGTCAGCCGGGTCTGACCACGGCCGCCTGACCCGTACGCGGCCATGGCCCGGGCGGCGGCAGGGTGCGTACCGCGTCCAGGACCTCGTCGACGGTGATCCGCAGCAGCCGCTCGTCCGGCCGGTTGCCGTGGGCATCGCCCGGACGAGGCGGGTCGTCGGCGTCGGGGTGCCACAACACCCGGTGGCGGGCCCGGGCCGGCGGTCCCCACAGGCGGGGTGCCACAGGGCCGAACAGTGTGACGGACGGGGTGCCGAGCGCCGTGGCCAGGTGAGCGAGTCCTGTGTCCCCCGCCACGACGCAGTGTGCCTCGGCGACGAGGGGGGTGAGGACGTCGAACGGGACGTCGCCGCTCCGTCCGCCGAGGACCGCGTCCTGCGGCAGGCCGGCTTCTGCCGCCACGAACGCCGCGAGGCGCTCCTCGGCCGCCCCTGCGGTGACCACGACGCGATGTCCCGCGGTGCACAGCTCCCGCGCCACCGCGGCGAACCGATCGGCGGGCCAGCAGCGGGCGGCGGCGTCGGCGCCGGGATGCACGATCACGGCCCGGGGTGCCGGCGAGCGCGTCACCGGCCTCGGGATGGACACGTCGGCCGGATCGGCGTCGAGGCCGTACCAGCGCAGCAGCCGGCACCAGCGGTGACGTTCGTGCTCGTCCTCCTGCCAGGCGGGGCCGTCCGGGTGCGCATAGGCGTAGAGGCGACGCGGGTTCAGCCGGGCGAGGAGCAGACGGCTCTCGTGACCGTTGCCGTGCAGGTCCACCGCGACCTCGGGCGCGGGACCGTCCCAGGCGAGCGCTGGGGGCACGGACCGCCCGGGGGCTGACGCGGGCAGCAGCCGGTCCACCAGCCCGGTCGCCTCTGCGGCCGGCGCGAGCCGCTCGGGCGCGGCCAGCACGATGTCATGACCGGGCAGCCCTCGCCGCAGGGCCCGCAGCGCCGGCACGGCGGCGAGCAGATCGCCGAGGCCGAGCGCCCGCAGCACCAGGATTCGCGGACGGACGGCGGCGTACTTTCTCGACGGGTGTCCAAGGGGGCGCGGGTGCCCGGTGCGGTCGGCGCTCGATGTCATCGCTGGGTCTCCTCGGGAGCGGTCAGCTCCGCTCGGCCCGCCGCAGGACGGTCGCGGACCGGGCCGCGCGGCGGGCCAGCAGGGTGGTGGAGCGGCCGTCGAGGTAGGGCAGGACGAGTGCCTGGCCGCCCCAGGCATGTACGACGTCGGCCTCCGGGAGGTCCTCCGCCGAGTAGTCGCCGCCCTTCACCCACACGTCCGGCCGCAACCGACTGAGCAGTGCGACCGGAGTGTCCTCCTCGAAGACCGCGACGGCGTCGACGCTGCCGAGGCCTGCGAGGACACGGGTCCGGTCCTCCAGCGGGTTGAGGGGCCGGCCCGGCCCCTTGCGCCGGGTGATCGACTCGTCGGAGTTGACGCACACGATCAGACAGTCCCCGATGCGCCGGGCGCTCTCCAACAGCCCCACATGACCGGCGTGCAGCAGGTCGAAGCAGCCGCCGGTGGCGACCACCGTGCCGCCGTCCGCCCGGACCCGTTCCGCCAGAGCGAACGGGTCCTCCTCCACGGCATGGATTGGACGGGCCGGGGTCGCCGTACGCCACAGTTCCGGGTTGCCTGCGCCACCGGCCGCCACGAATCCCGCCGCACGGGCGACGGCCCGCTGCACGGCCTCCTCCGGCAGGGCCCCGTCGGCGAGTTCGGTGGCCGTGGCGGCGGCGAAGCAGTCGCCGGCGCCGCAGGTGTCGCCCTCCGCCCGGTACGGGGCGGGGACCAGCATCGGCGTTCCGTCGCCCGGCCGGGTGAGCAGGACGCCCCGTTCGCCGAGGGTCACGGCGACGGCCGCCGCCCGCCAGCGCTCCGCCAGTTCGCGCCCGCGTTCGGCGATGTCGCGCAGGGAGCGGCCCGCGCCCCCTGTCGGTCCAGGTGCCGAGACCTCCGCGGCGTTGGGCGTGACGATCCGGGCGCCGGGCACGGGCGCCTCGCCCTTGGGATGGGGGTCCCACACCAGGGGCCCGCGCCGGGCGGCGGCCACGAGATCCTCCCGCACGGCGCCGACCGTCCGGCGCCCGTAGTCGGCGACGAGCACGGCATGGGCTCCGGCCAGCGCGTCACGGACCGCGTCGTCCGGTTCGCCCGGTGTGCCGCCGCCGCGGTCGATCCGTACGAGTGGGCGGCCCCCCGCCATGACGCGGGTCTTGACGGGCAGGGTGCCGTCGAGCGGCAGCTCCACCAGCCGGACCCTGTCGCGCAGGGCAAGGCGTACCGCCTCACTGGCCGGGTCTCTGCCCAGCGCGGTCACCAGCACCACCTCGCGGCCGCCCTGTGCGGCGAGTGCCGCCGCGAGCCCCGCGCCGCCGGGGCGGCGGACGTTGCTCCGTACGTCGACGACGGGGGCAGGCGCGTCGGGCGCGAGCCGTTCGGCGACGCCTTGGATGTCCTCGTCGAGCAGTACGTCCCCGACGACCACCAGCGGCCGGCGCGCCGTCACGACAACCTCCGGCGAGCGGCGGCGGCCTGGGTCGCCGCGGCCCCGGGGGCCCGACGCACTGCCCGTGCCGGCATGGTCGTGGCGGTGACGGTCGCGGTGGCCGCGTCGAAGGCCTCGCAGAGCAGATGGACGGCGACGAGGTGGGTCTCCTGCACGGTGGCGGAGGAGTCGGCGTCGATGCACAGCGCCTCGTCGGCCGCCTCCGCCAGTGGGTTGGGCAGCCGGCCGGTCATCGCCCACACGCGCAGACCGGCCGCCCGGGCCGTCCGTGCCGCGCCGAGCAGGTTGTCGCTGCGGCCCGAGGTGGACAGGAGGAGGAGGACGTCGCCGGGGCGGCCGTGGGCCTCGACCTGGCGGGCGTAGACATGGCCGAATCCGTAGTCGTTGGCGATCGCGGTGAGGCTCGACGTCTCCGCATGCAGGGCGATGGCGGAGAGTGCGGGCCGTTCGTCGCGGTAGCGGCCTACGAGTTCGGCGGTCAGGTGCTGGGCCTGGGCGGCGCTGCCGCCGTTGCCTGCCGCGAGCAGACGTCCGCCGACGGGCAGGACCGCGGCGAGGTGGTTGCCCCACTCGGCGATCTGTTCCAGGCCCTGCCGACGGAACCGGCCGAGCGCGTCCTGTAGTGACTGACAGTGCCGGTGCGCGGCCTCGGTTGTACGGGGTTCGCTCATGCTGGTCGGGTGCACCGCGCCCCGGGGGACGGCGGCCTGACCCGCACCTCCTTCGAACGTCGGTCTCTTCGGGCGTCGGTGCTGCGGTCGTCGGGCAACGGGTCGGGCAGGGACAGGGTGCTGCGGTTGGGGAGACGGGCCGGTGGCCGGTCACGTCACCCGCGCCGCCCGGCTCCCGCCGGTGACCCGGAGCAGGGCCGGCCGGGCGGCCAGGACGCCGAGGTACTCGGCTTCCGTGGCGGCGGCCACCCGCACCCAGCCGAACCGGCTCAACACCCGTCGCCGGCCGGCCGCTCCGCAGGCCTCTCGCGCCGCCGGGTCGGCGAGCAGTCCGGCCACGGCCCGGGCGAGGGCGTCCGGGTCGCGGGGCGGCACCAGCCGTCCGGTGGCGGGATCGGCGACGGTGTCGAGCTGACCACCGACGGCGGTGGCGACGACGGGCCTTCCGCAGGCCATGGCCTCCAGTGGGACGATGCCGAAGGGCTCGTAGTCGCCGGGGCACAGCACCACGTCCGCGCTGCGCAGCAGCGGTGGCACGTCCTCCCCTGCCACACCGCCGGTGAAGCGGACCCGGTCGGCGACGCCCAGCCCGTGGGCGAGGTCGCGCAGCAGGCGGATCTCGTGGTCGTCGTCGAGCCGGTCCGGCCGGGGGCCCCCGACCACGAGCAGTTCGACACCGGGCAGCCGCGTCAGTGCCGAGATCGACACTGCCGCGCCCTTGCGGGGCACCAGCCGGCCGAGCTGGACCAGCCGGTAAGGGTGTGCGCCGCGATCGGCGACGGGTCCGTCCGGCGTGAACACGTCGGTGTCGACGCCGCAGGGCACGACTCCGACCTTGTCGGAGGAGATGCCCATGGCGGCCAGCTCCGCGACCTCGTCACGGCAGGTGGCCACGATCCGGTCGCAGCCGATGCCCACCTCCTTCTCACAGGAGATGCGGGCCGGCGAGCTCGTGTCCGCGTGCCGTTGGTTTCTGCGCTTGACGGTGCCGAGGGCGTGGAACGTGTGCACCAGCGGCAGCCGGGCCTCCCGTACGGCATGGAGCGCGGCGAGGCCGGACATCCAGAAGTGCGAGTGGACCAGGTCGGGCGGGTGGTCCCGCCACTCGCGTGCCAGGTGGCGGCCGAACCCCAGCATATGAGGCAGGAGTTCGTCCTTCGGTATCTCCTCCGGCGGGCCCGCCGGGACATGACGGACTTCGACACCGGCGCGCAGTCGCACCAGGTCCGGCAGATCGCGCGCGTCGCGCCGGGTGTAGACGGTGACCTGATGGCCGCGGTCGGCGAGGGCTCCCGCCAGCCGGGCGACGTGGACGTTCTGGCCGCCGGCGTCCACTCCGCCGAGGGCGGCGAGCGGGCTGGCGTGCTCGGAGACCAACGCGATCGACAGTGCATCGGTTCGGATGGGACCGCGATGGGTATCGCCGTACGTCATGTGCGCACCTCCGTCATCAGGCGCTCCCAGTCGTCCAGGAAGCGTTTGAGGCCGTAGCGCTGGAGTGCCGCCTGGCGGGCGCGTGCGCCGTCCTCTGCCGCCGCTTCCGGCTCTTCGAGATACCGTCGGGCGGCCAGCGCGAGGACCTCGGGCCGGGTGGACAGGGTTCCGGTGCCGGGCGGGATCGCCTCGACCGCCTCCGTGGTGGCGAGGGCGACGACCGGCATCCCCAGATGCATGGCCTCCAGCAGGGAAAGGCCCAGGGAGGTCCAGCGCACCGGGTGCAGATACAGGCGGCGTTCCGCCATGGCGCCGTGCAGTTCGTGCTGGGGCAACTCGGTGGTGCGGCAGCGGTCCGGCGGCAGGCCGAGACGCTCCGCGAGGCCCTCGGTGCGCATGCCGAACACATCGAGCGGGGCGGCCTCGGCGAGGGCGGGCAGCAGGTCGGTGCCTGTGTAACGGCCCCTTCGAACCGGCTCGTTGACAACGACCGCGGCGCGCGCGAGCCGGCCGGTGTACAGGTGCCCGGGATCGACGATGCCGTGTTCGATCACCTCGGTACGGGTCGTGCCGCAGTCCCAGAACAGCCGGTTGAAGTGGGTGACGTGCACCAGCGTGACGTCGTGCCGATCCGTGAAGGGGTGCCGTGTCCTCGGCACGTCGCCGTCGGGCGCGTTGTGTTCCAGATAGACGGCCGGTACATCGCGCCCCGGCCGCCTGCCGCCCAGCCACCGCTCGGCGAGCTGCATCTCGTGCGGCCGCTGAAGGACCACCAGGTCGACGGGGGCGTCGCGCAGTTGTTCCGGCGTCACTTCGCGCACCGAATCGGGCCATGTGAAGGTGCGGGCCCGCCCGAGCCCGTCCGGATCGCGGCCGGGGGTGACGGGAACGAGATACGTGTGGGGGCCCTGCACGAACGCCGTCGTCCAGGAGCCGTGCACGTGCCACAGCAGGATGTTCATCGTCGCGCTCCTCGTTCCTCGTCCATTGCATCCGCTTCCGCGCCTTCGGCGGCGGGTGGTCGGTCGGCGCCGAGGGAGGCCACTGCGGCGAGCACCTCCGCATTGCCCACCCCGTCGAGGCAGGGGTGCCCCGGGAGGGGACAGCCGCGGGCCCTGCTCCCCGCGCACAGCGCGCCCTGGTCGCCGAGCAGCACGTGCGGCACGTGGTACGGACGCCAGCGCTCCGCCGGGACCACGGGTGCGAACAGGCAGGCGACCGGGGTCCCTACGGCGGCGGCGAGGTGCCCTGGGCCGGTGTTGCCGACAACGGCGACCCGCGCCCCGGCGAGTACACCGGCCAGTTGGTGGAAGTCCGTCATACCGCCGAGGTCGAGCGCGTGGTCCCCCGCGACCGTCGCGGTCAGCTCCTTCTCCGCCCGGCTTCCGGTCACCACGACGCGGTGGCCGGCGGCACAGAGCGCGGCGCAGGCCCGAGCGGCACGGTCCGGGCTCCAGGCGCGCGCGGGTACGGCGGCGCCCGGGTGCAACACCACGTACGGCTCCCGCCCGGTCAGGTGGGCGGTTTCGGGCGGGGCGCAGATGCGCAATGCGCCGTCGTCGCCGGGCGGGAGGGCGAAGCCCGAGTCCAGGGCCAGGTCCAGGGCGGCGAGGGCCTCGTGGCGGTGTGGCTGCCGACGGTGCCGCAGATCGAGCAGCGTGCCGGGGTAGTCCTCGCTGTAGGCCGCGGTCCAGCCGATGCCCGCGAGTTTGAGGAGGAGCGCGATCGGCAGAGGGCTCTGGTGGTGGGAGACGAGGATCAGCGCGCGGTCGAAGCGGCCCGCTCGCAGCATCTCGAGGAGCAGCTGCGTTGCTTCGCACGAGACCGGTTCGGGCTCGAGCCCGACCCACGGGGCGTCGTGGACGAGTATCTCGTCGACGCCGGGCAGGAGGTGTGCGGCCTGCACGCCGAGGGGCCCGCAGAGCACAGCCGTGTGCGAGGAGCCGGCCGCGACGGCCCGGACGGCCGGCCCGGCCAGCAGCACGTCACCGGCGCTGTCCAGGCGGACGACGAGGGTGCGGGGCAGTGCTCGGGTGCCGCTCATCGCCGCTCCTGCGCCACGGGACACGACGGGCGTTCGTGCGCCTCCGCCACGTCACAGCCCGGCGCGACCGTCGTCCGCACAGCCGCCGGTCCACGGCAGGGTGCGGCGGGGTCCAGCACCAGCCGTACCGCCCGGAGCAGGTCGGGCGCGGTCTCCGGGGCGCTCCGGATCTCCTCGGGGCGGGTGGCCGGCGTGGGTACGAGGACGCCGCGGGCGCCCGCGGCCACGGCGGCCGCCATGTCGGCGCCGATGTCGCCGATGACGGCGGTGCGCGCCGGGGAGACACCGAGGCGCTCGCACGCGGCGAGCACGAGCCCGGGCGCGGGCTTGCGGCACGTGCAGCCGTCGGCCGGTCCGTGCGGGCAGACCGCCCAGACGGCGAACGGCCCGAGCAGCGAGTCGACGCGGTGCTGCACCGCCGCCACTTGACGGAATGTCACATAGCCGCGGGCCACGCCCGACTGGTTGCTGACGACGCCCACGGGTATCCCGAGCGCTCGGACCGCTGCGAGGGCCTCCCTCGCGGACGGCATCGGCACGACGCGCGCCGGGTCGCCGTTGTAGGGGACGTCGGCGACGAGGGTGCCGTCGCGGTCGAAGAGGACCGCGTCCGGCAGCCCTGCCCCGTCCGGCGGCGGCGCGGTGGCCCGCGGGACGACCGGGCCTTCGAACAGCCACGGTCCGCCGCGGCTTTCCGGCCCCCCGACCGACCGGGCCGTGAGGGAGCCGTTCACGGCAGCACCCGCTCCGGGACCGGCGCTGCACCGGGGCGCGTGGCCGCGGCCGTCCCGGGCGGGGACAGGGGCGGGGTGCGCCGGTGGCGCATCTGTGCGCCCAGCCAGTACCAAGTCGCCACCGGCGGTATGAGCGCGCTGGTGAGCGCCATCGAGACGATCTCGTCGCGGGTCCTGGGGCCCGGCGCGATCCGGGACCAGGCGAATTCGGCGGTCCCGGCCAGCCAGAGCGCGGCGCAGGCCGTGGCCGCGACGGGCCGGGCCGCAACGGCGCACGAGACCGCGGTCGCCGCCGCGGCGGTCACTGCGAGGTGGCGGGGCAGGCGCCCCCGTGGCGCGTCCGCGCGCCGCCACCAACTCCGGCCGTGGAGCCGGTTCATGAGCACGTCGTCGGCGTTGCCCGCCTGGACCCGCAGGGAGACCCAACGGCCGGCCGGACGTACCGGATGGGTCGTGGTGCGGGTCCCGACCGCCAGTGCCCAGCCCGCTGCCTGGGTGCGCAACGCGAGGTCGGCGTCCTCCCTGAAGGCGCGCGGGAAGCGTTCGTCGAAGCCGCCGACGGCTTCCAGCACCTCCCGCCGGTAGGCCATGTCGGCCGTGATCCAGCGGGCGGTGGCGAGACCGGCGGTGTTGCGTTCCCAGTCGGTGGGTGCACGGTCGGTCGGCAGCGGCACGATGATCCGTGCGGTGACCCCGGCGGTCCGTCCGTCGGCCGCCGCGAGGTCGCGGGCCAGGTCGTCGCACCAGGTGGGGCCGGGCACGACGTCATCGTCGAGGAAGACGACCCAGGGGACAGGACCGGCCACGCGCAGGCCGGTGTTGCGGGCCGCCGCCGGTCCCCGGGCGCGGCCGGGCACCACCGAGGTGATGGGCCGCAGCTCCGCCGGGATCTCGACCGGGAGCGGGTTGCGCGGGGCGCCGCGGCGGTCGTCGACGAGGACGACCCGTACCGGCCCGGGGCCGGTGGCCGCGGCCAGGGCGCGCAGGCAGACGGTCAGGCCGGCCCGGCCGACGGTCGGTATCACCACGGCATAGCGCAGGCCCTGAAATCCGGCGGCGGTCATCGCGCGGCTCCCGTTCCGGCGGCGTCCGTGTTGTCGGTGTCGTCGAAGCGGCGGAAGAAGTCGCCTCGCCGGACGGCGTAGGGGCCGATGGCCAGCAGGTCGACGGGCGAGGAGCCGAAGCATTCGAGGGCGTCCCTCGGGTCGTCGACCATGGGCCGTCCGGCCGTGTTCAGGCTGGTGTTGACGACGACCGGCAGCCCGGTGAGCCGTTCGAACTCGCCGAGCATGCGGGCGACCAGGGGCTCCCTCGACCGTTCGACGGTCTGGATGCGGGCGGTCCCGTCGACGTGCACCGCGGCCGGGATGCGCTCCCGCCAGGCGGGGTCCACGTCGTGGACGAAAAGCATGTACGGGCTCGGCATCGGGCCGTCGAAGATCTCCGGGGCCCGTTCCGCGAGCACCATGGGGGCGACCGGCCGGAACTGCTCGCGACCCTTGACGTCGTTGAGCCGTTCCAGGTTGCCGGCGTGACCGGGGTGGGCGAGCAGCGAGCGGTGGCCCAGCGCCCTCGGCCCGTACTCGGAACGCCCTTGGAACCAGGCGACGATGGCGTTGTCGGCGAGAGCCTCGGCCACGGTCGCGGCGATGTCGGCCGGCCGGTCGAACGGCACGGCGGCCGTCTTCAGCCAGGCACCGAGCTCCGCGTCGGACCAGTCGCGTCCGAGGTCGACGCCGTCCATCGGCTCCGGGTCGTCCCCCTGGCCGGCCGCCAGCAGCAGGGCGCTGCCGAGCGCGGTGCCGGCGTCGCCGGCGGCGGGCTGGACCCAGACGCGGGAGAACGGACCTTCGCGGGCGATACGGGAGTTGGCGACGCAGTTGAGCGCGACGCCTCCTGCCAGGGTGAGCAGGCTGTCGTGGGTCTGGCCGTGCAGCCGGCGCACGAGGTCGAGCATGGTCTCCTCGAGGACGGCCTGGACGCTCGCGGCCACATCGGCGTGCTCCTGGGTCCAGGCCTCCTCGGGGCCGCGAGGGACGCAGAGTTCGTGCCAGGGAACGCCGGTGGCATGGAACCCGCCGTCGCCGGTGGGGTACACGTACCGGCGCAGTTCGCCGAGCATGCGGGGCGTGCCGTGGGAGGCGAGAGCCATCACCTTGAACTCGTCGGAGGAGCGCAGGAATCCGAGGTGCTCGGTGCACTCCTCGTAGACGAGCCCCAGCGAGTGCGGCAGTTCCTGGGCGTGCAGGGGTTCCAGCCGGTCGTGGATGCGGCGCGCGGAGAGGTGCGAGGCGCGCTCGCCGCGGCCGTCGAGGACGAGGACGGAGGAACGGTCGGCGTCCGGCGCGGCGAAGGCGCCGGAGGCGGCGTGCGACATGTGGTGGGGCACGAAGCGGACGATGTCCGCGTCGAGTCCGGGCAGCGCGCTCTGCAGAAACCCGGGTGCCTCCCGCGCGTATGCGAGCCGCAGGTGGTCCCAGGGGTCGTCCAGGCCCATGGTGGCGGTGGGTCTGGCGAGGGAGGGGTCGAAGGAGTAGGCCACGGCGTCGAGGTCCTGGGGGCGCAGGCCGGCCCGCTTGAGGCACCAGGCGGCGGCCTGTTGGGGGAGTTCCCAGGCGGAGAAGGGCAGCGGCCGCTTGCCGTGCTTGCGCCGTGAGAACCGTTCCTCCTCGGCTGCGGCGACGGTCCGGCCGTCGATGACAAGGGCGGCTGCGGGGTCGTGGAAGAGAGCGTTGATTCCGAGAATGCGCATGTCAGTCCCTTTCGGCGGGCGGCCGTCCGGGGAGCCGGGCGGCGCGGGCCGGGCGGCGGGGTGAGGGTGGCCGGGCGACGGGGGTGGGGGTGACCAGGCGGCGCGGGCCGCGGTGGCCGGCCGGCGCAGGGGGCCTGCCGGGGGAAACGGCTCGGTCAGGCGCCGATCAGTCTCCCTGCTCGCGGAACCAGGCGATGGTGCGCCGCAGGCCTTCCTCAACGGTCACGCCGGGCTCCCACTCGAGCTTGTCGCGGGCGAGCGTGATGTCCGGGCAGCGCACGGCGGGATCGTCCGTCGGCCGCTCGACGTAGCGGATCTTGGAAGCGGATCCGGTGAGTTCGATGACGAGGCCCGCCAGTTCGAGCATGGTGACCTCGGTCGGGTTGCCGATGTTCACCGGCCCGCGAAGCCCGTGGGCGGCGGCCGCAAGGATGCCTCGTACGGTGTCGTCGACGTAGCACAGCGACCGGGTCTGGCGGCCGTCGCCGGTGACGGTGAGGGGCTCTCCGGCCAGGGCCTGGCGGACGAAGGTGGGGACGGCCCGGCCGTCGTAGCCCCGCATCCGCGGGCCGTAGGTGTTGAACAGGCGCACGATGCCGGTGTCGGTGCCGTGGGAATCGGCATGCGCCGTGGTGAGCGCCTCGCCGAAGCGTTTGGCCTCGTCGTACACGCTGCGTGGTCCGACGGGGTTGACGTTGCCCCAGTAGCGCTCGTTCTGCGGGTGCTGCTGCGGGTCGCCGTAGACCTCGGAGGTGGAGGCGAGCAGGAAGCGGGCTCCGGACGCGTGGGCGAGGTCCAGAGCGTTGCGCGTGCCGAGGCTGCCCGTCTCCAGGGTGTGCAGGGGCAGCCGCAGATAGTCGGCGGGCGAGGCCGGGGATGCGAAGTGCAACACCAGGTCGGGGGGCCGGTCGACGGTCAACGGCTCACAGATGCTGGCCTGAGTGAAGGTGAAGCCGGGGCGGCCGCGCAGCGCGGACACGTTTTCCGGGCGGCCGGTGCTGAGGTCGTCGACGCAGGTGACGGCCGCGCCGGCGTCGAGCAGTGCCGTGCACAGGTGCGAGCCCACGAAGCCCGCTCCTCCGGTGACGACGGCGTGTTCCCAGGTGCGTGAGAAGGCGGCGTTCATTCGTTCTCCTCCGTACGTGCCGTGCGTCGGCCGGTTCACGTCCCCCTCGGGCCGAGGCGATGCCCCTGCCGGGGGGCCGGATGGGCCCCTGCGGCCGGTCGCCGGCCTTCGACCAGCGTCGGCTGCGATCGGGCGCCGGACCGCGTTCACCTACTGCATTCGGGTGAGCTACGACGTGTGACGGACCGCGTTCTCCCAGGTGCCGGGCCGTTGTCCGGTGAAAGGCCGGAGCATGGGTACCCGGCGCTGCATGAGCGGCATCAAACCCCTGGCCGTTGTTACCGGCGCGTCCAGTGGCATCGGCTTCGAACTGGGAAAACAGCTCGCCGAGCGCGGTTTCGACCTGATCGTCAACGCCGAGGACGACGCACGGCTCCACGAGGCGGCGGAGCGGATGCGCGCCGCCGGCGCGACCGTGCAGACGGTCCGGGCGGACCTGCGCGACTACGACGAAACCGAACGGCTGTATGACGTGATCAGCGGGACCGGACGTCCCGTCGCGGTCGCGGCGCTGAACGCCGGCATCGGCCGGGGCGGTGCGTTCGTCGACAACGATCTCGCCGACGAACTCTCGATCGTCGACCTCAACGTCCGGTCGACCGTGCACCTGGCCAAGCGTCTGCTGCGCGACATGTCGGACCTCGACGAGGGCCGGATCCTCATCACGTCGTCCATCGCCTCGACCGTGCCGGGCTCCTTCCAGGCGGTGTACAACGCCTCGAAGTCGTTCCTGCAGTCGTTCGCCCAGGCCCTGCAGAACGAGCTCAAGGACACGGGCGTCACCGTCACGTCGTTGATGCCCGGCCCGACGGAGACGGACTTCTTCCGCCGCGCGGCCATGAGCGACACCAAGGTCGGACAGCAGAAGAAGGACGATGCGGCCGACGTGGCGAAACAGGGCCTGGACGCATTGATGGCCGGTGCGGACAAGGTCGTCGCAGGCTCCGCGAAGACGAAGATGCAGGGGCTCGCCAACAAGGTGCTGCCCGACAGGCTGAAGGCCGCGGCCCACCGCGGCATGGCCGAACCCGGATCGGGAGACCGGCCGAGGGACGCGGACAAGGAGGCGTGATGAAAGCACTGACTTGGCACGGCAAGCGCGATGTGCGCGTGGACACCGTTCCCGACCCGCAGATCCGCGAGGCCACCGATGTCGTCATCAAGGTGACGACGACCGGCCTCTGCGGCTCGGACCTGCATCTGTACGAACTCTTCGGGCCGTTCATCGACCCGGGCGACATCCTCGGGCACGAACCCATGGGCATCGTGGAGGAGGTGGGCTCCGAGGTCACCCGCGTACGCCCCGGCGACCGTGTCGTCGTTCCCTTCAACGTCTCCTGCGGCACCTGCTTCATGTGCGCGCAGGGCCTGCACTCGCAGTGCGAGACCACCCAGGTCCGCGAACACGGCTCGGGCGCCTCGCTGTTCGGCTACACCAAGTTGTACGGCCAGGTACCCGGCGGCCAGGCGGAGTACCTTCGCGTGCCGTTCGGGAACACCCTGCCGATCAGCGTCCCCGAGGGCCCGCCGGACGACCGGTTCGTCTACCTCTCCGACGTGCTGCCCACCGCCTGGCAGGCGGTGGAGTACGCGGCCGTGCCACCCGGCGGCACCGTGGCGGTGCTCGGCCTCGGACCGATCGGCGACATGTGCACCCGTATCGCGGCGCATCGCGGTGCGGGACAGGTCATCGGCATCGACCTGGTGACCGAACGGCTCGAGCGGGCCAGGGCACATGGCGTGCGGACCCTTGACCTGGAGGAGTACGGCGACAAGATCGTCGACGCGGTCCGCGACCTCACCGACGGCCGCGGCCCCGACTCCGTGATCGACGCGGTCGGCATGGAGGCTCACGGCGCGCCGGTGGCCAAGGGCGCCCAGCAGATGACCACCATGCTGCCCGACCGCATCGCGGCCCGGATGATGAAGCGCGTCGGCGTCGACAGCCTGTCCGCCCTCCATCTGGCCATCGACCTCGTACGCCGCGGCGGCACCATCTCGCTCGCGGGCGTCTACGGCGGGATGGCCGACCCCATGCCGATGCTGACCATGTTCGACAAGCAGGTGCAGCTGCGGATGGGGCAGGCCAATGTGTGGCGATGGGTGGCGGATCTGCTGCCGCTCGTCACGGACGGCGATCCGCTCGGCGTCGAGCAGTTCGCCACCCACCGCGTGCCGCTGGAGAAGGCCCCGGAAGCGTATGAGATGTTCCAGAAGAAGCAGGACGGGGCCGTCAAGGTGCTCTTCACGCCCTGAGCCCACGGCAAGGCCACCCCAAACCTCGGTAAACCACCCACCGGCGGGCATCCACCGTTCGGCTGCTCCGATTCGCTCGCCGGGCACGTGTCCGTCGTCCGGACGGTCCCGCCTCTTCAGTCGCCTCTGGGCTTGCTCTACGGCCGCCTCGCCGCAGACTGTGAGCCTGAGCCCGCAGCTTCAGGACGGGGTGACGGCGTCCGAGCCGTCGGGCGGGATCAGGGCATCCAGCGCCTGGTCGAGGACGGTCAGCAGGTGCTCGCACTCCTGCGGGGCGTACAGCATGCGCAGTGCGAGCCCGTCTGACAGTGCGATGACGGCGTCGGCGATGGCCACCGCGCGGGCCAGGTGCCCGGCCGACTCCAGCCAGGCGGAGAGCGCCTGGCGTACCTCCTGGTCGACCTGTCGCCGGATCACGGCGAGGCGGGGGTGATGTGCCGCGTGGACGGCGAAGGCGAGTTGCACGGTGGCCTCTGCTCGTCGCTCACCGTCCACCGGGAGCGTGGTCAGGACCAGTTCGAGCAGCGCCTGACGCAGCGGCAGCGCGGTGTTCACGTCGGCCATGCGTCGCTCGGTGCGTTCGCCGGCCAGCTCGGCGGCGAAAACGAGCATCTCCTCCTTGGTGCGGAAGTACTTCTGCACGGCACCGGGAGAGCGGCCCGCGGCGGCGGCCACGGTGCGCACGCTGACCTCGTCGAGGCCGCGCTCGGCGACCAGTTGCAGCAGGGCCGCACCGATCTGCCGGCGCTGTCTGTCCCTGTCGACGGTCTTTGGCATGAGTCACGCCCCCAGGCTTTAGGATACATCCGTATTCTAAAGCTCAGGATTCAGGCGCCCGAGCCGAAGGGGGAGAACCATGGACGACCGACACGAAACAGTCGCACCCGCTGTGCGGGTCTCGGACCACGACCGCGACGACGTGCTTGCTGTCCTTGCGGCGGCACTGGCCGAGGGCCGCATCGACCGGCACGAGCACGAGACCCGCTCGCAGCGCGCCCTGCGGGCGCGTACCACCGATGAACTCGCCGTGCTCACGGCCGACCTGCCCGCACCGTCGCCGACCAAGGCGGAGCAAGACCGCAAGGACCTCAAGGAATGGCTGGCCGAGTGGCGCTACTGGCTCGGCGGGGCAGTGATCATGTCCGGCATCTGGGGCGTCCGTTGTGCGCAGAAGGGGGAACTGACGACCTACTGGCCCCTGGCACCGCTGGGCGTGTGGGCGGCCGTTCTGATCGCCGTCGCCATCTGGCCGCGTGACGCGGACAGCACCCGTGAATAGGACGGGGGCCACCGTGCCGGATCACCCCGCCCACCCTCGGGCACGACGCCCTCGTGCCCCCTCCGATCCGAACAGACCCCGGCAGCGCTGCTCAGCCCGAACACCCTGACGGCGTGTCCGTTCGTCAGACGAGTCCCTGGGCCAGCATCGCGTCCGCGACCCGCTCGAAACCGGCGATGTTGGCGCCCGTCACATAGTCGCCGGGGGCCCCGTAGCGGTCTGCGGTCTCGTGGCAGATGCGGTGGATCTCCCGCATGATGCCGGCGAGTTCTGCCTCGACCCGGTCCGCGGTCCAGCTGTCGCGCGCCGCGTTCTGTCGCATCTCGAGGGCGCTGACGGCGACTCCGCCCGCATTGGCCGCCTTGCCGGGGCCGAAGGCGACACGGGCCTGCTGGAGGACGCGGACCGCCTCGGGAGTGGTGGGCATGTTCGCGCCCTCGGCGACGGCCTTGACGCCGTTGCGCACGAGGGTGAGGGCGTCCTGTTCGCCGAGCTCGTTCTGGGTCGCGGACGGGAAGGCGAGGTCCGCGGGTACCTCCCAGACCCGGCCGCCGGGCACATAGCGGGCGGAGCCGCCGCGGCGCTCCGCGTACTCCTCGATCCGAACGCGCTCGACTTCCTTGATCTGCTTGAGCAGTTCGAGGTCGATCCCCTTCTCGTCGACGACGTAGCCGGCGGAGTCGGAGCAGGTGACGGGGTGGGCGCCGCTGCGGATGAGCTTCTCGATGGTGTGGACGGCGACGTTGCCGGAGCCGGAGACGACGGCCGCCTGCCCTTGGAGCTCCTCGCCGCGCAGGCTCAGCATCTCGGCCGCGAACAGCACGCTCCCGTAGCCGGTGGCCTGGGTGCGGATCGCGGAACCGCCCCAGCCCAGGCCCTTGCCGGTGAGGACACCGGCCTCCCAGCGGTTGGTGATGCGGCGGTACTGGCCGAAGAGATAGCCGATCTCGCGACCGCCGACGCCGATGTCGCCCGCGGGCACATCGGTGTGCTCGCCGATGTGCCGGTGCAGTTCCGTCATGAACGACTGGCAGAAGCGCATGACTTCCGCGTCCGACCGGCCGCGCGGGTCGAAGTCGCTGCCCCCCTTGCCGCCGCCGATGGCAAGCCCGGTGAGGGCGTTCTTGAAGATCTGCTCGAAGCCGAGGAACTTCACGACGCCCAGGTTCACCGACGGATGGAAACGCAGTCCGCCCTTGTACGGTCCCAGCGCGCTGTTGAACTCGACCCGGAACCCCCGGTTGACGTGGACCGCGCCACGATCGTCCTGCCAGGGCACCCGGAAGATGATCTGCCGCTCGGGCTCGCAGAGCCGCTCGACGATTCCCGCCTGCGCGTACTCGGGACGCGCGGCGAGAACGGGCGCCAACGTGTCCAGCACCTCCCGTGCCGCCTGGTGGAACTCGGGCTGCGCCGGATTGCGCTGCTCGAGGTCGGCACGGAGCGAAGCAAGTCGGTCCTTCGGGGATGACGGTGTCACAGCATGTCCCTTCCTGCCCTGGCGTGGAATGACGGCCGTTCGGTGGCGCCCGCTCGTGGACGTCGCCGCCGGGGAGCAGTACGGGCGGACACCCGCTCGACGTTCAGCTCCGCCCGGATCATCTCGTGCGGCAGGCTCGAAGTGGCTGTCGAACCACGCGGCCATCCGTGCGGGGGGGCAAAGGGCCCGGCGGGGTGGGGCGAGGCGAGCCCCGCCCCACCCCCATGGGCGCCGGCGCGGGGCGGGCCGACGCCCGTGGAGGGTCAGGCGGTGCGGTGGAGCAGTGACGCCAGGGCGTTGAACAGCGCCGCCTCCGGGTCGGGGTCGGCACCGGGGGAACGCCATGCGACGAACCCGTCCGGGCGCACCAGGACCGCGCCCTGCGGGGACGTGCCGTGGGTCTCCGCCCAGTCCGCGTTGGTCTCCGGGACCAGGTCAGCCTCCGGGCCCTCACCGATCCGGTAGGCGTCGATGGCGATGGAGAGCCGGGCGGCGACCAGTTCGGCGGCCGTGTACCAGTCCTTGCCGCCGGCGCCGGTCAGTACAACGAAGGACCGCTCGTAGAGATCCAGCGTGGAGAGCCGGCGTCCCACGCCCGGACGCTGCAGCCACATGTGCGGCGCCCGGCTGCCGGGTGCGGCTGTGAGCTCCATCTTCGCCGGAATGACGGGCATGTCGGGGTCGGTGCCGAGGACCGCGCCGCGCGGGTAGCGGTAGCCCAGGGCGACGGGGAGCAGGCCGCCCTTGGGGCCGCCCGTCATGCCGGGAGCCGGAGCGTATCCGGGGTGGCTGTGCTCCACGGACCGGGCGGAGGCGCGGGCGCTGGTCGCACGGGCGACCGGCAGACGTTCCGCCTCGTAGGAGTCGAGCAGGGCGGGGGCGGCAGAGCCGTCGATCACCGCCGCGATCTTCCAGGCGAGGTTGTGCGCGTCCTGGATGCCGGTGTTGGAGCCGAACGCCCCGGTCGGCGACATCTCGTGCGCGGAGTCGCCCGCGAGGAAGACCCGGCCGTGCGCGTACCGCTGCGCGACGCGTTCCGCGGCGTGCCACGGCGCCTTGCCGGTGATCTCGACGTCGATGTGGGGCGCTCCGGTCGCCGCGCGGATGGTGGCGACGCAGCGCTCGTCGGTGAAGTCCTCGAGCGTTTCGCCGCGCTCGGGCTGCCAGGGCGCGTGGAAGACCCACTGCTCCGCGTTGTCCACCGGGAGCAGTGCGCCCTCCGCGGTGGGCCCGGTGAGGTAGCAGACGACGAAGCGCCGGTCGCCGACGACGTCGGCGAGGCCGGTGGAGCGGAAGGTGATGCTCACGTTGTGGAACAGGTCGCCGGGGCCGGTCTGTCCGATGCCGAGCCGCTCGCGGACGGGGCTGCGGGGCCCGTCGGCCGCGATGAGGTAGTCCGCGCGGACAGTGCTGTCCTGGCCGGTCCGGCGGTCACGGACGAGGGCGGTGACGCAGTCCGCGTCCTGCTCGAAGGAGAGCAGTTCGGTGGAGAACCGCAGATCTCCGCCGTTCCTTCGGGCCGCCTTCAGCAGCACCGGCTCGAGGTCGTTCTGGCTGCACACGCACCACCCCGAGGGACTGATGCGCCCGGTCGGGGGGCCCTTCTCGTCGATCTGCCGGATCAGCCACTCGCCGGCGTCGGGGTCGGCGAGCACGGGTGTCTGCAGGATGCCGTGGTTGTCGGCGAGCAGCGACGCCGCCTCGCGGATCAGATCCTCGACGCCGGCGGCGCGGAACACCTCCATCGTGCGCAGGTTGTTGCCGCGGCCCCGCGGATGCCTCGAGGTGTCCGCGTGCTTCTCGACCAGCATGTGCCGGACGCCGAGACGGCCAAGGAAAAGTGATGCGGACAGGCCCACCAGGGAACCGCCCACGATGAGGACCGGTACGCGGTGTTGTTCTGCGTTCTCTTCCATCAGTGCTCCAGCTCCAACCGCCGGTAGGGAATTGGCGTCTCCATGCCCGGCTTTTCTGCCCGCGCGGGAGGGCATCGGCTCGCCCGTTCACCCACCTGGTGCACACATCTCGCGCCACCCGTGTTACCGACCCAGGATCGAAGCCGGACCACCACATCGCGTCAAAGGGTGGATTGCCGTCCGTATGCGCCGGGTCTCTCGCTCGGATCCTCCGAGGGCCGGCGTTGTCTCACAGGCGGCCTCACTGACAAGGAGATGCGTGGAACATGACAATGCTGTCCGAACGTGTGTCTCAGTCCGCATTCGACGGCTCCCGGCTCCGGGTCGTACTGCTGCTTGATCTCCAGGACGGCGCCCAGCAGCGCTTTCTCACGGCGTACGAGCACATGCGCAACCAGGTCGCGGCCGTCCCGGGTCATCTCAGCGACCAGCTCTGCCAGTCGATCGAGAACCCGTCGCAATGGCTCATCACCAGCGAATGGGAGAGCGCACCGCCGTTCCTCGCATGGGTGAACAGCGAGGAGCACGTCGAGACCGTGCGGCCGCTGCACGACTGCGTGCGTGACACGCGATCGCTGCGCTTCAGCGTTCTGCGCGAGACCAGAGGCGTGCACGCCTCCGCCACCGCCACCCGCAAGGCCGTCGGCGGTCTGCAGCCCTTCCCCCGGGTCGGCGACGGCGTGGTGCGCCATGCCCTCACCTTCACCGTCAAGCCCGGCAGCGAGAGGACCGTGGCGGAGATCCTCTCCGGCTACACCTCCCCGCAGGCCCAGGTCGACGACACCACCCGGCTGCGCCGCACCACCCTGTTCATGCACGGCAACCGTGTCGTGCGGACCCTCGAAGTGCAGGGCGACCTGCTCGCGGCGCTGCGCCACGTGGCCCGGCAGCCCGAGATCAGGGCGGTCGAGGAGGCCATCAACCCGTACCTGGTCCAGGACCGGGACCTCGACGACCCGCAGTCGGCCCGACTGTTCTTCACCCGCGCCGCACTGCCCGCGGTCCACCACCTGGCACCCGCGGGCACCCCTGCCGAAGACGTGGAACGGCACGCGATCCTCTACCCGGCCAAGCCGGGATGCGGGATGGCCCTCGCCCGCTTCCTGGCCGGCCAGGACGAGGTGGCGGCCGACCTCCCCGGGTCCCACATCGACAGCAGCACCGTCTTCCAGCGCGACGACATCGTCGTACGCCTCGTCGACGTACGCGGCCCCCTCGACTCCGACCCGCCCGCCGCCGTGGGCGCTCTCGGTCCGCGCAAGCCCGCCGTGCTGACGAAGCTGCTCGACACCGAGGCGCTCGGCCTCGACAACTCGAGCCACGACGAGAAGACGATGCTCCGTCTCCTCGAGAACGCGCAGATGCGCCTGATCACCGACCGCCGTGCCCTCTGACCCGCGCACCCGGCCGCCGGCTGCCGTGCGACACCCCGAAGTCCGCACGCCGCAAGGTCCTGTGGAGGAACCAGTCATGACCACACCCCATCGCATCGTCGACCTGAGCGAGACCCAGCCCAACCGCAGGCGCGGAGGCGATCTGCGCGCCTTGCTCACCCCCACCGCCGTGGGTGCCACGAGCGGATTCATGGGCCTGGCCATCGTCGAACCCGGTGACCGCATCGGCGAGCACTACCACCCGTACTCCGAGGAGTTCGTGTACGTCGTCGCCGGCGAGCTCGAAGTCGACCTGGACGGCGAGCCGTTCGCCATCCGGCCGGACCAGGGTCTGCTCATCCCGCCCTACGTGCGGCACCGCTTCCGCAACGTCGGCAGCACCGAGGCCCGCATGGTCTTCCACCTCGGACCCCTCGCCCCGCGGCCCGAACTCGGCCACGTCGACACGGAGGAGACTCCCATGGCGGAAGGCGCCGCAGCACACCGCCCGCCGGAACGAACGGAGTCGGTGTCGTGACCCGGCGGGTGGCGGTGACCGGCGTCGGCATCGTCGCACCCGGAGGTGTGGGCACCCGCGCATTCTGGGACCTGCTGGCGAGCGGACGGACCGCGACCCGCGGCATCACGTTGTTCGACCCGACAGGTTTCCGCTCGCGCATAGCCGCCGAGGTCGACTTCGATCCCGCGGCCCACGGCCTCGGTGCGGCGGACGCCCAACGCGCCGACAGGTACGTGCAGTTCGCCCTCGTGGCCGCGCGTGAGGCCATGGCGGACGCCGGCCTCGACGCGGGTGCGATGGACCCCTGGAGGACCGCGGTGTCCATGGGCACCGCGGTGGGCGGCACCACCCGGCTGGAGCGCGACTATGTGAAGGTCAGCAGTACGGGACGGCGCTGGGACGTCGATCACAGCGAGGCGGCGCCCCATCTCCACCGCGCCTTCTCTCCCAGCGCTCTCGCCTCCGAGGTGGCCGAACTCGCCGGCGTCCAAGGGCCCGTGCAAACCGTTTCCACGGGCTGCACCTCCGGTCTCGACGCGATCGGCTACGCCTTCCACGCGATCGAGGAGGGCAGGGCCGACATCTGCATCGCCGGTGCGTCGGACTCGCCGATATCCCCGATCACGGTGGCCTGCTTCGACGCGATCAAGGCGACCTCCCCCAACAACGACGATCCGGCCCACGCGTCGCGCCCCTTCGACGCCAACCGGGACGGGTTCGTCATGGGCGAGGGCGGTGCCGTGCTCATACTCGAGGAGCTCGAGCACGCGCGTGCCCGTGGCGCGCACGTGTACTGCGAGATAGGCGGGTACGCCACCTTCGGCAACGCCCACCACATGACCGGCCTGACCCGTGAGGGCATGGAGATGGCCCGCGCGATCGACGACGCCATGGGCCACGCGCAGGTCGATCCGACGGACATCGACTACGTCAACGCGCACGGCTCCGGCACCCAGCAGAACGACCGGCACGAGACGGCCGCAGTGAAGCGGTCGCTCAAGGAGCACGCCTACAAGGTGCCGATGAGCTCCATCAAGTCCATGGTGGGCCACTCGCTCGGTGCCATCGGCGCCATCGAGCTCGTCGCCTGCGTACTGGCCCTGGCCGAGCAGGTGGTTCCGCCGACGGCCAACTACGAGACCCCCGACCCCGAGTGCGACCTGGACTATGTGCCACGCACCGCACGCCCCCTGAGGCTGCGCAGTGTGCTGTCCGTCGGAAGCGGCTTCGGCGGCTTCCAGTCCGCGGTCGTCCTCACCCGACCAGGCGGGAGGACACGATGAGCCCCGGTTCACGGCAGACTCGGCGCCCCGTCGTCACCGGCATCGGTGTCGTCGCCCCCAACGGCGTGGGCGCGGAGACGTTCTGGAAGTCCACCGTCGAGGGCATCAGCGTCCTCGACCGAGTCACCCGCGAGGGCTGCGACCACCTGCCCCTGCGCATCGCCGGTGAGGTGCGCGGCTTCGACCCGGAGACGATGGTCGAGCAGCGCTTCCTCGTCCAGACCGACAGGTTCTCCCACTTCGCGATGGCGGCGGCCGACATGGCGCTGGCCGACGCGCGCATGACCAGTGGCGCGACCGGCGAGAACCCGTACGCCGTGGGCGTGGTCACCGCCGCCGGCTCCGGCGGCGGTGAATTCGGCCAGCGCGAGCTGCAGCGGCTGTGGGGGAAGGGCTCGACCTACGTCGGCCCCTACCAGTCCATCGCCTGGTTCTACGCGGCGAGCACCGGGCAGGTCTCCATCCGCGGCGGCTTCAAGGGCCCCTGTGGCGTCGTCGCCAGCGACGAGGCCGGCGGGCTGGACGCCCTCGCGCACGCCGCCGGGGCCATCAGGCGGGGCACCGACACCGTCGTCGTCGGCGCGGCCGAGGCACCGCTGGCCCCGTACTCGATCGTGTGCCAGCTGGGCTACCGCGAGCTGAGCACATGCGACGACCCTGACCGCGCCTACCGGCCGTTCACCGCCAACGCGTGCGGCTTCGTCCCCGGTGAGGGCGGCGGCATGTTCGTCGTCGAGGACGAGTCGGCGGCCCGCCGGAGAGGAGCGCAGATCCGCGCGACCATCGCCGGCCACGCGGCGACCTTCACCGGGGCCTCCCGATGGGAGCAGTCCCGCGAGGGGCTGGCACGGGCCATCAGCGGCGCTCTGGAGGCCGCGGACTGCGCACCCGAGGAGATCGACGTGGTCTTCGCGGACGCGCTCGGCCTGCCGGAGGCCGACCGGGCAGAGGCCCTGGCCATCGCCGACGCCCTCGGGCCGCACGGCACGCGCGTACCGGTGACCGCGCCCAAGACCGGGACCGGCCGGGCGTACTGCGGAGCGCCGGTGCTCGACACGGCCGCCGCGGTGCTCGCCCTGGAGCACGGCGTGGTCCCGCCCACCCCTCATGTCTTCGACGTCTGCCACGACCTGGCCGTGGTGACCGGCACGGCTCGGCCCGCCGAGCTGCGTACGGCGCTGGTGCTGAGCCGAGGACTGATGGGTTCGAACGCGGCGCTCGTGCTGAGGCGCGGCGCCGACGACACCGCCTCGTGAGAAGGAGAACGTCGCCATGACAGCACAACTGACCGTCGACGAACTGGCCGCCCTGATGAAGAAGGGCGC
Organism: Streptomyces sp. NPDC096176; assembly: GCF_044763255.1. Classification (NCBI taxonomy): domain Bacteria; kingdom Bacillati; phylum Actinomycetota; class Actinomycetes; order Kitasatosporales; family Streptomycetaceae; genus Streptomyces; species Streptomyces sp. NPDC096176. The sequence goes on along the minus strand of NZ_JBIWFV010000010.1, from coordinate 21,374 downwards.
CGGCATCGCCGTCGACCCGAACGAGATGGGCCAGCGGCCGGACACGCCGTTCGAGGTCTACGGCCTCGACTCGCTGGGGCTGCTGGGCATCGTGGGCGAGCTGGAGAACCGGTACGCCCGGCCGCTGCCGCCCGACGCGGACCGTTGCAAGACCCCGCGCGAGTTCCTCGACCTCGTCAACAACTCACTGATGGCAGGAGCCTGACATGCCCGGACACACCGAGAACGAAGTCGTCATCGACGCGCCCCTCGACCTCGTGTGGGAGGTGACCAACGACCTCGACCACTGGCCGCAGCTGTTCAGCGAGTACGCGTCCGTGGAGGTGATGGAGCGCGAGGGCAACCGGACGGTGTTCCGGCTGACCATGTACCCCGACGAGAACGGCCGCGTCTGGAGCTGGGTCTCCGAACGCGTCGCCGACCGTGCGGCGCTCACGGTCACCGCCCGCCGCGTCGAGACGGGTCCCTTCCAGTACATGAACATCCGCTGGGAGTACGAGCAGACACCCCGCGGTGTGCGGATGCGCTGGACGCAGGACTTCGCGATGAAGCCGGACGCCCCCGTCGACGACGAGTGGATGACCGGCAACATCAACCGCAACTCCCCGATCCAGATGGACCTCATCCGGAACAAGATCGAGCAGCGCGCCCGGCTCGGCGGCACGTCGAAGGACTCCGCCGCCCCGGTGACCGCGGTCTGACACACCCTGCCCACGGCATCCGAAGGGACACCACCCGATGCATCAAGCCCTGATCGTCGCCCGGATGGCACCGGGCTCCGCCCCGGACATCGCCGAGGTGTTCGCGACCTCCGACAGAGGTGAGCTGCCGCACCTCGTCGGGGTCCGCCGGCGCAGCCTCTTCCAGTTCGGCGACGTCTACCTCCACCTGATCGAGTCGGACCAGCCTCCCGGTCCCGCGATCGCCAAGGTGACGGAGCACCCGGAGTTCCGGGACGTCAGCGAACGGCTGTCCGCCTTCGTCTCCGCGTACGATCCGCAGACCTGGCGCAGCCCGAAGGACGCCATGGCGCAGCAGTTCTACACCTGGCAGCGCGACGACCGGACCTGAGGTCCGGCACCGCACAAGCCGTCGGCCCCGCGGATCAACCGCGGGGCCGACGGCTTGCGCGCACGGCCACGGGCGGCTCAGCCCGGGACCACGCTCTCGAAGACGTGCAGATAGGCGTTGACGGGACGGATGTCGCCGATGACCAGGCCGGCGTCCGTCATCCGGCTGGTCATGCTCTCCTGGGTGTGCTTGGCGCCACCGACGTTGAGCAGCAGCATCAGGTCCATCGAGGTGGTGAACTTCATCGACGGCGTGTCGTCGACGATGTTCTCGATGACGGCCACCCGGGCTCCCGGGCGGGCCGCCGCGACGACGTTGCCCAGGGTGCGGCGGGTGCTCTCGTCGTCCCACTCCAGGATGTTCTTGATGATGTACAGGTCCGCGTCGACCGGCATGGTCTGCCGGCAGTCGCCCGGGACGATGCTGACCCGGTCGGCGAGGGAGCCGCCCTCGAGCAGCCGGGGATCGGCTGCGGCGACGACGCGGGGCAGGTCGAGCAGCGTCCCGGTGGCCCCGGGGTGCTTCTCCAGCAGGCTCGCCAGCACATGCCCCTGACCGCCGCCGATGTCCGCGACGGTCTTGACCCCCTCTAGGTCGAGCAGTTCGGCGACGTCCCGCGCCGACTGCATGCTGGAGGTGGTCATGGCCCGATTGAAGACTTGGGCCGACTCGTGGGCGTCCTCGTGCAGGTAGTCGAAGAACTCCTTGCCGTACAGGCCGCCGAAGACGCTGCGGCCGGTCCGGACCGCGTCGTCGAGGAGCGGCCAGGCGTCCCAGGTCCACGGCTCGGTGCACCACAGGGCGATGTACTTGAGACTGTGCGGGTCGTCCTCGCGCAGCATCCGGGACATGTCGGTGTGGACGAACCTGCCGTCCTCCTCGGCGAAGATCCCGTAGCAGGTCAGCGCGCGCAGCATTCGCCGCAACGCCCTCGGGTTGGCCTTCAGTTGTGCCGCGAGCTCCTCCGCGGTCGCCGGTGCGTCGCCGAGGGCGTCCGCGACACCCAGCCGTGCCGCCGCGCGTACGGCCGCGGCACAGGCGGCACCGAAGACGAGCTCCCTCAGCCGCATGGCGGTCTGAGGTGTTGCGCTTGCAGTGGTCATGCGGTCTCAGTCTTTCGTGAGTGGGCCGGGCCTGTGGGCTCCATCCGATCGGTCAGCACAGGCCGGCGGGCTCGGAGGCCCGGCACACGTTCCCGGCGAAGGTGTTTCCGGTGCCCTTGGTGTCCCTGTTGGCCAGGTCCGCCTTGCCGTTGCCCGTCACCAGGTTGTGCCTGATGACGTTGTCGGTGCCGGCGGTGCCCACGATGCTCTTGAACAGCACGATGCCGCCGGACATGGGTGCCGATCCCACGTTGTCACGGATCAGGTTCGCTTCGACCAGGGTGTCCTCGATGCCGGTGAGGACGATGCCCGTGCCCTGGATCTCGGGCAGCCGGGCGGTGGCGTCGCAGTGCTTGTTGTTCTTGTAGATGTGGTTGAAACGGACCGTCAGCGCGCCCGCTCGGGGCACCGTCTCGTCGCCGACGAGAAATACGCCGGCGCAGTTCTGGGTGATCTCGTTGCCCTGGAGCGTCAGGTTCCGCACGCGGCGGATGGTCGCGCCGATGCGGTTGTCGATCATGCGGTTGCCGCTGACGACCGTTCCCTTGGTGTCGGTGGCACCGGCCTCCTCATTGACGGTGTTCGCCACGAAGATGCCTGCGTCGCCGTTGCTGCGGACGACGTTCTGCCGCAGCTCCGAACGGATGGACCGCTCCTGCGCGATGCCCCAGGTCCCGTTGTTCTCGGAGGTGACGTGGCGCACCGTCAGCCGGTCGGTCCAAGCGGCCCAGATGCCGTTCTTGGCGAACCCGCTGAGCCGCAGCGAGCGGATCCGGACCTCTTCGAGCGGCTGCGCCTTGGTACCGAGGGCGCAGATCCCGTTGCCGGCCGCGGCACAGGAGTCGGTCTTCGCGGGCTTGGCCGCCGGCTTGATCACCGTCCGCGCGCCCGCTCCCTGGAGGGTCAGGCGGGGCTTGGTGATGCGGACGCTTTCCTTGTAGGTGCCGGCGGCGATGTTGATCGTGTCGCCGGGCTGTGCGGCGTTCACGGCAGCCTGGATCGACTGGCCGGGCTGCACCTGGTGTGTGACGGAGGCATGGGCGGGGGCGGAGGCGCCGAGGCCGGACACGACGAGCAGAGCCGTGCAGCCGAGGACGGTCGTTTGTCGCTTTGTCATAAACCGAAACTAAGCGGCAGAACACCCAAAATGGCGCAAACCACGCCTGGGCGAGCTTGTTTCCCCCCGCCCAGACGTGGTCCGCAGGCCGTCAGGACTCTTCGAAGTAGGCGTCGAGGACCGCGTCGAGCTCCGCCGTCCACTCGCTCAGACGGCTCCTGGCGGGCGCTTCGACGTCGGCGTTGAACCAGCGGTTGGCCGCCACGTGGACGGTGACCGTGAACCGGCGCCCGAAGCGGGCCGGCCTCACCTCGACGGCGCCGATCTCGTCCCAGTGGAAGTCCGCCTCCTGGTCGTCCAGGGTGAAGCGGATGCCGGTGCGGTCGGCGGTGATCGAACCGCGGCGGTCGCGGGCCTCGAAGACTGGCCCGTCGGCGTCGTCGTCATCGGCGGCCTCGGCGTCCGGCTCCTCGGCGGGTGCGTCCGCCTCGTCGGCCGCCGCCCCGGTTTCGTCGCCCTCGGCCACGGGAACGGTCTCGCCCTCGGCCTCGTCCTTGGGCACGGTCTCCTCGGCCCTCTTCTCCCCCTCCTCCCCACCCTTGACGGCAGGCGCGGGCGCCGTGAGTCCCGGGATGTACGCCGGGTCCGTCCCCACGCCGATTTCGATCTTCGTCTTCGGATCTATCTGCTGCTCCACGGCGGGCAGTATGGACGACGAACCTGTACGAGACCAATGCGGTCGGCCGATCGACCTCCGCGTCTCCTCACCCACCGGCGACGGTGTTCCACCGTCGCGTCGCGATCGACTGATTCCGGGCAGGGAGTCAACCACCACCCCGGCCACGAAGCCGGCTCCATTGATAGGCAGGGCGCACTCGGCCCACAACTCCTTGCCATGTCGGGGACAGGGGGTGGTACGGGCCGGCCGCGCAGGCTGGGTGTCGGGCACCTCGATCCGGGTCACGCCGCGGTGGTTGTCGCAGGCGAGGTGCAGGGCACAGTCCTGACCCCGTACGCAGCCGTGGAGCTCGGCGTCCGCAGTGAGTTCGGCCGACGACGAGCGTGACCGCGTCGTGCCCGGCACCGCGTGCGTGGCTCCACTGGGCGAGCTGATGCGCGCCCAGCAGGCGGGCGAGGCGGGCACCCGGGGGTTCGCAGAGATGCACTGCGCGAACGCCACGCCCTACGCACCGACGGTGGCCATGCCGAAAGGACCACGGAATGCTGTCATGGCCGTCTTCCCACGAGCAACACGGAAACAGGTCCATATCCGGCTCATATCGGCACGCGTGGAGCCTCACGCCGCGGGAGTGTGGCGGCCCGACCGGGCGCGGACCGCGGTGCGGGCCGTGCGGCAGTGGCGGAGGGCGCTCCTGCCGCAGCCGCGCCACTGGGCCCGGGTGACGCGGGCGCGATGGCCGCCGCTGGTGATCATCGCATTCACCGGTGTCATCGGGTCCGTGGCCGCGGCCTTCGCCAGCAGGACGCCGACCGCGAGCGGGAGCAGGGTCACGGCAAGGGCCGTGCCGGCTGTGGTGGCGTTGCGGACGCGCGGGTGGCGGAGGGCTTCAGGGAGCATGCTCCGATTCGACCGGTGAGGGGGGTGCGGGCGGATCCGGGCGGGTACTCAGAACGTCCGGACCTCGTACTCATCCCGTGGTCGCGGCTGGTTGCCCAACTACCGTTCTGGGACCGGAGGATCGCTGTAGCCTCCGGCCATGACCACCGACACGGAGCGCCTGACACTCACTCAGCAGTTGCGCCGCCGGGGCGCCGTGGTTCTCGCGGTTTTCGCCCTGGTGTGGGCCTTCGCGGCCGGTTCCGGGCTCGCATCGACGACTGCTGCCGTCGTAGTCGGCATTGTGGGGGCGGCGCTGACCGTCGCGGCCGTTGTTGCTGCGTTCCGGGGCGCCGCGGGGACCGCACGCCGCATGGTGCGGCTGCCGGGGAAGTGGAACCGCGGGGTCGGCCTCGTGAACGCCCTCGAGGTCGTCGCGATCTTCGCGGTGATCGCCGCTTCGAACGCCACGGGCCACGCCGAGCTGATCCCGCCGGGGATCTGTCTCGTGGTGGGTCTGCACTTCTTTCCGCTGGCGCGTCTCTTCGACCAGTGGCAGTACACCTGGACGGCTGTTCTGCTGACGGTTGTCGCGGTCGTCGGCACCGCCGTCGCCCTGGCCGGGTACACGGACGAGACCGTGCGCGTTGTGGTGGGGGCAGGAGCGGCCGTTGTGTTGTGGCTGTCCTCGTTCCATGTGGCCGCGCGGGGCTGAAGACCGGCACAACACGGGGCCGGAGACCGGGGGCGCCGCCGGACGCCCCGGGCTCCGGCCCGGTGAAGTGTTGCGGCCTGTCGGCCGTCGCAACGGTCCCGTCAGTAGGGGCCGTTCACGTTGTCGATCGAGCCGTACCGGTCGGCGGCGTAGTTGCACGCGGCCGTGATGTTGGCGACCGGGTCGTACAGGTCGTTGGCCGTGCCGGGGACGTGGTAGGCGTCGAAGGTCGGCTGGATGACCTGAAGCAGGCCCTTCGAGGGCGTGCCGTTGACGGCGTTGATGTCCCAGTTGTTGATGGCCAGCGGGTTGCCGGAGGACTCGCGCATGATGTTGCGGTGAATTCCCTCGTAGGTTCCCGGAATTCCGCGCTGACCCATGATGGCCAGCGATTCCTTGATCCAGCCGTCGAGGTTGTTCGCGTAGGTGGCGGGCTTGGCCGCGGGGGCCGCCTTCCGCTCCGAGCGGTCCGCGCGGTCGGTCGCGGCGGCCCGGTCGGCCTTCTTGGGCGCGGCCTTTTCCTTGGCCGGGGACTTTGCACCGATCGTGAGCTCGAGACCGGGGCGAATCAGTGCCGGATCGTGGCCGATGGCTCTCCGGTTGTCGTTGAAGAGCTCCTTCCAGCCGCCACTCAGAGAATACTTGGTGGCAATCTTGGAAAGGGAGTCACCCGCGACCACGGAGTACGTGACGGCCTTGGACTTCTGTGCGGCGACCTGCGCGGCGGCGGCCACGGTGGCCGGCGCGACGGCCTTCTCCGCGGCCACGGGCAGCGCTGCCTGAGCAGTGGTGGCGCCCATGAGCGGGAGGGCGAGTGCGGCACCACCCGTGCCCGCTGCCACGAACCCGCGGGTGAGTGAACGGGACTTGGGACGACGGTGCTTACCCTTTGTGGGCATGGCGAATTCCTCTCCGTCGCCTGCGAGGTGAGCTGTCGGGTTCGGGCTGGAGATGCCCGGTCGCAGCTGATGGCGACTTCACCCCGAGCCGTTCCGGGATTCCGGATCGGCGGCTTACCTGGTTCCCCCGCTCCTGCCGTACGTGAGTGGGTGCGGTTTACCGGACGGCGGCAGGATTCGGCGGTCCATCCGGATTGACGGTGACGTTAAGCGAGAGGATCCCGGCGGAACAAGTCCCGAATTCCACATCACAAAGCGGACGTCTCCCCCTGACGGGAAATCCGCATTGTCAGTGTCGCGTCAAAAGGCTCAAACTCCGCCCCAGAGAAGGGAAATGGCCCGCGCGGCGGTATCCACACAGAGCGGACCAGGTGACCGACATCACGGGGGATCGGGGCAACCTCCAGGGTTGCCCCATAACCCCCAAGGAACCCCAACCAACAGGAATACGCGGCAATTCGACTTACAAACTTAATGCGGAGAAAAGACCCCTATACCGGACATAGGTGAGCATCGCCGGGCAGGTCGCCCGGCCCCCTACGGAACGAGCGAGGAACACTCAGTCAACGGGCCAGGTGTGCGCCGGCGCGTTCAGATGCATGTAGTCGATGTACTGCCGCGTCATCAGCCGAAGCGCCTCATGGTGGTCGACGCGGCTCGTGGCGTCGATGTGGTGGTACATCTCCGCCTGCCACACCGCGCCGTTTCGGCCGGTGACACAGCGCTGCTCGATGATCCCCAGCAGCGGCTCCCGCCACGCCGCGTCCATGCCGGAGAGCTCGAGACCGCGATGGGCCATGGGCAGCAGACGCCGCAGTACGAGCTCGACCACCGGCACCTCGCCCATGCCCGGCCAGTACAGGTCCGCGTCGATGCCGTGCCGCGCCGCGGCGTGCAGATTGTCCTCAGCGGCCTGGAACGACATCCGGGACCAGATCGGCCGCTCCTCGTCGACCAGTGCGCGTGTCATCCCGTAGTAGAAGGCGCCGTTCGCGAGGGTGTCGGCGACGGTCGGGCCGGCGGGGAGGACCCGGTTCTCGACGCGCAGGTGCGGCCTGCCGTGGGCGACGGCATAGACGGGGCGGTTCCACCGGTAGATGGTGCCGTTGTGCAGGGTCAGCTCGGGCAGCTCCGGGGTGTCCCCGCCGTCGAGCTTCTCCCGCGGGTCCTCGTCGTCACACAGGGGCAGCAGGGCGGGGAAGTAGCGCACGTTCTCCTCGAAGAGATCAAAAACGCTGGTGATCCACCGCTCGCCGAACCACACCCGCGGCCGGACCCCCTGCACCTTGATCTCCTCGGGGCGGGTGTCGGTCGCCTGCTCGAACAGGGGGATCCGGGTCTCGCGCCACAGTTCCTTGCCGAAGAGGAACGGCGAATTCGCCGCCAGCGCGACCTGGACCCCGGCGATCGCCTGCGCGGCGTTCCAGTAGGCGGGGAACTCGCCCGGCGAGACCTGCAGGTGGAACTGCGTACTGGTGCAGGCGGCCTCGGGGGTGATCGTGTCGGCGTAGGTGCGCAGCCTCTCCACCCCGTCGACGGCGATCCGCAGGTCCTCGCCCCGGGCCGCGAAGACCTGCTCGTTGAGCAGCCGATAGCGCGGGTTCTCCGAGAGCGCCGCCTCGCCCACGTCCCGCTGCCGCAGGGTCGGCAGAATGCCGATCATGGTCAGATGGGCCCCGACCTCGGAGGCCCGCTGCTCGGCGTGGTTCAGGGCGTCCCGGATCTCCTGCTCCCAGGCGTCGGGGCCGCCTGCGGTCAGTGTCCGCGGCGGGATGTTGATCTCCAGGTTGAACCGGCCCAGCTCGCTGTCCCAGGCGGGGTCCGCGATGGCCTCGAGCACGTCGGTGTTCTTCATCGCCGGCTCCCCGGCGGCATCCACCAGGTTCAGTTCGATCTCGAGACCCACCTGGGGCCGCTCCGACTCGAAGCGCGCCTCGCTCAGCATCGTCGCGAACGTGTCGAGGCACGTCTGCATCTTGTCCCGGTACCGGCGGCGATCGTCACGGGTGAAAACGAGCGCCGGGACGTCACGTCCCATCGGGCCCTCCCGCTCTCGTCGGGCAGACACCTTCCCCCACAGCGTCCCACTCACCGGCTGCCCGGACCAGCGGTGACCGGGGCAGCGGACGGCAGCGAGGCGCCGCCGCGGAGCCTTGCCCGGAAGCCCGCTCGGGCCGCGGCGACAGCCGGTTCCCGGCCCGCCCCGGGCCCGTCTTTCGCTACGGCCCCGGCCCGCCCCGAGCCCGTCTTTCGCTACGGCCCCGGCCCGCCCCGAGCCCCAGGACCGTGGCGAAAGACGCTGCACGCTTCTTTGACCCCGGGCTGTGCGGCCGCACACGCATGGCCGGGGAGAACACGCAATCCGCTCAGTTCGGGACCCGGCCCTCCAGCGCCGTGCGCCACGCCGGGGCGGCCGCCCCGGGCGTCGGCGCGGGGCGCCTGCCGCCCCCGGCGAAGAAGTCGGCGAGCGGCAGAGTCGCTGCACCCACCGTCACCGCGTCCGGACCGAGTTCTCCCAGGTCTATGCTCACTCGGGCCGCCGGGTGGCTCAGGGAGTAAGCCGCGGCATACTCCCGCACGGCGGCGAGGAAGCGGGGGCCGAGCTGCAGTCCGGCCCATCCACCGATGAGAATCCGTTCCGGCTGGAAGAGATTGATGAGACCGGAGAGCCCGGCGCCCAGGTATTCGGCGGTCTCGCGCACCACCTCGCGCGCCACCGGGTCGCCCCCTTCCCCGTCGGCCGGATAGGCGGCGGCGAGCAATGCCGTGAGGGCGGTCTCCTCACCGGCCCCCGCCCCGCACCGTCCGCCGGCTTCCCGCCACCGGTCCAGCAGTGCCTTTGCCCCCGCGTACGCCTCCAGGCAGCCGAGCGCACCGCAGCGGCACCTGCGGCCCCGCACCTTGACCGTCAGATGCCCCCATTCGAGGGCCCGGCCCTGCTCCGCGACATCGGTGACGTGGCAGGCGCCGACCCCGGAGCCGAAGAGGATCACGGCCACGCTCTGGGCGCCGCGACCGGCTCCGAACCACATCTCCGCCTGCCCGAGTGTTCTCGCGCCGTTCTCGATGAAGTACGGGACCGTGTCGGGGAGTTCGCGGGTGGCACGCAGCAGCGACTCCAGCGGGACGGCGTTCCAGCCGATCGTCTGGCCGTGGACGATCGCTCCGCGCTCCGGCGTGCGGGCCACGATCCCGGGGACGCCGACGCCGACACCGATGAGCCGCTCGGCGGTGCGGCCCGCGCGGTGGAGCACCTCGCGGATGCCGTGGCGGATGTGTTCCACGATCGCCTCGACGTCGTACCGGCTGCCGGTCAAGGCCCGCTCATCGCGGGCGAGTTCGGTGAGCGTCAGGTCGAAGAGCTCCACCCTGACGCGGGTCTCTCCGACGTCCACACCGATGAGGTGGCCGCTGGCCGGTAGGACGCGCAGCAGGGTGCGGGGGCGTCCGCCGTCGGATTCGACGCTGCCCGCCTCCTCGACCAGCCCGTCGGTGGCGAGTTCGCCGACGACGTTGCTGATGGTGCCGGAGCTGAGTCCTGTCGCCGGGCCCAGTGCGTGGCGGCTCAACGGCCCGTCGAAATACAACCGTTGCAGTACCGCGGCGCGATTGCTCCGTCGCAGGTCATTGACCGTCCGCCCGGTCCGTCCAGCCATCCTTCGCCCTTCCGACCTGCGGTGTCCCGGCAGACGGTCCCCGCTCACCTCTTGACGCTGTCGCCCGCCCGAGCTTAACTCACGTCCTAAATTAAGCCGTGAGGGTGTTCAGGAGTTGAAGCCGCAGTCCGTCGGCCCCTGCCTCCGGCAACCCCGCTCCTGAAGGAAAGGGACACCTGGAGCCATGCGCAGAATCCGAGCAGTAGCCAGTGGTGCAGTCGCCGTCTCCCTGCTCGCCACCGCAACCGCGTGCGGCGGCGGCACCTCGACGGACGGTGGTTCCAACGAGTCGCCGAAGACCCTCACGTACTGGGCGTCCAACCAGGGGCCGAACATCGAGGCCGACAAGAAGATCCTCGGACCCGAGCTGAAGAAGTTCGAGGAGCGGACCGGTATCAAGGTCAAGCTGGAGGTCGTGCCCTGGTCCGATCTGCTCAACAGGATCCTCACCGCCACCACGTCGGGTCAGGGCCCGGACGTTCTCAACATCGGCAACACCTGGTCCGCGTCTTTGCAGTCCACCGGTGCGCTGCTGCCGTGGGACGAGAAGAACTTCTCGAAGATCGGCGGGAAGGACCGCTTCGTGGAGGCGGCGCTCGGCTCGACGGGAGCGTCCGGCACCGACCCGGCCGCCGTGCCCCTGTACTCGATGTCGTACGCCCTCTACTACAACAAGAAGATGTTCGCGGACGCCGGCATAGAGAAGCCGCCGGCCACCTGGGACGAAATGGTCGCCACGGGCAAGAAGCTGTCCAAGGACGGCAAGTGGGCCTTGGGCGCGGAGGGTTCGAACCTGTCCAACAACATCCACCAGGTGTTCGTCCTCGGGCAGCAGCACGGCGCCGACTTCTTCGACGCCGAGGGCAAGCCCGACTTCACCTCGGACGGCGCCGTGGCCGCCGTCAAGCAGTACGTGGACTTCATGGCGAAGGACAAGATCATCGCCCCGGGCAACGCCGAGTACGCGCAGAACCAGTCACTGAGCGACTTCGCCAAGGACAAGACCGCGATGGTGCTGTGGCAGGCCGCCGCATCCACCTTCAAGTCCCAGGGCATGAACGACGACGAGTGGGGCGTCGCCCCCGTCCCCGTGCAGTCCGGCACTCCCGGACTGGACAAGAACGTCAACTCCATGGTCGCCGGAATCAACATGGCCGTCTTCAAGAACACCAAGAACATCGACGGCGCGCTGGAGTTCGTGAAGTTCATGACCAGCGACGAGGAGCAGAAGATCCTCTGCGGGACCTACGGATCGATCCCGCCGGTCAAGGCCGCCCAGGGCGACCCGGCGTTCGACCGTCCGGAGCTGAAGGTGCTGCGCGACACGCTCGCCACGAGCGCCACCGCACTCCCCCAGGTCCCCAACGAGTCGCAGTTCGAGACGGTCGTCGGCACCGCGGTCAAGAACCTCTTCGCCGCAGCCGCCGCGGGGAACTCCGTGACCACGGAGTCGGTGAAGGCCGAACTGGTCAAGGCCCAGCAGCAGATGCCCAAGCAGTGAGCGACACCCCTTTGAACACGACCGCTGTCCGGGACGTCGGGGGGCCGTGCGTGCGCAAGGACACCCCCGGGGCGGCGCGGGTCCCACGCCGCCCCGGGCGGATCCGCCGCACCGCGCTGCCGTACCTGCTGCTGCTCCCCGCGCTGCTCCTGGAAATCCTCGTCCACGCGCTGCCGATCGTGATCGGCATCGTCATGAGCTTCAAGGAGCTCACCCAGTTCTACCTCCGCGACTGGAGCACGGCCCCGTGGGTCGCGCTGGAGAACTACAAGATCGCGATCGACTTCGACACCCCGGTCGGTGCGGCACTGCTCCGCTCGTTCGTGACGACGTGCCTGTTCACCGTGGCCTCCGTCGGCCTGTGCTGGCTTGTCGGAACGGCCGCGGCCGTCTACATGCAGGAGACCTTCAAGGGGCGCGGCGTCCTGCGGGCCCTGTTCCTCGTGCCGTACGCGCTGCCCGTCTACGCCGCCGTCATCACCTGGGCGTTCATGTTCCAGCGCGACAACGGCCTGATCAACCGTGTGCTCCACGATCAGCTCGGCCTCACCGACACCCCGTCCTTCTGGCTCATCGGCGACAACAGCTTTGTGGCACTGCTCACCGTCTCCGTCTGGAAGGGCTGGCCGTTCGCCTTCCTCATCGTGATGGCGGGCCTGCAGAACATCCCGAAGGAGCTGTACGAGGCCGGGGCGCTCGACGGCGCCGGTGTGTGGCAGCAGATCCGGCACATCACCCTGCCGTCGCTGCGGCCGGTCAACCAGGTGCTGGTCCTCGTCCTGTTCCTGTGGACGTTCAACGACTTCAACACGCCGTTCGTGCTGTTCGGCAAGTCGGCGCCGGAGGCGGCGAACCTCATCTCCATCCACATCTACCAGTCGTCGTTCGCCACCTGGAACTTCGGCACCGGAGCCGCCATGTCGGCACTGCTGCTGGTCTTCCTGCTGCTGGTGACCGGCGCCTATCTCCGGCTCACCTCCCGCGGGAGGAAGGTTTCCGATGCCTAGGACCACAACGCCCAGGTCCCCCATGGCGGCTCCGCGTTCCTTCGTCTGGTCGCGGCGTGTCTTTCTGACCCTGCTGACGGGCTTCGTGCTGCTGCCCGTCTACGTCATGGTCTCCAGTTCCCTGAAGCCACTGGAGGACGTGTCCGGCGAGTTCCGCTGGATGCCGAGCGGGCTGACCGTCCGCCCCTACTTCGACATCTGGGAGACCATTCCGCTGGCGAAGTACTTCGTGAACTCAGTCGTCGTGGCCGGCGCCGCGACCGTCTGCTCCGTCGTCATCGCGGTCTTCGCCGCCTACGCCGTCAGCCGCTACCGGTTCCGCGGCAAGCGCCTGTTCACCGTCTCCGTGCTGTCGACCCAGATGTTCCCCGGCATTCTCTTCCTGCTGCCGCTGTTCCTCATCTTCGTCAACATCGGGAACACGACGGGGGTCGCCCTGTTCGGCTCGCGCGGCGGTCTGATCCTCACGTACCTGACCTTCTCGCTCCCGTTCTCCATCTGGATGCTCATCGGCTACTTCGACTCGGTGCCCCGCGAACTGGACGAGGCGGCGCTGGTCGACGGATGCGGACCGCTGAAGGCCCTCTTCCGCGTGGTGGTGCCGGCCGCGATCCCGGGCATTGTCGCCGTCGCCGTCTACGCGTTCATGACCGCCTGGGGTGAGGTCCTCTTCGCCTCCGTCATGACGAACGACACCACCAGGACCCTCGCCGTCGGCCTGCAGGGCTACTCGACGCAGAACGACGTGTACTGGAACCAGGTCATGGCGGCGTCGCTCGTCGTCAGCATTCCCGTGGTCGCCGGCTTCCTGCTGCTCCAGCGCTACCTCGTGACCGGCCTCACCGCCGGTGCCGTCAAGTGACCTTGTCCCCCGCCAGTGACCCCTCCCCCCGCCCGAAAGGACGTCCGTGACCAAGCCCATCGACCTTGCCGCGCTCCCGCACAACTTCGCCTGGGGCACCGCCACATCGGCGTACCAGATCGAAGGCGCCGTCGCCGAGGACGGCCGGTCGCCGTCGATCTGGGACACGTTCTCGCACACCCCCGGCAAGATCGACCACGACGACCACGGCGACATCGCCTGCGACCACTACCACCGCCGGCACGAGGACATCGCACTGATGAAGCAACTGGGCACGAACGCCTACCGCTTCTCCGTCGCCTGGCCGCGTGTCATGCCGCAGGGCGACGGCCCGGTCAACGGCAAGGGCCTCGACTTCTACGACCAGTTGGTGGACGAACTGCTGGCGGCGGGCATTACCCCGTCCCTCACGGTCTACCACTGGGATCTGCCCCAGGTCCTGCAGGACCGCGGCGGCTGGCCGGAGCGTGACACCGCCCACCACCTCGCGGCCTACGCGTCCGCACTCGCCGAACGGCTCGGCGACCGCGTCCACCACTGGGCCACCCTCAACGAACCGCTGTGCTCGGCGTGGATCGGCCACCTCGAGGGCAGAATGGCCCCCGGCCTCACCGACCTGACCGCCGCCGTACGGGCCTCCTACCACCTGCTGCTCGGACACGGGCTGGCCGCCCAGGCGATCCGCGCGGCGGCGCCCGGCGCGCAGGTCGGCATCGTCAACAACCTCTCGACCGTCGAACCGGCCGGTGAACGTCCCGAGGACATCGCCGCCGCCCGCCGCATGGACGGCCACACCAACCGCTGGTGGCTCGATCCCGTGCACGGCCGCGGCTTCCCGGCCGACATGCTCGACGTCTACGGAGTCGAGCTCCCGGAGCGCCCCGGAGACCTGGACAGCATCGCCGCGCCCCTCGACTGGCTCGGCCTCAACTACTACTTCCCGGCCGTCGTCGCCGACGACCCCAGCGGTCCCGCGCCGTACGCACGCCAGGTGCGCCGACCGGGTGTCCCGCGCACCGGCATGGACTGGGAGGTCGACGCGAACGGAATCGAGGCGCTGCTGCTGCGCCTCACGAACGAGTACGGCGCACGGAAGCTGTACGTGACGGAGAACGGTTCCGCCTACCCGGACGTCCTGAGTGCCGACGGCACCGTCGACGATCCGGAGCGTGCGCGGTACCTGGAGAAACACCTGGCGGCCTGTGCCCGCGCCGCCCGCAAGGGCGCCCCGCTGGCCGGCTACTTCGCCTGGTCGCTGCTGGACAACTTCGAGTGGGCGTACGGCTACGACAAGCGCTTCGGTCTTGTCCACGTCGACTACACGACACAGCGGCGGACCATCAAGGGCAGCGGCCACCGGTACGCGGACATCATCCGCGGCCACCGCGGGCGCCGCTCGGACCACGCGGCCTGACCATGGCCCCGACCGTGACCGGCCCGGGAACGTGCTCGTTCCCGGGCGGCTCGGACGGCGGCGGTCAGCGGTCCGGCAGGGGGCGGTTCGGACGGGACACGCCGAGCCGGAGGCCCTGTGAGATCTCGGGAACGTAACGAGTCATCCTGCCCCTGATCAAGCTCGCGAGGGAGCCCACCGCGACCGCACCCCCAGGCGAAGGGAGCCGAGCCATGCGCGGCATCCGAGAAACCGTCACGAGCCGCACCCGAGAGGGCGGAAGACGGCGGTTGCCTGTCTGCGCGGTGTCGCTGCTGGCGTGCACCGCACTGGCACTGGGGTCCGAAGGCGCGTCCGCCGGTCCCGCCGGTTCGCCCGCGCCCCCCGATTCGCCACCGTCC
This sequence comes from Streptomyces sp. NPDC096176, assembly GCF_044763255.1. NCBI lineage: Bacteria > Bacillati > Actinomycetota > Actinomycetes > Kitasatosporales > Streptomycetaceae > Streptomyces > Streptomyces sp. NPDC096176. Next base: position 6,151 of record NZ_JBIWFV010000010.1, on the reverse strand, counting down.
GCAGGTTCGTTCCTGCCCGCCGGTTCGCCCGCCGACGAACGGCGGAGCGTGAGGTGGGACGTGGACCTCGGCGGCGACACCGCCGACGACTCCAACGTCATCCATCACCCGGACGGCACCGTGCGCATCCGCGACAACGGCCTCGGACCCGCCTCAGCGGGCACCGGACGCGCCCAGGCCTCGGCCGTACTGGCAGTGCGCCACCTGGACCACGGCGTCAACCGCGTCGTGGCGGACGTCGAGGCCGAGCTGCCCATGGGAACGTGGGTGGCCGTCGACGTCCGCGGCCGTACCGGCAGCGGCCCTTGGACCGAATGGCGGGAGGCCGGTTCCGGCGCACCGGCCGAACTCCCGCGCACGATCACCTCCGTACAGGCACGGCTTTTCCTCCAGGGCGGCCCGGGCGGCGCGAACCCCACCGTGCGGGGTCTGCGCCTCACCGCGTACTCCGAGTCGACGGACAGGCCCGGCACGGCAGCCGCCGCACCGTACACGGCGCGCGTCTTCGCGACCCGCGAGGGCCTGGTCGGCCACACCACCGCCAACGGACATGTGATCCGGCCGGACGACCACTTCGTCGCCCTGCCCTCCCGCCGCGGTCTGTCACCCAAGGGCAGCGACGAGTATTCGGTACGGGTCTGCGGCCCCGCGCGGTGCGAGACGGCACCGGTGTGGGACGTCGGACCGTGGAACACCCACGACGACCACTGGAACCCGTCGTCCGTACGGGAGACCTTCAAGGACCTCCCCCGAGGCATGCCGGAGGCGCAGGCCGCGTACGAGGACGGTTACAACGGCGGACACGACGGATTCGGCCGCGAAGTCCTCAACCCGGCGGGCATCGATCTCGCCGACGGCACCTTCTACGGCGTCGGCCTCGACGACAACGGCTGGGTCACCGTCACCTACCTGTGGACCGGCGACACCGTCGGCGCCACCTTGTTCCGCCGGCCCCCATGCGGGCCCACCTGCTGATCGGCTCCCGGTCGCAGGCGCCTGCCGCCCGCGGGACGGCCCCGCCCCCCGTAGGCGGGGCCGTCCCTGGTTCTACGCCGGCGTCCCGTTCCGCACCGGCGTCCCGCCGGACACCGATGCCGGTGCCGGCGCATGGCCGACGGCGCGGGACGTGAAGGTTCCACGGCCCTGGGTGCGGCTGCGCAGCCTGGACGCGTAGCCGAACAACTCGGCCAGCGGCACCGTCGCGGTGACCACCGCCGTGCCGGACCGCGCCGCCTGGCTCGACACCCGGCCGCGCCGCGCCGCCAGGTCGCCGAGCACCGCGCCCACGGCGTCGTCGGGCACGGTGACCGTGACCTCGACCACCGGTTCGAGCAGAGCCATCACGCTCGAGCGCAGTGCCTCCCGCAGCCCGAACCGGCCCGCCGTTTTGAACGCCATCTCGGACGAGTCCTTGGAGTGCGTGGCCCCGTCGCACAGGGTCACTCGCAGCCCGGTCACCGGGTGGCCGCCGAGGGGGCCCTCTGCGAGGGCGTCCCGGCACCCGGCCTCCACGGCGCGGACGTACTCCTGCGGCACCCGCCCACCGGTGACGGTCGACCGGAACACGAAGCCCTCCGTGCCCGTCTCCAGTGGTTCGACATCGAGCACGACATGGGCGAACTGACCGGCGCCGCCGTCCTGCTTGACGTGCCGGTGGACCAGCCCGGACACGCCGCGGACAACGGTCTCGCGGTACGCCACCTGCGGCCGGCCGACGCCGACGTCCAGCCCCTGGGCTCGGCGGATCTTCTCCACCGCGACCTCGAGGTGCAGCTCGCCCATGCCCGACAGCACCGTCTGACCGGTCTCGGGATCGGTGCGGACCGTGAGGGACGGATCCTCCTCCACCAGTCGGGCCAGCGCCGACGCCAGCCGGTCGGTGTCGAGGCGCCGACGGGCCTCCACCGCCACGGAGACGACCGGATCCGCCGCGGTGGGCGGTTCGAGCAGCAGCGGCGCGGCCGGCGCGCACAGCGTCGCACCGGAACGGGCGGCCTTCAGCCCGACCACGGCGACGATGTCCCCGGCCACGGCCCGGTCCATCTCCGCATGCCGGTCGGCCTGGACGCGCAGGATGCGGCCGATCCGTTCCGGGCGGCGGGCGCCCACGTCCAGCACGGCATCTCCTTTCTCGATCGTTCCCGCGTACACGCGCACATACGTGAGCCGCCCGGTGCTGGTGGAGTTCACCTTGAACACCAGCCCCACGAACGCCGCGGCCTCGTCGGCTTCCCGCTCCTGCTCCGCGCCGGCGTGGGTGCCGCGTACCGGCGGCACGTCCAGCGGTGACGGCAGGTAGGCCACCACAGCTTCCAGCAGCGGCTCGACACCGCAGTTGCGGTACGCGGAGCCGCACAGCACCACGACGCCCTCTCCGCTGTGCGTCAGGTCGCGCAGCGCCCCGGTCAGCGTCTGCGGAGAGAGTGTCGAACGCTCACAGAACTCCTCCAGCGCGATCGGGTGCAGTTCGGCGACCGTCTCCTCCAGCAGACGACGGCGTCGTTCCGCCTCCTCGCGCAGGGCTTCGGGCACCGGACCTTCCTCGTACGTGTCGCCGCCGGCCCTGTTCGTGTCACCGCCGGCCCGCCAGATCAGCGCGCGCATACGCAGCAGATCCACCACTCCGGTGAATTCGTCCTCCTGCCCGATGGGCAGCTGAACGACCAGAGGAACCGTGTGCAGGCGTTCCCTGATCGACGAGACCGCCGAGTCGAGGTCCGCGCCGGCACGGTCCAGCTTGTTGACGAACGCGATCCGGGGGACCGCGTGCCGGTCGGCCTGCCGCCAGACCGCCTCGCTCTGCGGTTCGACTCCCGCGACGGCGTCGAACACCGCGATCGCACCGTCGAGCACCCGCAGTGACCGCTCCACCTCGTCGAAAAAATCGACGTGGCCGGGTGTGTCGATCAGGTTGATGCGGTGGCCGTCCCAGACACAACTCACCGCCGCGGCGAAGATGGTGATGCCACGATCGCGCTCCTGGGAGTCGAAGTCGGTGACGGTCGTCCCGTCGTGGACCTCACCGCGTTTGTGGGTGGCGCCGGTGAGATACAGGATCCGTTCGGTGACGGTGGTCTTGCCTGCGTCGACGTGGGCGAGGATGCCCAGGTTTCGGACGCGGGTCAGCTGACTGGCGGAACGGTGTCGGAGGTCGGTACGCACGGCCCATGGCCTTTCGGGTGTTGGTGAGCAGGGCAGCGCAATTCCCGGACGAAGCAGTTCGGTTGTGCGCCTGCGCTGCCCCTGCCGTGGCCGTCGACGCATCAGGGCGTTCGGGTGCGGCGACGCGACGGTCGCCGACCGGGCAGGCGGTCAGGCAGCAAGCAGGCGGAGCAGGGTTCAGGCGTTCGTCACGGACGTCCGGTGGCGGCCGCGCAGCCGGCACCGGAAGGACGAAGACACCAGGATCACGTCGTAGCGTGACCGGGGAGCAACGGCGGCATGGCAACAACGCATGGCCGAGCTCCCCTCTTTCGTCGATACGCGCTGCGATGCCGTGTGCACCGCGCGAGCCGAGTGTAGGGAGACCACCCGGTTCAACAACACCGATTTTCACAGGCCTTACCGGCCTTGCAGGTCGAGTTCGGCCCGGACCGTCTTCCCCACGGGTACGCGGTCGTACACACACCACCGGGAGGCCAGCGCTTCGACGAGCAGCAGACCGCGCCCGGAGTCCTCGGCCGGTCCTGGTGCGGCCAGGGTGCCCGGGGTGGGCGGCCGTCGCTCGCCCCGTGTGTCGGACACCTCGATCCGCAGGACCGCGCCGGGCGCCCGGGTCAGTGTGAGTTCGAAGTCCCGGCCGGGCACGCGACCGTGCGTCACGGCGTTGGCCGTCAGCTCGGCGACGATCAGGGCTGCCGCGTCGGAGAGTTCACTGCCGTGCGGCAGACCCCAGCGGTCCAGCTGATGGACGGCGAGATGCCGGGCGAGGCGCGCGCCGCGTGGCGTGGAGCTGAACCGCTGAGTGAACACACGTACGGTGAGCGGGCTTCGGGCGGCGGCTACGGCGTCGGCGGCTGCGGGCGTGGTGGGGATCGTCATGCGGCCAATCTGGCCTGGGCATATACCGGTTCTCCAGATTCTCGCCCCGTACGCTGAGTCAGCGTACGGGTACGAACAGTGGACGGTACGCGTGACGAAGCGTGACGATGGGCGCGTTGCGACACGTACGCGGAGGTGGCCGGCATGGTGGTGGGTGGGACGGGCGAGGCGACGGCGGGCGGGCGTGCCTGCGGGGCCCCGGCGGGTGGGGGCGGCGCGGAGCCGGAGAGCTCCGACAGCTTGAAGGCCTTCGGCGAGGTCGTCAAGGCGTTCCGGAAACGGACGCGACTGACACAGGAGGAGTTCGCACCGAGGGTGCGGTACTCCCTCCCGACCGTCGCCTCGATCGAGCAGGGCCGCCGGTTCCCGCCGGCGGCGTTCGTCGACCGGGCGGAGGAGGTGCTGGACGCGTTCGGCGCGCTGCGCGGTGCGGCACGACACCTGTCGCGGCGGCCGGGGCTGGCGAGTTGGTTCCGGCAGTGGGCGCAGCTGGAGACGGAGGCGGTCAACCTCCACACGTACGAGTGCCGGCTGATCCCGGGCCTGTTGCAGACGGAGTCCTACGCGCGATCGTTGTTCTCGGAACGCCTGCCGCCGCTCGGGGACGACCAGATCGAGGCGAGGCTGGCCGCGCGGACTGAACGGCAGCGGCTCCTGCGGGAACGCCCGAACACGGCGTTCAGCTTCATCATCGAGGAACACGTGCTCCAGCGGGGTGCGCAGGCTTCCGCGGAGCTCGTCGATCACCTTCTGGAGCTGGCGGTACTGAGGAACATCGAGGTCCAGGTCATGCCTCAGAGGGCGTTAAGTCCCTTCTCTCTCGGTTCATGATCGCTCGTTCGTGGTACTGATCGTCGCACAGGGCAGCCGTTCGCCATGTTCATGCCGGGGTGCGGGCATGGAGCGAAGACCGTATCCGTGCCCACGACCTCGAGTTGGCACCCACCCTGCTGGGTATGGATCGGATGCCTCAATGGCCGGCGAGGAGTTTCACGGCGACGACGGTAATGCCGATCAGGGTGTCGACGAGGCCCGAGAGCAGGGCGCTCAAGGGTTTGTTGCCTATGCGTAGGCCGGTTCGCCAGCTCCACAGGAACAAGGTGGCTACCTCTACGCCTGCGCTGATCAGCAGGGCGGTTTCCAGCTCCAGGGCGCCGAGAGCGGAGATCCCGATAAGCACCAGCGGGCCCACGGCGGTGAGCAGCAGCGGACTCGAAACATGCAGGGTGGTGCGGATCTCCTGAAGGGTGGCGCTGCGTCTGGTCAGCGCCCGGTGGGACTGTTCGTCAGCAACCAGGGTGGCCAGCCAGATCCCTAGTGCCGTCACGGCTACGGTCAGGGCGGATTCGATGTGTTCGGGGTGCTTGGTCTCCGCCAGGGCGACGATGACAGCGGTCAGGGAAAGGGCCGCGTAAATGCGTTCCTTGAGGCGCGCGGCGGCGATGTCCCCCGCTCGGGCGGCGGTGACAGCCACGGTGGGCGTCATGCCGGCGTCCCCCTGTTGTCCTGCAGCCATCGTGCATCACCCGCGCCTTCCGATGGCACACCGTAGAGACCCTTGTGGGGCTTTGCCGCATGAATCGCGGGCGTTCGGCCGATCAGGCGAACTGCCAAGCCGCGTCGAGGCAACCAGTGACGACGTCGGCGAGGACTCCGAAGGGATTGGTGCCCGGCGCCGACTGACACTGAGTGGACGTTAAGTCCGTTTCTGGTAGCGGCCTCGTCCGGGTTGGGTGAGGAAGCCTTGTCGGACGAGACGTCCGAGGCGGCTGCGGGTGATGTTGACGGTGGCTTCGTCGGTGGGCATGCCGAGGAGTTCGTGCAGCTCACGGGCTTTGAATGCCTGGTCGGGGTGCTGATTGCAGGCGTTCACGATGGCCTGGTAGGCGGTGGTCGACCCTGCCGGTTCGGAGTCTTCTTGGGCCGGTGCGAGTTCGGTGATGACCTTCCGGGTGGTGGCCAGGTCCGCGAGTCGTGCTTCGGTCTCGGCCAGGGTGGCGGTCAAGTGCTCGATATGGCCGCGTAGTTCATCGGTCCGGGACGTGGTCTCGTCGTGCTGGGCCTGGAGGTTGGCCAGGAACTCGGTGATGTTCACGCGGCCAGCTCGAGG
>NZ_JBIWFV010000009.1:0-271409 GCF_044763255.1 Streptomyces sp. NPDC096176 | reverse complement strand
ACCCTGCGCCCGGAGCAGGCCTCCTACATCGGCGTCGAGGTCGACGGCCCGTACAAGCCGGACCACTACCGCTACTGACCACGCCGCGCAGCACACCACTGCAGGCCCGCTCGAGCCCGGCCACCCCCTCACTTGAGGGGTTGGCCCGGCCTGCGGCGGCTGCGAGGATCGAGCGGTGACCAGGCCCAGTTCCTCGCGTACCGAGATCGGCCGCACCGAGCTGCTCTCCCGGACCTCGAAGGCGACCGACGCCCTCGGCATGTTCGAAGAGGCGTCGGACATGCTGCGCAAGCTCCTGCCGTACGACGCCGCCGTCTGGCGGGTCACCGACCCGGTGACCGGCATGATGACCGCCCCCATCCGCGCCGAGAATCTCGACGAGGGGGGCTGCGCCGTCTACTGGGAAAGCGAACTGTTCACCGAGAACGTGAACCTCTTCCGCGATCTGACCCGCGCGGCCGTCCCCGTCGCGGGGCTGCGCCAGGCGACCGGCGACCTGCCGGCCCGCAGCACCCTCTACCAGGACTTCATGCGCCCACGCGGACTCCAGGACGAACTGCGCGCCGTACTGCGCATCGGCGGGCAGCCCCAGGGGCACATCAGTCTCTTCCGCGCCAAGGGCCGCGAAGCGTTCCAGGCCACCGACACCAAGCTCGTCGCGTCGCTCATCACGCCCCTGGCCCGCAAGCTGCGTTCGTTCGCCGAACCCTCACCGTCCCCGCAGCCGCTCCCGGACGCCCCCTACGGACCGGGCCTGCTGCTGTTCGCCCCGTCGGGCCTGCTGCTGTCGGCCAACGACGATGCCCGTACACACCTGCGGGACCTGCCCGAAGGACCCTCGACACCCTCGCACATGGACCTCCGCGTCCCGGCGTGGGTGCAGTCGACGGCGATGAAGGCCCGCGCCATCGCCCAGGAACGCGACCGCGGCCAGGCCCGGGTCCGGGTGCGCACCCGGTCGGGACGCTGGCTGGTGTGTCACGCCTCGTGCCTCCGTGACGCCGACGGCACACTGGGACCGTCCGCCGTGGTGATCGAGCCGGCGAAGACGTCCGAGATCGTTCCCCTCATCGTCGACGCCTACGAACTGACCGGCCGGGAAACGGAAGTGACGCAGTGCATCGCCCGCGGCCTGCCCACGGGAGAGATCGCCAAGCACCTCCACCTGTCACCGCACACCGTCCGCGACCACATCAAGGCGATCTTCGAGAAGGTCGGCGTCTCCACCCGCGGCGAACTGGTGGGCAAGCTGTTCACCGAGTACTACGCCCCGCTGGCCGAGGACGGCATGGTCCGCGTCCACAACGTCTGACCCACCCCTTCCCCTTCGGCGTCTTCGCAGCGACCGGAACCGAAGAACGGCCGCGCCCGCAGCCGAAAACGCGTCACAGCGGGGCCGAATATGAGCGCACGCGCGATTTTCGGTATTCCTGCCCGGGAAATGGCTGGAACCGCTCCCGTAGGTGTCCTGCTGTTGTTTCCCCACTTCGCCGCCACATCCGGCCCGGCGCGCCGGGTGTGGCGGCTGTTTTGGGTCAGGGAATCCCTTAGGACCCCTTGAATGCGGGATGGGAAACTGTCCACCGAAACGAAAGATTGGCGACGCCGCGCGGGTCCCGATTCCGGGCAGAATCGAGAAGAAGTTCCACGCGTCGGCGTCACTGGTCGGACGGCAGCGGAGGGGCAGCCGAATTATGCGGATCGGGATCATCGGGGCGGGCTGCATGGGACGGGCGATCGCCCACCGGGCCGCCCTGTCGGGGGCTGCGGTGCTACTGGCCGACCGTAGTTCCGGCAAGGCCAGAAGGGCGGCCGCCGAGGCCATGGCGGGCACGTCGGGGAGGGTCACGCCCACCACGGTGGCCGCGGCACTACGGCCCGGCCTGGTGATGCTCGCTCTCGATCATGACGAGGCCCTGGAACTGGCCACCGCCCACGCCGCCACACTGACGGGAAAAGTGCTCGTGGACATGAGCGTCCCCACCCGGCCGGACCCCGCCGTCAGCGCGCTCGAGAAACTCTCGCACGCCGTTCCCGAAGCACGGTGGGTGAAGGCATTCGCGACGGCGGACGCCGAAGCCGTCTTCATGGGAGAAGTCGACGGACAGGTGGTGGACGTATTCGTAGCTTCCGACGATGACCATGCGAAGGTGGACGTCGTTGAGTTCGTGGACCGATCCGGTCTCAGAGCCTTCGATGCCGGAGGGACGGACAGCGCTCGCGCTCTCGAGGAAATGGCACGGCTCGGACGGGAGATCAGCGAGCGCCTGATGCTTGCCAGAAGCTGGAGCTACAAGCTCTTGCCCGGTTGGTGATGCGAGAAAGGGCGTCGCCGAAGGGAATGCGTGAATCCAGTTGAGGGGGAACTTTGTCTGCGCATCCTTCGTTTCTGTTACTCGGCCCGCTGGTTGTCCAGGGGGCGCAAGGGGAGGTGCCGCTGGGAGGGAACAGACAGCGGATCCTGTTGACCATGCTGCTGCTCGAGGCCAATCGCGTGGTCGGTGTTGAACGGCTGATCGCCGCGATCTGGAGCGACACACCACCCGTCTCGGCCCGCAGTCAGGTACGCATCTGTGTATCGGGGCTGCGCCGGCAGTTCTCCGCGGCCCGGGTCGGGGCGGCCATCGAGACGCACAAGTCGGGCTACCTGCTCCGGCTTCCGGAACACGAGATCGATCTGTACTGCTTCGAGAACCTGCTGGCGCAGACCCGCTCGGAGAGCAAGACGGCGTGCCGCGAACGCCTGGTGGAGAGACTGCGGTACGCCCTGCAGATGTGGCGGGGACAGATCGGCGCGGGCCTGGACAGCGCACTGCTGGAATCAAGTGCCCTCAAATTCCACGAGGACCGGTCCGCCGCACTCGAGTGCCGGTTCGAACTCGAACTCCAACTGGGCCAGTACCGGCGGATCGTGGGTGAGCTGACCCAGCATGTGGCCGAGCACCCGTTCCGTGAGACGCTGTGCGCCCAGCTGATGATCACGCTGCATCGCTGCGGCCGCACGGCAGAAGCGCTGTCCCTGTTCCGCGAGACCCGCCGGCGCCTGGTCGAAGACCTCGGCATCGAGCCGGGCGAGCGGTTGCGCAGCGTCGAACACAGCATTCTCGTAGGGGATCTGGACGACGGCCCCTCAGGCCCGTGGCCGGCCGAGCCGATCGTGGGAAGCATGCCCGAGCGCCCGGCCGGCCCCGAGGAGTGCGCGCCGGGCCTGGGCCCGCTGAGCATGGAGGACCGGATCACCTTGCTGGAGCAGGAGATCGCCGTGCTGCGCGAGGAACAGAGCCGGGTGTCGCGGCAGCGCCGCTGAACGGCCGCCCCGCACGGGGCGGGAGCGATCGAAACGGCCTTGTGTCACCCCCTCAGCTGAGGGGGTGACACAAGGCCGTTGCCCTGGGTGAAGGGGGATGGGAGGTCCTTCCCGCCGGGACAAGACTGCTGGTCGGGCGCCCGCACAGCGAGTCGAGTACGGGCGCGGAACGCACAGCAGGGAGGGACAGCAACGTGGTGGCACAGAACGCAGCAGGCCGCGTCATCTCCGAAGAGCAGGTCGGCCGTCTCATCGGCCGTCTCAAAGGTGAGATCTTCCTACCGGGTGACGCGGGTTACGACGCCGAACTCTCCGGTTTCAACCTGATCGCGCAGCACCGGCCCGCGATCGTCGTGGCGGCTGTCACCGGCGACGACATCGCCGCTGCGGTCTCCTTCGGCGCCGAACTGGGCCTTCCCGTCGGAGTCCAGGCCACCGGCCACGGCATCGCGGCGCCCGCCGAGGACGGCGTGCTGGTCACCACCCGCAGGATGAACACGGTCACGGTCGACCCCCTCGCCCGCATCGCGCACGTCGAGGCCGGCGCCCAGTGGCATCAGGTCATCACCACCGCCGCGTACCACGACCTGGCCCCGCTCAACGGCTCGTCCCCTCTCGTAGGCGTCGTCGGATACACGCTCGGCGGCGGCCTCGGACCGCTGGGACGCCGCTACGGCTACGCCGCCGACCACGTCACCCGCATCCGGATCGTCACCGCCGACGGCCGGATCCGGTGGGTCACACCCCATCAGCACAGCGACCTCTTCTGGGCGTTGCGGGGCGGCAAGGGCAGCTTCGGCATCGTCCTCGCCCTCGAGTTCCGCCTGATGCCGGTGCAGCGACTGTACGGCGGCGGCATCTACTTCGCCGGCGAGCTGGCGGGCCGGCTCCTGCGGACCTGGCAGCGCTGGACGCAGCACGTTCCCGAGGAGATGACCTCGTCCGTGGCGCTGCTGCGGCTGCCCGAACCGGTCGCACCGGGCTACCCCCGAGGACGGCTCGCCGCGCATCTGCGCATCGCCTTCACCGGCTCCGAGGAGGAGGGCGAACGGCTGGTGCGGCCACTGCGCGCCGTCGGCCCGGCCCTCATCGACACGGTGGGGGAGATGCCCTACTCAGCGGTCGCCGACATCCACCACGACCCGACCGAACCGATGCCCTACCACGAGCGCAACATCGTCCTGGACCGGCTGGACCACGACGCGGTGGAGAACCTGCTGGCCCTGGTGGGCGCCGAGTCGTCGTGCACCGATCCCATGGTCGAGGTGCGCCAGCTCGGGGGCGCGCTCTCCCGCCCCGCCGAGATCCCGAACGCCGTGGGCCGCGATGGTGCGTTCGTCCTGTCCACCCTCTCCCGCCCCTCCTCGCCCGACCAGGTACTGACCGCGATGAGCCCGTGGGGCACCGGCCGCAGGTACCTGAACTTCCTCGCGGGCCCCGACACCGCCGAAGCGGCCGCCGAAAGTTTCGACCGGCCCACGCTGGAACGGCTGGCGCGCGTCAAGGCGGCCTACGACCCGCAGAACCTCTTCCGGATCGGCCACACCATCGCACCCCGCTCCTAGGCAGCCCGGCCCGCCGGCGCGCCCCTGCTGCCGGCCGGACACCGCCCACCGACCGACCAGACAAGGACTATCCATGAACGCCAAGCCGGCCGCGCCCACGACCGCGGCCTCCGCTCCCCAGGGAACCACCGTCAGCGCCCGCTCCGCAGGCCTGCGTTACGGTGCTCTCTTCGGCCCTGTCGTCTTCGGCGTCACCGCCGCAGGCGTCGCCCTGCCCGACGTGGCGGAAGCCCTGGGCACCACCGGCTCGGCCACCGGCTGGGTCCTGACCGCCCACGCCCTCGCCCTCGGCGTCGGGACAGCGCTGTTCGGGCGGTTGGCCGACACCAAGGGCGTGCGCGCCTCCCTGCTCCTCGGCTCGCTCGTCCTCGCCGTCGGCGCCCTCATCTGCCTCGTCGCACCCGACCTGGGCACCCTGGTGGCAGGCCGCTTCGTCCTCGCCGCCGGCTCCGGCGCCATGGCGTCCGGCGCTTTGGCCCTGTCCGCCGCCTCGGCGCCCGCCGACCGACCCAAGGTCCTCGCCGGCTTCGGAGCGACCATGGCCTTCTTCTCCGCCGGCGCCACCCTCGTCGGAGGGGTCTTCACCGAGTGGCTGACATGGCGGCTCACCCTCGTCCTGCCGGTGTTCTCCCTGCTCGCCGTCCCCCTGTGCCTGCGCCACGCCGCCCGGCGCGGCTCCGGCCGCCCCATGGACCTGCTGGGTGCGTCCCTGCTCACCGTGGCAGCGACCTCGTTCCTGCTGCTGATCCAGGCATCCGCGCTCGGTCTGCCGGCCCCGCTGGTCGTCGGCATCACAGCCGCTCTGGTACTCGGCGCCGCCGGCCTCGTGTGGCGCACCCGCACGTCGCCGGTGTCCTTCGTCCCCCGCCGGCTGGTGACCGACAGCGTCTTCCTGCGGGCCGCCGTCGTCGGCATCGGCGTCTACGGCGGGCTGTTCGCCGCCATGTACGCCGTACCGCAACTGCTGGTCCGCGAGCACGGCTGGAGCGTCCTCGCCGTCGGCGTCTGGCTTCTGCCGGGCGCGGCACTGGGTGCGCTCCTGTCCCGTGCCGCCGGCGGACTGACCTCCGGCAACGACGGCGGCAGCCGGCTCCTCGCGGCCATCGCCGGCGCGACCGCCGGGGTGCTTGCCGGCACCCTGACGTCCGGCGGCCCCGCCCAGCTGATCATCGGCGCCTCCCTGGGATTCGCCGCGTTCGCCGTCACCCAGGTCGTCACCACGGCGCTGATGTCCCAGCGCGTCGAACCCGCCCTGCGCGGTGGGGCCATGGGCCTGCTCAACCTGTCGTTCTTCGTCGGCGGCGGAGTCGGCAGCGCGACCGTGGGAGCACTCGCCAAGTCGATGTCGCTGTCCACCTCGCTCGGCGTCATCGCCGCCTTCCCGCTCGTCGCCGGTCTGGTCGCCCTCACCCTGGCCAGGCGACCGGCCTGAGCGCTCCGGGTCTGTCCGGCCCCGATCCGCCGGACAGACCTCGGACGATGCCGGCAGGAGGGGACAGAACCCGGCCGATACAGCGGCGATAGACAGCTGCCCCACGATGACGTGAGCCGGTCGTACGTGACGAGGAGAGCACGAGAGGCATGACACCAACCACCGATTCAGCATTCGACAGCCACCTACGCAAGTCGATGGCCTGGCACTTCGGCGACGACACGGGTTCCCCCTTCTGGCTCGGCAAGCGGGACTCACTCGGCTTCGACCCCGTCACCGAGGTCCACACCATGACCGACCTCACCCGCTTCCCCGACATCAGCACCGAACTGCGCACCGTCCCCGCTCGGCAACTGATACCGCGAGGACTGCAGGACCGGCCGTTCCGCGTCTACGACTCCGGCGGCACAACCGGCGACCCCAAGCGCATCGTGGACAGCGGATACCGGGCGCGGATGCTGGAGTGGGCCAGGGACCGGCTCATCGAAACCGGCGTCCCGGCGACCGGGAACTGGCTGCACCTCGGCCCCGGCGGCCCGCATGTCATCGGTTACGACGTGTCGCGCTACGCCGCACTCGGCGGAGGTGTCCTCTACACGGTCGACCTGGACCCGCGCTGGGTCAAACGGCTGCTCGCCGCCGGCCGCGCCGACGACGCGGACGAATACGTCCAGCACCTGCTCGACCAGGCGCAGACGATCCTCGAAACCCAGGACGTCGCCGTCCTCAACACCACCCCGCCGCTTCTCGAGGCCATCTGCGCCCGGCCCCGGCTGCACCGGCTGGTGAGGGACAAGGCCGAAGCGATCATCTGGGCGGGCACGTCCATCAGCGCCGAGAGCCTGCGCCAGCTGGACGAGACCTTCTTCCCCGACACCGCGGTCGTCGGGATCTACGGCAACAGCTTGATGGGCGTGGCGCCCCAGCGCGTCCCCGCCCAGGGCGACGGCCATCCCTGCGTCTTCGAACCCTTCCCCGACACGACCAGGCTCGAGCTCGTCGACGAAAAGGGCCGGCCCGTGGCGTACGGAGAGCGCGGCAGGGTCCGGCTCCATGCGGTCACCGAGGAGATGTTCCTGCCCAACATCGCGGAGCGGGACACCGCGGTACGGATCAGGCCGCGCCCCGGCTCGAGCGTGGACGGTCTCGCCGACGTCCAGACATACCGCGCACTCGATGACGTACCCATCATCGAGGGGGTGTACTGATGGCCACCGCGACAGCTCTGATCCCGATCGACCCGCACATCTGCGGACGGACGGTGACCAGCTCCGACCGCACCCGGCTGCCGGGCGTCACGGGCGGCGATCTCGCCGACATCGGCAACGCGCCCCGGCTGCTGGCGCTCGCGGCGCTCAACGACATCCGCGAGCATGCGGACGGCAGGGCGCCGGACGCCGGACTCTTCCCCGCCGCGGCCCGCCTGTTCGCGTCCGGGACGCTGGAGGGCGAGAGCCCGCAGGACTACGCCGCCAGGGTCTCGAGTGCCACCGGACTGACGGCGGCAGCGGTACGGCTGTCGGTCAAGGACCTGGTGACCGAGATCGAGGAACTGCCCCGGACCACGGCCGCCGAACTGCCCCCGACCGGTTTCGGCCAGGGCTTCGAGACGCACTGGGTCCCCCGGGGAAGGGTGTTTGCCGCGGTGATGGCCAGCAACCACCCCGTGCCCAACGTCTCCTGGGTCCAGGCCCTGTTCCACGGCTACAGCGTGCTGGTCAAACCGGGCAGCCGAGACCCGTTCACACCCCGCCGGCTCCTGTCGGCGCTGCTGGCCGCGGGACTGCCCCCCACGAAGGCGGCGTTCCTGCCCTGCTCCCACCGCACCGGCGACTTCCTGCTGCAGGAGGCCGACCGCAGCATCATCTACGGCGGTGACCGTGCCGTGGCCAAGTGGCAGCACCGTGACTCGGTCGCGGTGCGCGGACCCGGCCGCACCAAGGCCCTGCTCGACCAGGACCTCGACGACTCGACGGTGCGACACCTGGCGCTGTCGGCCTCCTTCGACGGCGGCACACGATGCACCAACCTCTCCGCCGTCCTCACCACCCGCCCGGTGGAACAGGTGGCCGACCGGCTCGCCGAGCACCTGAGTCTCCTGCCGTCACTGACCGCCACGGAGGAGAAGGCCACGCTGCTCGTCGCCGACCGGAGCCGGGCGCAGAGGATACGCGAACAGGTCGCCGCCCTGCGCTTCGAACTCACCGACCACAGTGCCCGCTTCGACACCGGCGAGACAGTCGTCCCGTTGAAAGACGGATCGTTCCTGCTGCGCCCCTTGGTGCTCTCCGCCGACCGGGCCGACCACCCGGCCGTCGGTACGGAACTGCCCTTCCCCTTCGTGGTGGTCGCGCCCTGGACGGCATCCGACGGACTGCGGCCGCTGCGCGACTCCCTGGTCCTGAACCTGTTGACCAATCGGACCGAGCTGGCGGAGGCCGCCGTACGCGAACCGAGCGTACGCAAGGTGACCCGCGGACACGTCCTGCCGTGGACCGCCGTCCCAGGTATTCCGCACGACGACAACTACACCCAGTTCCTCCTGGAGCCGAAGGGTGTCGTGGCCGCCCAGCAGTGAAGAAGCGGCCGCCGTTCCTGCCCCTCAGTCAGAAAGGCACCGAAGCATGTCCTTGACCAGGCGAGAGGCGATCACCGCCACGTCCGCGGCGGCGCTGGTCGCAGCAGCGGCCGCCGTCCCCTTCGCGACCCGAGCACTCCCGCCCGGGGCGCCCGCTGCGCGGGAGGCCGCGGCCGGCTCCGGAGCCGGCGACCACACCGAGACCTATCAGGGCCGCACCATACGCGTCGCCGCCGCATCGGCCGGCGGCGGTGTGTTCATCGACGGCCGCCCCCTGCACCTGATGAAGTTCGCCGACGACGCCTACCTCAGCTCCATGTGCCACTACGAGATGGCCCCCACTCCGCTGCACGCCGCCCGCCGCGCCGTCGAGGAACTGCGCGGCGCCGCCCTGCTGCCTTCGGGCCACGGCTCCCACATCACCCACGTCTGAGCGCTGCAGCGAAGGGAACGACCCGACATGGTGCACGTCCGCAAGAACCACCTGGACATGAGCGACGAGGAGAAGCGCCGCTTCGTCCACGCTGTCCGCGAGATCAAGAGACGAGGGATATACGACCAGTTCGTCGCCCTGCACATAAAAATCAACTCGACGGACTACCTCGACAAGGAGACCGGCAAGCGGCTCGGTCACATCAACCCCGGATTCCTGCCCTGGCACCGCCAATACCTGCTGAGGTTCGAGCGGGAACTGCAGAAGGTCGACCCGCGCGTCACCCTTCCGTACTGGGACTGGTCCATCGACCACGGTGAGGACTCGCCCCTGTGGGACGAGACGTTCATGGGCGGCAACGGGCGCCCCGGCGACCGGCGCGTGATGACCGGTCCCTTCGCCAGGGACAACGGCTGGGTACTGAATGTGAGCGTCGTGCCGGTCGGCGACGAGAACCCGGCCCTCAACGGCCACTACACCCATGACGACCGCGACTACCTCGTACGGGACATGGCCACCCTCACCGACAGGCTGCCGACCCCCGAGGAACTCGACGACACCCTCGCCCTCCCGGTCTACGACTGCCCACCGTGGAACCACACCTCGGGCGGGCAGGAGCCGTTCAACAGTTTCCGCAACCACCTGGAGGGCTACACCAAGTTCCCCTGGGAGAAGACGGTCGGCAAGCTGCACGCGGCCGGCCACGTCTGGGTCGGCGGGCACATGATGTACATCGGCTCCCCGAACGATCCGGTGTTCTTCCTCAACCACTGCATGATCGACCGGTGTTGGGCGCTGTGGCAGCAGCGGCACCCCGACGTGCCGCACTACCTGCCGCAGACCGACACGAGGGACGTTCCCGACCTGAACACCCCCCTCGGTCCCTGGCACACGATGACCCCCAAGGACCTCATCGACCACACGAAGTGGTATCGCTACGACAAGTAGGGCCCCTGGCAGCGCCGGACAGCGATTCCCCCTCCCGCTGTCCGGCTCTGTCGTGCGCGCGCACACCCCCGACGCGCGCCCCGGCCGCTGCGAGTCCCCGGGGCCTCGGCCGGGTCGCCGGGCATCGGCCCGGCCGGGGCGGCGGTGGCCTCCCCTGGGCGGGCGGGGCGCTGGTGAGCCGAGGAGCCGGGGGGAACTGCGCCGTCTTCGCGTTCGCCGGAGCCGTGGCGGTGCTGTGTGCCGTCGCCCTCCTTCCCCGTGTTCCTCTCCCATGCCCTGAAACGCCGCAGGCCGTGCCCCCTGGAACGGAGGGGGCACGGCCTGCGGCGTCGGGCGGGAGGTGCACCGCCGGCCGGAGCTACTTCTCGAGGCAGAACTCATTGATCGGGTAACCGACATGACGGTCCTCGCTCGGCAGGTACCCGAGCACGGTGTCGCCCGGCTTCAGCTCGGTGCTGTTCAGGACGGTGCCGCCCGGACCCAGAACCCGCACATGCCAGTCGTCCTGGAGGATCAGGTTGACCCGCCGTCCGTCGGGTGACTCGGCGTCGATCGAGATGAGCGGCCGGGACTCGATCTTCACCCGGCCGACCGTCACCAGCCGGGTGTTGCCCTTGATGTCCACGGCGGTGACCTTGCTGCCGGCCTTCAGTTCGCTCAGGTAGTTGGTGCGCTCGTCCTTGCCCAGCGTGTAGGAGTGGATGGCACCAGCGTTGACCCGGAAGGGCCGGGTGGGCATGTACGGCAGCGGGTGGGTCTCGCTGACGCAAAGGATCATGCCCTTGGAGTGCGAACCGACCAGGATGCCCTCGTCCTCACGGAAGTGGGTGCAGGTGTCGACGCACGCGCGCTCACCCATACCGATGTGACTGGTCTCGACGACGCGCAGTTCGGTGAGGTTGACATTGGGCACCTCGGCCTCGGCCGCCCGCTTGAGAGCAGCGGTGTCACCGACCGCCTTCGGCGCCATCATCACACCGTCGGAGCCGTGCTCCAGCACACCGAAGATGATCTCCGCCTCCTCGACGTCCTGGGCGACCGTGATCAGGGAACCGGTGGCCCGGGCCGCGGCGGCAATCACGATCTCCAGCGGGATCTTCGTCGGGTCGCGGAACAGCAGCACGCTCCACTTCTCCGTACGCGCCGACTCGCACGCGTCCTCGAGCGTGGGCGCGTCCACGATCTCGACGAAGCGGCCGAACTCCAGATCGGGGTGTATCAGGGCGAGTTCGGCGGGGGTGACCTGGTGCCTCGCCGGGTCGACGATGACGACGGAGGCGTCACCGAAGTCCTCCGGCAGGGGCTTGCCCACCGGCATCAGCACCTTGGCCACCGTGGGGGGCAGGTCCCGCAGGTCCGCGGGGTCGTCCGCGACGATCGCCTCGACCCGGTGGTGCAGGGCCTCCTGGACGATGGCGCCACGGGCTTCGCCCAGGGAACGGATGTCGAGCCAACTGATCTTCACCGAAGGACTCCTTGGTTCGCGTCGGGTCGTGAAAAGGTCGGAAAGGGAAAGTGCGGTGCGGCCTGCGGCGACCGGCTCAGGCCGCCGCGGCTCCTTTGGCCGGCCGGGCCGGCTTCCTGCCGTGGATGAGGCCGGACAGCCGGTCCGCCATCGCGCCGGGATCCGGCGCCTGGAAGACGTTGCGCCCCATGGCGACTCCCGCAGCACCGCCGTCCAGGGCTTCCTCGACATAGGCGAGGGTGGCGGCCGTGTCACGGTTGCGCGGCCCGCCGACCACCACCACCGGCAGCGACGACGTGCTCGTGATCTCGTACATCTCGGGAACGGAGCCGACGTAAAGGGTCTTGACGAGATCGGCGCCCAGGTCGGTCGCCAGCTGCACCGCGTGCGCGACGAGCGCCGGATCGCGCGGATTCTCGATCTTCGGGCCGCGGGGGTACATCATGGCCATCAGTGGCACGTTCCAGCGGTCGCAGGCTTCCGCCACCGTGGCCATGTCGGCTATCTGGTTCCGCTCCTCGTCGGAGCCGAGGTTGACGTGGACGCTGACCGCGTCGGCTCCCAGCCGCAGACTCTCCTCGACACTCGCCACCAGGTACTTGGCGTCGGGGTCGGGCGCGTGGACCGTGCTGGCACTGAGATGCACGATCAGGGAGGTCCGGGTGAACCATTCCGGATCGACGTAACGCAACGCGCCCTTGTGCAGGACCACGCCGTCGACATGGTGCGACGCGAGCTGGCCCACGAGTGTGTCGAGACGGTTCCCGCCGGTCAGCGGCCCGTCGGTGACGGAATGGTCGAGAGGGACGATGAGCAGCCGGTCAGGATCGTGACGGTACAGCCGCTGGAGACGGAGCTTCCGGGCGAACGAGTGATTGATCACCGAAGTGTTGACGGGCATGAGCGCTTCCGATCGATGTCAGGTTCTGCGGGCGAGCCGGAGTGAGGCGGAATCGGTGACGGCGTCCAGCCCGAACTCGCTGTGCAGCACGCCCACCGCGCGCCGCGTCTCGCCGCTGGGCACGGTGACCGACACACGGAGCTGCGAGGCGGACAGGCAGCGTGCGGTGATGCCGGACGCCGTGAGCGAAGCGAGCAGCCTGGCCGCGTACTCGGGGCGACTGAGCAGGCCCTTGCCGACGATCGACACCTTGGCAATCTCGTCGTCCACCTCCATCCGCAGGGGCACCTCACTGCCGGTCAGTGCCTCGCGGACCAAAGGGACATGGGAAGGGCTGACGGTGAGCCCGATGGTCCGGCCGCCGCCCGGCCGCTCCACCACCGTGGTCATGTCGGCAGGCACGGTCTGCTGGGCGAGGATCCGGAAGACCGCCAGGGCGGGGTCCTCACGGGTTTGTGTGGTGTGCAGGGTGACCCGGACGATGTCCTGGTCGTCCACGACCGCCATGACGGCAGCCTTGGCCTCGAGCATGTCCTCTCCGTCTCTCTTGTGGATCCGGGTGCCGGCCTGCGCCGCGGCGGAGTGACCCACATGGATGTCGACTCCGTAGAGGTCCGCGAGCTCCACCGCGCGGGAATGCACGACCTTCGCGCCGGCGAAGGCCATCTCGGCCATGACGTCGATGCCGATGTCGGGCATGAGCCGGGCGTGGGGAACGATCCTGGGGTCGG
This sequence comes from Streptomyces sp. NPDC096176, assembly GCF_044763255.1. NCBI lineage: Bacteria > Bacillati > Actinomycetota > Actinomycetes > Kitasatosporales > Streptomycetaceae > Streptomyces > Streptomyces sp. NPDC096176. The sequence goes on along the minus strand of NZ_JBIWFV010000009.1, from coordinate 258,049 downwards.
CGGTGAGCACGCCGGCGACATCGCTGTAGATCTCGCAGTGACGGGCGCGCAGTTCGGCGGCCACGGCGACCGCAGTGGTGTCCGATCCACCGCGGCCGAGGGTGATGGCGTCCCCGTCGGCGGTGACTCCCTGGAACCCCGCGACCACCACGACCCGGCCGGACTCCAGAAGCCGCCACATGCGTTCGGTGTCGATGGCGACGATGATTCCCGAACCGTGCGGCCCGGTGGCCAGGATGCCGCTCTGTGCTCCCGACAAGGCCGTGGCGCAGACGCCCGTGCGATGAACGGCCATGGCCATCAGCGCGGCGGACGCGGTCTCCCCCGTGGCGAGGAGCTGGTCGAGTTCGCGGCCGGCCGCCGCCGGGGTGAGGGCCTCGGCCTGACGGATCAGATGGTCGGTGGTCCTGCCCTGGGCCGACACCACCGCGACCACACGCCGGCCGGATCGCGCCACCGAAGCGATGCGCCGGGCCACGGCGTGGACCTGCTCGGTGGTGGCCAGCGAACTGCCACCGTACTTCTGCACCACCACTTCGCTCGGGACTTCGCCGGCGGGCGCCGTCATATCGCCTCCGCTCATCAAACCGGTGTCTGACCGCTCCTGGGATCAGCTTGCGCGAGGGGGATATTGACGCCGTTATCTCCGTGCACCGCGGCGGTATCGGCCGTGCATCGCGGTCGAACCGGCCACCGGTCTGGAGACCGGCTCGCGGCCCGCTCGAGAAACCGCCCCACGCCATGGCCGCCCGGCACGGTGCTGCCTACCCTGACCGGGGGTCGCACCGCACCCCGCTCCTCCTGAGACGCACGCTTATGGAGTTGAGCGCTTCGACTATGGCTCGTCTCACCGCACTGGAGTTGACTCATCACATGACGAACACACAGAACACGCAGACGACCGAGACGAAGACGACGCTGGTGATCGGCGGCACCGGCAAGACCGGCCGCAGGGTCGCCGAGCGGCTCACCGCACAAGGCCTTCCGGTGCGCATCGGATCACGCTCCGCCGAGCCGCGGTTCGTGTGGGAGGACTCCTCCACATGGGACGCCGCGCTCGAGGGCGTCGGCGCCGTCTACGTCACCTACTACCCCGACCTCGCCTTCCCCGGCGCCGACGAGCACGTCGCCGCCTTCTCCAAGCTCGCCGTCTCCAAGGGCGCCACCCGCCTCGTGCTGCTCTCCGGCCGCGGCGAGGAAGGCGCCGTGATCGGCGAGAACAAGCTCAAGGAGTCCGGCGCCGACTGGACCGTCGTGCGCTCCAGCTTCTTCAACCAGAACTTCGACGAGAGCTTCTTCCTCGAGCCCGTCCTGGCCGGCGAGATCGCCCTGCCGACCGGCGACGCCGTGGAGGCGTTCGTCGACGCCGACGACATCGCCGACGTCGTCGTCGCCGCCCTCACCGACCCCAAGCACATCGGCAAGACCTACGAGCTCTCCGGCCCGCGCCTGCTGAGCTTCCGTGACGTCGCCGAAGAGCTGACCAAGGCCACCGGCCGCCAGATCCAGTACATCCCGATCACCAAGGACGAATACCGGGCCGCCCTGGTCGAGCACGGCCTGCCGGCCGACTTCGCCGAGCTGTTCGAGAACGTCCTCGACGGGCGCAACGCCCACCTGGTCCACGGCGTCGAAGAAGCCCTCGGCCGCAAGCCGAAGGACTTCGCCGACTACGCCCGGGAAGCCGCCGCCCGCGGCGTCTGGAACGTCTGAACCCACCCCTGAGCGCCGGTGCCGCGGACGCGGACCCAACGGACGCACCCGCGTCCGCGGCACCGGACCAGCCCGCACCACCCACCGACCAGGAGGCGGCCATGAGCATCCCCATGTCGAGCGAACGGCTCGACACCCTGCCCGGCCACTTCCACGGCTTCGCCCTGATGCACATCGCCATGCGCCGCGACGCCCACAGGCTGACCGCCGCGGCCCCCCGCCTCACCGCCCGCGGCCTCGACCCCGCCGCCCAGTGGTGGCGCCACCTGCGCGACGTCATCGACTGGCACCACCGCAGCGAGGACGACTTCCTGTGGCCAGAACTGCTGCGCCGACACCCGCAGTTCAAACCGCAGGCCGACGAGATCGCCGGCGACCACACCGAACTGGACCGGGCAATGGACCAGGTCACCACCGCACTGTCCACCCCGGCCGGCCTGACCGCACTGCCCGCCGCCGCCGAACACTTCCGCCAGGTCCTCGGCGACCACCTCGCCGAGGAGGAGAAGATCGTCTTCCCCGTCTTCGCGCAGCTGACCTCCCGCGACTACCTCGCCCTGGAACAGCGCCTGGTGCGCACCGCACCCCCCGGCGTCCTGACCTACCTGCCGCCCTGGATGTTCGACGGCGCCGACCGGCACTCCGTGCAGCTCGTCGCCGCCACCATGCCGCCGCCCGTACGGCTGCTCGGCCGCACCGTCCTGCGCCGCCGCTACGAACGCGGACTCGGCGCCGTCCTCGCCCCCCGCTGACGACCGCTCACGCCCCGCGCTGACGACCGCTCACGCCCCCGCGCCCACGCACGACCCACGCACGCCCGCCGGAAGGAAGACCGATGTCCACGGCCCAGCCCGCGCTCTACGCCGCCACCATCGCCATGGGCCTGAGCGCCGGCCTCTACTTCTCCTTCGACGTCTCCGTCATGCCCGGACTCGACCGCGGCGACGACCACACCTATGTGGCCGCCATGCAGAACATCAACGAGGCCATCGAGAACGGCCTGTTCGGACTCGTCTTCTTCGGCGCCTTCCTCGCCACCGGCGTCGCCGGCAGCCGCCTGACCCGCATCGGGCAGCGCACCGCCGCCCGCTGGACCTGGGCCGCGCTCGCCCTCTACACCACCGCCGTGATCCTCACCCTGCGGGTCAACGTCCCCCTCAACAAGCGCCTCGCCGCAGCCGGCCTGCCCCAGGCCGTCGGCGAACTCGCCGACCTGCGCCGGACGTTCAAGGAAACCTGGGTGCCCTCCAACGCGGCCCGCACCCTGGCCTGCACCGCCGCCCTGCTCTGCCTCGGCCGGGCACTGTCGACGCTGCGCCACTGAAGGCGCCGCGTCCCCGAAACTGCGCCCGTCCTGCCGGACGTCCCCCGCACGGCAGGGCGGGCGCAACTCTTTCCCACTCCTCGAGGCCCGACGGCCCTCTCCCCGAGCGATGGGTCGTACGACATGGATGCTCTCACCGGCCTGCTCGAAGGCCCCAAGGCCCGCGGCGCGTTCCTGATCAAGTCGGTCTTCAGCCCGCCGTGGGCACTGCGCGTCGAGGACCGCGCCCCCATCTCCCTGGTCACCATGGTCCGCGGCGACGCCTGGGTCCTGCCCGACCGATCCACCCCCGCACTGCTGCGGCCCGGCGACGTCGCCGTACTGCGCGGCCCCGACCCGTACACCATCGCCGACGCGCAGGACACCGGCGTGCAGATCGTCGTCGGCCCCGAACAGCGCTGCAACACCACCGAAGGCGAGGACGTCACCGACACCATGGCGCTCGGCGTGCGCACCTGGGGCGACGAACTGGGCCAGGGCTCCTCCGTGATGCTCAGCGGCACCTACCAGGCCCCCAGCGAAATCGGCCGCCGCCTGCTCAACGCCCTGCCCACCCTCCTGGTACGCCCCGCCGGCGCCGAGGACAACGCACTCGTCGCCCTGCTCGCCGAAGAGATAGGCCGCGACGAACCCGGCCAGGAACTCGTCCTGGACCGCCTGCTGGACCTGCTGTTCGTCAGCGTGCTGCGCACCTGGCTCGCCGAACCGGGAGCCGGCGCCCCCGCCTGGTACCGGGCCCAGTCCGACGCCACCGTCGGCCCCGCCCTGCGCCTGCTCCACGACAACCCGGGCCAGGCCTGGACGGTGGAGTCCCTCGCCCGCAAGGTCGGCGTCTCCCGCGCGGGCCTGGCCCGCCGCTTCACCGCCGTGGTGGGGGAGCCGCCCATGGCCTACCTGGCGACCTGGCGGCTCACTCTCGCCGCCGACCTGCTGCGCGAACCGGACGCCACGGTCGCCACCGTCGCCCGCCGCGTCGGCTACAGCAGCGCGTTCGCCCTGAGCGCCGCGTTCAAACGCGTCCGCGGCATGAGCCCCCAGGAATACCGCACCACCCGCGCCACCGAACAGGAACTCCCGGCGGGCACCCCGGCCCAGACGATCGTCCTGACCACAACCACCTGACCCCGCACGCTGCCGAGGACGGCACGCCGCTCCGGCCAGTCACTCGAAGCGGGCCACCCGCACCTCCTCTCCCCACGACGGCACGACGGGTTCCGGCGGGCGGTCGTGAGGCAACGCCACTGCCCTGACCGACTACGGCAAGGGCACCACCGTCCTGCGCACGTCGAAGGCCACCTTCGACGCCGATGGCAACGCCACCGCGACGACCTCTCCCCAGGACGCGTACATCGAGCGCACCTACGACGCGCTCGGCGGGATCACCAAGCAGTCCGAGAAGATTACCGACACCACGTCGACCGTCCTGTCCTTCGGCTACGACGCGACCGGCAACCGCACCCGCCTCACCGATGGCAAGGGCAACATCACCCTCTACGCCTTCACCCCGTGGGGCCTGCCCGAATCCACCGTCGAACCTGCCACTGCCGCCCACCCGGCGGAAAGCGACCGCACCTGGAGCACCGTCTACGACCAAGCCGGCCAGGCTGTCACCGACCATCTGCCGGGCGGAGTCCGAAGAGACCGCACCTACGACAATCTCGGTCGACTGGTGCGGGAGACCGGCACCGGAGCCGAAGGACTTGCGTCTATGCAACGTGCATAGATACAAGTCTTTGGAGGCAGATCGCCCCGCCCCCCAAGCGCGAAACGCGAAACGCGGGCGCCCGCACGCCGGAAGTTCCGGCGGCCCGGCGCCCGCACGCGGGCGGAAGCGACCCGTCACCCCACCCGGCCCGCCACCTCCTCGACCGCGCGCACGACCGCGTCGGGTGTCTCCAGCGGCAGCATGTGACCGGCGCCCTCGAGTTCCTCGAACCGGGCGTCCGGCAGTGCCTCGGCCACCGTCCGGCCCAGCGCCGGGGCGATGACCTTGTCGCCGCCGCCGGCCAGGACCACCGCCGGGACGGAGACCCGGGCCAGGTCCGCGCGCAGGTCCATGCCGCGTGTGGAGGCGAACGCGTCGGAGCGCATCTGCGGCGAAGTGGCGGCGAACATTTGCCGGTTGACCTCGCCGGTGCGGGTGTCGGCCCGCTTGCCGAGCATGTTCTGCCCCAGCAGCAGGCGGCCCAGCGCCGGTCGGCCCACCGCCCACGAGAAGACGGGGCTGCCCATCATCCGCACCTCGCTGTCGGGCGTGTCCTGGTCGTGCGCGGCGGTGGCCAGCAGCACCAGGCCGCCCACCCGCGCCCCGGGCGACGCCGCGTACGCCATCGCCGCGAACCCGCCGCCCGAATGCCCGACCACGATCGCGCCGGACGCTTCCACATGCTCGACGACCGCGCCGAGGTCCGCGCCCAGCCGGGGGACCGAGAACGGCTCCCGGCCGAGCGTGGAGGCGCCGTGGCCGCGCAGGTCGTACAGCATGACCCGGTGCCCCTGGCGGATCAGCCGGTCCGCGACCGTGCCCCACACCCGGCGGGCCGCGGCCCAGCCGTGCACGAGGACCACCGTGCGGCCCGAGGGCGTGCCGAGCGGAGCGAGGACGGTCACGGCCAGCCGCGCGCCGTCGTCCGTGACCAGCGTGCTCTCCGTGGCGGCCGGCGCCACCGTCGTCATCGCACCCGCTCCTTCGCCAGCACGTCGCCCAGGGCCACGAACGCGGCGCTGGTGGCCTTGGAGTGCTCGGCGCCGATGTCGGCGACCTTCGCGAGCACCTTCAGCCAGCCGTGCGGGCGGCCGCGGAAGTGCATGCCGATCTTGGTGCGCCGGCCGCCGTCCAGCGGCTCGAGCAGAAAGTCGCTCGGGCCGCGGAAGACACCGTCGACGTACTCGACCGACAGCCGCCGGCCCACCTCGACGGCCGTGGTCCGGGAGGTGAACCGCAGCTTCGGACCGCCCTTGTCGACGCCCTTGGTGTGGACCGTCACCCGCACCTCGCCGCCCACCTCGTCCGGCGAACCGGACGCGGCGACGAAGGTGTTGGCCGGCACCCACCAGCGGGCGCCGCCGCGGAACTCGGCGAGCAGCGCGTCCCAGACGACGTCCGGCGGAGCGTCGAGGACCGCCTCGTCGATCAGGTCGTAACCTGTCATGCCACCTCTCCTGTCGGTGTGCGGGTCAGGGCCGCGGCCGGCTCGTGTCACCGATGCCGCCCCGGGCCGGCCGGTGTCAGGCGAAGAAGCCCTGACCGGGTGTGAGGACGTTCGCCGGGTCGTAGCGCCGCTTGGCGTTGTAGAACGCGTCCCAGCGGGAGCCGAAGTGGGTCTTCCACTCGGCCGGGGTCATTCCGGGGATCGCCCCGACCAGGTACCGCTTGGCGCCCAGCGCCACGGCCTTGTCGTACAGGCGCCGGTTCTGCTCGAGCATGTTCTGGATGTTCGGGTCGCCCGGGTTGGGGAACCGCAGCAGGTCGAAGAGGTAGCCGACGGACTCGTTCGGCTGCACGGCCAGCGGCCGGGTGACCTTGCGGGTGTAGTACGGGTAGAACAGCAGGAACCCGCCGCCGAGGTCGTTCGCGGTCAGCTCCTTCTCCACCATCTCCATGAACGCCTTGGTCTTCGACGCCGGCAGGAACAGGCTCAGCCACGGCTTGGGCTGATACCAGTGGCCGGTCTCCTTGAGGTAGACCTCGTAGCCGTCGAGCCGGAACATGTAGTCCCGGTAGGCGACGTCCTCGATGACGGCCTCGGCCCGGACGTCGCGCAGCCCGGCCAGCAGCTTCGCCCGGTCGGGGACGGCCGTGCCCGAGTAGTTGGCCGCGACCTCCATCTTGTAGCGCCAGCCCGAGTCGTCGCTCTTGCGCAGCATCTCGCCGGCCTGGACGTGGAAGCGGTTCTCCGCCATGACCTTCTCACCGTCGGCGAGATAGGTGGCCAGGTCGTTGTAGAAGAGACTGAAGACCACCGACCGCTGGGGCGCGGCCGTCAGCTTCACCTTGGCGCGCAGGATGATCGCGGTCTGACCGCCCCCGGAGAGCACCGAGTTGAACAGCTCGGGGCGGGAGGAGGCCGAGACGGTGACGATCTCACCGGTGCCGGTGACGACGTCCAGCGAGTGGACGGTGTCCGCCAGCAGACCGAACTTCTGCACCGTGCCGCCGATGCCGCCGATGGAGACGGTGCCGCCGATCGACAGGTGCAGGTAGTCGGGCAGCGCCGGCGGGGTCTTGCCCACCTTCAGCGCGGCGTCCGTCAGCTGCCCCCAGGTGACACCTGCCTGGACCACCGCGTTGGTCGCGTTGATGCTGATGATCTTCGACATGGCGCGGGCGTCGATGGAGATGCCGCCGCGCGGCACGGCCGCCTGGCCGTAGACGGAGTGGGACTCCATGTCGTTGCCGGTGCCGCCCTGCCCGTTGACGGCGATCTTCAGCTTGTTCGCCCGGGCGTAGTTGACCATCTTGACGATGTCCTGGTCGGAACCGGGACGCAGCACCGCCCACGGAGCCGACGGCTTGAGCCGCCCGAAGTCCTGGCGGAAGGCCTCCAGGTCGGTCGCCGACGTCGTCAGCGTGCCGTCCAGGGCGGGGACCTGCTTCACCGTGACCGAGCCTGCGGCGACCTCCGCGGCCGTCGCCCACGACTGGTTGGCGACACTCCATCCCGCGACCGTTGCCGCGATGCCGCCCAGTACCTTGCGCCGCGAGAGCGTGTTGCTGTGCATCGGCGTCTGCCTCCCGTTGGGTTATGCGTGGTCCAGTGCCGGTCTGCCGGCATTGACTGTGGTGGCGAGCTGGTACTCGCCCAGGTCGAAACGGCGCGTCGTGCGGCGGAACCGCCACGTGTAGGTGGGCCAGATCGACGGGTTGCGGCCGTGCTCGTCCAGATACCAGCTCTTGCAGTTGCCCGCGTTCCACACGGTGCCCTCGAGCCGGCCCTGCAGACGCTCGTTGTACGCCTGCTGCGCCTCGGCGCGGACCTCGACGCTGGCCAGGCCACGCTTGTCCATCTGCCCCAGGGCCTCCAGGACGTAGCCGATCTGCGCCTCGATCATCACCACCTGCGAGGAGTGCCCCAGCGTGGTGTTGGGGCCCAGCAGCAGGAACAGGTTGGGGAAACCGGCGACGGTGGTGCCGCGGTGCGCGGCCATGCCGCCCTCGCGCCACACGTCACGCAGCAGCCTGCCGCCGCGGCCGGCGATACGGCCGGCGACCGGCCGGTCGGTGGCCTTGAAGCCGGTGCCGAGGATGATCGTGTCGACCTCGCGCTCGGTGCCGTCCGCCGACACGATCGACTTGGCCCGCACATGGTCGATGCCGTCGGTGACCAGGTCGACATTGGGCTGCTGGATGGCCGGGTACCAGGTGTTGGAGAACAGCAGCCGCTTGCACGCCATCACATAGTCGGGCGTCAGCTTCGCCCGCAGCTGCTCGTCGGCGACGGACTTGGCCAGATGGTCGCTGGCCATCTTCTGCATCTTCCCGGCGACCTTCGGCCGCTTCATCACGAACGCCAGGACCTCACGGCCCCACATGTTGAAGTTGCGGCGGAACCTCTGGTAGCCGGGCACGTTGTGCAGCAGTTTCGACTGCAGCGCACTGGTCGGCTTGTCGTTCTTCGGACCGATCCACGCCGGCGTGCGCTGGTACAGGTCCAGACGTCCCACCTCGGGCTGGATCTTGGGAACGAACTGGATCGCGGAGGCGCCCGTGCCGATGACGGCGACGTTGCGGCCGGCCAGGTCGTGCCCGTGGTCCCAGCGCGAGGAGTGGAACACCGTGCCCTCGAAGTCGGCCAGGCCCGCGATGTCGGGGACGGCCGGCTCCGACAGATAGCCGGTGCCGGACACCAGCACCTGGGCGGTGTAGTCGCCCTGCGAGGTGGTCACATGCCAGCGCCGGGCCGTCTCGTCCCAGCGGGCCGCGAGCATCTCGTGACCGAACCGGATGTAGGGGCGGACACCGAACCGGTCGGCGACGTCCCGCAGGTACTCGTACAGCTCGGCCTGCTTGCCGAACGTGGACTTCCAGCCCGGGTTCTGCGCGAACGAGAACGAGTACAGGTGCGACATCACATCGCACGCCGCCCCCGGATAGGAGTTGTCGCGCCAGGTGCCGCCGACCTCGTGGGCCCGCTCGAAGACCAGGAAGTCGTCGATGCCCTTCTGCAGCAGACGCACCGCCATGCCCAGGCCGGAGAAACCGCTGCCGATGACCGCGACGCGCAGATGCCGGGTGGGGCCGCCGCCCGTCGCCTGCCCGCCGGACGCAGGGCTCCCGTCGCTGCGGGCGGGTTCCAGAATGCTCGTCACGTGGGCCTCCTCAGCGGCGCGCGATGGTGACGCGGAAGTTGTTGAAGAACTTGTCCTCGAGCGTGTACGCGAAGATGTCGAGGTAGCGCTCGAAGCGGGCCACGACCTCCTCGCCCTCCAGGGCGACGGCCTCGTCACGGCGCGCGGCGAGCAGCTCCAGCCAGGCACGGCAGGCGACGGCGAACGACTCGCGCTCGTTGACGATCTCGACGACGTCGAACAGCCCCTCCGCGGCCTGCGTGAGCTCGTGCAGGTGCGGGATGTGGCAGTTCTCGAACTCCGAGCGCTGCAGGAACTTCAGGTCGTCCAGCAGCTGCCGGTTCATCGGCAGCGCCTCCGCCGTCATGGTGTGCAGCACGAACCGGCCGCCCGGCTTGAGGGCCGCGCCCACCTTGTTGAAGAACACCCGGTACTTCTTGGTCCGCTCCCGCGGCGGCAGCGTGGAGGACACGAAGTGCTCCAGCGCGTTGATGCAGAACGCCGCGTCGTACGGGTCGTCGGTCGTGTGGTCCTCCCACGACTCGACCCGGGTGGTGATCCGCGGGTTGTCCAGGCCGGCGATGAACGCCTCCTGGGTGCGGCTGAGCGTCAGGCCGACGGCCTGCTCGACGCCGTGGACGGTGGTGAGCCGGTTGAGCATCGTGCCCCACCCGCACCCCACGTCCAGCACCCGCCGGCTGCCGGCGGCGCCCGCGAGCTCGACGAACCGGTCGAGCTTGCGCTCCTGGGCCTCGTCGAGCGCCTCCGTGAGGCCCTCGCCCTCCTCCCAGTAGCCGCCCGAGTACATCATCGTCGGGCCCAGCAGGAGGCGGTAGAAGTCGTTGCTCACCTCGTAGTGGTGCCTGATCGCGTCGACCTCGGGGACCGACTTGTCAGCGACCGTCGTCATTTCTTCCTCAACTCCTACTCCGGGGTGCGGCTGTCGGAGACGAGGAAAGCGAAGTGCTCGCAACAGATGTGCAAGACGCGGCGCGACCAGAGCTGTTGCGCCCACCTTGCGCGGCTGCCGCTTCGATTCCCCCCAGAACAAGCCAAGCCCTGCGAGAGAGGACCCAACTCCATGTCGCTGCCCACCATCGAAGAACTGGCCGGCCAGCTCGAGGCCGTTTCGGGCGCCCAGAAGGTCGACCCGGACCAGCCGCTCCAGCACATCGCGGACGTCGACTCGCTGGACCTGATGGAGTGGCTGTACGGGTTCCAGAACCAGTACCCGCACATCCCGGCCGACGAGTCGCTGTTCGCCGACATCGACGACACGACCACCCTGCGCGTCGTCTACGACCGGATCGTCCAGCTCGTACCGGCCCAGGCCTGATCAGGGGAGACGCCTTGTGAACGGCTTCGACATCACCGGGTGGGGCATGGCCGTACCCGAGCGCGTGGTCTCCAGCATGGAGCTCGCGCAGCGCTTCGGCGTCGACGAGAACTGGATCGTCAGCCGGTGCGGGATCCACGAACGGCGGGCCGTCGGGCCCGGCCAGACAACTGCCTCCCTGGCTGTCGAGGCCGGCCGGCGCGCACTGGACAAAGCAGGGTTGACCGGCGGCGACATCGCCCATCTGATCGTCGCCACCGCCACCCCCGAACAGCCGTCGCCGGCGACGTCCGCGTTCGTCCACCACGAACTGGGCATCGCCGGCAGCGCGCACGACGTCAACTCCGAGTGCGCCGGCTTCGTCTACGGCCTCGTCCAGGCCATGGCCCTCATCAAGATCGACCCGCGGCCGATCCTGCTGATCGGCTCCGACACCCACACCCTCACCGCCAACCCCGCCGACCGGGACCTGTCGATCCTCGTCGGCGACGGCGCGGGCGCGGTCGTCCTGGCCCCCGCGGCCGAGGACCGGGTACTGGCCTGGAACCTGGGCGCCGACGGCTCCTGCACCGGCAGTCTCAAGGTCCTGGCCGGCGGCAGCCGGATGCCGACCACCGAGGACACCGTCCGCGAGGGCCTGCACTACGCACAGATCAACGGCAACGAGATCTACCTCAACGCCGTGCGATACACCGTACGCACGGTGCGGGAGACGCTGACGAACGCCAAGGTCGACGCGGCCGACGTCAGCCACGTCATCCCGCACCAGGCGAACATCCGGATCATCAACTCGATCCTCAGCCACACCGGCCTGAGGCCCGAGGCCCTGGTCGCCAACCTGCACAAGTACGGGAACACGGCGTCCGCGTCGATCCCCATCGCGCTGACCGAGGCACTCGAGGAAGGCCGTATCGACGACGGCGACCTGGTCCTGCTGGCCGGCTTCGGCGCGGGCATGACCTGGGGATCGATCCTGCTGCGATGGGGCGGAGGAACCACATGAGCACCGGCAAGCAGACGGGCAGCCGCCCCGAACACCCCGTGGCCCTGGTCACCGGCGCCTCGGGAGGCCTCGGCCAGGCCCTGGCCCTCGAACTGGACGCGCTGGGCTGCAAGGTGGCCGTCCACTACAACAGCTCGAAGGACGCGGCCCGGGCCGTCCAGGACAAACTCACCCACGACTCGATCGTGGTGAGCGGCGACGTCGGCTCCTACGAAGCCGTCACCGCCCTCTACGAGGAGATCAAGGAGCACCTCGGCCCCGTCGACGTCCTCGTCAACAACGGCGCGATCCGCAAGGACGCGCTGATGGCGATGCAGAACCCGGCGGACTGGGCCCAGGTGATCCAGACCAACCTGATCGGCTCGTTCCACACCGCGCGCGTCACCGTCCCGCACATGCTGCGCCAGAGGTGGGGCCGCGTGATCAACGTGGTCTCGCCGTCGGGCCTGATCGCAACGGCCGGACAGACGGCGTACTCCGCCTCCAAGGCGGGCCTGATCGGCCTCACCCGCACGCTGGCCGCCGAATGCGGCCGGCGCGGGGTGACCGTCAACGCCCTCTCCCCGGGCTTCATGATCACCGGCATGACGAAGGACCTCCCCGACCGCGTGATCGAGGGCATGGAGGACAAGGCCCCCATCCCGCGCTTCGTGACGGTGGAGGAGGTGGCCCGCAGCGCGTCCCTGTTCCTCGACCAGGACTGCATGACGGGCCAGGTGATCAGCATCGACAGCGGCGTCTCCATCACCTGACCCCGCCCCACCAGCGGCCCGCCACCCTCACAAGGGGCGGCGGGCCGCTCGCCCATGCCCTGGTGGGGTCGTTTCGTTCCGATCACCGGATCCATGGTCCCGGTGCGCCGTTGACCGATGCGTAGTGAGCGCGGTGGGAACTGCTGACGGCCCCAGACCGGCAGCATCTTTACACCGGTCCCCGTCAGCCACGACACCGACCTCTACAAGGAGAGGAACACCGTCGAGCGCTGATCAACAAGCTCAAAACCCGGCGAGGCACGGCGACCCGATACGACAAGACACCTGACACCTGCGCGCTTCGATGATCTGGATCAAAGACCTCACCCGGACCACTCATTGATCACGACTCAATACGCGTCCTTAGGGCTGCCCGGCGGTCGGCACCGGGTCCGGGCACACCCGGTTCACAAGGTATTCAAGGCGGCTGTCGAGGATCATCTCCGCGTCCGGGTTGATGGTGGACAGGGCCACCATCGCGGTCACGATGACATCGCACAGCTCCTTCTCGACGTCCTGCCAGGTGTGGGATGCACCCTTACGCGGGTTGGCGCCGAGCGCCCCGTGCAGGGCTTCCGCCACTTCGCCGACCTCTTCACTGATCTTGAGCACCCGTAGCAGCCGGACGTCACCGGCCGCAGCGGGTGCAGCCTCCTCGTCCAGCCACTCCCGCAGCCGTCCCACGCGGCTCCATGTCTCGTCCATGCCGTACTCCTTGGTCTTGTCAGAACAGCGCAAGCGCCAGGCCGCCGGCGAGCGTCGGGTCGGCAACGTCCAGTGGCTCCGTCGCGGAGAGCGCGAGGGACACCATCAGTGCGGAGTGGTCCGTGAGTCGGTCATCGCTGGTACGTGGTCCGTGCATGTACCGGCAGGCATCCACCCGGTCCGCGAGGGGCCTGGAAACGTGCGCGTGGTCGTAGCGGTAGCCATCTCCGGTGCGCCCTACCCAGGAATACTCCAGAGCGTCGGGGGCGACGGTGCGGAAGGCGTCCGCGTACCCGGCCGCGCCGAGTCCGTTGTAGAACTCGTACTCCCAGGTCTGAAACGTGCGGTATCGCGGCACATGGTTGGGCTCCAGGATGTTGAAGTCTCCGATCACCAGGCGTTGCCCCGCTTCTCCGGTGGGCAGGGCAGCGGCCAGGCCCTCGAGGAACGTGCGCTTACGGGTGACCCTCGCCTCAGTGGCGTCCCATGAGGGCACGTACACGCCCACGATGTCCAGCGGTCCGCTGTCGCACTGGAGGGTCACCGCCGCCACCCGGTGCGGCAGGTAGTCCACCGGCAGCTCCAAGGGCTTGGTGGCCAGGCGGGACACGATCATCACGCCGCGCTCTCTGCTTTTGAACGCGGTGCGGGGGTAGGTCACGTCGTAGCCGGCGGCCTGGAACTCCCCGGCCAGGAACTCACACCCCGCGCTGCGCGCCGTCTCCGTCAACACCAGCACCGACTCCGACCGCTCCACCAGGTACCGGAGCTGTCTCTCCGCGCGCTGGCGGGACGGGTTGTTGAGGTTGAACGTCAGGACGTCCAGCGTCATCGTCTTCCTGGTCCTTCATCAGTCGGGTGACAGCAGCCACGACCGTACGGGCGACCTCTTCCGCCGGTACGTGTGAGGCGTCCACGTTGAGGACGCGGTGTCCCTTGTTCCGCAGGAACCTACCGGCCTCCGCGAAGTAGGCACATTCGATGAGACTGGAGCCGTCCATGCGTTCGTACCGTGAGTGCGCGCCTCGGGCGGCGAGCCGCTCCTCGATCACGTCGGGCCGGCCGCCCACCAGAACGGTCAGATCTGGCTGGATGACGCCTTCGTTGAGCAGCCACGCGAACTCTTGGTCGACGCCGTCCATGCACTGGAGCGCAAGGCTGCTGGCGATGTACCGGTCACAGACGACGACTTCCCCGCGCTCCAGGGCAGGACGGATCTCCTCACTGTGCGTGTAACGGTCCGCGGCGATGAGGCAGGCCATCGCCTCTCCCTGGTACTCGTCCGTGCCATGCCGTGCAAGATCACCCAGGGGGGGTGTCTGTCGGCTCCTTCGTGGCCAGAACCGGGATGCCGTCAGCGCGCAGCAGGCGGACGACGGCGGCCGTCACCGTGGACTTCCCGACCCCTCCCGGCCCTTCGACGGCAATCAGCAGTCCGCGCGTCATGAGACACCCACCACGGGCAGCACGCGGGACTGCCGAGGCGCCACGGGGCACTGCTCGGTGTCCACGGCCCCGATCCGCTGCCCGGCCGCCACCACCGCGGCCGGGCAGCCCTTGCCGCAGCCGTCGGACATCGAGCAGCTACCGCACGTCGGGTTGTCACCCACCTTCCACCGGTCGTGGAACCGGTACGCGTCCAGCCGGGCCGCAATGTCGTCGTGCTGCCATACGTTGCCGACGATGAAGTCCGTGTCCGAGTGCTGGGAGACCTTCGTGCGTGCTGCGAACACGAGGTACGGGCAGATGGTGACCTCGCCCTTGGTGAACACGTAGATGATGGTCCCGGCCTCGCAGCCGGCCAGTGGCTTCTCGTCGTTCGGGAACCGGATGTGCACCATGTCCAGGCCCTCGTCGGCGAACGGCAGCGTCATTGCGTGGATTTCTCGCATGTGCTCGTCAGGGCGGCGCAGCTTCTTCTGCGAGTTTGCGCCACGCCCCATGGGTCCGAGGGGGTTCATCAGCACGTATGTGGCGCCCTGGTCGCGTGCGAACTCGCAGAGCTGGCGGTACTCATCGTCCTCGGCGAGGTTGTTCGGCGTGCAGAGCAGAGCCCTGCAGGATGCCCGCCTTCGCGAACCGGCGCACGGTGTCCACCGTCTCCTGGAACCCTTCGGGCCGGCCGCGGAACGTGCCGTGCGAGTCGGCGGAGAAAGCCGTCGAGCGACACGTTCATGTGGGCGTTCAGGTCAGCCAAGGCGTGGATCTGCTCGTCGGTGACCATGGTGGCGTTGGTGCACAGTCCCACGCCCATGCCGGCCGCGCGGAAGTCCGAGCCCGGCGCGCGCACATCTGCGGGGCGGCCCCCGGCACCCGCAGGTGCCGAGCCCGCCCCGCAGACGCTTGCGCCCGGCGCTACCGCGCCGGCATCGGTGCCGCCGCCCCCGGCGGACTCAGCGCCTCGAACGCCCCCATCAGCAGCGGATCCAGCGCATCGGCAGCCATCCGCCCCGCCGGCGCCGGCCGCCGCGGCCGGCCCGGCTCCCCGGCCCGCAGCAGCTCCAGATACGCGGCCTGCGTCTCGGCCGACGGGTCGATGCCCAGCTCGTCCGCGAGGACCTCCCGCAGCTGCTGGTAGGCGCGCAGCGCGTCCGCCCGGTTGCCTGCCGCGGCGAGCGCCGTCATGCGGCACCGGTGGGCGCTCTCCCGGAACGGCGCGCGGCGCACCGCCTCGTCGGCGTAGCGCACCGCATGGTGTTCGGTGCCGAGCGCGGAGGCCGACAGGCTTGCCAGCTCCAGCGACATCAGGCGCAGTTCGTCGACCCGTTCGCGCACGGAGTTGACCCACTCGCCCTCGTGCGCCGGCAGGAACGAGCCGCGGAGATTGGACACGGCGCCCGAGGCGAGCTGGTGCGCCACCGCGTGCGCACCGTCCTCGAACGCCGTCCTGGCCTCCGCCAACGCCGCCTCCGCGGCCTCCAGGTCGACAGCCGCGTCGTCCGGCAGTCGCAGTACGTACCGTCCGCTCTGTGCGATCAAGGGTGTCCCGCCCGGTTTCTGCAGCGGGCCGGTGACATAGGCACGGACCCGGCTCACCACACTGCGCAGCGCGGAGGCCCAGGTGTCGGGCAGTCCTTCCGGCCACACGGTGTCCGCGAGCTGGTCGCGGCTGGTTCCCGACGTACGCTCCAGAATCAGCCGGGCGAAGGCCACTTGGGCCTGAGCGCTCGACAGATGCTGGGGCGCCGTCCCGTCGTGTTCGATCGTGACAAGACCTACGAGTCTGATCAGCAACGCTGAGTCCCCCAAGACTTCGGCTGCACGCGGCACACACACGCGCGGGGGCGCGAATA
This sequence comes from Streptomyces sp. NPDC096176, assembly GCF_044763255.1. Lineage (NCBI taxonomy): Bacteria > Bacillati > Actinomycetota > Actinomycetes > Kitasatosporales > Streptomycetaceae > Streptomyces > Streptomyces sp. NPDC096176. Next base: position 241,635 of record NZ_JBIWFV010000009.1, on the reverse strand, counting down.
AGGAAAGGGAGGTCGCGAATACGCGCCCCGGCTTCGCAACCAGATCTCTGCTTCGTACTCCCTTTCCAAGGATTCGACCGTACCGGCCAATTGTCGCCACATTCAACACTGGCCAAAAAACATACCCGCGGGAATAAGTGGGAACCAGCGGCTCCGGTATTTGCGCTTTGATCGAATCTCGATCCAATCCCGCCTGCGCAACGGCAGTTCACGCACGTCAGTGGTGTTGTTGCGCCCGCCTTGCGGGCCGGCGCATAGAAAGGACGGCGCGCCTGGACAGACCCGAGAAGTGGATGAGGAGACGCACGTGAACGCATCCGGAGGATGGGAACGCCTCGAGCCGAAACTGGCGGCTACACGACGCCGCGTCCAGGCCCTCGAATGGGAACCCGACCGCCGCAACAGCTTCGTCGCCTACACCGTCGAACGCGACAGCGCCTACGCCGACCTCGACGGGCGCCGCCTGCTGATGATGTCCGGCTACAGCTACCTGGGCCTGGCCGGCGACGAGCGTGTCGTCGCCGCAGCGAAGGCCGCCGTCGACCTCTACGGCACCGGCAACCACGGCGTGCGGGCCCTGGCCGGATCCATCCCGTTGCACGAGGAACTGGAGGCGGAGGTCGCCCGGTTCGCCGACCGCGAGGCCTCCATGGTCTTCGGCTCCGGCTACGCCGCCAACACCGGCACCGTCGGCGGCCTCGTCGGCCCCGGCGACACGGTGTTCATCGACAAGTACGACCACGCCTCCATCGTCGACGGCTGCCGCCTGTCGGGGGCCACCGTCACCCGTTTCCGCCACAACGACGTCGACCACCTCGACCGCCGGCTGCGGGCCGCGAGCCCCGACGGTGTGCGGCTCGTCATCGTCGACAGCGTCTACTCCATGGACGGCGACATCGCCCCGCTGCCCGAGCTGCGCAAGGTCTGCGACGAGCACAACGCCCTCCTCATGGTCGACGAGGCCCACGCGCTCGGCGTCATCGGCAAGACCGGCCGCGGCATCGAGGAGCACTTCGACCACAAGGCCCGTGTCGACGTCAAACTCGGCACCCTCTCCAAGGCGATCCCCTCCATGGGCGGCTGGATCGCGGGCCCCGCCGAGCTCATCGGCCATCTGCGCTACGCCGCACGGCCGTTCCTGTTCTCCGCCGCCCTCGGGCCCGCCCAGGCCGCCGCCGCCCTCGAGTCGCTGCGCATCCTGCAGCGCGAACCCGAACGCGTCGCCCACATCCAGCACCAGTCCACCCGCCTGCGGAACATCATCAACGCGGAGGGCCTGCGCACCCAGGACAGCGAGACCGCGGTCCTGCCGCTCATCGCCGGCTCCGACGACGCGGCCTACGACCTGGCCACCGCCTGCCGCAGGAACGGCGTCATCGGCCTGCCCGTGGTCACCCCCGCCGTCCCCAACGACCTGGCACGGCTGCGGATCGCGGTCACCGCCCGCCACACCGAGGCCGACATCGACTTCGCGGCCCAGGCGTTCCTCGCCTCCGCCCGCGAGTGCCGCATCATCCCGGCCTGAGACGCCGGCGAAACGCAACGCGCGCGAACCAACCCGGCGCAACGCCCCCGGGCGAACGCAACCCAGCAACACGACAAGACCCAGGGAAACGGAACGGGGACCCAACGATGGCAACCTCCACCCCGCCCCCGGTCGTGATCACCGGCATCGGCGTGGTCACACCGGCGGGCTGCACCCCCGACGCGCTGTGGGCGGCACTGCGCGCCGGCCGCTCCACCGCCGCCGAGCTCACCCACCTCGACCTCGCCCGCCACCGCGTGAGGATCGGCTGCCGCGTCACCGGCCTCGACGACGTCGGCCTCGTCGGCGCCAAGGACGCCCGCCGGATGGACCCGTTCGCCCTGTACGGAACCACCGCCGCCCTCGCCGCACACCGCGACGCGGGCGCCCCCGCACCCGACCCGGACCGCACCGCGATCGTGGTCGGCAACGCGGTCGGCGGACGCGCCACCAGCGACCTGGAGTCCGCGCACTTCACCGAGCACGGCCCCCATCGCGTCAACCCGCTGATGCCGCTGATGACGATGCCCAACGCGGCCGCCGCCCAGATCGCCATGCGCCTTTCCTGGACCGGCCCCGCCACCACCATCGCCACCACCTGCGCCAGCGGCGCCGACGCCATCGGCCAGGCGATGCTGCTGCTGAAAACCCACCGCGCCGACGTCGTCATCGCCGGCGGCTGCGAGTCCACCCTCACCCCCGTCACCCTCGCCGGATTCGGCAACCTCAACGCCGTGTCCCTGCGCAACGACGAACCGGAGCGCGCCTCACGGCCCTTCGACGCCGACCGCGACGGGTTCGTGATGGGGGAGGGGGCCGGATTCGTCGTCCTGGAGCGCGCCGACGACGCCCGCGCCCGCGGCGCCCGCCCCTACGCCGAGGTCGCCGGCTACGGCGCCACCGCCGACGCCCACCACCTGTCGATGCCGCTGCCCGACGGCTCGGGCGCCGCCCGCGCCATGACAACCGCCCTCGCCGACGCGGGCCTCACCCCCCACGACATCGCCCACATCAACGCCCACGGCACCTCCACCCCCCACAACGACCGGGCCGAAGCCACCGCCCTGAACAAGGTGTTCGGCGCCGACGGCCCCCCGGTCACCGCACCCAAGGGCGTCATCGGCCATCTCATCGGCGCCGCCGGCGCCGTCGAACTCATCGCCGCCACCCTCGCGATGCGCGCACGCGAAGTACCGCCCACCGCCAACCACCAGCGCCTGGAGCCAGGATTGGACATCGACGTGGTCCACAGCAGCCCCCGCACCATCGCCTCCGGGCCCGCCCTGTCGAACTCCTTCGGCTTCGGCGGACACAACGCCTCCCTGGTCGTGGTGCCGGTATGACGACCACCCCCGCCCCCGCGCGCACCGCCCAGCGCACCGCCTCGGCCCAGGAGATCGACGCCTACCGCGCCGCCGTGCGTCTGGGCCTGCCCGCCGCGCCCACCCCCCACGCCTCACCCGTGCACACCTTCGTCCTCGCCCACCACCTGGCCGACAAGACGGTGCGCGCCCTCACCACTCCCGAGGAGACGTCCGTCGTCCACCTCGGCCAGGACATCCGCCTCGAGCGGCCCGTCCGCGCCCGCGAACAGGTCACCGCCGCCCTCGACGTCCTCGGCGCCCGCCGCGAATCGCGCGGCACCCGCATCGCCGTGCGCACCCGCCTCACCGGCGACGACGGCGTCGACTTCGCCGAACTCGTCACCCACGCCCTGCTCGTCGGCGCCAAGAACATCGAGCCGTTCGGCGACATACCCGCCGCGAGCGCCCCCGCCCCCACCGGACCCGTCGGCGAGCCGGCCACCGCCTGCCACACCCTCACCCCGACAACGATCCGCGCCTACGCCCACGCCTCCGGCGACCTCAACCCCATCCACCTCGACCCGGAAGCCGCCCGCGCCGCCGGATTCGACACCGTCATCGCCCACGGCATGAGCGTCATCGCCCTGGCCTGCGAGGAGATCGCCGACCGGTACGCCGACGGCGACATCACCCGCATCCGCGCCGTCGGCGGCCGCTTCTCCGCCCCCGTACCGCCGGGCGAGCCGCTCGACATCACCCTCCAGCCCGACGCCGCCCGCCACACCGTGCGCTTCGCCTGCCGCACGGCCAACGGGCCCGCCGTCAAGAGCGGATGGGCGCAGCTGCGATGAGCGGCCCCACCGGCCTCGTCGCAGGCTTCCTCACCCAGGTGCGCCGCCACCCCGACGCCCCGGCCCTGATCCGGCACGGCGAGCCCACCAGCTACCGCGCCCTGTACGAGGCAGCCGGCCGTGAACGCGAACGACTCGCGATCCTCGGCATCGCCCCCGGCGACCCGGTCGGCATCCTCGCCCGCACCTCGCCCGCCGCCATCGCCCTCGTGCTGGCCTGCCTGCTGTCCAAGCGGCCGTTCCTGCTGCCGTCCCCGGCGCTCGCCGGCACCCGGCTCGCCGACCTGTTCGCCCAGGCAGGCTGCACCCGGGCGCTGACGCCCGCGAGCCCGGCAGGCTCCGCACGAGCGGCCCGGGCACCCGGGCAGCGGCCCCGGCGCATCCTGCCGCCGGCCACGGCCACCGCCCTGCCCCGCCCGGACGGCGAACCGGCCGCGTTCATGCTCACCACCTCCGGCACCACCCTCGCGCCCACGATCGTGCCGCTGCGGCACACGGCCGTCGACCGCTTCACCGCCTGGGCCACAGGCGCCTTCGGCATCGGCCCCGGCACCACCGTCCTGAGCCACGCGCCGCTCGACACCGGCCTGTGCCTCCTCGACATCTGGACCACCCTCGCCGCCGGCGGCTGCGCCGTCCTCGCCGACCCCGACCGGGCCACGGACGGACAGCACCTGCTCGACCTGGTCACCCGCCACGGCGTCCACGTCGTCCACGGCCTGCCGACGCTCCACGGGCTGCTCGCCGACACCGCCCGCCGCACCGGCACCACCCTGCCCACCGTCCGCCACGCGATGTTCACCGGCGCCACCCTGCCCGACCGCACCTTCGCCGAGCTGCCGCACCTGTTCCCGAACGCACGCCTGCACAACATCTACGGCTGCACCGAGACAGGCGACAGCTTCGTCCACGAGGTCGACACCCGTACCACCGCCTTCCCGCCCGTCCCCATCGGCCGGCCGCTGCCCGGCGTCGCGGCCCTCGTCGTCGGCGCGAACGGCACCCCCGTCGACGGTCCCGGCCGCGGCGAACTGTACGTCTGCACCCCTTTCCAGTCGCCCGGCTACCTCGACCGCAGCCGCCACCAGGGCACGTTCACCCCCCACCCCCTGCACCCCGACGACGGCCGCACCTGGTTCCGCACCGGTGACCTGGTACGCCGCGACGCCGACGGCCTGTTCCACCTGACCGGCCGCGCCGAGCGCCCGGCCAGGGCCCGCGGCACGCGGCGGATCACCCGCGCACCCCTGCCCGCCCGCGCCAACCGACACGTCGAACGCGCCGCGCTCGACCGACGCAACGAACTGATCCCAGCCCAAGGAAGGACGTCATGAGCCACAACGACACCATCAAGAAGTTCGTCATCGAGGAGTTCCTGCCCGACCTTGGTGTCCACGAGCTTGCCGACGACCACGACCTGCTCTCCGACGGCGTCATCGACTCCCTCGGCGTGCTCAAGCTCATCGCCTGGGTCGAGGACCACTTCCAGCTCGCCGTCGGCGACGCCGACCTGGACCCCGACAACTTCCGCAGCGTCAACGCCATCGACGCCTTCATCGCCGAAGCCCGCCAGGGGGTGACGAGCTAGCCATGCACTCCGCGCTCACCGGCCTGCTCGCAAGCGCCCCGGTGACCGAGCGCGAGACCTGGCGATCACTGTGGGACCGGCTCGGCGACGGCACGCTCGCAAAGGAGCAGGCCGTCGCCCTGCTGGCCTCCCTGACCACCAGCCTCCCCGGCCACTCGACCCTGCACGCCCTGCTCGAATCCCTGCGGGAGCGAAGAACCACCGCCCCGCCCACCGCCTGGCCCGGCACCGTCAACATCGTCGGCACCGGCGGAGGACCCGCCACCTTCAACATCTCCACCGCCGCCGCCCTCGTCGCCGCCGCCAGTGGCGTACGGGTCGTCAAGACCGGCTCCCGCGCCTACACCTCCAGCCTCGGCTCGATCGACCTGCTCCAGCGCCTCGGCATCCGCCTCACCACCTCCTACAGCCACACCGAGGAGATGCTCGAACGCCACGGCATCGCGTTCGCCGGCCCGTTCGTCTACCCGGCCGAACTGACCCGGCTGGCCCGCACGGTGGCCCCCCTCGGCATGAAACCCTTCGGCCGCTTCCTCAACGCCCTGGGCCCCTTCCTCGCCGACCTGCCCGTCACCGCCCAGGTCACCGGCGTCAGCGCCGCCATGCCGCTGCCCGACCTGCGCGAGCTGGCCCGCGCCGACACCAGCGGCCGGCGGATCTGGCTGACCTCCAACGACGCCGGCGCCGACGAACTCCTCGGCTTCGCCGACAACACCGTCGACGTGAACGACGGCACCCGCCTCACCCTGCGGCCCGGCGAACTCATCGACGCCGACGGCGGATTCGACGCCCTGCGCCCCGTCGCCCCCGAGCAGGCCACCGGCCACTTCCTCGCCGTCCTCGACGGCACCGCCCACCCGGCCGCCACCGCCACCGTGTGCCTCAACGCCGCCGCCCTGGCCCTCGCCTGCGGCCACCGCGACACCTGGCCGAGCGCACTCGCCGCCGCCCGCGACGCCGTCGCCTCCGGCGCCGCCCGGGCCCTGGCAGACCGGCTGCGCACCGCGCCGCGCACCATCGCCAAGGCGGCGGCCGCCCCTGGCTGACCCGGCCGCACCGGCCCGCCGCATCCGTTGCGGCACCCACTTCCGTCCCCGACAGCCGCCGGCTGCGGGGCCAGGACACGCACGGCATGGCAGCCGGCCACGCCCGCTGTCCGCCCAGTCCGTGCGGCACCGCGCCGCACACGACCAGATCGGAGTTGACCATGATCATCCGCGACATCCAGGACGTGAAGACCGTCGACTGGGGCAACGGAATCAGCCGCCGTTTCCTCCTCGCCTCTGACGGCGTCGGCTACACGCTCACCGACACGGTCGTCCTTGCCGGCACCAAGTCCCGCCTCGAGTACCGCAACCACCTCGAGGCCTGCTACTGCATCGCCGGCTCCGGAGAAGTCATCGAACTCGACGGCACCTCCCACCCCATCACCCCGGGCCGCATGTACGCACTCGACCAGCACGACGCCCACTACCTGGTGGCCAGCCCCCACGAGGACCTGCGACTCGTGTGCGTCTTCAGCCCGGCCCTGCATGGCGACGAGACCCACAGTCTCGACGAGCACGTCTCCTCCGCGTACTGACACGCGCACACCGTGAAGGCGGTCCGCAGTGATCCGATGGAACACCGAACAGGCCGAGCTCCGCGAAGGCCTGGCACGGTGGGGTGAGGCGCTCAGCGCCGACCACATAGAACGGGACGAGCAGGCCACGTTCTCCTGGGACAAATGGAAGCTGATCCAGAAGACCGGCATCCTCGCCCTGCCCTTCGAGGAGGACCACGGCGGCCTCGGCCAGTCCCTCCTCACCACCATGTACGTCCTGGAAGGCCTCGGGGAGCACTGCCGCGACGCCGGCCTGAACTTCTCCGTCACCACCACCCTGGCCAGCACCGGCATCCCCCTCACCCGGTTCGGAACCCCCGAACAGAAAGAGAGGTACCTGCCGCAGATCTGCTCCGGCGAAGCGATCGGCGCGCACGCCATCACCGAGTCCGAAGGCGGCTCCGACGCCATGGCGATGACCACACGCGCCGAACGCGACGGCGACCACTTCGTCCTCACCGGCAGCAAGACGTTCGTCAGCAACGGACCCGTCGCCGACGTGATCGTCGTCTACGCGCGCACCCGTCCCGACGGCGGACCGCTCGGGGTCACCGCGTTCCTCGTGGACCGCGACACCCCCGGCCTGACCGTCGGCAAACCCATCAAGAAAATGGGCCTGCGGACCTCGCCGCTCAGCGAGCTGTACTTCGACGGCTGCCGCATCCCCAAGGAGCGGGTCCTGGGCCGGGTCGGCGGCGGCTTCATCGTCCTCGACCACGTCATGAAACGGGAGATCCTCCTCTCCTTCGTCGTCAACGCCGGCGAGATGCAGCACCGGCTGGACCGCTGCCTCGCCTACGCGAAGACCCGCCGTTCCTTCGGCAAACCCATCGGCTCCCACCAGTCCGTCGCCAACAAGATCGTCGACGCCAAGATCGGGCTGGAAACAGCACGCAAATGGCTGTACGACACCGCGGAACGCCTCGCCGACGGCGAGAACGTCACCACGGACCTGGCCATCGCCAAACTCCTCACCAGCCAGGCCAACGTGGCCAGTTCCCTGACCGCCGTACAGATCTTCGGCGGCCACGGCTACATGTCCGAGTACGGCCTCGAGCAGGACGTCCGCAACGCGGTCGGCGGCACGATCTACTCGGGCACCAACGAGATCCAGTACAACCGCATCGCCTCGATGCTGGGCCTCGGCACGTGAACACGGCACCCGCACCGGTGCACACGACGTGCGGGGCCACGGCCCCGCACGCCACCCGAAGCCGCCGCCGGGTGCGCCGCACCCGGCGGCCCGGCCGGACCGCCACCGCACGAGCCGGCCGCCGCCACGGCGGCGGCCCGCTCCACCGGCGCTGCGCCCCCGCTCCGGCAGGCCGGGCCACCCTGCCGTCCCGGCGGGCCACCGCACAGCACCATCCGCACGCGAAGGAGACCCATGACGTCCCGCTTCATCGCAGCCCTGCTGAGCGCCGAACGCCCCCTGGTCATGGAGGTCAAGCGGCGTGACGCACACGGCATCGATCTCATGTCCGGCCGCACCCCAGCCGACATCGTCGCCGGCTACGAGGCCGCCGGCGCTCCCTGCATCTCGGTGGTCACCGGACGCTGGTTCGGCGGCACCCCCGACCTGCTGCGGGATGTCGCCCGGCTCACCGAACTCCCGCTGCTGCAAAAAGACTTCATCACCCGCCGCGACCAGATCGAGACCGCGAAAACACTCGGCGCCTCCGCCGTGCTGCTCACCGCGGCCCTGCTGCCCGCCACCAGCATGCGCACCCTGGTCACCGCCGCCCTGCGCACCGGCCTGACCCCGTTCGTCGAGATCACCGGCGAGGCCGAACTCGAGAACGTTCCGCACGCCGACGAATGCGTGATCGCCGTCAACAACAAGGACATCAAGGCCCGCGAACGAGACGCCGGCGACATCAACCGCAGCCTCACCCTGCTGCCCGCCGTGACGGCCGCCGGCACCCCCTGCCCGGTCAGCGCCAGCGCCATCGACACCCCGCAGACCGCCGCCCGGCTGCTGTCCGCCGGCTACAAGGGGCTGCTGATCGCCACCGCCCTGCTGCGCGCCGCCGACCTGCACGACTGGCCCACCACCAGCAGCGCCGCCCGCCATGCTCCGGCCGCCTGAACCACCGCCCGCCGCCCGCGCACCCGCCGCGTCCGCGCCCGTCCTGCCCTCCCGGGCACACACGGGCCCGGACGCGGCTGCACGCCCGGAGGCGGCACACGGCCCCGGCCCCGGCCCCGGCCCCGGCCCCGGAGCCGGAGCCGATGCCGGGGGAGGGGCGGACGGGGTGCGGATCGAGGAGATCACCCTGCGGGCCGGTGCCCTGCCCGTCTCCGGCCTCTACGCGCGCCCCGCCCACCCCGCCGGCGCCCCGCGCGCCGTCGTCGTCGCCGTCCACGGACTCGGCATGCAGGCCCGCTACTTCCACGCCCCCGCCCACCGCGACCTGTCCCTGCTCACCCTCGCCGCCCGCCTCGGCCACCCCGTCCTCGCCCTCGACCGCCCCGGCTACGGCCGCCTGGCCGCCCACCTGCCCGACGGCCAGCCGCTCGCCGCACAGTCCCAGACCCTCCACCTGGCCCTGGCCGCGTTCGCCCGCGAACACCCCACCGGCGCCGGGTTCTTCCTCGTCGCCCACTCCTACGGCGGCAAACTCGCCCTGCACGCCGCGGCCGACGACACCGACCACACCCTGATCGGCCTGGACATCAACGGCCTCGGCGAGCAGTACGCCCCCGCCGCCCGCCACTTCCCCGCCACCCTCGGCGGCGGCGCCGCGGGCCTCAACTGGGGACCGCTGGGCCTCTATCCGCCCGGCACCTTCCGTGCCGCCCGCGACCTGATGGCCGCCACCCCCCACCGCGAGGAACACGACCCCGGCCCGCCCTGGCCGCTGCGCTACCGGCAGCTTGCCCCTCGCGTGCGGGTGCCCGTGCGCCTCACCTTCGCCGAACACGAGCAGTGGTGGCACACCGACGACGCCTCCCTCACGGCCATGGCCGCCCGCCTCACCGCCTCGCCCCGCGTACGCGTCGACCGCCAGGACGCGGCCGGCCACAACATCAGCCTCGGCTGGGCCGCCCGCCCCTACCACCTGCGCGCCCTCGCCTTCCTCGAGGAATGCCTGCACCGGTGAATCTGCCCGTCGCACACAACAGTGGCCCCGGCCCCCCGCGATAAGGGGGCCGGGGCCACTGCCGTGCGGGCCGGTCAGGACGATACGACCCGGCTCACCAGCTGATCCCGCATCCGCGCCGGGATCCCCGGCGCGAACTGCCGCAGATAATGCGCCAGATGACGGTCGGTGTTCACCAGGAACGGCAGATCGAACACCAGCAGCCGGCGCACCGCCAGCAGCGGAACCGGCGAACGCAACGGCCGGAACTCCTCGTTCCACAGGCCCGGTTCCGCACACACCGGATGGAACTGGCCGATCATCAGCCCCTCGGCGACGAACTCGTCCTTCGCCGCCCGCTGCAGAGCATCCAGCGGCGCCGAGTCGCGTGCGTCCAGGTGCGGCAGGACCATCAGCAGCGTCAGCAGCTCCCGGTCCTCCGCCTCCAAGTCCACCGACAGCTTCTCGTACCAGACCCGCAGATGCGCCACCGCGTCCGCCAGATCCGCCTCGCCGTCCGCCGCCGGTACCGCCAGCAGGAACAACTCGCGGCGCAGCGACGGCTGCGTGTACGGGCACACCGGCCCGCTGCGGCCCAGCAGCGGATGGCCGCTCACCAGGAAATCACGGCTCCACTCCAGCACCTGCCGCAGCGGTTCCGCCTGCCCGTCGGGCACCTGTCCGCGCTCCACCTCGTCGGCCGAGAAGATCCGCAGCGTCTCGTCGCCCCTCACCGCGGATCCCTCCACAGCGGGCGCAGCGACGGCCCCTTGTCCGGTAAGGCGATCGGATCCCCCCAGGGCGTGAAGCCGTGCCGCAGGCACGACTTCGCACCACCGGGGGAGCTCGCCTCCGCATATGTGCCCACGCCCTGCTCGTCCGCGAGCGCGGTCATCTCGCCCACCATGGCCGCCATCACACCCGCGCCGCGGGCCGGGCCGCGCACCGCGCCGAACGACAGGTAGTAGTGCGGCCGGTCCACCGGATGGCGCTCGGCCTGCGCGGCGCCGATCGCCGCCAGCCGGGCCGCGTCCTCGCCCAGCACCTGCTCGAACTGCTCTGCGTAACTCTCGCCCTGCCGCTCGGCCTCCTCCCAGCCGCCGGGCGGCAGGAAGGTCAGCACCGCGTCCGTGGCGGCCGTGGTGCGCACCGCGTCGAACGCGAACGACATGGACAGCACCACCGTGAAGAAGCCGGGCAGCAGCCGCGCCCGCCGCGTGTCGTCGGGAGTGATCCAGCGGGTCAGCGGATCGTCGAAGAAGGCATCGGCCAGCAAAGCGGCCAGCACATCGGTCTCGGCCCGCGACGCGGACCTGCCGATGCCGGGCGCCGCCGGGACTGTGAACGAGGACAAGGGACCCATCCCTCCAAAAAGAACGGCGCCGGCCGTCCGCGCCCCGGGGCCCGACTACTGCCCCCCGGCGGCCAGGGTGGCCAACTGCTCCACCCTGGCGTGGAGCCGGTCGAGATGGAGCTCGGCCTCCGGCTTGATCAGAACACTGCGCATCACCCGTGCCGCACCGGCGTCCCGCACCACGTGGGGCAGACGCCGGGCGAACGCGTCGGCGTCCGCGCGCAGCACGCTCAGGAACACCGGATCCTCGGCCGCGTACATGCCCTCGTGCAGCAGCCGCTCGCAGGCCGCGTCGACGGCCGTGAGCGACATGGGCCGCACCGCGGGCACATACGTGACGATGTCGAGGTCCGGCCGCTGGTACAGCTCCAGCACCTCGGAGGCGTCCAGCAGATCGGCCCAGCCGAGCGCGGCGCGGCGGCTCGCGGCGAGCATCTCGCCGAAACCGTCCCGGTTCAGCGGCAGCAGCTGCAGCGTCAGCCACAGACCCGCCGCCGCAGCTCCGGCCCGCGAACACTCCAGGCTGATCTCGCCCAGGTGCAGCTCGGCCTGCGTGAAGTAGGTGTAGGGGGAGTCGTGCGCGAAATGCCGCCCGGCGCCCGGATCGTTGAACAGCACCGCCCCGCAGCCGTACGGCTGCAGCCCGTGCTTGTGCGGGTCGACCACCACCGAGTCGCACTCGGCCACCGCCCGCCACGGCCGCACGTCCAGGCCCTCGGGCTGCTCCGAGCGGCCCAGCAGCGCGTAGAAGCCGCCGTAGGCCGCGTCCACATGGACCCGGGCCCCGTGGCGGCGCGCCATCGGCAGCACCTCGTGCACCGCGTCGACCGCGCCCAGGCCCGTCGTTCCCAGCGTCACCACCACCGTGCCGACGCGGCCCGTCGCCAGCAGCCGCTCCAGCGCCTCGAGTTCGATCCGGCCCTGTGCGTCGGCCGGCACCCGGTGGCTCTCCATGCCCAGCACATGGCACATCCGCTCGTGCGTGTAGTGGCTCTCGGCGCTGTAGGCCACACCCCGTCCCGGATGGGACTGGCGCGCCACGTACAGGGCCTCCAGGTTCGCCATCGTGCCGCTGGTCGTCAGATGGCCCAGCGGCCGCACCAGACCGAACATGTCCCCGAGAGCGGCGACGCACTCCCGTTCCATCTCGGTGGTCGCCGGACCGCCCTCGGCGGCATGGTTGTTGGGGTTGAACAGCATCGCCGTCGCATAGCCGACCACGGCCGCCGGATGCGGCGGCTTGACCATCTGGCCCGCGTAGACGGGATGGAAGAACGGATAGTTGTCGTCCAGGCGCTTGGCGAACCGTTCGAAGACCGGTGCGAACACCGCGTCGTCGACGTGGTGGCTGGGATGGGTCGTGAACGGACCGAACCGCTCACCGAACCGCTCGACGACATCCACTGCGCGCGGAAGCCAGTAACGAAGATCCACGACAACTGTCCTCCCAGGCGGCACAACCGACGCACCAGGTATACGGACAGCGGCGCAACACCCCCGCAACGCCGCACCCGCCGGGCAACGCCGCCCGCCCCGCAAGCAACACCCGCCGGGGCCCGTCGGGCCCCAGCGCCGTGCGAGCCGGCCGTGCTGCACTCACCGGGCCCGCACCCTGCCCTCAAGGGAGAACACCATGGTCACCCGCCGTCGCGTGCTCGGCGCAGCCCTCGCCACCACCGGAGCCTCGCTGTTCACCGCAGCCGCCCTCACGCCGCTGCTCCAGGCGCGCAACGCCCAGGCCGGCACCCGCGCCGCGAACGCACCTCACTTCGCCGTCCCGCTGCCCCAGCCGCCCGTCCTCGCCCCCGTCTCCACCAGCGGCGGCAAGGACACCTACGCCCTGACCCTGCGCCGTGTCCGCAAGGAGATACTCCCCGGCGTCAGCACCGAGGTCCTCACCTACAACGGCCACTTCCCGGGACCCACCATCAGAGCCAGATCCGGCCGGTCGGTCGTCGTCCGCCACCGCAACGCCCTCGACACCCCGGCCTCCGTCCACCTGCACGGCGCCTCGGTGCCGCCCGGAGACGACGGCGCCCCCATGGACACCTTCGCCCCCGGCGCCACCCGCACCTACACCTATCCCAACCGGCAGCCGCACGCCCCGCTCTGGTACCACGACCACGCCCACCACCACGAGTCCGAACACGTCTACCGCGGCCTGTCCGGCTCCTACCTGCTCACCGACGACACCGAACGCGCCCTGCCGCTGCCCGCCGGCGCCTACGACATCCCCATCGCCCTGCGCGACGCCCGCTTCGACGAGGCGGGCCGGCTCGTCTACGAGATGGACGACGCTCTGGGCCGCACCACCCTCCTCGCCAACGGCAGGCCCTACCCCTACCTCGAGGTCGCCGCCCGCAAATACCGCTTCCGGCTGCTGAACTCCTCCAACCTGCGCTTCTTCCGCCTGCGGCTCGCCGACGGCAGCACCTTCACCCAGATCGGCTCCGACGGCGGCCTGCTGCCCGCCCCGGCGACCACCGACGAACTGTGGCTCTCACCCGCCGAACGGGCCGACATCGTCGTCGACTTCTCCCGCTACCCGGTGGGCACCCGGCTGGTGCTGGAGAACACCCTGGGACCCGGCAGCCCCGACCAGGTCGGCCAGGTCCTGCGCTTCGACGTGGTGCGCACCGCGGCAGACCCCAGCCGTGTCCCGTCCGTGCTGCGCACCCTGCCGCCGCTGCCCGCCGCGAGCGTCGAGCGGTCCTTCGAGATGCGCATGAGCGACGAGAGCGGCGCTCCGGGCGCCCAGGGCCTGATCAACGGCAAGGTGTTCGACCACGACCGCATCGACACCCACATCCGCCACGGGGCCGGCGAGATCTGGACCGTCACCAACCCGGGCACCCTCGTCCCGCACAACTTCCACCTGCACCTGGTGCAGTTCAGGGTCCTGGAGCGCAACGGGCAGGCCCCGGACACCTCCGAGTCGGGCCTCAAGGACACGGTGCGGCTGCTGCCCGGCGAGACCGTACGGCTGCACGCCACGTTCGACACCTACCGCGGCACCTACGTCTACCACTGCCACCTGCTCGACCACTCCGCGATGGGCATGATGGCCCAGATGCGCATCAGCTGACGGTGCCCGGCGGCCGCCTCCGCAGTCCGGCGGCGGCCCCCAGGGCCAGCACCGCGAACACCGCGCCCGTGGCGAACCCGCCCGCCATGCCCGCGCCGTGCGCGGCCACCGTCACCAGTGTCACCAGACCGACCGAACCACCCACGCTCTGCACCGCGTTCAGCACACCCGCCGCGGCCCCCGCCTCACCGGGCCGCAGCGACGAGGTCGCCAGCACCGTCGGCGGCAGCACACTGCACGCCATCCCCGCCCCCAGCAGCACCAGCGCCGGGAACACCGCCACCGCGTACCGGCCCTGCGCGCCCAGAGCCAGCCACACATTGGCCGACCCCAGCAGACCCGCCCCCACGGCCAGCATCCGCCGCGCACCCAAGCGCCGCAGCAGGCGCGGGCAGACGCCCGCCGTCAGCGCCATCGTCACCGGCAGCGGCAGCAGCGCGAACGCCGCCGCCAGCGCCGGCCAGCCGCGCTCCGCCTGGAAGAACTGGTTGAGGAAGAAGTACGTGCCGATCAAAGCGCCCGGAATCGCCAGCGTCGCCGCGTAGGCCAGCAGCCGGTCCCGGTCGGCGAACAGCGCGGGTGCCACGATCGGCTGCCGGGCACGGCGCTCGATCTTCGCGAACACCGCCAGCAGCACCAGCCCCGCCAGCACACTGCCGACCACCGTCACATCCGACAGGGGCCGTTCCGCGGCCCGCGCCAGCCCGAACACCAGCGCCGCCGCCCCCAAAGCCGACACCAGCGCCCCGGCCGCGTCGAAACGGCCCCGGGCCCGCGGCGTCTCGGCGAGCACGAACGGCGCGGCCGCCACGATCGCCACCCCCAGGGGCACGTCCAGATACACCACCCACCGCCACGAGCTGAGCGAGGTCAGCGCCCCCGCCAGCAACAGCCCGCCCGCCGTGCTGAGCGCCCCGACCGCCGTGCACACCGCGATCGCCCGGGTCCGGGACGGGCCCTGCGGGAACATGCTCAGCAGCAGCGCCAGCCCGCTGGGGGCGGCCAGCGCGGCGCCGGCGCCCTGCACCGCCCGCACCGCGATCAGCATCTCGCCCGACGAGGCCGCCCCGCGCAGCGCCGCGGCCGCCGTGAACAGCGACACCCCGGCCATAAACACCCGGCGGCGGCCCAGGATGTCACCGGCCCGGCCGCCGAGCAGCAGCAGCCCGCCGAACACCAGCAGATAGGCGGTGACCACCCACGAGGCGCCCACGGCCGTCAGGCCGAGCTCCGCACGCATACCCGGCAGCGCGATGTTCACGATCGGGTCGTCGAGCTGGATCATCGCGTTGCATCCGGCGATCACCGCGAGCGCGGCGGCGGGCCGCCGCACCCGCGGCGCCCCTCCGGCCGCAGCGGCCGCCGGCAGGGCCGGCTTGTCGAAGAGCTGCGCGGTCATGAGGCCTCCTCCAAAGCGTGGCGGCGCGGACAGCGCCCCGCGCACGCTCTCAGCAGCCGCTCGAGAAACCGTCGACACCTCCTCGCCCGCCGCTCGCCCCCGACCTGCGGCGCACAGCCCTGTGACGCGGTCCACCGGCCCCGGCCGCCTCGAGACCGCGTCCAGCCCCGCTCGCGAAACCCGCCCGCACGCTCGGCCCCGCCCTAGGCTCCCGACGCTTGCGCGTATCGGCCCGGCACCGTTCGCGAGCTTCGTGAGCGTCGGACACGACCACAGTCACGACCACAGTGAGGACGACCCCGATGACTGCCAATCCGTACCACCAGTACGGCCCCGTGAATCCGTACGCGCCCGTGCCGCCCCCGCCGGCGCCCGCCCCCGCGCCGAGCAGGTCGACCGGCATCCTGCTCGTGCTCTCGACCATCACCATGGGGCTGATGTCCGGGCTGTTCTTCACCTTCGACGTGTCGATCATGCCGGGCCTGGCCCGCACCCACGACCGGGTCTACGTCGAGGCGATGCAGAACTTCAACCAGCTCATCGACAACAGCGGCCTGTTCGCCCTCGTCTTCATCGCCGCGTTCATCGCCACCACCACCGCCGCCGTCATCGAATACCGCCGCGGCCGCCGCTCACCGGCCCTGTGGGCCGCGATCGCCGCGTCCTTCTACCTGGTGGCGCTGCTCATCACGTTCTCCGTCAACATCCCCCTGAACAACGAGCTCGCCCAGCTGGGCGACCCGGCCAAGGTGAGCGACTTCGCCCTCGTCGACAAGTTCAAGGGCACCTGGGCGACCACCAACATCATGCGCACCCTGCTGTGCACGGCGGCCCTGGGCTGCCTGGCGCACTGCCTGAAGCTCCACGGCCGCGCCACACCGACCCGTCCGGCCGCAGGCCCGCCCGCCATGCCGCCCCACGCTCCGCGCACCTTCTGACGGCGCCGTGCCCGCACCACGCGGCGGCCCCGGCGGGGGGATCCCGCCGGAGCCCGCCCCTGCTGTGCGGGACATGACGCAGCGTCACTCGGCCCGGCCCGTACCCGGATCCGACACCTGCCGGTAGTCGTCGAGCCCCGGATAGCGCTGCGGTATCCGGGTGGCCAGGAAACGGACGGGGACGTCGTGGAAGCTGCCGTGCCGGGCGGCGTAGGAGAAGAACGCCGCCCCCCGCCGGTCCGTGGACGGCAGCAGCGCGTCCGTCCTGCCGTCGAAGACGGTGGGCGCCACCCCCAGCCGGTCGCACAGCTCACGGTGGAACATCGGCGTCGCCTTCACCCAGCGGCCGTCCAGCCACAGTTCGCTGTAGCCGTGCCAGGCGAACACGTCGGTGCCGGTGGCCGCGCGCAGCCGCCGCCCGGTGTGGTGGTGGTTGACGACGTCGGCGAACGCCACCCGGGCCGGGATGTGCGACGCGCGCGCGAGCGCGGTGAGCAGCGACGCCTTGCTCACACAGAAGCCGTGCCCCTCCGCCAGCACACTGCTGGCACGGTAGGTCTCCACATCGCGCAGATAGGCGCCCATGGAGATCGCCCGGCCCGGCGGGATGCTGCAGTAGCCGACCGTGTCGCGTACCTGCTCGTACAGGGCGCGGGCCTTGTCGACGCCGTGCGCGCCGGGCGCGATACGGGCCGCCGCCTCCCGCACGGCCGGGTGGGCGCTGTCCACGTAGCGGCCCGGCTCCAGATAGCGGCGTACATGGTCGGGCACGCACACCGCGGCTGGTGTCAGCGACATCGGTCCGCCCCGGGCGTCTCGGTGAATTCCAGTACGGCGACGGTGCAGTTGTAGCCGCCGCCGAGACCGGCGATCAGGACCCTGTCGCCCGCCTCGACAGCACCGGAGGTGATCAGGTCGTCGAGGGCGGCGAACTGGTCCGTGCAGCCGACATGCCCGACCCGGCGGGCGAAGGTCCACGTCGAGCGGTCGATGTCGATGCCCAGCGGGTCCAGGCACTGCTCGTACAGGGCCTCGCGGCCGAGCGCCGGACCGGCGACCCAGCGCACATCGGCGGCGGTGATGCCGGCTTCGGCCAGGGCGGCGGCACCGGCGCGGTGCATCAGATCCGCCATGCGCCGCTTGGCCTCGTCCAGCCCGCCGGCGAGGGTGTCGGAGAACTCCATCACCCGGTCGAAGAAGCCGATCGGGTAGCCCTCCGCCGGGTCGGCCGAGAACGGCATCGCGCCGCGCTGCATGCCCTCCAGGCCGGTGTCGGCCACGGACACGGTCGCAAGGACGCGGGCGAAGCCGCTCCCGCGCGCCACCACGGCGGCGCTCGCGCCGTCGCCGAAGACGAAGACGGGCGGCGCGGAACGCCACCGGTCCCAGGCCCGGTCGCCGAACCGGTCCGCCGCGGTGATCATCGCGGCCCGGCCGGCCGGACCCGCTGCCAGATGCGTGCACGCCAACTCCAGCGCACCCACGGCCGAGTTGGACAGCTGGTGGATCTCGAAGGACACGCCGTGCCCGTCGAGGACATGGTGCTGAAGGTAGGAGGCGGCGTTCCAGCCGGGCAGCCCGTTGTGCGTGGCCACACCGTGCAGCAGCAGACCGAACCGGTCCGCGCCGAAGCCCGAGCGCCCGAGCGCGGTGCGGGCGGCGCGTATCGCCATGGCGGGCTGCGAGTCGGTGTCGTCGTCGGCGACGGCGACCCGCTGCTGTCCGGTGGCGCGCTGGAACTCGCGGCTGTAGCGGCCGTCGGCGATCGCCTCGTCGACCGGCACCGTCTTGGGGTGCCAGGCACCGGTCGCGGCGAGATGGATGTCGTCGTGGCGCATGGAAGCGGTCCTTTCGGGACGGCACGGAAACAAGGACTCAAGACACGGGGGCGGGCGGTGTCACACGGGGGAGGGGGCCAGCTGCGTGACCAGGAACGCGGCGACGGCGGCGGCGGTGGGGTGCTTCCACACCAGCGTGGCGGGCAGCTTGAGCCCCAGCCGCCGCTCCAGGCCGCGCCGCAGGACCTGCGTCATCACCGAGTCCAGCCCCAGCTCGGTCAGCGGCCGGTGCACGTCCAGCCGCTCGGCGCTCAGGCCGAGTTCGGACTCGATCTGCCGGGCGACCTCGGCCAGCAGCAGCGGCCCGAGCTCCTCCGGAGCGAGCCCCTCGGGCAGCGCGGGCGCCTCGCCCGCCCCGTCGTCGGGGTCGGCCTGGGGTGCGGCGAGCTCGCCGAGGACGGGCAGGGACGCGGCGCCGGTGACCGGCAGGACGGCCACATAGGGCTGGGCGCCGCAGCCGGCGGCGTACTCCCAGGCGCGCAGGGCATCGGCAGGATCGACGCTGCCGCAGCCGCGGTCGGCGAGTTCGGCGTCGACGAAGTCGCTGACCGCCATGCCCGCACCGCGCCACGACGTCCACGCGAAGCTGGTCGTGCCCGTGTCGCCGGCGGCCTGCCGGCGGCGAGCGAGGGCGTCGAGGCAGGCGTTGGCGGCCGCGTAGCTCGACTGCCCGGTCAGCCCCAGCTGGTAGCCGATGGAGGAGAACAGCACGAAGAAGTCGGTGCTGCCGGGCGGGAACAGCTCGTCCAGCACGAGCGCCCCGCCCGCCTTGGGCGCGAGCACCCGCTCCAGCGACGCCTCGTCGAGGTCGCCGAGCATCCGGTCGTCCAGCACACCGGCGGCGTGCACGACCCCGCGGACGGGCGGCAGACCGAGCGCGTCGGTGTCCAGCGCCGCCCGGGCGGCGGCCGGGTCGGCGATGTCGACGGCCACGCTCGTCACGCTCACGCCGAGCGCCTCCAGCTGCCGCACCGCCTCGATACGCCGCACGGTGCCCGGCTCGCTCTGCGCGGACCATGTACGGCGCGGCGGCAGGGCGGTACGGCCGGCGAGCACGATCCGCCGCGCTCCCCGCCCGGCCAGCCAGGTGGCGACCTCGAGACCGAGCGCGCCGAGCCCGCCGGTGATCAGATAGGTGCCGTCCGCCCGGCAGACCGGCCCGCCCGCGTCGCCGTCGCCGGCGGTGGCCGCGGGTGCGGGCACGAGCGGGGTGAGACGGGCGGCGCGTACTCCGCCCGCACCCACCCGGTAGACGTCCGCCTCCGGTGCGGCGCGCAGCAGTTCGGCCAGCGGACCGGACAGCACATCGGACGGGGTGCCGGCATCGAGGTCGACGGCGCGGGCGTGCAGTTCGGGGTGCTCGCCCGCGATGATGCGGACCAGACCGAGCACCGCGCTCTGCGCGACGGCGTTGGCGCCGTCTGCCTGCCAGGCGCCTTCGGTCAGCGCCCACAGCCGGGGCGGAAGGGATCCGCAGCGGGCCAGCAGCAGCTGGGCGGTGGCGGCGAGCCGCCAGGCGGAGCGGCGGGCCGCCCCGGCCGCGGCGCCGCTCACATCGGGCAGGACCAGGACCGCGTCCCCCTGGCCGAGGTCGTCGACCAGAGCGCCGAGCGTGTCGGTGTCCTTCGCGCGCAGGCAGCGCAGACCGGCAGCGCCGAGCGCGCGGGCCACCTCGTCGGCGAGGGTGCCGGGCGCGTTGTCGCCGACCAGGGCGACGGTCCGCAGCCGCGCCCGGCCCTCGGCGGCCAGTCGGGCCGCGGGCCAGGTCATGGTGTGCGTCAGGCGCTGCGGAGGCAGGCCGGCGGTGCCGCTTGGGCCGTCGAGGGTGGCGAACGTGAGGCCTTCCAGGACACCCAGGAGCCGGCCGTCCTCGCCGCGGACCACCGCGTCGGTGGTGTCCGGGCTGCCGGGCGCGGGCGCGGGGCGTATGTGCACGGTGACGGCGTCGGGCAGCTCCAGCGGCAGCCGGACCCGGCGCACGGCGGACGGCATCCGCAATTGGCCGTCGTCGTCGAAGGCGAGCGGGGCAATGGAGAACACGGCGTCCAGCAGCGAGGCGCGGGCCATCTCGGGGGAGTGCGTGCCGCCGGACACGGGCCGCAACCGAGAGGTCAACCTGCCTTCCGCCGCGCTCAGTTCGGTGATCTGCCAGGGGAAGCCGACATCGCCGACGCCGACCTTGTGCAGCCGCTCGACGACCGCGCCGGGGCTCAGGATCTCCCGCACCCCCACGGCCTCCTCCTGCTCCTGCTCCTCGGCCCGTGTGCCGCCGAGGGGGAGCCGGGCCGTGGTGTGCGTGCTCCACGCCTGCGCCTCGTCGCCGGTGCCGGGGGCGCGGCGCGAGGCGAGACTGATCCCGCCCGCCTGCTCCACCACCTGCACCTCCAGCTCGCCGGTGACCGTGACGGGCACCTTGAGCGCCACGTCCTCGAGACCGTCGGTGCGCCCGGCGGCGAGGAAGGTGTTGAGCAGCACGGCGGCGGGCACCACCTCGACGCCGTGGATGGGGTGCGCACCGGGATAGGGCCGGCAGTCCGCGTCGAGACGGGTGCGCCACAGCCGCGGCGAGGCGGCGCCCGCCAGGCTCACCTCCGCGCCCAGCAGGGTGCCGGAGCCGGTGTCGTGCTCCTCCTCCACCCGCCCCTGGGGGGAGGGGCTGCGCCAGTACGGGACGTGCTGCCAGGCGCGGCGGGGAAGCGCGGTCAGCGGCCCGTCCGGTGCCTCGAGGCCTTCGGCGGCGCCGTGGCAGTGCAGCGCGCCGAGATGGGCGAGGAGAGTGGCGCGCTCCGGCCGCTCGCGGCGCAGGGAGGCGGTGACGAGCACGTCGTCGTGGCCGGCCGCCTCCAGCGTCTCGCCGATCGAGTGGGTGACGACGGGGTGGCCGGACAGTTCGACGAAGACCCGGTGGCCGTCGTCGGCCGCCGCCCGGACCGCCGCCTCCAGCCGGACGGGGTTGCGCAGGTTGGCCGCCCAGTAGGCGCCGTCGCGCAGGGCGGTGGAGCGCGGGTCGTCCAAGGCGGTCGAGTACAGCGGCACCCGGGGCGTACGGACCCGCAACGAACGGGCCGCGGCGGCCAGTTCGCCGAGCAGCGGATCCATCTGCGGACTGTGGAAGGCGACGTCGGAGGCGACCCGCCGCACCATCACCTCCTCGGCCTCGTACACGGCGCACAGCGCCTCCACGGCCTCGGGTGTGCCGGAGACGACGGTGGAGGCGGGGGAGGCGGCGATCGCGGCGACGACATCGGGGCGGCCTGCGACGCGCTCCTGAACCTCGGCGAAGCCGGCGCCCACCATGGCCATCGCACCGCGGCCCATCGCGCGCCGCAGCAGGACCGAGCGGCGGCAGATCAGCCGGGCGGCGTCCGCCACGCCGAGCACACCGGCGCTGACGGCGGCGGCGATCTCGCCGACCGAGTGGCCCACGACCGCCGCCGGGGCAAGGCCCCTGGCCCGCAGCACGGCGTCGAGGCCGACCTGCACCAAGAAGATCATCGGTTGGACGAGGTCGGTGCCGCCGAGCGGCCCCTCGAGCAGCACCCGGCGCGGTGAGACGCCGAGCTCCTCGGCGAATACGGGCTCGACCAGGTCGACGGCGGACGCGAACGCGGGCTCGGTGAGCAGCAGTTCGCGTCCCATGCCCTCCCACTGCGAGCCGTGCCCGGAGAACACCCACACGGCGCCGCCCCCGCTGCCGGGAAGCACCCGCCCCGTCGAGACGGCGGGCGCGGCGCCGCCCTCGGCGATCAGCTCCAGGGCCGCGGCGAGACCGCCGTGGTCCTCGGCGACGGCGGTGGCCCGGTGGGCGGCGTGGCTGCGGCGGGCCAGCAGGGTACGGGCGACGCCGTCCAGGGGCGCGTGCGCGCCGGGGCCGCGCAGCCAGCCGGCGAGCGAGTCGGCCTGCGCGCGCACGTCGTCGCCGGACGCGCCGGACAACGCGAACAGCCGCGGTACGCCGCCCGGTTCGTCTCCGTCCGCCGCCTGCCGCCCGTCCCGCACGGGGCCCTGTCCGGCGGCCGGTCGGGGGGCCTGTTCGAGTACGACGTGGCCGACGGTGCCGCCGTAGCCGAAGCCGGACACCCCCGCCCGCCGCACCGCGTCCTCCTTCGGCCAGGGCACCGGCAGCGTGGGCACGGACAGCCCCGAGGCGGCCCAGTCGATGTCGGGGTTGAGCTCCTGGATGTTCGCGGTCGGCGGCACGATCCCGTGCTGCAGGGCAAGGACGGCCTTGATGACCCCGGCGACCCCGGCGCCGGCTTCCAGGTGCCCGATGTTGGCCTTCGCCGACCCGATCATGCACGGCCGGTCCTCGGGCCGGCCGGCGCCGAACACCCGCGCCAGCGCGTTCACCTCCACCGGGTCGCCCACCCGTGTGCCGGTGCCGTGCGCCTCCACGAACGACACCGACCGCGCCGCGACGCCGCCCTGGCGCAGCGCGGCACGCACCACCTGCTCCTGCGCCGCGCCGCTGGGCGCCATGATCCCGTTCGTGCGGCCGTCCTGGGCCAGCGCGCTGCCGCGGATGACGGCCCGGACCGGATCGCCGTCCGCGAGGGCGTCCTCGAGCCGCTTGAGAACGAGGACACCGACGCCCTCGCCGCGGCCGTAGCCGTCGGCCGCGGCGTCGAAGGACTTGGAACGCCCGTCGCGGGAGGTGGCGCCCGCCGCGTCGAGGACCAGGGACAGGCCCGGGGCCGCCACCAGGTGCACACCGCCGGCCAGCGCGTACGTGCACTCGCGGTTGCGCAGACTCTGACAGGCCAGGTGCAGGGCGGCGAGGGAGGACGAACAGGCGGTGTCGACGACGAGACTGGGGCCGCGCAGATCCAGCGCGTACGAGAGGCGGTTGGCGATCGCGCACAGCGACGCGCCGATCCCCGACCAGGCCTCGATCGCCGGCAGGTCCTCGAGCATCTGACGCCCGTAGTCGTCGCTGCCGGCGCCCATGAACACACCCGCGTCCGAGCCTGCCAGCGTGTGCGGGGCGATGCCCGCGTCCTCCAGCGCCTCCCAGCCCACCTCCAGCGCCAGCCGCTGCTGGGGGTCCATCAGCTCGGCCTCGCGGGGCGTGATGCCGAAGAACGCGGCGTCGAAACCGGCCGCGTCGGCGAGGAACGCGCCGCGCCGCGGCGCCGAACGCAGCGCGCGGGCGGCGCCGGGCCGGCCGGCGTAACCGTCCCAGCGCCCCTCGGGCAGATCGCCGACCGCCTCCCGGCCCTCCAACAGGAACGTCCAGTACGCGTCCGGGGTGTCGATCCCGCCCGGCAGCCGGCAGCCGATCCCGACGACGGCGATGGCTTCCGCGACTCCGGCGGCTTTGGCAGTTCCGGAGCTTTCGGCGACGACATCGGCGGCTTGCGCGGCTCCGGCGGCTTCGGCGTGCTCGTACTGCGTCACAGGGCGGCCCTTTCGGCGTGGGGGAACGGTCCCGGCGTCCACGGGCCAGCAAAGCGCGCCTGGAGCAAGCCAGGTGCAAGCCCGGCCCCCGGGGCCCGTCGTCACACCGCGCCGCCCCGCCCGCGCACCGCCGAGCGTTGCGCGGGCGTTGCGGGCACCGGCCCATGATGAGCACCGGGCGCCGCCGCCCCCAGGCCGCCGCCCCACGCCGGTTCAAGGTCAGGAGGGCACCGTGGCCCGCACACTGGACATCGGTCTCGACATCGACGGGGTGCTCTACCCGTTCGTGGACGTCGTCGCCCGCTACGCCGAGGGCGCCCTGGGCCGCCCGTGCTCGGCAGAGGCCGAGTCGTGGGACTGGTACGTCCACCAGTGGGGCCTGAGCGAGCAGGAGTTCTTCGCCCTGTGCGGGCGCGGTGTGCACGAGAACGTGGTGTTCACCGAGGGTGCCCCGCTGCCCGGCGCGCTCGAGGCCGCCCGCGAACTGGCCCGCGCGGGCCACCGCCTGCACTACATCACCGCGCGCGCCATCACCGGGGTGTCCGCGCCGCTGGCCTGGCGCCGTACGGCGGCCTGGCTGGCCGCCTGGGACTTCCCCGTCGACTCGCTGACGATCGCCGCCGACAAGGCGTGCCGGTTCACCGACGTCTTCCTCGACGACTCGCCCGGCAACTGCGACGCGCTCATGGACGCCGGCCACCCGCGTCCCGTGCTGTGGTGCCACGGGCCCGTCACCGCCCACCGGGCGGAACGGGTCTTCGACTGGGACGAGTTCCTCGCACTGGTGGACGCCGAGAGCGCCGCCCCCGCGGGCCCAGCCCACCTCGCGGCCCGCCAGCCGGTAGTCTCCTGAACGCTCCGGACGCAGTACTTCGCCTGACGTGGGTTCGGTGTGTCCGGAGAAACGCCGTCCGGAGAAGAACACCGGAGAAAGACCATGCGACACAACCCCCGGCGCCGCACCGCCCTGCTCGACGCAGCCATCGAAGTCCTCGCCCGCGAAGGGTCCCGCGGACTGACCCTGCGCGCCGTCGACGCCGAAGCAGGCGTCCCCGTCGGCACCTGCTCCAACTACTTCACCAACCGCGCCCAACTGCTGCGCCAGATCATGCAGCGCACCCGCGAACGCCTCACCCCCGACCCCGTCGAGCTCGCCGACACCCTCACCGCCCCGCCCACCCACCACCTCGTCGCCCGGCTGCTGCGCCAGGTCCACGAGCGCATGGAAGGCGACCGCAGCAGCTACCTCGCCATGCTCGAACTGCGCCTGGAGGGGGCCCGCCGCCCCGAACTGGGCGCCGAACTCAACGAGATCCTGGCCACGGAGCTCGAGAGCAACATCCGCTTCCACCTGCAGGCGGGCCTGCCCGGCGACCGCACCGACGTCGTCCTGCTCTACCTCGCCGTGCACGGCATGATCGTCGACGACCTCACCGTTCCCGCCGTCCTGGACGGGAAGGCCCCCGACCTCATCGACGCCCTCACCGCCCGCCTCCTCGGCCGCCCCTTGGCCCCCTGACCCGCGCCCCGCCCCCGCCCCCAGAGCGGCACGCCCCGTTTCCCGCCACCGCGGAGCGGGCCCCTCCGGGTGCGCCTTGCACGCCTGTTGCGAGCCGCCCGGTTTCCTCGCAGCATGGCGAATCGCAAAGAATGGGATGCCGTCGTCGTCGGCTCCGGCATCGGCGGCCTCGTCTGCGCCGCCTACCTCGCGGTGAGCGGCCTGCGCGTCCTCGTGCTGGAGCAGCACGACGTCGCCGGCGGCAACAGCCACGTCTTCCGGCGCCGCCGCCGCTACGAGTTCGACGTGGGCATCCACTACCTCGGCGACTGCGGCCCCGGCGGCCTGCTGCCCTCCGTCTTCGGCGGCCTGGGCCTCGCGGACCGTATCTCCTACCTGCCCATGGACCAGGACGGATTCGACCGCATCGTCGTCCCCGGCCTCACCCTCGACGTGCCCGCGGGCTGGGACGGCTACCGCAAATGCCTGTGCGAGGCGTTACCCGGCGATGCCGCCGGCATCGACACCTTCACCGCGATCTGCTCGGCCGTCGGCTCGGAGGGCCGCGCCGCGCTGCTCAGCGACGAGAACCTCACCGGCGAACAGCTCGCCGCCCGCAGCCCCGCCTTCACCGCCTGGGAACACCGCACCCTGGCCGACCTGTTCGACCACTGCGGGCTCTCCCGGCGGGCCCGCACCGTCCTCGCCGCCCACGCCCCCACCTACGGCCTGCCGCCCCACCAGTGCCCGCTGCCCACCCACGCGGCGATCGTCGACCACTACCTGCACGGCGCCTACTACCCCAAGGGCGGCGGCCAGATGCTGCCCGCCGGCCTCGTCGAGGTCATCGAGTCGCACGGCGGCCAGGTCCGTACCCGCACCCGGGTGGAACGCATCCTCGTCACCTCCGGCCGCGCCACCGGCGTCGCCCTCTCCGACGGCCAGGTCCTCACCGCGCCCCTCGTCGTCTCCAACGCCGACTACACCCGCACCGTCCAGGGCCTCGTCGGCGAGGAGCACTTCGACGCCGACACCGCGGAACGCACCCGCACCTCCACCATGTCGCTGCCCTTCGCCGTGCTGTACGTCGCCCTCGACACCACCCTGGCGCAGCGCCCCAACGCCAACCTCTGGTGGTACCGGCACACCGACATCGACGACGGGTTCCAGCAACTGGCCGAACACCGCATCGACCCGGTGCCGTTCCTGTTCGTGTCCTTCTCCTCCCTCAAGGACCCCGGCGCCCGCAACATCGCCCCCGAAGGCCACAGCAACTTCCAGGTGATGACCCTCGTACCACCCGACCACGCCTACTGGGGAGCCGAAGCGAGCCCCGCCGACGGCGGCCGCTACCGCCGCAGCCCCCTGTACCGGCAGCGCAAACAGGAGCTCACCGAGGCGATGCTGAACGCCGCGGAGGAAGCACTCGGCCCCTTCCGCGGCCACATCACCCACCTCGAGGCGGCCACCCCCCTCACCCACGAGCGCTACATCCACTCCCGCGCCGGCACCCCCTACGGCCTGGCCCGCTGGGGAGCGACCGGCGAGCGCCCCGACACCGCCACCGCCGTCGAGGGCCTCCACGTGGTCGGCACCAGCACCTGCTACGGCTCCGGCATCGAAGGCGTCGCCACCGGCGCCATGATGTGCGCCTCGCAGATCCTCGGCCGCCGCCTCATCCCCGAGGTCACCCGCGGCGCGGTCCTGGCCGACCCGTCCCTCCTCCCGCACCGTGGCGACGACTTCGACCCGCTCGCCGTCTCCCGCGGCGCCGCCCGCCGCCACGCCCGCGGCCTCGCCCGCATCGACACCGCAACCGGTCCGGCATGAACCGAAGCCCGAGCCCGAGCCCCGAGGAGCACCCCATGGGCCACCAGCCCACTCCTGCCCACCAGCCGCCCCCGGCCTGCCCCCGGGGAACCTTCGCCCTCGACCCGGCCGGCCGCGACCTGCACGGCGAAGCAGCCCGCCTGCGCGCCCTCGGCCCCGCCGTCCTCGTCGAACTCCCCGCCGGCATCCAGGCCTGGTCCATCAACACCCACGCGCTCCTCAAGACCCTGCTCACCGACCCCCGCGTCTCCAAGGACCCCCGCCGCCACTGGCCCGCCTGGCAGCGCGGCGAACACCACGACACCTGGATCCGCACCTGGGTCGGCGTCCACAACATGGACACCGCCTACGGCCCCGAACACCGGCGGCTGCGCAAACTCGTCGCCCCCGCCTTCACCGGCCGCCGCACTCAGGCCATGCTGCCCCGCATCCGCAACGCCACCGCCCGGCTCCTCGACACCCTCGAGAACACCACACCCGGCGAAAGCGTCGACCTGCGCGCCGCCTACGCCCACCCGCTGCCCATGCAGGTCATCTGCGACCTGTTCGGCGTCCCGGAAAACTCCCGCCCCCACCTCGCCCACCTCATGGCCCGCGCCATGGACACCACCCTCACCCCCCAGGAGGCCGAACGCACCGTCCACGACGTCCAGTCGGCCCTCGCCGCCCTCGTCGCCGACAAACGCGAACACCCCGGCGACGACCTCACCAGCGCCCTCGTCGCCGCCCGCGACGACGACGGATCGACTCTGAGCGAACAGGAACTCCTCGACACCCTCCTCCTCGTCATCGGCGCCGGCAACGAGACCACCGTCAACCTCATCGGCAACGCCGTCCACGCCCTGCTCACCCACCCCGACCAGCTCCGGCTCCTCCTCGACAACGCCGTGCCCTGGCACGACGCCATCGAGGAAACCCTGCGCTGGGCCCCCAGCGTCGCCAACGTCCCCCTGCGCTACGCCGTCGACGACATCCCGCTGCCCGGCGGCCCCACCATCCGCCGCGGCGAAGCCATCCTCACCGCCTACGCCGCAGCCGGCCGCGACCCCGGCAAACACGGCCCCACCGCCGACCGGTTCGACATCCGCCGCCCCGGCAGGGGAGAGGCCGAACACCTCGCTTTCGGACACGGTGTCCACTTCTGCCCCGGCGCGCCGCTCGCCCGCATGGAAGCCGCCGTCGCCCTGCCCGCCCTCTTCGAGAGATTCCCGGCGCTGTGCCTCGCCGTCCCCGCCGACCGGCTCACCCCCACCGAGGGGTTCATCGCCTTCGGCTACCACGCCCTGCCCGTCCACCTGACCGGCCCGCCACCGGTCCCGGCAGGAATCCTCGACTCCAACTCAAGGGCTCTGGCGCCCAGTTGAACCGCTCGGTTTGACTGACGGCATGACACCCACACAGCACACCGACCCCCGCCCGACGCTCGTCACCGGCGGCACCGGCAAGACAGGACGCCGCGTCGCCGAACGGCTCCGCTTACGCGGCCGGGCCGCCCGCACCGGATCCCGCTCCGGCACACCGCCTTTCGACTGGAACGACTCCGCCACCTGGGACGCCGCCCTCGAAGGCACCGGCTCCGTCTACCTCAGCTACTACCCCGACCTCGCCTTCCCCGGCGCCGCCGACACCGTCGGCGCCTTCTGCCGCACCGCCGTCGCCGCCGGCGCCCGCCGCATCGTGCTGCTGTCCGGCATCGGCGAGGAAGGCGCCCGCGCCGCGGAGGACCAGCTCAAGGCATCCGGCGCCGACTGGACCGTGGTGCGCTCGAACTGGTTCAACCAGAACTTCTCCGAGTGCTTCTTCCTCCCGCCGGTCCTCGCCGGCTGCCTCGCCGTCCCCGCCGCCGACACACTCGCCCCCTTCGTCGACGCCGACGACGTGGCCGACGTCGCCGTCACCGCCCTGACCGACCCCGCCCACACCGGCCGCACCTACGAACTGTCCGGCCCCCGCCTGCTCAGCTTCGCCGACGTCGCCGACGAACTCTCCAAGGCCACGGGCCGCACCATCACCTACCGCCCCGTCACCGTCGACGAGTACCGCACCGTCCTCAGAGACGCCGGCCAGGACCAGACCTACGCCGACGTCTTCGCCGTCTTCCTCGACGGCCGCAACGCCCACCTCGTCGACGGCGTCCGCGAGGTCCTCGGCCGCGCCCCGCGCGACTTCACCGACTTCGCCCGCGAAACCGCCGCCACCGGTGTCTGGACGCCCTGACCGGTAGCGCCTGCGCCGCTGTCCGCGGCCCGGCCCGTCCCGGCCGCGGACAGCACCCCCGGGCTTCCGCCCCCGCGCCCGTTCATCCCACATGTGAAGAGTGAAGAGATGCCATAGAGGGCATTCGGGTGGCAAACCCCCCGTACTGCAACTGCCCCGGGCCCGGCCGCAGTCCTCCTAGCCAGTTGCCCGACAACTCAGGAGGAACCCATGACCGGTTGGCCCGTTTCCACCATGACCGCACCCGGCACGCCGTCCACCGCCGACCCCTACCGCTTCCCCGGCACCCTCGACGACCCGGCGCCCTGCGACCACGGCGCCTTCGAACCCGGCGACTACCTCTTGGCCGCACCCCACCCCGAGCAGCGCGTGCCCCTGCCGCTGGAACCCTGCGACCGGCGCCGCCTGGACCTGCACGCCGCCCTGACCACCGCGGGCATCGCACCCCTGCCCGGCGATCTCGCCGCCATCGACGCCCTGTGCGCCCTCGACGACACCACCCACGCCGCGCTCCAGCGATGGATCACCACCCGAACCCCGTGACCGGCCGCCGGCCACCGCGCACCGACCCGGGCGGCCGGGCCCGCACCCGGCCGCCGCACCACCCCGGTTGGGCGTAACGTTCACCCATGTCCCAGCTGCAGCGCCTGCGCCCCCACCACGCCCCCGCACTCCTGGCCTTCGAGCGGGACAACCGGGCCTACTTCGCTACACATGTCCCCGATCGCGGCGACGACTACTTCACCCACTTCGACGCACGCCTCCACGACCTGCTCGCCGAACAGGCCGCCGGAACCTGCCACTTCCACGTCATCGCCGACGACACCGGCGCGATACTGGGCCGCGTCAACCTCGTCGACGCAGCCGACCACAGCGCCGAACTCGGCTACCGCATAGCCGAAAAGGCGGCATGCCAGGGTCTGGCCACCAGCGCCGTCCGTCAGGTGTGCACCGTCGCCGCCGCCCAGTACCACCTGACCACCCTGCGCGCAGCCACCACCCTCGACAACGCCGCCTCCCGAGCAGTCCTGGCCCGCACCGGGTTCACCGAGACCGGCACCACCCTCCTCGGCGGCCTCCCCGGCCTCACCTACACCCGCCGCCTGGCCCCGCCCGCGTCGACCGGGTGAGAGCCCCGACCCGCCGCGGCCCGTCCCCCGCCCGGCGCCCGAGCGCCCCTAAGGTGCGCCCATGGTCCCGCACGACCCTCTCGACGACGACCTGGACGGCCTGGGCCGCGACGAACTTGTTGCCGAAGTACGCAGGCTGCGCACCGCCATCCGCGCACACCGGGACAGCTCCGGACACGACCTGTGCTGGCACCACCCCCAGCTGTGGTCCCTGCTGCCCGAACCTCTGGAACCCGACGTCGCGGTGCCGCCCTGGCCGCGCTTCCTGCGCGGCTGCGTGCGCTACCGCGAAGCGCTGGAGCGCGAACTGCCCGACGCGCCCGTCGACGACCGCGAGTACGAGGGCCCGGGCCCCCGCCGTCCCTGAGGCCCCCGTCCCTGAGGACCGCCTCTCACCCGCCGTGCGGGGCCCGGAGGTTCAGCCGAGTTCCAGGCTGGTGACCCCGAACAGACCCGCCCGGTCGACCTCGGGCACCGGCCCGCTGTACATCCTGGCCGCCTCGAACGTGGGGGAGAGGCCGAGCTCGGCCACCAGCTCCATGGCCGGTCTGTTGCAGTCGGGGACGTCGACCGCCACGGCCGCCCCCTCCCCGTCCGCCGCGAGGGCGTGCACCAGCGCCGCCGCGACCTGCTTGTCCGCGGCGTACAGAGGCCCGATGCGTGAGGCGCCGCTGCACGGGCGCACGACACCGAACCCGCGCATTTCGCCGTCCCGCACAGCGGCCACCGCCCTGCGGCCGGGCAGGCCGACCCAGGCCGCGAGGAAGGCGTCACGGGCCTGGGGGAAAAACCTCCGGTCGTAGGCCGCCAGCCGCCCGAACGACAGGGAACGGCCGTCGACGAGCGAGACCCCCTCCGGCAGCGCCCCTGCCGTGCCGCCCGTTGCCGGCACCCCCTCGAACCGGACGTTGTTCCACGCACGGACGAACCCCGATCCGCCGTAGTTCTCCTGCTGGTCCACCACGCCGTCGAGCCCGACGGTGCGGCCCTGCAGACGGTCCATGCCCGCCCGCCACAGCCGCATCCCGTAACCCTGGCCGCGCACGTCGGGGCGGGTGATGTAGAAGCCGATGAACCCGAAGCCGGCCCCGTAGCGCACGGCCGAGATGCAGCCGACCGGCTCGCCGTCCAGACGGCCGATCAAAAAGCCCTCCGGATCGGCGACGGCGAAGGCCCAGCGGTCGGAGTCGCCCGGGTTCCACCCCTCCTCGTCGGCCCAGTCCCGCATGAGCCCGATCTCCCGGGCGCTCGCGCTCCGGATCTCGAATTCCGCCATGTTTGTCCTTCCCGCAGATCCGGCCTGTTCCACCACCCGGCACCTCGTGGTCCGGCGGTCGGAAAGACCGTCTCAGCACGCGGGCCCCGTCCGGGAGATCAACACCGGCCAACTCGCCCACGTCCGCCCGCTGTGTGTTCGACCGCTACGGAATGTGCGTTCGGGATAGGGTGGCCGCGGAGGTGGTCCCGGTGTCCCAGGAGCAGGGCAAGCTGTTCGCGTCGGTCGACGCACTGCTGGAGCAGGCCGCCGCGCAGGAGGATCTGCCGGACCCCGCCGAACGCAAACGGCTGCGGGAAGCGGGCGGCCTCAGCCAGGACCAGATCGCCCGCGCCCTGTCGGTACGGCGTGAGACCGTCACCAGCTGGGAAGCCGGCCGCACCGAGCCCCGCCCGCCCAAGCGCGCAGCCTACGTACGCCTCCTGGAGGGCCTCGCCGCCCGCCATCCCGCACCGGCATCGGCACCGCCCGCCACCCCCGCCCCGGCAGCACCTCCGCCCCGCAGCCCCCGACAGCAGCCAGCCGCGCCCGAAACGCCTGCCCCCGCACCCAAGACGCCTGCCCCCGCACCCAAGACGCACGGCTCCACCAGGAAGCCGCCCTCCGCCCTGCCCTCCGCCGCCGACCCCCGGTTCGCGAACGGCCCTCTCGGCGTACTGGACGGCGACGGACAGCTGTACTGCGCCGACGGCCTCGTACTGGACTGCCCCGCCACCGACGTCCCCCAACTCGTCGACTGGACCTTGCGCGAGGCGAAACTGGGCGCGCCTCGGCTCCACCCGTTCGGCAAGGACTCCGACCCGCTGATCGTCCTCACCGCCGAGGCCGTCGAACTCCTCGGCCTGCCCGCCGCCCTGGCGGACCGGCGGGGTCTGCGCCTGCCCGACGACCACCCGGTCGTCCGCACGATCACCCGCGCGAAATGGAAACTGACGCGCCGCGGCTTCGGCCCCTGGGCCCGCATCTACCGCCCGGCACACGGCGGTCGGCGCCAGTGCGTGCAGCTCGCCGTCCTGCCCTGGGGCGCCCTGGACCCCCGTTCCTGGCAGGGCGCCGACGGGCTGCCGCCCGCCGACCTCGCCGCCACGCTCGCCCTCTACGCCCGGCGGGTCATCACCCCGCGCGGCTCGACCGCCGTGTCCGGCCTGGAGACCATGTCCGCCCTGCGGCCGCCGACCCGCGCCGTCAAGGACGACGAGAGCGGCGCCTGGGTCTCCGCCCCGATGCGCGGCTCCCTGACCGAGCCCGTCGACCCGGCCCCGCCGGAAGCCCCCGACGAACACCCCGTCGCCGCCGCCCTGTTCCCGCGCGGCCACCGGCGCACCCCCGCCGAGGCCCTCGACGAGGAGGCCTGCGACTGGATCCGCGACCCCCAACTGCTCACCGACGCCGAATGCGCCCGCAGCCACGGCGTCGGCATCGACATCAACACGGCCTTCCTCGCCGCCGCCAACCGCCTGGTCGTCGGCCTCGGCGCCCCCGTCCACGCCGTCGCGCCCGCCTTCGACCCGGCCGTCCCCGGCTCGTGGCTGGTCGACCTGTCCGGCATCGAACTGGACCCGCGCCTGCCCAGCCCGTTCACCCCCGACGGCACCCGCCCCACCGGCCCCGCCTGGTACGCGACACCGACCGTCGCCTACGCCCGCGAACTCGTCGACACCTACCGGCTCCCCGCCACCATCGCCCCCGTCGAAGCCTGGCTCCGCCCCGAATCCGGCCCCTACCTCGACCCCTGGTACAAGCGTCTGTCCGAGGCGTACAAAGCCACGATGGCCGACCTCGGCGTCGTGACGGGGATGAGCGACACCGACTTCCTCGCCGCCATGGACCGCCACCAGCAGGCCGACCCCGCCCTGGCCGCCGTACTGTCGGCGATCAAGGCGACCGTCAAGGGCGGCATCGGGAAACTCCGCGAACGGCCCCAGGGCGCGTCCCACATCCACGGCGAGCGGTGGCCCGCCCTCGAACGCCCGACCTGGCGCCCCGACATCCGGGCCGCCGTCATCGCCACCGCCCGCGTCAACATGCACCGGAAGGTCCTCAAGACCGCCCTCGCCGGCCTGCGCACCCCCGCCCCGACCGGGCATCTGAACCTCGACGACGAGGCGCTGCTGCCCGTGGCGGTCCTGTCCGACTGCGCGGTCTACCTCGCCGACGGCCCCTCCCCGCTGGACTTCCTCCCGCGCACCCCCGACGGCAGGCCCGCGCCCGGCTCGTTCCGCCTCGGCGTGTCGCCCGGCATGGTCAAACACGAGGGCACCCAGCCGATGCTGACCGTCGTGAAGATGCTCGACGACGGTCACAACCCCGCACGCCACATCAAGGGCCCCGATGACGTCTAACCACGTTCCGCCGTCTCGACGAGGTCGGTCTGGAAGTCGTTGGGCAACGCCTTGAGCCGGATCAGGCGGTGATCGAGTGCCGGAATCCAATCGCGTTCACCGATTGGCGGCCAGCACTGCCGCGAGGCCTTCTTGCAGGTCCTTGACGAAAAACTCAGGGACCTCCAGCGACGGGAAGTGCCCCCCGTTTTCGGGCGACCTCCATCGGACGATCTGTCGGTACCGCTCCTGCGCCCAGGCGCGCGGACACTTCTCGATGTCGCGGGGATACATGGTGATTGCTGACGGGACGTCGACCCGTAGTTCGGGGTCCAGCGAATTGTGGCTTTCGTAGTAAATACGGGCCGCTGATGCACCGGTCCGCGTTAGCCAGTACAGGGTGACGTCGTCGAGAATGCGGTCTCGGGAAATCGTCTCGAACGGGCTGTCTTCGGTGTCTGACCACTCGGCGAACTTGTCGAGGATCCAGGCAAGAAGCCCGACCGGTGAGTCGACGAGCGAGTAGCCGATGGTCTGCGGTCGGGTCGCCTGCTGCTTCGCGTACGCCGCGCGGTGGCGCCAGAAATCTCGGGTTTCCTCGGTCCATTTGCGCTCGACCGCCGTCAGCCCGTCCGTTGTCAACCCGGGCGGCGCCTCCGCGAACAATGTGTGGATGCCGAGAACGTGCGTGGGGAACCTGCCGCCGAGAACCGTGGTGATATTCCCTCCCCAGTCGCCGCCGTGGGCTACGAACTTGCTGTAGCCGAGCCTTCCCATCAGATCCACCCATGCGGCCGCGATCTTTTCGGTTCCCCACCCGGTGGTGGCCGGCTTGTCGCTGTAACCAAAGCCTGGCAGCGACGGGGCTACGACGTGGAACGCCGGCGCGTCCGCACCCTTCGGATCCGCCAGCTCGTCCACTACATCGATGAACTCGGCGATGCTGCCTGGCCAGCCGTGAGTCATGATCAGAGGAGTGGCGTCTGCACGCGCGGATCGGCGGTGCAGGAAGTGGATTCCCAGATCGTCAATGGTCGTGCGGAACTGGCCGATTCGGTTGATGCGCTCCTCGAAAGACCGCCAGTTGTACTCGGTGCGCCAGTAGTTCACGGCATCAACGAGGTCGGTGAGAGGAACGCCCTGCCCCCATCGGCGAGGGCCGGGCGCGGCGCGATGGACCGTCTCGGCCTCCGGCAGCCGCGCTGCGGCCAGTCGCACGCGCAGATCGTCGAGGTCAGTGTCAGTTGCGCGGGCTTCAAATGCTTGCACGTCGCTGGTTGGACGGGGCATGAGACCTCCTGGCCATCGCGGAACCGGCTACGACCTACCGTGAACCGGCTATGGCGGTTCTACTATGCCTTCATGTCTGAGTGCAACCAGCTAAGGTGGTTCCATGAGTGGTGGCTTCCCTGACTTTCGCCTCGGTACCGTGCTGGCGACCAGCTTCACGGGGACTCTGTCGGAGCGTCATGGCGACGCTGTGGAGCGCATCCCCACGCCGCACCGACTCGTCGACTGGCTGGCGGTGTACGGCCTCGCCGTGGACTCCTGCACGACCGCCCAGCTCGAACTTGCCCGAGAACTGCGGGAGTCGATTCACGCCGCCGCAACAGCGGCCGCGACCCAGGGCGCTCTCCCTGCGTCCGCTGTCCAGGTCATCAATGACTGCAGCGCTCAGGGTCGGGCAGCGGCGATCCTGACGCCCGAGGGCAAGCGGCGATGGCGGCTCAGCTCGGCTTCCTGCGTGGAAGATGCCCTCAGCGTGATCGCCGCCGACGCGATCAGCGTCATCGCAGGCGAACGAGACGGAAGGTTGGCCTTGTGCGCATCGCCAACCTGTCAAGCCGCCTTCTTCGACACCAGTCGAAGTCGCACCCGCAGATGGTGCGACATGAACACATGCGGGAATCGTCAGAAGAAGGCGCGCTTCAATGCCAGCCGGCGTGTCACGAGCGGCGAGACCCTACACGATGCCGCCGACGAGGGAGAGTAGGCCGACCGCGATGGACACCGTCCAGGGCAGCCTCGAGGAGGCGGCGGCAGCCACCTTCACCCGGCCGGTCCCCAAGACCGCCCGCGCCCAGATGCGCTTCCTCGTCCACCAGGCCAAAGGCAGCACCCGCGCGGTGGCCGGTCTCCTCGGCATCTCCCAGCGCACCGTCGAGCGCTACCTCACAGGCCAGTTCAAACGCCCCCGCCCCGACCTCGCCGCCCGCCTCACCGACGAGGTCCGCAGACGCTGGCAGCCCAGGGTCCGCGAACGCGCGAGGCAACAGGCCGCGACAACCGGCGGCCTCGTCATCGAGACCCGCGCCCGCTTCGGCTTCACCGCCGCCCCCGGAACCACCGACGACAGCCGCGTCCGCCGCATCACCCAGCACCTGCCCCCCCAGTACGCGGCCCGCCTGTTCACCGCCCAGGCCGCCGGCGCCGAAGAACAACAACTGCGCGAGATCGCGGCGGAAGGCCTCCAGGACATCTACTTCAAGGACCACGGCCGCCGCGCCGAGGGCCTCCAGGTCGAGTTCACCGACATCGACTACGTCACCATCGACTACTAAGACCGTGTCCTACATGGTCAGTTGGCGGTTGTGTTGGTCATGGGGAGTGGACGGTGGGGATGGATCGTTCGGGACGGCTTGTGGGAGTCGGCAAGGCCGTTGCTGCCGCCGGCGCGGGTGCGTCCGCAGGGCGGTGGGGTCGCGAACATCGATGATGAGGCGGTATTTGCCGCGATCATCTACGTTCTGGTCAGCGGCTGCGCCTGGCGGGCGTTGCCGCCGTGCTTCGGAGCGTCGAAGTCGACCGTGCACCGTCGCTTCGCCATCTGGTCTCGTGCCGGAGTCTGGGGCCGACTGCATCAGAAGGTTCTCCGGCTCCTGGACGAGCAGGACCTGGTCGACCTGTCTCGTGCGGTCCTCGATTCAGCCCACGTGAGGGCTAAAAAGTGCCCTATGGTTTCGTCAAGCGGTAGCGATCTTGGGCGGTTCGTAGAAGGTGCCGTCCCGGAGCATGGCGAAGAGGACGTCGATCCGACGCCGGGCAAGGCAGACGATCGCGGCGACGTGGTGCTTTCCCTCTCGTCGCTTGCGGTCGTAGTAGGCGCGGGAGTCGGGCTGGGACAGCGAGGCGAAGGCGGCGAGGTAGAAGGCTCGCTTGAGCTGTTTGTTGCCTCGCCTGGAGGGGTGCTCGCCGCGGATGGACGAGCCGGATCTGCGGGTGGCGGGTGCGAGTCCGGCGTAGGCGGCCAGGTGGCCTGCGGTGGCGAAACTGCTGCCGTCACCGACGTCGATGAGGATGCGGGCTGCGGTCCTGACCCCGATGCCGGGCATGGAGGTCAGGACCTGCGAAAGAGGGTGCGCATCCAGCAGTTCTTCGATCCTGCCGGCCAGGAGTTGGCGTTGGTTGAGCACGGCGGTCAGCGAAGAGGCGAGACTGGGGAGGATCAGCGCCGCAGCGTCTGTGCCGGGCACGATGACGGTCTGTTCGTCGAGCGCGTCGAAGATGTCCTCGACGAGACGCTCGGTCATGCGAGGCGCCTTGGGCCGCAGCATGGATGCCAGTCGTCGCCTGCCGGCTTTCCGTAACTGTGCTGGTGAGCAATAGCGTTCGAGCAGGAACAGGACCGCCGGGTGATCGAGGCGAGGACCCAGGACCCGCTCGAGTGAGGGGTGGATCTGGGTCAGCAGCCCGCGCAACCGGTTCTTGGTGCGGGTAATTTCGCCGGCCAGGTCGTCGTCGAAGCCCACGAGCATGGTCAGCTCGGCAACGGTTTCGTCGTCCGGTGCCAGGTCCCGGAGGGTGTGCGGCATGGTGCGGGCGGCATCAGCGATGATCGCGGCGTCACGGGCGTCGGTCTTCGACTCGCCCGGGTAGAGGTCGGCGATCCGCCGCATTGTCAGCCCTGGCAGATAGGCGACACGACAGCCGGCGTCGCGAGCCACGGCCAGCGGCAAAGCGCCGATCGAGGCCGGCTGGTCCACCACGACCAGCACCGATCCGTGTCTGCTCTGCAGTTTCTCGAACAGCTCACGCAACCGCGGTTCACTGTTGGGCAGCGGCTTGTCGAACACTTTCTTGCCCGCCGGAGTCAGTGCGGTGCCGTGATGCTCGCCCTTGCCGACGTCCAGACCGAGGTAGACATCGATCTCACCTGCTTCGCTCATTACCCCTCCCCAGCAGACTCCTCCCGGCCCCTTCTGCGGCATCAGCGTGCCGGCATCCACGTTACGAAGGCCTGCTTCACCCCGACGAGCAACGCGAGCGGACATGCCCCTGATCAGCGGTCTGCCAATGCCTCCAGGCCCGGTGACACCACTTTTTCGATCACGATCGACAAGGGGCGCAAGTCATGCCGGACCCGGAGACCGGGAACCCCATTGCGGGGCCAGGAAAACGGTAACGGGGGCGAACTTGCAGGTCCGAGCCCCGTGGACCGAGGTAAGCCCGGTTCCAAGATGCATGTCCTGTCCGACGTGAATGGACTGCCCCTACGGGTCGGGCTCTCCGCGGCCAACACTCACGACAGCTCGCCCTGAAGCCGATGCTGTCCCATTTCCACATGGGACACGAATCCCACGCGGCCGACTCCAAACCCGTGCGCCTCCATGCAGACAAGGCGTACGACATCCCTCACCTGCGGCGATGGCTATGGGGCAAACACATCGGCGTCCGCATCGCCCGCAAGGGCATCGACTCCAGCGAGCGACTCGGCCGACGCAGGTGGGTCATCGAACGCACCATGTCCTGGCTGACCGGATACCGCCGTCTCAACCACCGCTACGAGCGGAAACCAGGCAACTACCTGGCCTTTCTCGGACTGGCATCCGCCCTCTGCTGCTACAAGCGGTTCCTCAAACTGACCATGTAGGACACGGTCTTAGGGCGTGGTGCGAGAGTCCCGCCCCGCCCTCCGGGCGGGCGGCGCTGCTTCCGCAACACCCCCCAGACCTCCAGCTCACCGTCCACCACGCGGCGCACCGGCTGACGCACCCGGCCGGTGCCCCTATCTTTCGCACTGTGAACACCGACGAGCAGGACACGGACGCCACCACGGCCAACCCCCTGGAACGCCTCTGTCTGGACCAGCTCCGCAGGCGCACCAGTATGAAATGGCGCACCTACGCGCCGGACGTCCTGCCGCTGTGGGTGGCCGAGATGGACGTACCGCTGGCCGGGCCGATCGCCGCGGCGATCACCGACGCGGTCGCGCTCGGCGACACCGGATACCCGGCCGGGACCGCATACGCCGAAGCGCTCGCCGCGTTCGCGGCCAAGAGATGGAACTGGCACGGGCTCGCCGTGGAGCGCACGGCGATCGTCCCCGACGTGATGCTCGGCATCGTCGAGGTCCTGAAACTGCTCAGCGGCCCGGGCGACGCCGTTGTCGTCAACAGCCCCGTCTATCCGCCGTTCTACGCGTTCGTCGGCCACATGGACCGGCGTGTCGTGCAGGCGCCGCTCGGAGCGGACCTGCGCATCGACCTCACCGTTCTCGAGGACACCTTCCGGCAGGTCACCACCGGCGGACGGCGCGCCGCCTATCTGCTGTGCAGCCCGCACAACCCGACCGGCACCGTCCACACCGCCGCCGAACTGTCGGCCGTCGCCGCGCTCGCCGAACAGTACGGCGTACGCGTCGTGGCGGACGAGATCCACGCCCCGGTCGTCGCCCCGGCCACCACGTACGTGCCGTATCTGAGCGTGCCCGGCGCCGACAGCGCCTTCTCGCTCGTGTCGGCCTCGAAGGCATGGAACCTCGCCGGCCTCAAGGCCGCCCTCGCCGTCGCCGGCCCCGCCGCGGCCCAGGATCTCGCCCGGATGCCGGAAGAGGTCAGCCACGGTCCCAGCCACCTCGGCGTCATCGCCCACACCGCCGCGCTGCGCGAGGCGACCGGCTGGCTCGACGCCGTCCTTACCGGACTCGACGCCAACCGCCGGCTGCTCGCCGGGCTCCTGGCGGAGCACCTGCCCGACATCTCCTACCGGCCTGCCGAGGCCACCTACCTGGCGTGGCTCGACTGCCGGCGCCTGGGGCTCGGCGACGACCCCGCCGCCGTCTTCCTCGAACGTGGCAAAGTGGCCCTCACCTCCGGCGTCCCTTTCGGCACCGGCGGCGCCGGACACGTCCGGCTCAATCTGGCGACGTCGTCGCGCCTGATCACGGACGCGGTCCGGCGGATGGCCGCCGCCGTCGCGTGAGCCCCCACGGCCACGCCCC
Source organism: Streptomyces sp. NPDC096176 (assembly GCF_044763255.1). Taxonomy (NCBI): domain Bacteria; kingdom Bacillati; phylum Actinomycetota; class Actinomycetes; order Kitasatosporales; family Streptomycetaceae; genus Streptomyces; species Streptomyces sp. NPDC096176. The sequence goes on along the minus strand of NZ_JBIWFV010000009.1, from coordinate 201,178 downwards.
CAGGACCACCGACGCCGGGCCGGCACCCGCCGGCCCGGCCGCCGGGTCACCACCGAACAGGCAGCTCCCGCACACCCCTGATCAGCAGCCCCGGCATCCACCGCAGCGTCGCCGGGTCCGCGTCCAACGCCAGGTCCGGACAGCGTTCCAGCAGTGACCGCAGCGCGATCCGACCCTCCAGCCGCGCCAACGGGGCGCCCAGGCAGTAGTGCAGACCATGACCGAAGGCGATGTGCCCGCGGGCATCGCGGCGGATGTCGAAACGGTCCGGCTCCTTAAAGCGCTCCGGGTCACGGTCGGCGTCCGCCATGGCGATCAGCACCGTGGAGCCCGCGGGGACGGTCACCCCGCCCATCTCCACATCCTCCAGCGCCAGACGTTCCGTGCAGGTCTCCACCGGCCCGTCGTAGCGGAGCATCTCCTCGATCGCCCCGTCGAGCAGACCGAAGTCGGCCCGCAGATCGGCCAGTTGGTCCGGGTGCGCGAACAGCGCCCGCATACCGTTGCCGATCAGGTTGACGGTGGTCTCGTGTCCGGCGATGAGCAGCAGGACGGACATGCCGATCAGCTCGTCCGGCGAGAGCCGGTCACCGCCCGCGTCGACGGTGTGGATCATCGCGCTGAGCAGATCCTCACCCGGGTCCGCCCGCTTCGCGGCGATCAGTTCGGCGAGATACGCCGGCATCTCCTGGTAGGCCAGCGCCTCCGCCTCGGGGCTGGTGCGCGCGACCATCTCGTTGGACCAGCTGCGAAAGGCGTCCCTGTCCAGCTCCGGTACACCGAGCAGCTCGCAGATGACCGTCATGGGCAGCGGGAACGCGAACGACGCGATCAGATCGGCCTGTCGCTTCCCTGACGCCACCATCTCCTCCAGCAACCCGTCCGCGATCTGCTGGATCCGGGGTGCCAGGGCCTCTATGCGACGCGGTGTGAACTCCTTCGCCACCAGCCGCCGCAGCCGGGTGTGGTCCGGCGGGTCCGACATCAGCATGTGCGCGAGAGCGGGCTGGTCCTGTTCGGTGTTCACGATCTGGCTGATGTCCCCGGACCTGATCCAGTCCCGGCTCAGCCGCGGGTCGGTGAAGGCGGCGCGGCACGCCTCGTGGCCGACGACGAGCCACAACTCCTCGCCGTCGGCGTCACGCACGCGGTGCACCGGTCCCTCGGCACGGAGCCCGGCATAGACGGGATAGGGATCACGAACGAAATCCGCACCGAGCTGCTGCAGATCAACGACAGGCCGAGCCGCCATGCTGTTCCCCCCAGTTCACGAGCTGAAATCGCACGCTAACCCGGTCGGCGCCGCAACGAACATCGGATTTCGGACAGTTGCACGCCACACCCGGCCCCGGGCAGCGCTCCTCGTATGCGCTCCTGATCGCCGCCCCGCCTGTGTTGGCCGACCCGTCATCGCGGTGACACCGGCGACCCTCCACGCGTCCACGCGATTCGATGAAGCTGATTTGGGCATGTCAATCGAATCGTGTACCCCCACACCCGTGTGCCCCCACACAACGGTGCCGTCTGGCGCGACCTGGAGGAAGCAGTGAAAACCGGAGCCCGGATCCGCAAGGCCTCGCTCGTCCTCGTCAGCGCCGTCGCGCTGGTGGTCGCCACTCCCGGCATCGCTCTCGCCGCCCCGCCCTCAGCCCTGCCCGCCAACGCGGACGGACTGGAGCAGACGTTCCAGCCGGCCTACGACTACGACACGGACGGCTGCTATCCGACCCCCGCCATCGGCGCCGACGGAACCGTAGCCCCCGGCCTGAAGACCTCCGGTGCGGTCAACGGCAGTTGCCACGACGCATGGGACCTCGGCAACACCAACGGTTACGCGCGGTCCAAGTGCAACAACGGCTGGTGCGCGATCATGTACGGGCTCTACTTCGAGAAGGACCAGGCCGTGTGGGGCAGCGGCCTCGGCGGACACCGCCACGACTGGGAGCATGTCGTGGTGTGGGTGCAGAACAACGAGGCCCGGTACGTGGCCACTTCCGCGCACGGCGACTTCAACGTCTACAACCGCGACCAGATCCGCTGGGACGGGACCCACCCCAAGGTCGTCTATCACAAGGACGGTCTGGGCACGCACTGCTTCCGCCCCGCGAACTCGAATGACGAGCCGCCGGAGAACCATTACCACGGATGGCAGTTTCCCGACCTCGTCGGCTGGAACGGCTACCCCGCGGGCCTGCGCGACAAGCTGAGCCAGGCCGACTTCGGCAGCGCCCACTTCGGTCTCAAGGACGGCAGCTTCGCCCACCACCTCCAAGAGGCCATGCCGGCCGGCATCCCCTTCGACCCCAACGCCTGACACGCGGCGCCCGACAGCCGACGCCCCAGCGGCCGGCTACCGCCCGGACAACAACCGGCGGCCCGGCCGCTTCAAGCCTGGAACTCGGTGAGATCGATGCTGTGGACGTTGAGCGGAAAGCCGTACTCCGGGTGCGCCGTCTCGCGCTCGAGCGCCATGCCCAGCTTGCGGATGACGTTCTCGGAGGCCTCGTCGCCGACCCGGCTGATGCCGACGACACGGTCGAGGCCGCGGTCCTGGAGCGCGAACTCCAGGGTGGCGTGGGCGGCTTCGGACGCGTAGCCCTGCCCCCAGAACTGTGAGCCGAACCGCCAGCTGATCGCCACGGCGGGCAGCACCTCGGGCAGGAACGCGGGCACCGACAGCCCCGTGAAACCGGCGAGTTCGCCGGAGGCCAGCAGTTCGACGGCGAAGAGACCGAAGCCCTCCTCGTCCCACTCCTCCTCCCATTGCTCGATGTCGTCGGCCGTGCGCTCCAGCCCGAGCACCGAGCCGTCGTCGACCCACCGCATGACCTGCGGGTCGGCGTTGATGTCCGCCATCGGGGCGAGGTCGTCGTCGTGCCAGCGACGCAGGAGGAGGCGGGGAGTGCGGATCTCGGTCATGGGCACTCATCCTGCCGGAGGCACGGGCACTACCGGTAATCGGCGCTGCCCGGCCCCGTGGCCAGCAGGGGCACGACCCGCTGAGTCATGTCGTCGCTCGCGCGCAGGGGAGTGGGCGTGTAGACGAGCACGAAGCCGGTCCCGCGGTCACGCGTGGCGAACATCCGGGTGCGGTAGCCGTACGTCTCACCCGTCTTCTCCCAGAACGTCACGCCGTTCACGGTCGCCTTCTGCAGGCCCAGGCTGTACCGCGCGGCGCTGCCGTCGAGCATGCGCACGTTCCTCGGAGGCAGGGTGAACAGCCACTCCATCGCGCGCGGCGGCAGCAGCGCGCCGGAGAACAGCGCCTGCTGGAAGCGGAAGAGGTCGTCGACGCTCGAGACCAGATCGCCCTCGCCCCAGGCGGCGGACTGGTGGTGGACGGTGATGTCCTCCAGCGATCCGTCGGACATCCGCAGATAGCCGTGCACCTGCGGACCGCGGAGGTACGGGTCGTCCCCGGGGACCCGGGTCGCCTCCAGGCCGAGCGGGCGCAGGACGTGGGACGCGATCGCCTGCGCGTAGGACTGTCCGGTCAGCTCCTCGACGAGCAGGGCGAGCAGCACGTAGTTGATGCCGCGGTATTCCTGCCTGGTGCCGGGCGGAACTTGAGCGGCGCGTGTGTCACCGTCTCGACCCACTCCTTCGGTGTCCACCGGTCGAAGCGGTGCCGCAGGACCGCCTCGGGTGTGCCGAGGCCGGGCACGCCGCGGTGGTCGGGCAACCCGCTGGTGTGGTTGAGGAGTTGTGTCACGGTGATGCGGCGGGCGAAGGCCGGCGGGAGAAGACCCGGCAGGTACCGCCCGATCGGCGAGGAGAGCCGGACGCGGCCACGCGCCCACAGTTGCAGCGCGACGGTCGCCACGAACGCCTTGGTGACGCTGCCCGCACGGAAGGCGTCGTGCGGGCGGGCACGGCGCCCACTGCCGATTTCCGCCACCCCGGAACTGCCGTACCAGCGGTCGTCCGCGCGCGCGACCCGACGTTGCGCGGAAGTGGCCGGTGGGTGCGACAGATCGGAGATCGCGGCGCGCAGCGCACGGGTGTCGAGGGGCGGGAGAGCCGTTCGGCCCGGCCGGCCGTGACCGGCCGGACCCTGGGCGGCGGCACGTCCCGCGGCAGCCGCGGCGACGGAAACCACCAGGGAACGTCGGGGGAGAGAGGTCATGCCCCGCATGCTGCCGACGGCGCACACGCCGTTCATGGGGGATGTCCCGCAGATCTCCCCGGAACCGACCCGCAGCCCCCCGGACCGGACGCCGGCGCACTGCCGACCGGTCCGCGCCTTCGCGGCTTCACGTCTTCGTTCATTCGCTCGAATCCGCCTCGCCGAGGGCCTCTTGGGAAGTCACCCGGACGGGCTAGGCCGCAGGGCACGGCCCTTCTCGCGACTGGGCCGTGCACCCATTGGAGTTGCGTCGTCACTGAGCCCATGAGTCCTTGGAAAGCGTGTCCTACCGGATCTCACCATCAGGAGGAGACATGGGCACTGTTCAGAACGGCCAGACGGCCGAAAGGCTGTCCGTGGTTTTCGCGGTCCGTGTGATCGAGGGCGGCGAGCAAGGATTCCTGGAGATGTACGAGCAGATGCGGAAATCCGTCGCTCGTACCCCCGGGCACATCGTCGAACGACTGGGAGAGCCGGTCGACGGCTCCCGACAGTGGGTGATCACCAGCGAGTGGGAGACCCCCGAACAATTCTTCGCCTGGCAGCAGAGCGAGGACCACCAGGCACTGGTGGCTCCGCTCCGCAACTGGGTCGACTCGACGCAGTCGCTGCGGTTCCGGGTCGTCAAGGAGACCGTGGAGGAGAAGTCATGACGCCCACCATCAACGCCTCCGGCCCCGTCGCCGTCCTCGGCCTCGGCACCATGGGCTCCGGCCTGGCCTCACGTCTGCTCGCACAAGGTGTACAAGTGCGGGTCTGGAACCGCACCCCGGAGCGGGCCGAGCCGCTCGCCCGGGCCGGTGCCGTCGCCGCCGGCCGCCCCAGCGAAGCCGCCGAGGGCACGAGCGCCGTCATCTGCACGGTCGCCGACGGCGACGCCCTCAAAACCGTGCTGCGCGGCCCGGACGGCGTCCTGGCCCGGGGCACCTACCCCGGCGCGCTGATCTGCGCCAGCACCGTCGCTCCCGAGGAGGTCGTCCGGCTCGCCGGGGACGTGCCCTCCGTCATGGACGTCGGCATGCTCGGCAACCGCGACCACGCCCGCGACGGCGAACTGCGGCTGTTCGTCGGCGGCGAGGAGCGGGTCTTCACCGCCGGCCGGCCGCTGCTCGAGATGCTGGGCAAGGAGGTCGTCCATCTGGGCGCACTCGGTTCCGGCATGCGGATGAAGCTGCTCCTCAATCTCCTCATGGGGATAGAGGTGCAGGCCATGGCCGAGGCCGCGGAACTGGCGGCCGCCTGCGGCCTCGACAAGCGGCTGGTCCTCAGGACGATCGCGGGCAGCGGCTTCGCCTCGCCGGTCATGTCGTTCAAGTCGCGGCGCCTGGCCACCGGACGGTTCGACGAGCCGGACTTCCGGCTGCGCCTGATGGCGAAGGACCTCATGCTCGCTACGGAGCAGGCGGCCGCGGCAGGCCTGCACCTTCCGCTCACCGCCGCAGCCGCACAGACCCACGCCCGTGCCACCGAGCAGGGGCTCGGCGACGAGGACTGCGCCGCGGTGACCCGCGCAGTCACACCGGAACCGGGAACCCACACATGATCATCGACATCCACGGACATCTGTCCCCGCCGGAGGCGGCCAGACGCTTCCCCATGCCCCCGAGCCTGACCGACGTCGACGGCATGCTCGCGGCCCGCGCCGAGGCCGGGATCGACCTCACCATCATCGGCAGCCCGGTGGGCGCCGGCGCGATGGCGCGGGTCCCGGGCGTGGACAACTACAAGCAGCCGCGCGACCGGCTGCGTGGTTTCCACGCCTGGATGTCGGGTCTGATCTCCCAGTTCCCGGACCAGTTGCGCGGGTACGTCTACGCCAACCCGTTCGGCGACGACGATCACCTGGAAGGGGTGCGGGAGACCCTGGCGGATCCCGCGTTCGTCGGCCTGATCACCACGTCCAGCGTCCACGGCGAGCTGCTCGGCTCGCCGCGGGCGGACTCCTTCTTCGCGCTGGCCGCGGAGGCGGGAGTCCCGGTCCTGGTGCACGCACCGGCCGAACCGGCCGGCACGGAGAAGGTGGACACCATCGGCTTCGTCGAGCAGATCGGCCGGTTCGGCGACGTCACCCTGGGCATGGCCATGATCGCGTTCGCGGGATGGCTGGACAAGTACCCGGATCTGCGGCTGATCGGCGCGACCGGCGGCGGCGCGATGGCGCTGCTGCCGGAGCGCCTGCAGACGGCGGCGACCCCCCGGCACTGGGGCGGCGGCGCGCCGCCCGCCGCCGCCTCCGCCGCGCCGGGGGCCGCACCCGGCCGGCCGGCCCCCGCCGCGCCGCCCTCCCTCCGGCCGTCGGCCGACCCCGCTGCGGCCCTGCAGCGCATGTACGTCGACACCAGCCCGTTCAGCCCGGCGCACCTGAGCCTGAACGCGGAGGTTCTCGGACCCGAGCGGATGCTGTTCGGCAGCGACTCGCCGCCGTTGTCCGCGCCGCTGGAGGACCTCATCCGCATGATCGAGAAGCTGCCCGTGGACAAGGCGTCCCAGCAGCTCATCCTCGGTGGCAACGCCGAGGCCCTCTTCGACCTCAGGAGCCGTCCGTGACCACCACGCAGGACCCCGTCACCGCAGCCGAGCAGTGCACCGCCGACTTCCGGCGCAACCCGCACCCGGTCTACGCCGCCCTCCGGGACACGGCGCCCGTCTGCCCGATGAAGCCGCCGCACGGCGTCGAAACGTACCTGATCACACGGTACGAGGACGCCCGGGCCGCACTGTCCGACCCCCGGCTGAGCAAGGACATGTACGGCGCCATGGACGCCTATCGGAGAATCTTCGGCGACTCGTCGGTCTCGCTGGACGACAACATGCTCAACGCCGACGCGCCCAAACACACCCGGCTGCGCAAACTCGTCAACTCCGAGTTCACCCCGCGCCGCGTCGAGGCGCTGAGGCCGAAGATCCAGGACATCGTCGACCGGCTGCTCGACGCCTGCCCCACCGGCGAACCACTGGACCTGCTGCCGGCGTTCGCGTTCCCGCTGCCGATCACCGTGATCTGCGAACTGCTCGGCGTGCCGCCCGAGGAGCGGGCCCACATGCAGCGCCTGTCCACCACGGTGGCGCAGACGGGCTTCAGCAAGGAGTCCAAGCAGGCGCAGCAGAAGGCGGAGGAGGACCTGCACGCCTACTTCACCGAGCTCATCGCGCGCAAACGCGAGCACCCCGGCGAGGACCTGCTCAGCGCGCTCGCCGCGGCCCAGGACAAGGACGGCGGCCTCACGGAGAACGAGCTGGTCTCGACGGCGTTCCTGCTGATGTTCGCCGGCCACAAGACGACCGCCTACCTCATCGGCAACGCCGTGTACCACTTCCTGGCCAATCCCGCACAGCTGCGCGCCGTGCAGGAGGATCCGGAGCTGGTCGGCCCCGCGGTGGAGGAGCTGGTGCGCTACGACGGCTCGGTGGAGAGCGCGACGTTCCGGTACGCGACCGAGGACGTGGAGATCGGCGGCACCCGGATCCCCAAGGGCGCCCTGGTGCAGATCGCGCTGCTTTCGGCGAACCGCGACCCGCTGAAGTTCGACTCCCCGGACGAGTTCGACGTGCGGCGGCCGGGAAACGCGCAGAGCGCCCATCTGGGCTTCGGCAACGGCAGCCACTACTGCCTGGGCGCACCGCTGGCGCGGCTGGAGATGCAGCTGGCCCTCACCGGCCTGTTCAGCCGGTTCCCCGGGATCGCTCTGGCCGCTCCCGAGGCCGGTCCGACGTGGATGGAAGTCCCCTTCCCCGCCTTCCGCGGCCTCGTGGAACTGCCGGTGGTGCTCGACCCGGAGAAGTGACCGCCGGCCCCGAACCGGCAAGCCCGGCCGGCGTTGCGGTCGGCACGCGCCCGGGCCCGTCTCCCCACTCAGCGGGGAGACGGGACCGGGCCGTTGCTTTGCGGGTCATCCCTTGGGCGTCGGCCGGGCCGCGATGACCGGCAGGTTGAACACATGCTCGGGGGTCACGACGCGGGTGATCGCCTGACCGAAGAGAGTGCTGGGCTCCGTCTGCTCGTGCAGGATGTCGGTATTGAGGAGCACCACCAACGTCGCCTGCGGTTCGGGGAGATAGATGGTAAGGGTCTCGTAACCGGGCAGCGAGCCGTTGTGGCCGATCCAGCCCTGGACGTTGAAGATGCCCAGCCCGTAGGCCGCCCCCGGAATCGGCGTCGGCTCGGTCTTGAGGCGCTGCGCCTGCGTCTCGGGGGACAGCAGGGTGCCGGTGGCGACCGTACGGGCCCAACTGCGCAGGTCTCGCCTGTCGGAGATCATCGCCCCTGCCGCCCAGGCCCAGGACGGGTCCCAGTCCGTGGTGTTCTCGACTTTTCCCGACGGGGTCTGGTTGGTGTAGCCCTGGGCGTGCGGGCTGGGGAACTCGCCGCCGGTCGGGAACAGGGTGTTGCGCAGCCCGGCCGGCTTCAGGACGTTTTGCTCGATGAACTCGTTCAGCGGCAAACCGCCGGCCTTCTCCACCACCAGACCCAGCAGGATCAGGTTGGTGTTGCTGTACTCGAACTCCTCGTTGGGCTGGAACTGCACCGGGTGCTTGAAGGAGTAGTCCAGCAACTGCTGCGGGGTGTAGCGCCGTTGGGGGTCGGCGAGCAGCGCCTTCACGAAGCCCTCGTCCATCGAGTAGTTGAACAGCCCGCTGCGCATGCCCGCCAGGTTGCGCAGGGTGATCCGGTCTCCGTTGGGGACGTTGTCGATGTACTTCGCGATCGGATCGTCCAGAGCCACCTTGCCCTGGTCGACCAGTTCGAGCAGGGCGGTCACCGTGAAGGTCTTGGTCTCGCTGCCGATCCGTACGAAGAGATCCCTCGTCATGGGGGCGCCGGTGGCCTTGTCGGCGACGCCGAACGTCCGCACGTAGCTGCCCTTGCCGGGGGCCGACAAGGAGACGATCACACCGGGCACCTTCGTCTCGCGCATGACCTGCTGGATGGCGGTGTCCAGACGCTTGGCGACGGCCGGGCCCAGGTCGGGGAAGTCGGTTTCGCTGAAGGACGAGGCGGAGACAGGCGGCCCCAGGGCCGGTGCGACGCCGTACGCGGTCCCTGTCGACGCCGGCACTGCCAGCATCGTGGCCACGGCCAGTCCCACGCACGCCCTGCGCCCACGCATCTGCGAGTACCTCACGGCAGACCTCCTGCCAGCCGAGTGCATCCGGACCAGGACATCACTCCTCTCCCACCACGCTAGGCCCGCCCGGGAACCCCCGCATGGCGGCGCGAACCGGCCCTGGCCAGGCCCCGTCCGGCAGTTCCGGGCGGCGGCCCGCCCCTGGCCTGCATGCCACCGCCAACGCCGGCCGGTCCGGCCGAACCCGTCCGGGCACAGATGCCCACCCCTCCGCAGCTCTCGGAACGGACCTCGCGCCCGACCCGCGCGGAGCCGGGAACCGGGGGCGCGTCCCGGCAAGTTGACCGTGGCCGCGACCGGCGCCCTCTGTCCGCCGGCCCCTCGCACACCACCGCCCGCAGGGCATGTCGCACCACGCCGCCGGCGCCCCGCCGCCACCGGCCGGGATGCCCACCGGCACGACAGACAGGACAGGCAGATAGGTACTTACCGTATGTTTCCGGCATCGTGCTCCATGCTGGTCCTGCCGTGTCAGGCCCCACCCGGGGCACCGCCCCGTGCCCGGGGCGGGATGCGCGCATGTGCGACGACCGGAGGACCATGTACAGGCAGGATCACCCCCGTCCGACCTCTGCCACCCGGCGTGCCGTACTCGGCGCCGGGATCGCCGCAGCGGGATCCGCGCTGCTCACCGCCTGTTCGGGCAGCGGCGCGGACTCCACAGCCGGCGCCGGAAAGGGGGCCGCCGGTCCCCAGGGCTCCGTCTCCGCGGACGGCAAGAAGGTCCGGCCCACATGGACACCCAGCCCCGAAGGCAAGCTCCGCGGCCTCACCTTCACCGCCACACCGGCCACGGTCGAGATCGGCGGCGGACGCACTGTCAGGACCTCGACCTACAACGGCGAACTGCCCGGCAAAGAGGTACGGATCACCGCCGGCGACACCCTCGAGTTGACGCTCGCCAACCACCTGCCCGAACCCACCACGGTCCACTGGCACGGCATCGCCCTGCGCAACGAGATGGACGGCGTGCCCGACGTGACACAGCCGCCCATCAAGCCGGGCAAAACGTTCACCTACCGCTTCCGGGCGCCGCACCCCGGCACCTACTGGTTCCACCCCCACCTGGGCCTGCAGATCGACCGCGGAATGTACGCGCCGCTGATCGTCGACGATCCCAACGAGCCCCTCTCCTACGACGCGGAATGGATCGTCCTGCTCGACGACTGGATCGACGGGGTCGGCGGCTCCAGCCCCGAGGACGTCTTCGACCAGCTCCGCAAGGGCAAGCCCGCCATGGGCCACGGCGGCTCCACGCACCGGCGCGGACACGACCGCGGCACCCGGCCCTCCAAACCCTCCGGAGGAATCGCCGCCGGATACGGCCCGCCGGGCGCCCACGCGCCACAGCCCCGCGAGGCACCGGCACGCGACGACGCGTCGCCCTCACCGAAGCAGGGGAGAGGCCCCGGCCGGCTGATGACCGGCGCCAGTAGCCCGCTGCTCGGCGGCCACGCCGGCGACGTCGCCTACCCGCACTACCTGATCAACGGACGCACACCCGACGACCCGACCCAGTTCCGGGCCAAACCCGGCGACCGGATCCGGCTGCGCATCATCAACGCGGGCGCCGAGACCCCGTTCCGCGTGGCCCTCGGCGGACACCGGATGACAATCACCCACAGCGACGGCTTCCCCGTACGCCACCACCGGACCGACTCCCTGCTCCTCGGCATGGGCGAACGCTACGACGCACTGATCACCGCGAAGGACGGCGTCTTCCCGCTCACCGCACTCGCCGAAGGCAAGAACGGCGCCGCCATGGCCGTCCTGCGCACAGCGAGCGGCGCACTCCCCGCCCCCACCACCCGCCCCGCCGAACTACGGCGCGCCGTCCTGCCCTCGGCGCGCCGGCTCAGGCCCCACGAATCCGTCGAACTCGACCGGCGCCGACCCGACCGGATCGTCAGAATCACCTTCACCGGCGGTATGGAGAAATACGACTGGGGCATCGACCACCGCCCCTACTCACCCGACCGCGTCCACCGCATCGAACGCGACGAACGCGTACGGCTGGTCGTCGTCAACGCCACCGACATGTGGCACCCCGTCCACCTGCACGGCCACACCTACGCCCTCGCCGGCATCGACTCCCACGGCGCCCGCAAGGACACCGCCACCGTCCTGCCCCACAACAAACTCGTCCTCGACTTCGACGCCGACAACCCCGGCGACTGGATGCTCCACTGCCACAACATCTACCACTCGGAATCCGGCATGATGACCACCGTCACCTACGACGCATGACACCCGGCCGTGCGCCCGCCGCGGCGTGCGACAGAGGCCCGCGAAGCTGCAGGGTCGCGGCCGGGGCTCTACGGTGCCGAGTATGTGCGCGCACTTCGATGCTGTCGTTCTCGGTGCCGGCCCCGGCGGGTACACCGCCGCGGTGCGGTGCGCCCAGCTGGGGATGTCCGTGGCCGTGGTGGAGGAACGGTACTGGGGCGGGGTGTGCCTGAACGTGGGCTGCATTCCCTCCAAAGCGCTCCTGCGCAACGCCGAACTGGCCCACCTGTTCACCCAGGAGGCCAAGACCTTCGGGATCCGGGTGCAGGGAAACGTCAGCTTCGATTACGGAGAGGCGTTCGCGCGCAGCCGCAAGGTGGCCGACGGACGCGTCAAAGGCGTGCACTACCTGATGAAGAAGAACAACATCACGGAGTACGACGGGACCGGTTCGTTCACCGACGCGCACACCTTGCGGGTACGTGCCGCTGACGGCAGCGAGCAGAGCATCACGTTCGACCACTGCATCCTCGCCACCGGAGCCACCACCCGGCTCCTGCCGGGCACCGGCCTGAGCGAGCGAGTGGTCACCTACGAAGAGCAGATCCTCAGCTCGCAGCTCCCGCGCAGCATCGTCATCGCGGGGGCAGGCGCGATCGGCGTCGAGTTCGCCTACGTCCTGCACAACTACGGTGTGCAGGTGACGCTGGTCGAGTTCCTGGACCGGCTGGTGCCGCTCGAGGACGAGGAGGTCTCCGCGGAACTCGCCCGCCGCTACCGCAGGCTGGGCATCAACGTCCTGACCTCGACCCGCGTCGAGACGATCACGGAGTCCGACGAAGGGCTGCGGGTCTTCGTCACGACCGGCGGCCAGCGCCAGGTCCTGGACACCGAGAAGGTGCTCCAAGCCATCGGCTTCCAGCCGCGGGTCACCGGCTACGGCCTCGAAGACATCGGCGTGCAGTTGACCGACCGCGGTGCCGTCGACGTCGACGGCCGGTGCCGCACCAGCGTTCCGCACATCTTCGCCATCGGCGACGTCACGGCCAAGCTGATGCTCGCGCACGCCGCCGAAGCCATGGGGATCGTCGCCGCCGAGACCATCGCGAACGCGGAAACGATGGAGCTGGACTACACCATGATTCCGCGGGCGACGTACTGCCAGCCGCAGATCGCGAGTTTCGGCTTCACCGAGACGCAAGCGCGAGAACAGGGCTTCGACGTCCAGGTGCAGAAGTTCCCCTTCACCGCCAACGGAAAGGCCCACGGCCTGGGCGACGCCGCGGGCTTCGTCAAGATCCTCTGCGACAGCCGGCACGGCGAGATCCTCGGCGCCCACATCATCGGCCCCGAAGCCACCGAGCTGCTGCCGGAACTGACGCTGGCCCAGCAGTGGGACCTGACGGTCCATGAGGTGGCCCGCAATGTGCACGCGCATCCCACCCTCGGCGAGGCAGTGAAGGAAGCCGTCCATGGACTGGCCGGTCACATGATCAACATGTAGCGGGCCGGGCGGGCTGCCCCTCGCCGCCCCGCCCGCCGGAAGAGCCGAGCGCATGCCGGGCCCTGACCGGAGGGCCGGCGCAGCCCGGCCTGCTCCGGCCCTGCGGGGCTCCTCGCGGATCCGACCCGGCGCGTCAGTCCAGTGTCTGGGTCAGTTCGTTACGGGACGAGGTGAGCACGACCCGGCCGCGCGCTCCGTTGACCAGAGGCAGGTAGGGCGCGACATGCCCGCACTCGACATCGGCGATGATCGGCACGTTCAGCGGCCCGAGCGCGTCGAGGACGGCCTCGTGCTGGGTGAGCGAATCGGCGTCGGGCGCCGGGGTGCGGCCGACGAGGACCGCGTTCGCCTCGTCGAAGAAACCGGCCAACCGCATCCCGTGCAGGTTTCTGCAGATGCTGAAGGCGTCGTCGCCGCACGCTTCGACGTACACCAGAAGCCCTTCCGGGCACGCGGCCCGCGCGAAGGCGGAGACGTCGAGGTAGGGGCTCCCCGTCAGGTTGCACAGTGTCTCGATACAGCCCCCGACCAGACGCCCCTCGACCTCCACGTCCCCCTCGCCGTCCAGCCTGGTCCACCTGCCGGGCGTGCTCAGTGTCTGCTCCCGCACCTCCGGGTGGGCGCTCCAGTCGTCCCAGCCCGTGGCCCGGTGGTGGTTCGGCGGGCTCTGCGTGAACGGGTGCCCCTGCGGGGCAGCGGCGATGTCGAGCCACGACAACAGCCCCTTGGGCACCCGGTAGGGGGTGTCCATCAGGTTGTTGCCGTGAAGAGTCGCCGTGTTGGTGAGGAGCGTCAGCGGCGTCATGAGAGTCGACATGTCGGAGTAGCCGACAAGCCAGGTCGGCTCGGAGCCACGCAGCCTGTCCCAGTCGAGCAGCGGCAGCAGGTCGATCGCCGTCTCCCCGCCCCACGGCGGCACCACGGCCCTGATACCGGGATCCGTCAGCATCGACATCAGCTCGCTCGCACGGTCGGCCGCGGGGGCACTGACATGCCCGGCACCGTCCATGCAGCGGCCGACGACCACCTCGTATCCCCGGGCCTCCACCTCACGAATCGCCACATCGAGGCGCGCACGCAGTTCTTCGGGAACCCCGCTCGAAGGAGAGGTGACGCCGACGCGGTCACCAGGACGCAGGGGACGCGGGTATCGAACTGACATGCGCCGGATTCTGACACAACGCCACGTCAGGGCGACAACGAGTTGTGGCACACGTCGAACGACCCGCCGCACGCCCTCATCCGTACATGACGGTCACCTGCCGGAATCCGAGGGAGCGCAGCAGGCCCTCCAGCATGGCGGTGGTGTTCCTCTCCGCCCGGTCGGTGAGCCCGCTGTCCTTCGCCGCCTCCCCGATGCGCCGTGCCGCGAGCTGGTTCACCGCGCGTTCATCGGCGGGGTTGTCGGAGAACAGATCACCGAGGCGGTCGAGGAGCCCGCGCTGCTTGGACACCGCGTACGACCGCTGCGGGTCGAGCGCAGGCTCACCGAGGCGGGCGTGCGGAAGGCGGAGCGTTGCCTTTGTACGGTCCTTGTCGACGGTGACGCTGTCCTGGCCGATGGCCCCGAGATCCACGTACGCGCTGACGCTGCCGGCCCCCACGTACAAGGTGCGGGTGCCCCGGATCGCGTCCGGGAGGAACGTGGCGTCCTTCTCCAGGTCCACGACGATCTGGAAGTTGCCCGCCGCTCCCTCGTAACGGTTCATGTCCTTGATGGACTTGAGCAGAGCGGGCCCCGACCGGTCCTTCGTCTCCTCGCCGAAGACGTCGTCGAATCCGGGCAGCAGACTGAACCGTCCCGCGAGGACGACCAGAACGAGGACCACCAGCAGGGCGATCGGCACCGACAGCCACCACGGCAGCTGCAGGCGGCGGACGGCGGGCGGGTGAGCGGTGTCCGAGGCAGGTGGCGTCACGACTTCCGTGTGCCCCGCCCCGCAGGGGACACGCACCGCAGGGGCGCGGCCGGCTCAAGGTCGCCTCGCTCACACGTCACTTGACCAGTCCTCCACCCCTTCCGGTAGCGGGGGCGACAGAACCCTGATGCTCCTGCCGACAGAAAATCTGTCATGACGGAGATAGACATTCGGATCTACTGGGGCTAGTGTCTTCCTCGTAGCCAGAATCAGGAAAAGGCGGCAGAGACGAACTGCCGTGCAGGACGAACAGGTTGTGGCACGGCAGTGGAGTGGCGGGGCCGGAGTGTCTCGGGGTCCCCTCGCTGACTGCCGGGCCGGGCGGCCCACCGGGGCCGCCAGCAGTACGCAGGATCGCAGTGTCAAGCAAGTGGAAGAAGGAAGAGAAGGAGGCGGACGCCATCAGGATCGCCCGGGCGCTGAGGTAGTCGGCCCGGGTACCGCAGGCCCCGGAACGGAAGGTGGTCCCACGGTCACGCATTCGCGATCCCCGCACTCGGAGCCCTCTGTCGGGCGACGTGGCGGAAACAGAAGGCCGGCACTGCAGTAAGCCGGCAGATGGTGTTGCAAATCCCCTCGGGGCCCTGGTGCCGCACGGCACCAGGGCCCCTCGACGCGTTCCCGCGACAGAGGTGAAAGTGACCGCAGACAACCCCCTCGGCCGTCTCGACGACGACGACTACCCCGCCTACACCATGGGACGGGCTGCCGAAATGCTGGGCACCACGCCCGCCTTCCTGCGGGCCATCGGCGAAGCCCGCCTCATCACCCCCCTGCGCTCCGAGGGCGGCCACCGTCGCTACTCCCGCTACCAGCTGCGCATCGCAGCTCGCGCACGCGAACTCGTCGACCAGGGCACACCGGTCGAGGCCGCCTGCCGCATCGTCATCCTCGAAGACCAACTCGTTGAAGCCCAGCGCATCAACGAAGAACTGCGCGGTCGTGGCGCTGAACCGCGCCAAGCGAACGACGCCTGACGTGTGGTCCCACCGCTCCCGCGGTCGGCAGCCGGCGGACAGCCGCCCGCCCCGGGAGCCAGAGCACCGGATCCTGCGCAGGCGGCCCTGGTGTCCACCCGGCGGGCGGCAGTGGACGCGGGGACGCTGAGCAGCGTCCCCGCGTCCACTGTGGCCGGTGGCCTGGCCGGGTCCGTGCGCCGGGCGGCGTGAGCGCGTAACCCGGTCGGGACGTCAGCGGCCGGTCGAAGCCGGTCAGGTCGTCAGCAGCCGATCGAAGAAGGACCGGTACTGCCGCAGCGCGACCCGCAGGTCCTCGGTGGCGACCTCGTCGCCCCGATGCCACTGACTCTCCAGCCCTTCCTTGTGCTCGGCGAAGGTCGCGGCCAGCAACTGCATGACCTCTACAACCAGTTCGTCCGCCGCTCGTACGGCCGCCTGGGGGTCGTCGACGAAGCCCTGCTGGATGTCGGTCCAGCGGGACCGCAGATCCTCCGCCGCACCGGAGTCGAGAAGCGGAACGGCCCCCTCCTCGCCGGCCGGGGTCGCCTCCTGGGCCTGCGACTGCTCCTGGGCCTGCGGCTGGTCGTGCGCGGCGACCGGGCCGGGGGGCTCACCGACGCGCTCCGGCGGCTCCTCCATGGGCGTTTCCGGCATCTCCTCGTCCCGAGGCGGCATCGGCTCCTCGTCCGCCGCCGGGGCCGAGGGCGTCGAGGGGGCCATGGGCTCCGCGGGCCCTGCCGACGGGGTCGGCTCCTTGTCCGTCCGGGCTATGTCCTCGGTGGACAGCTTTTCCTCACCGGGTGCGAAACGCCCGGTCTCTTCCCGCCCGAATCCGCCTTCTCGCTGCATGTCGCTCTCCTTGACCTACGCCTGTCGGCCGCCGTCGTCGGACGGAGTGGCACCGTCCTTCAACAGCTCCTCGAACAACGCCCGGTAGTGGACCATCGCGCTCCGTAGCTCTTCCGTGGAGGTGCCCCTTCCGCCGGCACGACCGTTGATCTCGTGGGCGATGCGGTAGTGCTCCAGCGTGCGGGAATGTTCGACCGACAGATCGCGCGCCTGCTGCTCGTACCCCTCGGTCGGGTATCCGCGCTCGCTCATCAGCGCGGTCACCAGCCGGTCCGCCTCGTCCAGCGCCCGGTCGGGATCGTCGACGAAGCGCTCCTGCACCCCGTTCCAGTCCCGCGCGTACCGATCCCGGACCGTTGGCGGAAGCGCCCGGATCTGCAGGCCCTCATGGCGTTCCTCCCGTGCGGCGAGATCCCGCTCGGCCTGCCGGCGGCTCGCCCCCTGCTCGACCGTGCGCTCGTACTCCGGGCCGAAACGCTCTTGCAGGCGCCGGCGGCGTGCCGTCCGCTGCACGGTCAGGGCCAGCAGCGCGACGACGATCACAGCAACCACGATGATGACGATCATCCACGTCGTATCCATGGAACTCTCCGCTCATGGGCAGCCGGAGGCCGCGTCACCACGCAGGTTCCACGATCTGGGCACAACATGCGCAATTCGGGTGATTATCCCTTGAATCGGCTTCCTGGGGGTGTGGCGATGTGTCCCGACCCACCGCCACGCCCCGCCCGCGGCCGATGCCCCTGCCGCCCCTGACGAGCGGCGATTCCGAAGTGCGACCACAGTGCCCATAGGGTGACCCTCATGCCTGCCACGTTGAGCTCCACGAGAACCCGCGCCGCGCTCCGGACAACGGCGCGCGTCTCCGTCGAGTTGCTGCTGGTCCTCGTCGCAGCCGCCGTCGCCCTGTGGCTACTTGGCCGGATGTGGTCGGTCGTCTGGCCGCTCATCGTGGGCCTGCTCCTGACCACACTGACCTGGCCGCTGGCCCGTTTCCTGCGCCGCTGCGGCTGGCCCCCCGCCCTGGCCGCGTCGGTGGTGACCGTGACGTTCCTCCTGGTCGCCGCAGGCATCGTGGCGCTGATCGCGGTGCCGGTGGCCTCCCAGTCCGGCGAGCTGACCGAGGGCGTGGTCGAAGGCATCCAGCGGCTGCGCGAGTGGGCCGCCGGCCCGCCGCTGAACATCGGCAACGACCAGATCACCAGCGCCTCCGACGCCGCGGTCGCCCGCATGCAGGACAGCGTCGGCAGCATGGTCACCGCTGTCTTCACGGGCGTGAGCACCGTGGTCGACGGTGTGGTCACCGCCGTCCTGGCCCTCTTCCTGATGTTCTTCTTCCTCAAGGACGGCCCGCGGTTCCTGCCGTGGCTCTCCCGCCAGCTCCCCGGCCGGCTCGCCACCGACGTCCCGACCGTGGCGGCACGCGGCTGGGAGGCCCTGAGCGCGTTCGTGCGCTCCCAGGCATTCGTCGGCCTGCTCGACGCCGTCTTCATCGGCCTCGGCCTGTGGATCCTGGGCGTGCCCCTGGTGCTCCCGCTGGCGGTGCTGACGTTCGTGTCCGCGTTCGTGCCCATCGTGGGCGCCCTGTTCGCCGGTCTGGTCGCGGTGCTCATCGCGTTGGTGTCGAACGGGCCGACGGACGCGCTGATCGTGCTGGCGATCATCGTCGTGGTGCAGCAGCTCGAGGGCAATGTGTTCCAGCCCATGATCCAGAGCCGCGGGCTCGGACTCCATGCGGCGATGGTCCTGCTGGCGGTGACACTGGGCGCCAGCCTGGCCGGCATCGTGGGCAGCCTGCTCGCCGTACCGGCCGCCGCGCTGATCGCGGTGGTCTGGAACTATCTGCGCGAGCAGCTCGGCGATCCGCCGCAGGAGCCGGAGAGCGACGAGCCGCCCACCGGCCCCGACGTCCCGTCACAGCACCTCGCCCCGACCACGACGCAACCGAGCGGAGCGGCGTAACCGCCTTTGGCTGCCGGGGATTTCGGGCCCGGGGCGGGCGTCGCAGTCGCGGGTCGCGGGCCACGCCCGGGATGACGCCACGTCACGAGACCGGACCCGAGGGGCCGTCGATGCCGGGGCGCCGGCCCTGATGCACGGTGGCCCGAGTGCTGGTCGAGGCCGTACCTGCGGGGCCCGGCCCGCAGGTGGACGCACCCCCTGGGTGTGTCATCTTTGTCCGGAGCACGCCCGGGGTGTCTTCTATTGCCGGGGTGCCACCCACCTTTCGTCATTCCAGAGGAGCAGAGCAATGAGCCAGAACGTCTTCTTCGAGGTGACCGCCGACGGCGAGCCGCTCGGACGCATCGAGTTCAAGCTGTACGACGACGTCGTCCCGAAGACGGCACGGAACTTCCGTGAGCTGGCCACCGGCGAGAACGGATTCGGCTACAAGGGCTCGCCGTTCCACCGGGTCATCCCCGACTTCATGCTCCAGGGCGGCGACTTCACCAACCAGAACGGCACGGGCGGCAGGAGCATTTACGGCGACAAGTTCGCCGACGAGAACTTCCAGCTCAAGCACACCAAGCCGGGCCTGCTGTCCATGGCCAACGCGGGCCCGAACAGCAACGGCTCGCAGTTCTTCGTCACCACGATCGTCACCGACTGGCTGGACGGCAAGCACGTCGTCTTCGGCGAGGTCGTCGAGGGCATGGACGTCGTGAAGGCGATCGAGGCGCTCGGCAGCCGGTCCGGCTCCACCGCCAAGAAGATCGTCATCTCGGACTGCGGCACGGTCTGAGCCCGACCTGCCCCGCCGAGGCGGACAGCGGGCTGCCGGCCCGGGGGAGACCCAAGCCCGCTGTCCGCCGACGGACGCCGCGTGCATGCCGGTCATGCCCGAACCTTTGAGGGCCGACCTCGAGCAGCTGCTGGACGACTTGCCACCAGGACGCCGACGCCGACGCGTGCGCGGGAGAACTGGCGACCGCTGTGGTCCGAGAGCCGTTGCGCCGACGAGACGGCGGCCGCGGATGAGCGCTGCCGCTCTCGCACGACGGCTTGACAAGCCTTGGCTCAACTTTCTTGTCAGATGCCGACGTGGACGCGTTGCTCCGGCGATCTTCAAACCGCTGAGGCGCTCACGTTGCCTGCGGAAGGGGACGCGCCTTCCGGGGCGCAGGCAACCGGGCGTCGCACGGGGATGCGCGATCCCTCGCGACCCGGCGGGAGCGCCCAGGCGATTCCTTGACTTAGGTCGACTCAAGTTTTATGCATGAGAGTGCAGGGGATTGCGATGGCGGCCGACATGAGGAGGCGGCGATGGCAAGGGCAGTCGGAATCGACCTGGGGACGACGAACTCCGTGGTGTCCGTACTCGAGGGCGGTGAGCCGACGGTCATCGCGAACACCGAAGGGGCCCGGACCACGCCGTCCGTCGTCGCCTTCGCGAAGAACGGCGAGGTACTGGTCGGCGAGCTCGCCAAGCGGCAGGCGGTGACGAACGTCGACCGGACCGCCCGGTCGGTCAAGCGGCACATGGGCGACGCGCAGTGGCGCTTCCCGGACTCCGGGGACATCGACGGCAAGCACTACACCACGCAGGAGATCTCGGCGCGGGTGCTGCAGAAGTTGAAGCGCGACGCGGAGGCGTATCTCGGCGAGGACGTCACCGACGCGGTGATCACCGTCCCGGCGTACTTCAACGACAGCCAGCGCACCGCCACCAAGGAGGCGGGGGAGATCGCGGGCCTGAAGGTGCTGCGGATCATCAACGAGCCGACCGCGGCGGCCCTGGCGTACGGCCTGGACAAGGAGAGCGAACAGACGATCCTCGTCTTCGACCTCGGTGGCGGCACCTTCGACGTGTCGCTGCTCGAGATCGGGGAGGGCCTGGTCGAGGTGAAGGCCACCAACGGCGACACGCACCTCGGCGGGGACGACTGGGACCAGCAGATCGTCGATCACCTGGTGAAGCAGTTCAAGAACAACTACGGCGTGGACCTGGCCAAGGACAAGATGGCTCTGCAGCGTCTGCGCGAGGCCGCGGAGAAGGCGAAGATCGAGCTGTCGTCCGCGACCGAGACGACGATCAACCTCCCGTACATCACGGCGTCGGCCGAGGGCCCGCTGCACCTGGACGAGAAGCTCACGCGCGCCCAGTTCCAGCAGCTGACCTCCGACCTGCTCGAGCGCTGCAAGGGCCCGTTCCACAACGCCATCAAGGACGCCGGGATCAAGGTGTCGGACATCGATCACGTGATCCTGGTGGGCGGCTCGACGCGGATGCCGGCGGTGTCCGGCCTGGTCAAGGAGCTGACAGGGAAGGAACCGCACAAGGGTGTGAACCCGGACGAGGTCGTCGCCATCGGTGCCTCGCTCCAGGCCGGTGTCCTCAAGGGTGAGGTCAAGGACGTCCTGCTCCTCGACGTGACCCCGCTGTCCCTCGGTATCGAGACCAAGGGCGGCATCATGACCAAGCTCATCGAGCGCAACACCACGATCCCGACCAAGCGCTCCGAGATCTTCACCACGGCCGAGGACAACCAGCCGTCCGTGCAGATCCAGGTCTATCAGGGCGAGCGCGAGATCGCGGCGTACAACAAGAAGCTCGGGATGTTCGAGCTGACCGGTCTGCCGCCGGCCCCGCGCGGAGTCCCGCAGATCGAGGTGTCCTTCGACATCGACGCCAACGGCATCATGCACGTGACCGCGAAGGACCTGGGCACGGGCAAGGAACAGAAGATGACCGTCACCGGCGGCTCCTCGCTGCCGAAGCAGGACATCGACCGCATGGTCCGTGAGGCCGAGCAGCACGCGGACGAGGACCGCCGCCGCAAGGAGGCCGCGGAGACCCGCAACCAGGCGGAGAGCAGCGTCTATCGGACCGAGAAACTGCTGCAGGACAACCGCGACAAGATCCCCGAGGACGTACGGTCCGAGACGGAGACCGCCCTCACCGAGCTGAAGGAGAAGCTCAAGGGCGAGGACACCGGCGCGATCCGGTCGGCCGCGGACAAGCTCACGGCGGCCGCGCAACGGATCGGCTCGGCGCTCTACGCCCGGGCGCAGAGCGACGACACCGGTGCGGGAACCGCCGGCGCCGGCTCCGACCAGGCAGCCGGCGACGAGGTGGTCGACGCGGAGATCGTCGACGACGAGCAGAAGGGGGGCGCCGGATGAGCCAGGAACCCCCCATCAGGAAGGACCCGGACCGGCGGCCACCCGTCGTCGTCCGGGACCGGCGCAGGATCGACCCGGTCACCCTCCAGCCCCGCCGCCCCACCAAGCCGGCCGAAGCCTCGTCGACGTCGAACGGCCCCGCCGTGCAGCCGGAAACCGCCGAACCGCGGCGTGCGCAAACCGAGGCCGCCGAACTGCGCGCCAGGAACGCGGAACTGACGGCCGATCTCCAACGCCTGAAGGCCGAGTACGACAACTACCGCAAACGCGTACGCCGGGACCGACTGGCGATCCGCGAGATCGCCGTGGCCAACGTCCTGGCCGGCCTGCTGCCCGTCCTCGACGCCTTCGAGGGGGCACGCAGGCACGGGGCCGACACCGGAACCGGCGCGGTGGCCGAGGTGCTCGACGAACGGCTGGCGGCGCTCGGCCTGCAAACCGTCGGCGCACCGGGGGAGACCTTCGACCCCACGGTCCACGAGGCACTCACCTACCACTCGTCGCGCCGGGCGACGCAAGCCGTCTGCACGGAGGTACTGCGGCAGGGCTACCGCGTCGGAGAGCATCTCCTGCGCCCCGCCCAGGTGTCCGTGACCGGCCCGCCCGCCGGCAGCCCCGCGGCCGATGGCCAGGACAGCGCCTCGGACACCATCTCGGCCACGCACCCCGACCCCGGAGCGGTCCCGCCTGCCGATGAAGGACGCCCCGCATCGACGTGAGCCAAAAAACTTCGGACGCCGATGTCGAGAACCCGCGCCCGGCTCCGTCCCCGAGGTGAACGCGACCACAATGGGTCGCACCGCACCGAGGAGAACACGATGGCCAAGTACCTGCTGCTCAAGCACTACCGCGGCGCTCCGGCCGCGGTCAACGACGTCCCCATGGACCAGTGGACGCCGGAGGAGATCTCGGCCCACGTGCAGTACATGAACGACTTCGCGGCCCGGCTGGAGAAGACCGGCGAGTTCGTCGACGGCCAGGCGCTCGCCCCCGAGGGCACGTGGGTCCGCTACGACGGTGAGGGGCGGCCGCCGGTCACCGACGGCCCGTTCGCCGAGACCAAGGACCTCATCGCCGGTTGGATGGTGATCGACGTCGACAGCCACGAGCGCGCCGTCGAGCTGGCCGGGGAGCTGTCGGCCGCCCCCGGGGCGGGCGGGAAGCCGATTCACGAGTGGCTCGAGGTGCGCCCGTTCCTGGGCTCGCACTGCACCATCACCGAGTGACCTCATCCGTGAACGAGGTCCTGCTGAGGAGCCTCACACCGAGCGTGCTCGGGATCCTCGTCCGCCGCGGAGCCGATTTCGCGGCGGCCGAGGACGCCGTGCAGGACGCGCTGGTCGAGGCGGTCCGGGTCTGGCCGGCCGACCCGCCGCGGGACCCGAAGGGCTGGCTGGTCACCGTGGCCTGGCGCAAGTTCCTCGACGCGACCCGGGCGGACACCGCCCGCCGGCGGCGGGAGGACCGTCTCGACGAGGAGCCGGCGCCCGGATCCGCGCCGGCGGTGGACGACACGCTCCAGCTCTACTTCCTGTGCGCCCACCCGTCGCTGACGCCGTCGTCCGCGGTCGCGCTCACCCTGCGCGCCGTCGGCGGGCTGACCACCCGCCAGATCGCCCAGGCCTACCTGGTGCCGGAGGCGACCATGGCGCAGCGCATCAGCCGTGCCAAGCGCACCGTCTCCGGCGTGCGGTTCGACCGGCCCGGCGACGTCGCCACCGTGCTGCGCGTCCTCTACCTGGTCTTCAATGAGGGCTACTCCGGCGACGTCGACCTCGCCGCCGAGGCCATCCGGCTCACCCGGCAGCTCGCGGCCCAGGTCGACCACCCCGAAGTGGCGGGGCTGCTCGCCCTCATGCTGCTCCACCACGCCCGGCGCGCCACCCGGACCGCGCCCGACGGCAGCCTGGTGCCGCTCGCCGAGCAGGACCGCGGCCGCTGGGACACCGAGGCGATCGCCGAGGGTGTCGAGATCCTGCAGGCGGCCCTCGCCCGCGACCGGCTGGGCGAGTTCCAGGCCCAGGCCGCCGTCGCGGCACTCCACGCCGACGCGCCCACCGCCGAGGAGACCGACTGGGTGCAGATCGTCGAGTGGTACGACGAGCTGGTGCGCTTGACCGACAGCCCGGTCGTCCGGCTCAACCGCGCGGTGGCCGTCGGCGAGGCCGACGGACCGCGTGCCGGGCTGGCGGCGCTCGCGGCGCTGAACGACGCACTGCCCCGCCACGCCGCGGTGGCTGCGTACCTCCATGAGCGCGACGGCGACCTGGCGACGGCGGCACGGCTGTACGCCGAGGCGGCACACAAGGCGCCCACCCTCGCCGAACGGGACCACCTGACCCGCCGGGCCGCCCGCCTCAACACCCGCCTGCGGCGTCCTTGAGGGTCGCGCCCCGCGCGGCGGGACACCGTCGCGGCACCCGGCCGCACACCTCGGCCGCACACCTCGGCCGCACCCGGCCGCACCCGGCCGCCCACCGTCGGCGACCGGCGGACGACGACCGCGGAACACCGACCCTCGCGACTGTGGCGCACCTCACATTCCCCCACGTACCTACTGGTCGGTATGGTCAGGCGCACGGACGACAGGAGGCTTCATGTCTGCGACCAACCGCCAGATCCGCTTGGCAGCCCGCCCCGTGGGTGACGTGAAACCCGAGGACTGGGAACACGTCTCCGCACCCCTCGAGGCACCCGGCCCCGGCCAGTTCGCGGGCAGGACACGCGTCATATCGCTGGATCCCGCCATGCGCGGCTGGCTCGACGACCGCCCCTCCTACCTCCCGCCCGTCGGGCTCGGCGATGTGATGCGCGCGGGATCGGTCATCGAGGTGACCGCCTCCAACCACCCCGGCTTCCAGCCCGGTGACCACGTCGTGGGCACCTTCGGCGTCCAGGAGCAGGTCGTGACCGACGGCAAGGGCGCCCTCAAGATCGACACCTCTCTCGCGCCGCCCTCGACCTACCTCGGCGCCCTCGGCATGCCCGGCATGACCGCGTACTTCGGACTGCTCGACGTCGGCGCTCTCAAGGACGGCGAGACCGTCGTCGTCTCCGGCGCGGCCGGCGCGGTCGGCACCATGGTCGGCCAGATAGCCAAGGTGAAGGGCTGCCGCGTCATCGGCATCGCCGGAGGGCCCGAGAAGTGCGCCCTGCTCACCGACGAGCTGGGATTCGACGCGGCGATCGACTACCGGGCCGGCGACGTCAAGCGCGCCCTGCGCGAGCACACTCCTGACGGCATCGACGTCTACTTCGACAACGTCGGCGGAGACATCCTCGAAGCCGCGCTCACCCGGCTGGCCATGAACGCCCGCGTCGTGATCTGCGGCGCGATCAGCCAGTACAACAACGCCACCCCGGTCAAGGGCCCGTCGAACTACCTGTCCCTGCTCGTGCGCCGCGCCCGCATGGAAGGCTTCGTGGTCTTCGACTACGCCAAGCGCTACACGCAGGCCGCACAGGAGATCGCCGGCTGGATCGGCGACGGCCGGCTCAAAGTCAAGGAACATGTGGTGAAGGGGACGGTGGACGACTTCCCCGACACCCTGCAGATGCTCTTCCGCGGCGAGAACGTCGGCAAGCTCGTCCTGGAGCTGGCGTGACCGCCGAGACCCCCGCCGCCCCGAACACGCAAGGACCGGCACCGCTGCGCGGCAAGGTCGCGATCGTCACCGGCGGCGCCGGCGGACTGGGCCGGGCCACGGCACTGGCACTCGCCGACGCGGGCGCCGAAGTGGTCGTCGCCGACCTCGACGCCGAGGGCGGCCGGGAGGTGGCCGACCTCGTCGACGGCCACTTCCGGGCCTGCGACGTCTCCGACCTCGAGGCGAACCGCGCTCTGGTCGACTTCGCCACCGAGCGCTGCGGCGGCGTGGACATCGCCTTCCTCAACGCGGGTGTGGCCACGGGCTGCGGCCTCGGCGACGACTTCGACCTGGCGCGCTACCGCCGCGCCATGGGCGCCAACCTCGACGGCGTCGTCTTCGGCACCCACGCGGTCCTGCCGGCGCTGCGGGCCCGCGGCGGCGGCTCCATTGTGGCCACCTCGTCCCTGGCCGGCCTGGCATCGGTACCGCTCGATCCCCTGTACGGGGCCAACAAGCATGCCGTGGTCGGTCTCGCACGCTCACTGGGACCGGCGCTGGAGCCCGACGGAATCCGGTTCAACGCAATCTGCCCGGGCTTCGCCGAGTCCCGGATCATCGACCCGCTGCGCGACATGCTCGCCGAGCAGGGTCTGCCGGTCATCCCGGCGGAGGTCGTCGCCGACACGGTGCTGAACATCGTCACCGGCGACGGCACCGGCGAATGCTGGTTCATCCAGCCCGGCCGCGCCCCGGAGCCGTTCCGCTTCCGCAACGTCCCGGCCCCGCGGCCCGTGTACTCCTGAGCCGTACCTCTCCACCGAACCTCGCGACCTCACCGGGCTTCGAGGTCGAGGCACCACACCTCGACCTCGAAGCCCGGGCGGGTGTCACCCCACCCGACGGACTCGCCGAGCACACCGTGGCATCGTGGGGCCATGACCATCGAAGTTCGCCCGGCTTCGGTCTTCGAGGACGTCCGCACCCTGCTCGGCCCGAAGTCGCCAGGCTCCAACGTCTGCTGGTGCCTGAGCTACCGGATCCCGTCCAAGCTCAACAACGAGCTTCGCGGCCCGGCCCGCGGCGAGTACGTCGCCGGACTGTGCCGTGAGCACCCCCCTCCCGGGGTGCTCGCCTACGACAACGGCGAGCCGGTCGGCTGGGCAGCCGTGGCGCCGCGCGCGGACACCGCCTTCGCACGCAACCGCAAAATCCCGCACGTCGACGACCTGCCGGTCTGGTCACTGTGGTGCATCCGCGTACGCCCCGGCCACCGCAAGCAGGGAATCTCGCACGCCCTCATCGCCGGCGCGGTCGAGTTCGCCCGCGCCCACGGCGCACCCGCGATCGAGGCGTACCCGCTCGACAACGGCGACGCCAAGGTCGACCTGACGATGGCCTACGCCGGCCTCAGGAAGAACTTCGAACGCGCCGGTTTCACCCACGCCGCCGACACCACCTCGGTACTGGCCGGTCACCCCCGGGTCCTGATGCGCCTCGACCTGCGCTGACCGAGCAGCCCCGGCTGCGCAGCGCGAGCAAGTCCCGTTCTGCCGACCCCCGTTCGTGATGCGGTCCCCGCCCCGCTACCCCGGCGAGGCGGGCGGCTGGCCAGGCACCACCGGCTTGTTCTCGCAGTCGAAACCGTCCGCCACCACCTTGGCGGAGTGCAGCAGATGAGTGAGATGCACCCGGGCGTCGGTGTCACCGGTGAGCGTGTCCGTCATCAGCCCCTCGATCGGGACCTCGCTCTCCTGCTGCGCGGGTGCGCCGGCGATTTTGCACCGCACGTACACGCGGTAGCGCGTCGCTCCGTCGGCGTCCTTGTCGTGCAGCAGCTTGACGCGGGCCTGGTTCCCGGTTCCTGCGGCGGATCCGCCTTCGTCAGGAGGACCTGGTCCCCGGTTCCTCCGCGAGCCGCTCCTTCTCCGCCTTGAGCTTGCGCCACACCGTGCCGAGGGCCTCGAGGTCCTGCTCGTCGAGGAGATCCGTGAAGACCGGCGCCAGGGCCTCACGGCGGGTGGCGTCGGCCTCGGCGAAGACCCGGCGGCCCTCGGCGGTGAGCTGGACCTCGACCGACCGCGCGTCGCGCACGGAGGGGGTACGGGTCACCAGCCCACGGGCCTGGAGGGCGTCCACGACCCGGGAGACCTGGCTGCGGCTGAGCATGGTGCTGTGGCCGAGGACGGAGGCGGGCACCGGCTCGGGACTGGACGCCAGCCACAGCATGACCTCGAACCACGACACGGGGAGGTCGTGCGCCTTGACGAGGGCCCGGTCGACACGCTCGGTCATCACGGTGCCGGCCCAGACCAGCCCGTAGAAGGCGTAGTCGGCGGCGGGCATCTCGGCCTGCGGCAGTTTCTTCGGCATGGACCGAGTATAGAGGGGTTGCGTGTGCACACACATAAAGCTATGTTGTGTGTGCACGCACTTAAATGGTTTCTCCGAAAGGCCCCACCATGTCCGCCGCCCCCCGCACCGTCCTCATCACCGGAACCTCCTCCGGCATCGGCCTCGCCGCCGCCATCGCCGCCGCCCGGGCCGGCTGGCGCACGGTCGCCACCCTCCGCGACACCACCCGCGCCGACGTCCTGCGCAAGGCCGCCGAGGAAGCGGACGTCGAGCTCGACATCCGGCAGCTCGACGTGACCGACGAGGCGTCCGTCACCGCCGCCGTGGACGGCGTGATCGCGGACTACGGCCGCCTCGACGCCGTCGTCAACAACGCGGGCGCCGGCCACGTGGGCACCCTGGAGAACGACTCCGTCGCCGAGATCCGCAAGGTGATGGAGGTCAACTTCTTCGGCGTGCTGAGCGTCTCCAAGGCCGCACTCCCGCACCTGCGCGCCACCGGCGGCCGCCTGATCACCGTCACCAGCGTCGGCGGCGTCATCGGCCAGCCGTTCAACGAGGCCTACTGCGCCGCCAAGTTCGCCGTCGAGGGTTACATGGAGAGCCTCGCTCCCGTCGCACGCACCCTCGGCGTGAGCGTGACCGTCGTGGAACCCGGCGCCGTGGCCACCGAATTCGTGAACAACGTCGGCATCGACCTCGAAGCCGAGATCGACGCCGGCCCGTACACCGGCACACTGCGCCGCTACATCGACCACGCCGTCGGGCAGTTCCTCGACGGCAGCGCACAGACCCCGGCCGGGGCTGCGGAAGCGGTCATGGAAGCGCTCACCACCGACCTACCCGCCTTCCGGATCCAGACGACCGACTGGGCCCGCACCTTCGTCGCCACCAAGCTCGCCGACGTGGACGGCTCCGCGGTCCAGGACCTCACCGGCGCCTGGGTCGCCTGACCGGCCCCGCGGCCGCATACCCGGATGGCCCGGCATGGGCCGGTCATGACCCTCGAGGTAATCGACCGCTCTCCTCTGCCCCGGCAGGATCAAACACATCGACGGGAACCACGCCGGGGCCCGGCCGTAGCCAGCCGCGAGGAGAGCATCATGTCCGTCAAGCCCCCTGCCACCACCACGAGTTCCGTCGCCGAGGACACCCGGGCCGTCGTGCAGGACTTCCTTGCCGCCCGGGTGGCCGGCGACACCGTGCGGCTCGTCGCCCTCTTCGCCGACGAGGTCGACTGGCTGCTCGCCGAGAACCCCGCCGTCCCGTGGATCCGCCCGCGGTCCACCGCCGCCGAATGCGCCGCACAGTTCACCGAGTTGATGCAATACACGGTCCCCGAGGACGCGAGCGCCTGCGTCGACACCTTCCTCGTCGACGGCAACGACGCCGTCCTGATGGGCCACGTGTCCGGGACCGTACGCGCAACGGGAAAGCACTTCGAGGGCCCGTTCGCGCTGCACCTCACCGTCGAGGACGGCCGGATCACCCGGCACCACCTTTACGAAAACAGCCTGTCGATCGCCGAGGCGTGCACCCCGTGAGGGGGTACAGGCGGCCCGGTTCTCAGGAAGGCGTGGGCGACGGCGCCGGGGAGCCCGTGCGCGACCGGGACTTGGAAAGCCCGCCGTCGCACCCCAACGCGACCGCGACCGGTGTCGTGGCAGAACCCGCCGTCCCGGGCGCGCCCGCTTCGGGAACCTGGGCCGTGGCCGTCCAGTTGCCCTTGCGGATGTGGAGCCGGCCGTCCTGGCCGTTGCCCGTCTCGGCCTTCCAGCCGTGGTCCGCACGCGCCCGCTCGAAAGCGGCTTCCAGGGCTGTGCCTGCCGTGGCCGTCCTGTGCTCGCCGTACAAGGACTCGTGACACTCGATCGGGATGTGTTCCTGAGGCATCCGCTCCAGCGCGATGCCCTCGGCCTCGAGCGCGGCCGTCAGATCCGCGACCACGTCGTCCGCGGCCAGCGGAGGACCCGAGTAGCGCGGCGGGAGCGGTCCCTTGTCCTCCAGGAGCAGGGCACCGCAGCCGGTCGCCGTCGTCAGCACAGTCGCCATGACCAGGCCCATCAAACCTGTGCGCCCCCGTCGCAGCACCACGGTCCCGCCCGCCTCCCTGTGTTTCGTTCCGGCCGGCCAGTCTCCCACTTGCCCGTCCTACGACGGCCCGCGGGCCCGACCAGAGCGAACGGCAAGCCCGGGAGCTACGGCCTCACGCCTTTCACCTCACCAGCACCCGGCCGGGCGGGTCACGTCGCCGCGGCTTCGGCAAGCGTGTGGGCGACCAGCGCGTTGGCGTGTCCGTGACCCAGCCCGTGCTCCTCCTTCAACCAGGCGACCAGCTCCATGTGCTTCGTCAGCGGCGAAGAGCGGATGAGGTCCTTCCACTCCGCGACCGGGCGGCCGTACTTCTTCTCGATCGAGGGGAAGTAGGAGGCGGGTCCCTTCACGCTTGCGGTCATGTGTTGCGGTCCTTTCGGGGGTGCTCGGTCGCTGGTCTGCAAGATTGACCGGCCGTCGGCGCCCAACTGAGCGAGCCCCAGCGGTGATTCAGGTCACAGGGCCGTGGGGGCGTGTTCCCGGGGACGGGGGAGGAGCCCACCGCCGCGACCACTCGTCCCTGCCTTCAAACCCGGCCCTCCACGCCCGGGTCACGTCGACAGACGCTCCGACAACCCGAGTTGGCGATAATGCCCGGATGGCTGACGCTCCCTCCTCCTCGCCCACCGCCCAGCGCACCTGCGTCGTCGTCGTGGGCGCTGGACCCGCCGGTCTCACCGTCGCCAACATCCTGCGCGCCGCTTCCGTCGACTGCGTACTGCTGGAAACGGAGAGCAGACAGTTCATCGAGCAGCGCCCGCGCGCCGGGTTCATCGAGGAGTGGGCTGTACGCGCTCTCGAGCGGCGAGGGTTCGCCGATCGGCTGCTGCAGCACGCCCAAGTGCACAGGGAGTTCGAGTTCCGCTTTCAGGGCGAGCGCCACAGGTTCGAGTACGGCGAACTCTCCGGCCGCCACCACTTCGTCTATCCCCAGCCCCTGCTGGTGACCGATCTGCTGCGCCACTACGCGGACGACGGGACGGACGGAGGCGACGCGGGCGGGGACGTCCGCTTCGGCGTACGCGACGTCGAGCTGCATGACATCGACACGGACCGGCCCTCCGTGTCCTACACCGACCCGGCGACGGGCGAACGTCTGCGCATCGAGTGCGAGGTGGTCGCCGGATGCGACGGCGCCCGCGGTGTGACGCGCACCTGCATGCCGCCGCAACACACCACCGTGGCCCGGCACGACTACGGCATCGGCTGGCTGGCCCTGCTGGCAGAAGCTCCGCCGTCCTGCGACTGTGTCGTCTTCGGCGTCCATCCGCGCGGCTTCGCCGCCCACATGGCCCGCAGCCCCGAAGTCACCCGCTACTACCTCGAGTGCCCGGCCGGCGACGACCCCGAGAACTGGCCGCACGAGCGCGTATGGACGGAGCTGCGCCACCGGCTGTCCGCGGACGGAGCCCGCCCGCTCACCGAAGGGCGGCTCATCGAGAAGCGCGTCCTGGACATGCACAACTACGTCGTGGAGCCGATGGCGTACGGCCGGCTGTATCTGGCGGGCGACGCGGCCCAC
Organism: Streptomyces sp. NPDC096176; assembly: GCF_044763255.1. Taxonomy (NCBI): domain Bacteria; kingdom Bacillati; phylum Actinomycetota; class Actinomycetes; order Kitasatosporales; family Streptomycetaceae; genus Streptomyces; species Streptomyces sp. NPDC096176. The sequence goes on along the minus strand of NZ_JBIWFV010000009.1, from coordinate 169,787 downwards.
CTCGCCGCCCCGATCGCGGCAAAGGGTATGAACCTCGCCCTGCACGACGCGATCCTGCTCGCCGACGCACTCGTCGCGTACTTCCGCAAGGGCGACGACAGCGGTCTCAACGGCTACTCGGACGCCTGTCTGCGCCGCGTGTGGCAGTACGAGGAGTTCTCGCTCTGGCTCTCGGAGGTGATGCACGGGGCCTCGTCGGGCGACGGCTTCCGCATCGGCACTACCGGCGCCCGTCTGCGGCGCATCTTCGAATCACCCACGGCGGCGACCGCGTTCGCCGAGCTCTACATCGGCGCGGACATCACCTGCTGACCTGCCGGTACGCGGGGCCGTGCTGCTGCTGCCCGAGACCGGGCGCGTGATCGGTATCGACTGGGGCGTGAAGGAGACCGCTACGACCACGAGCGATGACCACGACCTTCCCCACGCCCGGCACGGGAAGACGGCCGCGCAGAAACTTGCCCGCTCTCAGCGCCTGATCGCCCGCCGGAAGCCGAAGAAGGGACAGGCCGGGTCTAAGGGCTGCGTGGTTGGCGAGGCTGTCACCGACGAGGAAGTGCCCGCCCCCGGCTCCGCCGGTGATCTTGTCGTCGCTGGCGCTTCCTCGCAGGAGCGGGAAAACCGGGGGAGAGGCGGAATCGGAGAACGGGGGAGCGGGGGAGCTTCCTACTCCGCCGGGTCCTCTTCCGCGTTCCTGACAGCCTTCCTCGCCGCCGCCCTCACGTCGTCCCGGCTCCGCCCGGTCGCCTCGGCGTGCTTCGTCACCGCAGCCTCGAACTTGTCGGCCGCGTCGCGCCAGCGCTTCCGTTGTGCCTCGCGCTCCTCGTCGCCCAGGCCGGCGAGCTTCGCCCGCTCTTCCTCGGCGGAACGTTCCAGCTCGACCAGTTCATCCGGGATCTCTGCCACGACGAGGACCCTAAGCCGCATCGGCGGCACCGCCATGCAGCAGCCGTGACCTCGCTGATCACGCCCCCTGTATGGCCTACGGCCCGGAGCGGGCAGGACCGCCCGGCCCAGTGAGCGGCAACCCCGGCATGCCCGGCTTCGGAGACCCCGGCCCCGGCGATTTGAACGGGTTGGTGCGTCCTCGGGGCCGGGCCCGGCCCCGAGGACGCACCAGACAGCTCTCCTTGCCGCAGAGTCAGTCCCCGCGAGAGCCGGTCTCCGCGACCGTGACTGGCAGGTCCTCGCGGACCTGCCGGAACAGCAGCGCCGCGCGTTCGGCGTCCCAGCGGATGACGTTGCCCTTGGAGGTGGGGATGCCCACCGCGTCCACCGGCACGGTGACCCGTCTGACGCTGTCGCCGGAGCCCTGCAGCGAGCGGAACATCCGCGCCAGCCGGCGCAGGTCCATGTCCCGGTCCACGACCAGCGTGTCGAGACCCGCGTCCAGCGCCGGATACAGCTGCGAAGGGTCCAGGAGAGTGCCCGACGTGGAAACCCTGTCCGCCAGGGCGGCAAGGAACCGCTGCTGGTTGCGGGAGCGCCCCAGGTCGCCCTCGGCCTCCTGGTGGCGCTGACGGACGAAGGCCAGCGCCTGACGGCCGCGCAGCGTCTGGCAGCCCCGACGCAGGTCCGCCCCGGACTTCTCGTCCTTGATGTCCCGGTCCAGGCAGAAGCGGACGCCGCCAAGGGCGTCGACGACCTTCACGAAGCCGGCGAAACCGATCTCCGCGTAGTGGTCGATCCGCAGGCCGGTGTTGTGTTCCACCGTGTGCGCCAGCAGCTCCGGACCGCCGTAGGCGAAAGCGGCGTTCAGCTTGTCCTTGGCAGGTGCGACACGCTTGCCGGTCGCAGGGTCGTGGAAGCCGGGGATCGTCACCCAGGAGTCGCGCGGCAGGCTGACCATCACCGCACCGTCGGCCCCGGTGTGCAGGACGATGATCGAGTCCGTCCGGCGGCCGCCCCCGCCCCCCGCACGCAGATCGCGCACATCGTCGTCCGAGAGCCCCTCACGGCTGTCGGAACCGACGATCAGGTAGTTGGTGCCCGCCCCTGCCGCCGGACCGCCGCCGTACGCCCCGAGGTCCACCTCCTGCTTCAGCTCCGTCTGCGCCCAGGCCAACGTGCCGCTCGCGATCGCCACCAGTGCGATCACCATCGCCAGCACGGCCCGTATCACCCGCCGTCCACGACGCGGCCGGGCACGGCCGCGGCCACGCCGCCGAGGCGCGGGACCGCGCCATCCGTACGCCGCCGCACGTCGCACCGCGCCCGGCGCGGAAGCCACCGGGCCGAGCGCGGTACGTCGCACCGCGCCCGGCGCGGAAGCCACCGGGCCGAGCGCGGTACGTCGCACCGCGCCCGGCGCGGAAGCCACCCGGCCGAGCGGCCGAGGCGTGGCCGGCAGCGGCGGACCGCCGGCACGCTCGAGCGGTTCGGTCACCGCAGCTCTCCCTTCGGACCGTGCAGGGCCAGGCCGGGTTCGTCCCTGGCCGGCTCGTCGAGCCGGTAGGGGTCGGCGGTGCCGGTGCGGTGCATACGGTGCCACTTGAGCCGGGTACCGAGCAGCGCCGTCATCACCGAGTGGAGAACGACCAGGTACAGCAACTGCCGGTAGACGAACAGCTGGAGCGGCAGCGACCACAGCGCACGCAGCCGCTCGCCGTCCAGCCGCAGCGCGTACCCGGCGGTCACCAACTGCACGAGGAGGAAGGCGAGCCACACGGCGACGGCCTCGGACGGGTCGCGGAAGCACACGCCGTACAGCGCGAAGACATCCACCACCGGTGCGAACAGTGGCAGTACGACCTGGAACAACGCCAGGTAGCTCAGCCCGCGCCGCCCGAACCGGCCCGCGGTGCCGAGCTCGCCCACGGACCGCCGGTGCTTCCACATCGACTGGAGTGTGCCGTAGCACCACCGGTATCTCTGCCGCCACAACTGCCGCAGCGTGCTGGGGACTTCCGTCCACGCCACGGCGGACTCCTCGTAGACGACCCGCCAGCCGGCCCGCCACAGGGCCATCGTCAGGTCGGTGTCCTCGGCGAGGGTCTCGTCGCTGACGCCGCCGATGCCCATCAGGGCGTCCCGGCGGAAGGCGCCGATGGCGCCCGGCACAGTGGGCATGCACTCCAGCACCTCGAACATGCGCCGGTCCAGATTGAAGCCCAGCACGTACTCCAGGTGCTGCCACTTGCCCAGCAGATGCCCGCGGTTGCCGACCTTCGTGTTGCCGCTGACCGCGCCGATCGCGGGGTGGGCCAGCGGCTGGACGAGATGATGGATGGCGTCCGGCTCCAGCACGGTGTCCGCGTCCACCATCACCACGATGTCGTCCCGAGCGTGCAGCAGACCGGTGTTCAGGGCCCCCGGCTTGCCGGTGTTGGGCTGGCGCACCAGGGTCACCCGCGGGTCGGCGAGGCGCTCGACCACATCCGCCGTGCCGTCCGTCGAACCGTCGTCGATGACGATGACATGCAGGTCCCGGTAGGTCGAGGCGAGCAGCGAACGCACGGTGGGGGCGATGCCCGCCTCCTCGTTGTGCGCGGGCACCAGCACCGTGACCGGACCCGTCACCTCACGCAGCCGCGGGCTGCCGGGCCGAAACCTGCCGCGCCTGCGGACATGGACCCGTGCGAACCAGCCGAGCACCGCCAGCCGCAACAGACCGAGCGCGCCCGCCACGACCATCGCCCAGGACATCGCCCGGGACAAGACCCGCCCCAGCTCCTGAGCATGCAGCAAACCTGCGCCCTTCAGCCGCTCCACGAGCGGCGCCCGAGTGGTGAACCCGCTCTGCCCCAGGCCGGCCGAGAGGGTCGTGAACCGCTCCACCCCGGGATCACGCAGCAACGACCGGGCCTCACGGAAGCCGAGATCGGTGTGGCTGTACTGCCGCACGACGCCCTCGGCGGCCTGCCGGCTCTTGCGGTCCGCGGCGACGACGAGGTAGCCCTGACGGGCAGCACGCTGTGCGGCCGGCCACTCGGCGCCGCACAGGGTGTCCGCCGTTGTGGTGTGAGGCAGCCGCAACAGCCGGGTGTGTTCACCGGTCACACCCGCCAACGCCATCTGCGTGAAGCCCAGTTCCATACGGGCGCGGGCCTGGGAAGCCGCCCCCAGATCGCCCCCGGTGTAGGTGTAGGAGCCGATCTCGTGCCCCTCGTCCCGCATACGTCGGACCAGCTCGGGATGGCGCGTGGCCTGCCTGCCGTGGACGAAGAACGTGGCGTGCGCGCCGTTTGACCGCAGCAGGTCGAGCAGACGGGGCGTCCAGACGGGATCCGGTCCGCCGTTGAAGGTGAGAGCCGCCGTGCGGGCCGGCATGGCGGCCGTCTCGACACCGGCACCGGTGAACCTCAGAACGGGCTCCCCGGTGTCCGCGCTGCGCGGAATGGGCTTGGAGCAGGGACGCTTGCTCCGCGCGGAATCGACCTCGTGTGTGGTCCATCCCTCAAAGAGAAGGCTCACCACGACGACGGCGAGGATGAGCATCAACAGCACCCAATGCCCGCGTGGGGGACGGCGCAGTGCGTGCCGGGAGCTCATCCGCCGTTGGCCTCTGCGGGGCGGGTCGAGGCGCTGCCACCCCGAGGCGAAGACGCCGCCCCGCCGCCGGGAAGCCCCTCTTCGCCGACACCGCCGTCGCCGACGCCCTGCCCGGCCTCGTGGTGCGCCGGGGCGGCGGGAACGGAGCCGCCGGTGGCGGGGGGCTGCTGCCCGCCCGGCTGCCAGAGCCCGGCGACGACGATTGCGGCAAACAACAGGTAGGCCCCGCACGCACCGCCGAGTGCGATCGTGGTGAAGCGAAGTATCCTCCTGCGTTTTCCTGAACGTTCAATGAATATAGGGCGGTTGCCCTGCCCGTTCTGCGTCCTACCGTGGGGGGTGAGATACATGGGCGGTGAGTCTAACCAGCGCATTGCTCGTTTGCACGAGCACTTCAACCGGTGTGAGAACCGCGTGAAAATCCTCACGATGCATGAACGGACGCAGGGGCACCATCCGTAAGGGCGGCATCGTGCCGGCAACCGAGGGGCGGCTCGTCTTCACCGGTCGCCAGGGGGCGGCGATGGGACGGCCCCGCGACGTCCGGGTACGTGTCGACGTGCGGCCCGACGGCGGGCTCCTGGTGGCCATCACCGGCGACCCGGTGACCGCGTTCAGGGCCGAACTGGCGCACGCAACGGTGCCGGCCCCGGCATCGGCTGGATCAGCCCCGGCATCGGCCGGCCCGTGCGTCGCCCCCAACTGATGTGGAGCGCACGGAAATCGGCGCCCCCGCTCGCCGGCAGCTCTTCGATCTGCGTCAGGCGATGTCCAGGACCGCCTTGCCGTGGAGCCGGCGCTGGAGAAGGGCGTCGATGGCGTCGGAGGCGGCGTCCCAGCTGCCGCGCCATGAGATCTGCGGGTCGAGTTCGCCTGCGGCGACGCGGTGGGCGAGCCAGGTCAGGTCGGGCGCGAGGCCCGTGCAGGCGGGCAGGGAGAACGAGACGATCGAGCGGTCGTGCCGGCCCTGGTCGCCGAAGAGGGCGCCGAAGGGGAAGGTTTCGTCCTGGTGAGCGGCGTGCCCGACCGCGACCAGCGTGCCTCCTTGGGCGAGCATGCGGTAGGCGTCGACGAGTTGACGGCCGCCCACCATGTCCACGACGCCGTCCACCGGCCGGCTGACGTCGAGTGGCCCGGCCACCACCTCGTGCGCCCCGTTCGCCCGCAGACTGTCGCCGTGCCTGTCCGGGGCTGCGGTGGACGCGATGACGTGCGCTCCGCCGAGGCGGGCGAGCCGCACGGCATACCGGCCGGTGCCGCCCGTGGCGCCGGTGACCAGGATTCGCCTGCCCAGGATCGGGCCCGCACGGTGCAGAGCACGCAGGGCGCTGGTCCCGGCGACGGGGACCGTGCTGACGGCCCCCGGGTCGGCGCCGGCCGGCACCGTGCCGATCCAGTCGGTATCGACGGCGCGGAGTTCCGCCCATGCGCCGTCGATGCCGGGCGTGACAACGGCCGTCCCGGCTGCCGGGCCGGACCCGTCGGCCGCGGCTTGTTCCACCACCCCGGCCGCGTCCCAGCCGAGGACGGCTTCGTCGGGCGCCTCTTGCAGGCTGAACCGCACCTCGCCGTAGTTGAGGGAGGTCGCCGTCACCCGGATCAGAGCCTGGTGCGGCCCCGGTTCGGGATCGGGCACCTGGCCGAGGCGCAGTCCGGCAGGAGTGGAGCGGTCAACCAGCGGAGCACGCACGGGAATTCACCCTTCAGGCCCTGCACGCCGCACTGGAGCGCATGACCGACGAAGCCTGGCCGCGCCGCGCCCTGCTCAGCCGACGACTGGCCGGCCAGACCCCGTCCATGGACGCGCACGGCCTGCACTTCTGCCACCGGACCAGCCGCACCGCGCTCGACATCCTGCACCGCAGGCTCCACTTCGCCGCCCCCGACGACCTGCGCCCGCAACTCGCCCTGGACATGCTGGTCGCCGCCTTCCACTGCGCCCTCGACCGATGGACGAACCGGCCGGCCACTCCCACCCGCGGCGACCTGACCACCGACATGCGCGACGCGTTCGCCGCCCTCCCCGGCAGCCTCACCCTGGCCGCCGACCTGCGGACCCCGTGACCACGTGGCCTTCCCACGGATGAGAAGGCGGCGGGAGCTGAAGGCGGCGGGATGAGAACGCCGCGGAATCGTCTCCGTCCGTCTGCGCAGTCCGCCAGGCCCGCGGACCACCCCAGGCTCTCCTGCGCCGCCCGGCTAGGATCCGGACCATGCCGCTGACGACGAAGGACGTGGACCGGTTCGAGGCCGCAAGGCCCCGCCTGGAAGCCGTCGCCTACCGCCTCCTCGGCTCCGTGAGCGAGGCCGAGGACGCCGTCCAGGAGACCTTCCTGCGCTGGCAGGCCGCCGACATCGAACACATCGAGGTCCCCGAAGCCTGGCTGACGAAGGTGCTGACCAACCTGTGCCTCAACCAGCTCACATCGGCCCGCGCGCGACGCGAGGCCTACGTGGGCCAGTGGCTGCCCGAGCCGCTCCTCGACGGAGACCCGATGCTCGGCCCGGCCGACACCTTCGAGCAGCGCGAATCGGTCTCCTACGCGGTCCTGACCCTCATGGAACGGCTGGCCCCGAAGGAACGAGCCGTATACGTCCTGAGGGAAGCCTTCGACTACCCCCACCGGGACATCGCCGAAATCCTCGACATCACCGAGGCCGCCGCCCAGCAGATCTTCCACCGCGCCAAGAAGCACATCGCCGACGGCAAGACCCGCACCGAGATCGACCAGGCCGCGGCCCGCCGCATCGTCGAGGAGTTCCTGGCCGCCGCCACCAGCGGGAAGACCGAGCCGCTCGTGCAGCTGCTCACCGCCGACGCCATCGCGATCGGCGACGGCGGCGGCAAGGTCCCGGCCCGCGCCAAGGCCTTCGAAGGCGCGACGGCGGTCGCCACGTTCATGCGCGGCCTGTTCAAGCCCGCACGGTCCAAGCGCGCCCTGGTCGGCGGCTCACCCGAGATCCACGCCACCACCGCCAACAACAGCCCCGCCGTCGTGGCGGTCCTCGACGGCCGGATCGTCGGCATCATGTGCCTGGACGTCACCGCCGACGGCATCACCGCCTTCCGCAGCCAGGTCAACCCCGACAAGCTCCAGCGCGCGACCGAGACGTGGGCAGCCGCCGACCACGGGAAGCCCCTGTTCCACGCCTTCTGACCACGACACACGCCCCCGAACGCGATGTGAGCTGCATCACAACGCATTCCTGTCAGGAAACAGCCGGCTGCCCGGTTCAAGCGGTGGAAACCGCGCACGACACAAGGCGGACCCGCGCAGACAGGAGCAAGAAATGCAGCACCGCATCATCGTCCTCGGCGCCGGATACACCGGAGCCGTCGCGGCCGGCCGCCTCGCCAAGCGGCTGCACCGCGACGACGCCACCATCACGCTCGTCAACGCCGAGCCCGACTTCGTCGAACGCGTCCGCATGCACCAACTCGCAACCGGCCAGGACCTCAAGTCCCGTCCCTTCAGCGACATGTTCCAAGGCACCGCCGTCGACCTGCAGTTCGCACAGGTCACCGGCGTCGACGTCGACCGCCGGACCGTCGCCGTCGTCGACGCCGACGGCGACGCCCAGGAACTCGAGTACGACACCCTCGTATACGCCCTCGGCAGCGGCTGGACCGACCAAGGCGTCCCCGGCACCACCGAGCACGCCTACGAAATCGCGAGCCGGCCCGGAGCACTCCGCCTGCGCGAACGACTCGCCCGCCTGGACGCCGGCCGGCCCGTCCTCGTCGTCGGCGGTGGCCTCACCGGCCTGGAAGCCGCCACCGAGATCGCCGAATCCCGCCCCGACCTCGACGTCACCCTCGCCGCCCGCGCCGACCTCGGCGACCGGCTCTCGCCCAAGGGCCGCCGGCACCTGCGGAAAGTCTTCGACAAGCTGGGCATCACCGTGCGCGAACACACCCTCGTCACCAGCGTCGAAGCCGATCACGTCACCACCGCCGACGGCACGCCCATCCCGGCCGCGGTCACCGTGTGGACCACCGGCTTCGCCGTCCACCCCATCGCGCAGGCCACCCCGTTGCACGTCACCGACACGGGCCAGATCGTGGTCGACGAGACCATGCGCTCCCTCTCCCACCCCCACGTCTACGCCATCGGCGACGCCGCCATGGCCATGGGCCCCGGCAACAAGCCGCTGCGCATGTCCTGCGCCACGGGCGGCCCTACCGCCCTGCAGGCCGCCGACGCCATCACGGCCCGCCTGACCGGCGGAAAGCTCCCCAAGGTGCCGCTCCGCTACTTCAATCAGTGCATCTCGCTCGGCCGCAAGGAAGGCCTGATCCAGTACGTCACCGCCGACGACCGCGCCCTCCGGGCGGCCCTCACCGGCCGGCCCGCCGCCCTCTACAAGGAACTGGTCTGCAAAGGCGCGGCCTGGTTCACCGCCAACCCCACCTTCGGCCTCCCCACCCGCCCCCGCCGCATCACCCAGAACCCGACCCGGACGCCCTCGACCGCCACGGCATCGGCCTGACCCACCCAGGAGGCGGGCACCCACAACACGCAGGGCGCCCGCCTCACCGCCGACACCAGAACCCGATCCCCGGCCCTGCGCGGCCGGGGACAGCGCCAGGAACAGCATGTGCCGACTGGACCGGGAACGGTCGGTGACCACCCGAGGCCGTTCACTCGGGCCCCCGCGCCGGGGGCCCGAGCAGCGGCGTGCGGCGCACCTGGACGGACCCGGGGGAGGCGGTCACCGCCCCTGATGTGCCTACCGGTTGAGTTGGCTGCCGTTTCATGAGGTGTGCAGCATGCAGACGATCACTTCCTTGTCGCCGGCGCGGGCGACGACAGCCAGGTCCGGGCACCACAGCGAAGCCGATTGGCCACGCGCGTTTTTGGCAGACTCTTGATCAGAACTGATGCGTGCTCCGCCGACTGCACGTCGTGTGCCGTCCCTTCCCACTGCTGGAGTCTCCATGGACCTGTCCCGGCGCAAGCGCTGCCCTCTCGATCCTGCTGCCGATCCCGTCGAAGAGGCGCGACAGTTGAGGAGCCTCGGCTCACTCGTTCCCGTCGAACTACCCGGAGGCGTCGCCGCCTGGGCAGCGACCGACCACGCCACCGCGCAGACGATCCTCGGCCATGAGGACCTGACGAAGGACCCCGCCTGCTGGCCTGATCTCAACCAGGGCCGCATACCCGACGACTGGGATCTCATCGCCCTGGTCCGCGGCGCAGCAATGCTCCACCAAGGCGGTTGGGAACACCGCAGGCTGCGCCAACTCGTCAGTACCGCCTTCACCCGAGCGCCGATCGAAGCGCTACGGCCGCGTATCGAGCAGATCGCCGACGAGCTCCTGAAGAACCTCGACACTGCGGCCTCGGGGGAGACAGCCGACCTGCGCGAGCAGTACGCCTATCCGCTGCCGGTCAGGGTGATCTGTGAAGTCCTCGGCGTCCCGGACACCGCAGTCAGCGACCTACGACACAGCTTCCACCGTCTGGTCACTCCCCGGGAGAGCATCTCCGCGGAGGAGGACATCCGCACCGCTCAAACGGACATCTTCACCAGCCTCACCGCACTGATCGAAACCAAGCGGAGCCGACCCGGCAACGACCTGACCACAGCGCTCATCCAAGCACGCGACCACGACGACCGGCTCAGCCAGCAGGAACTGGTGGAGACCCTCTTCCTGATCCTCATCGCCGGCCACGAGACCACGATCAACTCGATCACCAACACCGCGTACGCACTGCTGCAGAACCCCACCATGGTCGCGACCGCACTCGGGTCACACGACCCCGACGCAGCCTGGGAAGCGGCGGCAGACGAAGGGCTGCGCTACGCCTCACCCGTACGCCACGCCCTCCTGCGCTATGCCGTGAAGGACGTCGAGATCGCGGGCGTGCGGGTGGCGCAAGGCGATCCGGTCCTCGCAAGCCTCGTGGCCGCGGGCCGGGACGCGACACGGCACGAGAACCCGGACACCTTCGACATCAACCGGCCCACGCGTCGAGAGCACCTTGCCTTCGGCTTCGGCGCTCACTACTGCCTGGGAGCGCGCCTGGCCAAGCTCGAGACGAAAATCGCGCTGCAGGCTCTTTTCACTCGCTACCCGGCGATCACCCTCGCCGCAGAGCCGCAACGTCTGACCTCCATCCCCCTGCAGGGTTACGCCGCTTTGCCGGTCCACATGACCGGCAGGACGCCGCAGCCGCCCGGGTCGAAGACATGCCCGGCTCACAACGCCGCCCATGCCTGACCGGACATCAAAAGGGAGACCCGGGTGCCGCCAAGGAGGGCGCCGGGACGCCAACCCGCTCGACCGCAGCACGCAGGTCAGCGCCTGCGCCGGCCGAAGAGACCGCTCCACCACGACGCTTTCGCGGTGCGGGCATGGGGTGCCACTGCGTCCGACCCGGCCGCAGGCGCCGGTGCGGCCGCAGGAAGCGGCTGGGCTCCGTTGGCCGCTGCCGCAGCAGCAACCGTGTCCTTGCGTACCGTCGAACGGGGCGTGAAACGGGAGGGCAGGCTGTTCAGACGACTGGAGACCAAGGAGGACGTCACCTGCAGCTCGCCGCTGCTGCCGTCGAGCTGGATGTCGGGCAACCGAGCCAGCAGGGTGTCGATGCCGGTGTCGGCGATGGCCCGGCCGATGTCCTGGCCCGGGCATTCGTGGGGCCCGCCGCTGAAGGCGAGGTGCGAGCGATTGCCGTGCACAGGGGTAGACAGCTCAGGCCGGATCTGGGGGTCGACGTTGCCGGCCGCGAGGCCGAGCATCACCATGTCGCCTGCCCTGATCTCCTGGTCGCCGAGCCGGGTGTCGCGCCGCGCCCACCGGCACGCACCCACCGCAAGCGGCGGCGCATCCCACATCACCTGGTCCAGGGCATCAGGCAGCGTCATCGAGCCGCCGGACAAACTCGCGCGGAAACGCCGGTCGGTCAGCAGCATCTTCAACGTGTTCGCGACCAGGTTGGTCGTGTTCTCGTGCGCGGCGACAATCGCGTGCCGCAGATGCTCCATGACCTCATCGTCCGTGAGCTCTGACTCATGACTCAGTAGCCAACTGGCGAAGTCGTCGCCAGGCTTGTCCTTCTTCCGCTTCACCAGCTCCGACATGACGCTCACGACATACTGGTTGCTCTGCAGCGCGGTCTCCGTGCCCTTGACCATGTCGCGCACTGCCGCGCCGAGCGGCAGCGCGTCTTCGTCCAAGGCGCCGAACTGCCGCGCGAGCACCAGGATCGGCAGCTTCTCGGCGAAGTCGGCCACCAGATCCACCCGGCCCACGCTGGCGAACGAGTCGACAAGCTGGTTGGTGTAGCGGACGACGTAGCGGCGCACACCATGCCTGTTGAACCGGGCCAGGCTGTCGGTCACCGCGGCCCGCAGCCGCGCATGCTCCTCCCCATCGGCGAAAACGAGCAGCGGCTGCCAGGCTGTGATCGGCAGCAGCGGCGAATCGGCGGACAGCTGAACGTTCCATATGCGCGAGTCGCACGACCACAGCGACGGGGTGCGCATGACCTCAAGATTCTCGCGGTGCCCGAGCACGAACCAGGCAGGTACATCGCCGGGCAGCAGGACGGGTGCGACCTGGCCGTTCTCCCGGCGCAGCTTCTCGTACAAGGCGTACGGCGCGTCGGCCTCCGGTCCGTAGATGCGCCGCGGTCCGAGCCCTCCGCCGTGCGCTGGGCACTGCGGCGGGGGGACGGCGGCCGTAGGCGAGCCGGCCGGTTGTGAGAAGGGGGTGGTCACGAGGCCTCCAGGAAGCGATACGTGGACATGCGGAGAGCGACGGTCAGGCCCGTGCAGGCCGACGGCGTGATCATCATCAAGTACTCCAGTCCGCCCTCGCGCCGACGGCCCGCGACCTCGCCACATGAGATGCACACGGAAGATGCGTGTCCCCTCGCGCACGATCAGGAAGCAGGAGCGCGTGCAGCATATCCGTGCCTCCCGACCGCCATGGAGGCGGTCCGTCACCGAACTGCACAACCACCGCAGGCGGTTGAAGCACCCGAGGTGGTCTCGCGCAAATCACATACGGATGGTGAGATTCCCCCGGCGGCCGGCGGTCGCCATCACGACACGAGCTAAGGAAGCCCCATGGCAGTTGCGCTGCAATCGACCGGAGCACACACCGTCCCGCGAGCCCCTGGCGCGGTGCCGCTCCTCGGGCACGCATGGGGTCTGTGGCGTGACCCGCTCGGATTCTTGACCTCCCTCCGCCGGCACGGCGACATCGTCCGTGTCGACCTCGGCACCATGCCGATGTACGTCGTGACCTCCGCAAAGCTGGTGCACGAGATCCTCGTGGGCCAGGTGCGCAGCTTCGAGAAGGGCCGCTTCTTCGACCGGCTGCGCCCGCTCGCCGGCAACGGGCTGGCGAACTCCGACGGCGACATCCACCGACGGCACCGACGGATGCTGCAGCCCATGTTCTCCAAGGACCGCATCGCCGGCTACTCGGACATGATGAGCCGCAACGCACGGTCCATGGCCGATTCCTGGACTCCCGGCCAGGTGGTCGACCTGGAGCAGGCCATGGCCGAGTACGCCATCGAAACCCTTGCCTCCACGATGTTCTCCACCGACATCGGGCTCCCAGCGGTCGAGGCCGTGCGCAAGAACCTGCCAGTCCTGCTGAAGAACCTCCTCATACGGGCAGCCTCGCCCAAGTTCCTGGACCGCCTTCCCATCCGCGCGAACCGGGACTTCGACGCCGCGGCGACCGCCCTGCGCTCCGTCATCGATACCGTCATCACCACCTCGCGCCGCACGGGACACACCGGCCACACCGACCTGCTGTCCCTCCTCCTGGCCGCCCAGGACACCGAAAGCGGTCAAGGCTTGAGCGACGTCGAGGTCCGCGACGAACTGAGCACCATCCTCTTCGCCGGCGCCGAAACCACCGCAGCCACACTCGCCTGGACCTTCCACGAACTCGCAGGCAGCCCCGACATCGAGAAACAACTGGTCGACGAGGTCGACAAGGTCGTAGGCGACCGTCCCGTGACCATCAACGACGTCCCCCAACTCGAGGGCATCCGCCGGGTTCTGGACGAAGTGATCCGCCTGCACGGCGTCACTCTCCTGATGCGCCGCACCACGACACCGGTGCAGCTCGGCGATCACACCTTCCCCGCAGGCACCGAGATCGCCTTCAGCCTCTACGCCCTGCACCGCGATCCCGGCCTGTACGAGAACGCCGACAGCTTCGACCCCGACCGGTGGCTGCCCGAGCGCCGCACCAGCATCGACCGCCAGGCCTACATGCCCTTCGGCGCCGGCAACCGCAAATGCATCGGAGACCAATTCGTCTGGACCGAGGCAACCATCGCCATCGCCACCGTGCTCTCACAATGGAAACTCACCCCCGCTGCCGGCCACACCCCCAAGGAAGTCGCCTCGGCCGTGGCGCACGCAGACAGCATCCCCATGACGGTGCAGCCCCGCCGCCGCTGAACCACTGCGGCGGTGCTCTTCTCTCCCTGTACCGACTGCCGACGTGACTCCTCCTCCCCCTGAAGGGGGTGGCTGCTCGCTATGCCGGTTGGGCTTCGCGACGGACCAGCCCGGCCCGTAGAACGTTCAGGGCGCCCACGGTGTCCGCGTGGGCGTGGTGGCCGCAGGCGACGCAGTGGAACTTCTCCTGTGTGGGCCGGTTCTCCTTGACGGTGTGCCCGCATGCGGGGCACCGCCGGGAGGTGTTGCGGGGGTCCACAGCGATTACTTCTCGCCCGGCGCTTTCAGCCTTGGCGTTCAGGATCGCGAGGAACACCCCCCAACCGGCATCAGCGATCGAGCGGTTCAGCCCGGCCTTGGACGCGGCCGGCTTCTCCCCGGCCTTGACGCGACGGAAGAACGCGGCGAACGCCTTGTCCAGACGCCTGAGCGTCGCCTGCTGCGAGCTGAACGACCATCGGCCCTGACGCTCCGGGTCGAACGCCCGAATCTCTTTTGAGCTGAGCCGACTGGTCCCCGTAGCGGACGGTGGTCTTGGAGAGGTGTCGGTAGGCGTCGCGGCGTTCCTGCAGGGCGCCGTTGTAGAGCGAGCAGTGATCGCGCAGCATCTCGCCGAGCGCGATCGCCTGGCCCACGGTGGGCCGCATGAGGAACGTGTACGCACGGATCATCCAGCCCACCCCCTCCGCGTCGATTCCGCCGACCGCACTAGACTTGGTGCATGTCACCACGCTGGGAACCAAACCCCGATATACGGCGCGGCCGTCACGTAGTCTACAACCTTCACGCGCACTTGGTGTTCGTCACCAAATACCGCAACGTCTTCAACGACGAGATGCTGACACGCTGCGAAGAGATCATGCGAAACGTGTGCACCGACTTCGGAGCGGACCTGATCGAGTTCAACGGCGAAGAAGACCACGTCCACCTGCTCGTGCACCACCCGCCGAAAGTCGCTCTCTCCAGCCTGGTCAACAGCCTCAAGGGCGTCAGCTCGCGGTACCTGCGCGCCGAGTTCACCGGCCGCGTCAACCACGCCACCCTGCACGGCCGCTTCTGGTCCGGCTCCTACTTCGCCGGATCATGCGGCGGCACACCACTTCAAGCGGTGAAGGACTACATCGAGAACCAGAAACGGCCTACCTGACCGTGACCACGAAGAGGCACAGAACTCCGGCGCTCCGCACTTCCGGGCCCAGGATCAGATTCCCTCCCCGCCTGAAGGCGGGGATTCCCTCCGAAGAAGAGGGATGGATGTCCCGGCTCCGATCTGCGTACGCGAGGACATCCATGGCTGACATCAACAGGGTTGGACGGGGTGGGCACGGAAGCGGCGGTACTCGGCGTGGCCCGCCCGGGAGCGGCCGACTGCCCCTGCGGCAATCCCGGGTGTTGATGACGGGACGGCGACAGCCGGCTGTATAGGGTCCTGGCGAGCGTCTGCTTTGGCTGAACGCCCCGCAGACCGTATGCGCAGACCTGACCGATCACCAGGAGTGCTGCCGTTGCGCCCCATCGAGACGTCGTCCGCGCCAGACGGTCTGGGGTGGAACCGCGACACCGCGACACTGGTGCTGCTGTCCTTCGCCATGCTGATCGTCTCGCTCGACCAGTACATCGTGGTCGTGGCGCTGCCCGACATCGCACGCGACCTCGGGTACTCGGCGCAGACGCTCCAGTCGGTCATCATCGCCTACGCCGTGGTCTCGGCCGGCTTCCTGCTGTTCGGCGGCCGCGCGGGCGATCTGCTCGGACGCCGCCGCATCCTGGCCACCGGCCTCGGCCTCTATGCGGCCGCAGCGCTCGCGGGTGGACTCGCGACCGGGCCCGAGATGCTGCTCGCCGCCCGGGCCGTCCAAGGTCTCGGCGGGGCCCTCGTCTTCCCCACCACCTTGGCCCTCATCAACACCACCTTCGCGGAAGGCCGGATGCGCAATCGCGCGTTGGGGATCTGGGGCGGTGCCGGCGCTGCGGGACTCGTGATCGGTGTGCTGCTCGGCGGCCTTCTGACGCGGGCGTTCGGCTGGGAAGCGGTGTTCCTGGTCAACGTCGTCCTGGCGGGACCAGCGCTGCTGCTTGCCTTCGTGCTGATCCCCCCGGACGGCGAGCGGGAGAGGCGCCGCACGTTCGATCTGCCCGGTGCGCTCAGCGTCACCCTGGGCGTCACGTTGATCGTGTTCGCTCTGGTGCAGGGCCCCGGATGGGGCTGGCTCGCGCCCGGCATCCTCGTCAGCGCGGTTGCGGGCGTGCTGCTGATCGGAGTCTTCGCCGTCGTCGAGCGGCGCAGCGACGACCCGCTCATGCCGCCCCGGCTGCTCGCCAACCGCAACCTCATCACCGGCGTCACCATTGCGTTCATGTTCATGGCGACCTTCGGCTCAGTGCTCTACTTCCTGTCCGTCTACTTCCAGGAGACCCTGGGCTACGACGCCTTGCAGACCGGCGCCGGCTTTCTCATCCCCACGGCAGTGGTGGTCGCAGGCTCGACGACGGCAGGCCATCTGCTGACGCGGTTCGGTCTCCGGGGCACGCTGATCGCCGCCCTCGCCGTCGGTGCGCTCGGTGCGGTAGGGCTCGGCCTCGCGATCTCGCCGCACGGCGCGTACGCCGAACTGATCCCCGGCCTCGTGGCGCTCAGTATCGGTGACGGCATTGTCTTCACCGCCATGTTCATCGCCGCCGCCACCGGAATCCCCGACCGCGACCAGGGGATCGCCTCAGGTATCGCGTCCACCGGCTCGGGCGTGGGCGCTGCTGTCGGACTCGCCGTCCTCGTTCTGGTCGCGACGGCCGGTTTCGACGACCTCTCCGGCGAACAACTTCGCATCGCCACCGCCGACGGGATCAGCACGACCTTGTTCGTCGTCGCAGGCGGGATCGCGCTGACGATGCTCGTCGCCCTGGCCCGCTGCCCGACACCGACCGAACCGGTGCCCACCCCCGTGCCCTACCAGACCCGCCGTTGCTGACGGCGTTCGCGAACGCTGCTTGCCAATGCGGCGATGCCTCGCGCGGCCGGCGCCACCAGTCGTCGTCACTCGCGGGGAACGGTGCAGGCAATCCTCCAACTGCCCCGCAGCCCACCGCAGAACATCGGTCTCGGGGCCCGGACGAAGATGTCCGCACGCCCGGGCGTGAGCACGAAGACGAACCGGTCCCGCCCCCGCAGTTGTCGCCGAAGAACAGCACCGGAACCGTGCGCGACGCCCCGGCGCGGCCGACTGATCCCGCCCGACCTCCACGATCCGGACGTCAGCCGGTGAGCCATGGCCGCAGGCACAGCACCGCGGGGCACTTCCTTGACAGGCAAGTGCCCACTTGCCTATAACGGGGTTCCATGACCTCAGACCCCGACCTGTTCAAAGCCATCGGAGACGCGACGCGACGCATCATCCTGGACGAGCTGACCGACAAGGACGGCCAGACGCTGTTCGAGATCTGCGGCCGGCTGACCATGAAGCACGGCCTCGCCTCCTCACGCCAGGCCATCTCCCAGCACCTCGCCGTACTCGAACAGACCGGCCTGGTGCACGCCCGGCGACAGGGCCGGTACAAATTCCACCACATCGACACGAGCCCGCTGCGTTCGATCGTCGAGCGGTGGCCCTTCGACCAAGAGGAACCGAAACCGTGATCCGCATCAATCTCACCAGCGTGTTCGTCGACGACCAGGCCAAAGCGCTCGCCTTCTACACCGAGAAGCTGGGGTTCATCAAGAAGACCGACGTGCCCACCGGCGACGCCCGCTGGCTCACCGTGGTGTCCCCTGCCGACCCGGACGGTGTCGAACTGCTGCTGGAGCCGGACGGCCACCCGGCGGCGGGCCCGTTCAAGAGCGCCCTGGTCGCCGACGGCATCCCGTTCACCCAGTTCGCCGTCGACGACGTACACACCGAGGTCGAACGGCTCAAGGGGCTGGGCGTCGAGTTCACCCAGGACGCCACCGACCTGGGGCCGGTGGTCACCGCCGTCTTCGACGACACCTGCGGAAACCTGATCCAGATCGCCACCATGAAGTAACCCCCTGCCGGCCAGAACACCGCAAAGCCAGCTGCTTACCGCCGCGTGCAGGAGCGCCGTGAGAGCACCACCCGGCAGAACTTCACCGTCGTGCACTTTTCGCCCGACGCCGGCTCGGCTGTGTGGTCGGCCGTAGCAAACACCGCCATGACCCCGCACGACGCCGGTACGACCTGGGAGAGGTCGGCACCATCGGCACGGGGATGTCCCTGTGACGTGCGGATCCTCACCGAGGTCATGGATTGTCGGCGACGAAGGGAGCGCACTGTCGATTTCCGACGGTGGCGCCACCTGGCAACATCACTTCTACAGCCGGGAGAAGGACGCGGCCGATGGCCGCCGACCGTCCCACCGCGCACAGGAACAGAGGAAGTAATGGACAACGCTTTCAAGGATGTTCCCCCCACCACCCTCGCCGACCTGCTGGGCCGCGCGCAGGTCATGGACATCGGCATCCGCCCGCTGTGGGACTCGCCGCGCGTCGCCGGACCCGCGTACACCGTACGGTGCGAGCCCGGCGACAACCTGATGCTGCACGCCGCGATCTACCGCGCCGAGCCGGGCTCGGTCATCGTCGTGGAGTCGGGCGACGTGGACTACGCGCTGGCCGGCGGCAACGTGTGCGCCGTCGCCCAGCGTCGGGGCGTGGCGGCCTTCGTGGTCGACGGTGTCATACGCGACCTCGGCGAGGTGCGCGAGGCCGGCTTCCCGGTCTTCTCGCGCGGCGTCATCCCCATCCCCGGCACCAAGAAGAAGCTCGGCGCGCATGGTGAGCCGGCCCGCGTCGGCGGTGTGCTGGTGCACCCCGGCGACATCGTGGTCGCCGACGAGGAAGGCATCGTCGTCGCCCCCGCCGCCCGCCAGGAGGAGATTCTCGAGGCCGCTCAGGCGAAGCTCGCCAAGGAGGCCGAGCAGTCTCTCGACGCCTGGGAGGCGGACCACCGCGCCCGCATCGAGAAGGCGTTGAGTGACCAAGGCTTCACCGGCTGACCGAACCCCGGCCGGGCACAACGCCCCTTCTGACGAACCCCTTCAGCGACGCCCCCCGGGACGCTGAACGCCTTGGGGTACGTCGCTGCTTTGCGTTCTTGCGTTGGTGTCTTGCTCGTCGCACGGAAGCCAAGAGGCGCGCCGCGGGACAAACGAGCAGAACGCCCCGAGGTTCGGCGCGCGCAATAGGGCCACCGGCAAACGCCGTGACTGGCGTCGTTCGGGGGGATGACGCACATGGTGGTCGCGGTGGCCGCCAGGCCGACTGGAGCGGGGCGGGCGACGAACAGTTGCTGCTGCCGGTGACGGCGAAGACGCGTACAAAGTTGCGCAATGCCGCGCCTTTGACGACGTACTCGTCGCTGGCCAGGCGGTAGTCGACGATCGGGGAGCGCACGCTCCCGGCCTGGCCCCGGTCCGGGGCATCGGCGCTGTGGCCGGCGTCCTGGCTCTCGCCATCGCCGGTGTGACACTGGCGGAGTGACAGACACGAACGGCAGACGGACCGGCGCTTGGAACGGGCCATCCTGGAGCTGCTGGATCGTCGTGGCCCGACCGCGACGATCTGCCCCTCCGACGCCGCGCGGGCGGTGTACACAGGGGACGACGACGGCTGGCGCGCGCTCATGGAACCGGCCCGCCGCGCAGCCCGGCGGCTGGTCACGGCAGGCGAGGTGGACATCACCCAGGCCGGCCGCCCCGTCGAACCGACAAAGACCCGCGGCCCGATCCGCATCCGCCGCACCCGCTGACACACCACAGGGACGCCCCCAAGGCGCGGCACCGCCCGGACCGGCGCCAGGCTGCGTCAGCGCCGGCGATCGCCCGCCCGCGTTCGATGCCGAGGCACACACGCAGCGCAACACGGTCGAACGATGCAGCAACCGCCTCAAGCAGTAGCGCGGTTCGGCCATGTGAACGGACAGCGCACGCCGGATCCCGCCACGGCCGGGGCCTCGGCCGTGTAGTTCATGTCCTTCGCCGGAACACCGTCGGAGTCGAGGATGCGTGCGCCCCGCAGTGTGCCCGCCGGGGTGCTCGCTCAGGCGCTGATGGCTTCGAGGAGGTCGCCGACCTTGGGGTCGGGCAAGGCGCGGGCCACGTCGGCCTGGGTGACGATGCCGACCAGGATGTGGCCGTCGATGACGGGAAGGCGGCGGACCTTGTGGTGGCTCATGGTTCGCAGGATCTCTTCCGCGTCGTCGTCGGCGCCGATGGTCACTGCTTCGCCCTGGGCGAGGTCCCCGGCTTTCACCTGTGCAGGGTTTTTGCCTGCTCCGAGGACCTTCACGACGATGTCGCGGTCGGTGAGCATGCCCTTGAGCTTCTCGTCGGTGCCGCAGATGGGCAAGGCCCCGACGCCGAGTTCGGTCATTTTCTTCGCCGCCTCCAGGGCGGTTTCGTTGGCGCCGATACAGGTGGCGTCCGGAGTCATGATCTCGCGGGCGGTGGTCATGGAGGTCTTCTCCGCCTCGGCCCTGGCGGTGGGGCGTGCGGCGGCGGGCGGCTCACCGAGAACGCCGCCGTCGCGGCGCAGGACGGCGTAACCGAGTCCGATGCCGGCGGCTACCGGCCATTCCAGGACTTCTGCGGCTGCGAGGGCTCCCAGACCCAGGTAGAGCGGGAGGCCCTTCTTGGCAGGCAGGACCTGTCGGGCGACGGCGACCGGGTGCAGGGCGGCGTTGAGTGCCCCGCCGGCTATCTCTCCGGCGGAGGGCATGGTCAGGGTGACCGTGCGGTGCTTGGCTGCCGACGGAGATGGGGTGGTGGCTTCGGAAGGGGGCGGGGCCAGGCGCTCGCCCGGGGCAGCGGTTCCGGTGCTGGACGGGAAGTGGGTCCGGGGTGTGGAGGTCACGGCTATCACCTCACCTGTTCGGTCATGGACCTTAGACCCTTATCAATAGGTCTATCCGATATCGCCGCTTTCATGAGTTTCGATCAGACTGCCTCTGTAGGTTGACCCGAACCGACCGCTCTGACATGAGGGGGCACGCTTCATGCCATCGGAGCAGGCCTCCGGCCTCGGAATCCCCCCTTTCCTGCATTCGATCATCTCCGGCGTTGCCTCCCGGACCACGGCCGGTGTCCGGGTTGTCCGGGAGGCGGCGGGCAGTCTCTTGCAGGGGCCCGGCCGTGAGGTGTCGTGGACGGCCGGGCGGTGTTACATCAGGGTCTTTGGTGTGCACGGCCCCGCAGGCGAGCGCGTCGCTCGCCGGGTGGAGCAGGCGCTGGAAGGGCATCCGGGAGTGCTGTGGGCGCGAGTGAACGCGCCCATGGAACGGGTGATCATCGCGGTCGGTTCGCCTGCCCCGCCGCAGAACGAGCTGGTCGCGCTGGTGGAGCAGGCCGAGGGCGATCATGCCGCGGATGCGGCCGCGTACGACGCGTGGCAGCCGGAGCCGCATCATCCGGCGGAGGGCCAGCCGTTCCCGGCGGTGCCGGCTCTGGTCGCGGACACGCTGGGGCTGGCTCTGGTGACGCTCCGGCGCCTCGCTCCCTGGTTCGGGCTGCCGCCGGAGATCGCCGGCGGCATCGACGCGGTTCGTTCCCATCCCCGGCTTCGGCACCTGATCGAGGACGTCGGCCCGAACGAGCATGCCGACTCGCTGCTGCCGGTTGTCGCCGCGCTCGTGCAGGGCGTGGCCACGGGCGGCGGGGGGCTTGCCCTGGACGTGCTGCAGCGTCTGGCGGTGTGGCGGGAGGCGAGCGCGGAAGGCACCGCGTGGTGCGAGCGCGAGACGAACCTTGTCCGCAGCCCGGAAGAAGCCTCGGCCGATGCGGTCACAGCGCACCGGCCCGGGCCCACTCAGCGCGATGCCGCCGACCGGTACGCGGTGCGTTCGATGGCGGCCGGTCTCGCGGCCGGTGCAGCCACGTTGCCGTTCGCCGGCGTCCGCAAGGCGATCGCGGTGGCTGTGGCCTCGGTGCCGAAGGCACCCGGCGCGGGACGTGAGGGCTTCGCCACGAGTCTGGGACGGCACCTGGCCCTGCGCGGCGTCGTGACGATGGACCGCACGGCACTCCGGCGCCTGGGTCAGGTGGACACGATCCTCCTCGACGAACAGGCCCTGCGGGGCGACCGATACGAGCCGGTGGATCTGGAGCTGTTCGAGGGCGCAGATCCCGAGCAGGTGTCCGAGCGGCTCTTTGCGCTCTTCGACTCCGATACGCCTCTGTCCCTCCAACGCGCCGGCGGCTGGGCGCTGGGACCGCTGGACGAGCTGAACCTGAAAGGGCGGACCGGCCGCAAGGCGGCGAAACGGCTGCGGCGGCGCGGCGCCGAGAAGTTCCTCGGACTGGCCCGGGGCCATCGGCTCCTGGCGGTGGCGGGACTCAGTACCCAGTCGGCTCCCGGAGCCGAGGCCGTGGCCGCGGCAGCGCGACGGGCCGGAGCACGAGTGGTGGTGGCATCGGACCGTGAAAGACCCGGCCTCACGTTCGCCGATGCCGTGGTTCCGGCGGGCGAGCACCTCGCAGCATCGGTGCGGGACCTGCAGGCGGACGGGGCAGTTGTTCTGCTGGTCTCCGGCAACCGCCCGGCGCTGGGCGCAGCGGACTGCGCCATCGGTGTGCACCGCGAGGAGGAGCACACGCCCTGGGGAGCGCACGTACTGGTCGGGGCGGATCTTGAGGCGGCCGGTCTGATCGTCGACGCGGTGGGGGCAGCCGCAGTGGTGGACCGGGACAGCCACCACCTGGCCGCCGGCGGCAGCGGGGTCGGCGCGGTCGCCGCGCTGCAGGCACCCGCCCGGCGAGCGACCGCGCGGGTGATGGCGGTGAGCAACACGGCCGGTGCCATGGCCTTCTGTCTGGGCGCCTGGCGCGCCCGGCAGCTGCTGAGCCGGCCTCTCACGCCGCCGGTGACCAGCGTCCCCTGGCACCTCATGCCCGCCGATCGCGTCATGGAGCGGCTGCGTACCCGCCCAGACGGCCTCACCCCGCAGGAGGCGGCTTCTCGCAGTGCCGAAGCGCACACCGGGGAGCCGGCGAAGCTGACTCTGCCGTACGCGTTCGTCGAGGAGCTGTCCAATCCCCTCACACCGATTCTTGCCGCGGGTGCCGCTCTCGCCGCGGCTGTGGGGTCCCGGACCGACGCCGCTCTGGTGGCCGTCATCACCGGTGTCTCCGCACTGGTCGGAGGCGCCCAGCGGGTGAGGACCGATCACGCGCTCGCCGAGCTCTTCGCCCAGTCGGCCATCGGGGCGCGTGTGCGGCGCGAGGGCCGGGAACACCTGGTCACCTCAGGCGACCTGGTCCCCGGTGACGTCGTAGCTCTGCGTTCCGAGGACGTGGTGCCCGCGGACTGCCGCCTCCTGGAGGCCGAAGGGCTCGAGGTCGACGAATCCTCCCTCACCGGGGAGTCCCTGGCCGTGAGCAAGGACCCGGCACCCGTGGTCGCCGCACACCTCACGGATCGCCGGTCGATGCTCTACGAGGGCACCACCATCTCCTCCGGCCGGGCCGTCGCCGTCGTCGTGGCGACCGGCTCGGCCACGGAAGCCGGGCGCAGTCTCGCCACCGCACGCCAGGCCGCACCGGAAACAGGCGTCGAGGCCCGGCTGTCCTCGCTGACCCGCGCCAGCATGCCCATCGCCCTGGGGTCCGCCGTCGCGGTCGCCCTCTCCGGCCTGCTGCACGGCCGGCCCCTGACGGACAATCTCGCCTCAGCCGTCAACCTGGCTGTCGCCTCTGTCCCCGAGGGACTGCCCTTCCTGGTCAACGCCGCCCAACTGGCCGCCGCACGCCGCCTGGCCGACGTGGGCGCCCTCGTACGCAACCCCCGCACCATCGAGGCGCTCGGCCGCGCCGACATCCTCTGCTTCGACAAGACCGGCACCCTGACCGAAGGAACCCTGGAACTGACCGGCGTCAGCGACGGCGACAGCACCGCCGCCCTCGACCGGCTCGACACCCGCCGCAAGGAAATCCTCGCCGCCGCGCTGCGCGCCACACCACCTGCCCGCCAGGCCGAACCGATGGCCCACCAGACCGACCGGGCAATCGTCGACGGCGCACGCCGCGCGAACGTCACCACCCGCACCGGCGCTGCACGGTGGCGACGCACAGACGCCCTCCCCTTCGAGCCGGCCCGGGCCTACCACGCCACCGTCGGCCACACCAGCGGCGGCATGCTGCTCAGCGTCAAGGGAGCGCCGGAGAACGTCATCGACCGTTGCGGCCGGCGCCGACGGGCGGACGGTGCGGTCGCTCTGGACGACGCAGCCAGGAACACCCTCGCCAGGGCAGCAGAGGAACTCGCGGCAGCGGGCCGAAGGGTCCTGGCCGTGGCCGAACGCCGCATCGACCCCGCGGAGGAGCTCGCCGATGAGACCGTCCAGGGCCTCGTCTTCCTCGGCTTCCTGACACTGGCCGACCCCGTACGCGACAGCGCCGCGCCCGCGACGGCCCGACTGCGCGAGGCCGGCGTGCACACCGTCATGCTCACCGGTGACCACCCGGCCACCGCCGACGCCATCGCCTCCACGATCAGCGAGAACGTCGCACAGCCCACCGTGTGCACCGGCCCGGAAATCGACGAACTGGACGATGCCGCCCTGGACGAACTGCTGCCCACCGTCGATGTCATCGCCCGCTGCAGCCCCAGTCACAAGGTCAGGATCGTCCAGGCCTACCAGCGCATCGGCCGGGTCGTGGCCATGACCGGTGACGGAGCCAACGACGCCCCCGCCATCCGCCTCGCCGACGTCGGTATCGCACTCGGACGCCGCGGCACCCCGGCCGCGACCGCGGCCGCGGACCTCGTCGTCACGGATGACCGGCTCGAGACCATCGTGGCCGCCCTCATGGAAGGCCGCGCCATGTGGACCTCAGTCCGCGCGGCGCTCGCCATCCTCATCGGCGGAAACCTCGGCGAAGTCACCTTCAGCGTCCTCACCTCCGCAATCACCGGCACCACTCCGCTGAACGCTCGCCAGATCATGCTCGTGAACCTCCTCACCGACCTCGCCCCCTCCCTCGCCATCGCGGTGCGCGAACCATCGGGCCAGACCGGAGAGCGCCTCCTCGCGGAGGGCCCCCACCGCTCACTGGGCACCGCACTGACCCAGGAGATGCTGCTGCGCGGCAGTGTCACCGCCATCGGCGCCGGACTCGCGTGGGCCGCGGCCCGGCTCACGGGCCGCGGCCGCCGGGCTTCCACCGTCTCCCTGGCTGCCGTGGTCGGCACCCAACTGGCCCAGACCCTCACCGCCGGCGGTACAGACCGCAACGTCCTCGTGGCCGGACTCGGCTCCGCGGCCGTCCTTGTCGCCATCATCCAGACACCCGGCATCAGCCAATTCTTCGGCTGCACCCCGCTCGGTCCCGTCGCCTGGGGGATCACCCTGGGCGCGATCACCACCGCGACCCTCCTCGGCCACTTCCTCCCGCCGCTGATCACCTTGCGCCCTGCGCCGCACGGCGACGAATGACCAGAGAAAGACGAATGACCGGAGAGCGAGAGGCTCGACTTCGGCAGCCGATGGAAGTAGCCGAGGGTCGGTAGCGCCCTGTGGTCACCCCTCCGCTCGTCGGCCGGCGATCGGGCCGGGCTGACGATGGATCGCAAGTGCCCAGGCGAGACAGCCGAACGCGATCGTCGACGCCACAGCACGAACGGTGTTCCATGCGGTCCACCTCGCTTCGTCGAGCTGGGCGCGCACCGCCGCGAAACCGGCGTTGCTGTCCGGCTCTCCGGCCGTCCTGAGTTGCTCGTTGAGGGGCTCATGGACGCCGAACGTGATCACGAACACCACCAGGGAACACACCAGTGCCGCCCCGACCCACATCAGCACCGGCCGCTGCTCCGCGCGGAGATGGAGAACGGCAGACAGCGCCGTCAACAGCAGCGCGCCCATGAACCCCACCCCGAGGAACAGCGGACTGGTGATCGACGCATCGAGCGCTCGGAAGGCCGCGACGAAGGTGCGGTCGTCGACACTGCTGAGGCCGGGCATGACCGCGTTCGACCAGTCCGCGAAGACGCCCGCCGTCAGTCCGGTCGTCATGGTGGCCGCCATCAGGATGCCGGTCCTCAGCGCGCCGCTCCCGGGGCGCTGCCGGCCGGTCATGACGCCGGAACCTGTGTGCTCTGCGTACTCTCCAGCGGGAGAACCTGCCACGGCGACACGGTGGCGCTCTGCAGCCCCTCCGAATCCGGGGAACGGTCCCATACGGCCAGGATCTCCTCGGCCACCACCTCGGCCCGGGCCTGCACAGCGTCCACGGCAGCATCCTTCCAGCAGGGAAATCCGACCCCGAGAAGTCAAACTCACCCGCCGGATGGAGAATCGTTTTCCCTCGTGGCAGCCGCGTGTCGAAATCAGCGTCCGCGCTGCCGGCCGAGCGCTCCGGCAGGCCGGCAGGATCTCGATGACGCCGTGGCGGCTCTCTGGAGCAGCATCTCGACGATGCCCGACGTGGCACCGGCCCAAGCTGCCGCCGGCAGATCAAGGAACTCCTGCGGCCCCCTGGGCCGTACGTCGCTGAGACACCCGCCCCCACCTGCCCGCACGTTTGCCGACACGGTGGCCCGCAGTTGCACGTACGACAGCAGCGCCGACGGCGTCGACCACTCCGGGACAGGAATCCGCGATCGAACCAGCTGCAGGGACACTGTCACCGTGGCCGACACGACCGCCGCCCCGGCCGACTCCGCCTCCAAGGACGAACGCCCGAACAAGCCGTGACCTGGAGCGGGCAAGAGCCCGCGTGAGCCGAACGAAAATGCCCCACCCGCCCAAGGCCTGTTCACACATCGCGAACAGGCCTTGGGGCGACGTCGGGGGAACACCCGCCGACTGGCGCTCACCCCACCTTCCCCGGCCTTCCGAAGCCCGGCGACGACGGACCTCCCGCACTCGGCACACGGCCAGTTGGACACCGGACTCAGCCAGGCAGCCCCTGGGGACTGGGCACGACCACCCTGCGAAGCTCCTGAAGCCGTACTCGACCAGGCAGCCGACCGTGGCGTCGAGGAGCCGCTGCCGCGTCTCCTCCCGGCGTTGCCGCTCGGTGCCTCGGGTGGCCGGTGCGGCGGGCATGGCGGGAGAGTACCCAGCAGGAGCAAACAAACAGTCTGGACGGCCTGTACGTGGGGCGTCTATCGTGCCGCCCATGCCCACGCCCGCCGTACGGACCGAGCGCGACGGCCCCGTGCTCACGGTGATCCTCGGGCGTCCGGAAGTACGCAACGCCGTCGACGGACCCACGGCCCTGCTGCTCGCCGATGCCTTCCGGGAGTTCGAGGCGGACAAGGACGCGGCCGTCGCCGTGCTGTGGGGCGAGGGCGGCACCTTCTGCGCCGGCGCCGACCTCAAGGGCATCGGCACCGAGCGCGGCAACACGGTGCAGGCCGGCGGCGACGGTCCGATGGGACCGACCCGGATGCGGCTGAGCAAGCCGGTGATCGCCGCGGTCTCCGGCCATGCGGTGGCGGGCGGGCTGGAGCTGGCGATCTGGTGCGACCTGCGGGTCGCCGAAGAGGACGCGGTCTTCGGGGTGTTCTGCCGCCGCTGGGGCGTACCGCTGATCGACGGCGGCACCGTGCGCCTGCCGCGGCTGATCGGCGAGAGCCGCGCCATGGACATGATCCTCACAGGCCGGCCCGTCCCCGCGCGCGAGGCCTACGACATGGGGCTCGCCAACCGCCTCGTCCCGGCCGGCGGTGCCCGCGCAGCAGCGGAGCAACTGGCCCGTGAGATCGCCGGGTTCCCCCAGCTCTGTCTGCGCCACGACCGACTCTCCGTCCGCGAGCAGCACGGTCTGAGCGAGCCGGACGCCCTCGCCGCCGAGTACCGGCACGGCATCGTCCCGCTCACCGCGGGCGAGACCCGCTCCGGTGCCGACCGGTTCACACACGGCGCCGGCCGCCACGGATCGTTCTCGGACTGAACCGGACATTTCAAGGCGTCAGAGCATAAGCAGCAGCCGCGTGTTCGGTACGAGCTTCCGGTTCACGCTGGTGCTCTGCACGAAGATCGTGAAGCCGTCGTTGTGGTCCGGCTTGATGCGTATTTCCACGTCCGGCAGGCCGAGCAGGGCTCGGGCCTCCGGCCCCGTGTACACCCGGTCCGTCTTTTTCTCCAGCACCGCAATCTGCTTCTGCGCCTGAATCTTCTCCGACTTGCTCAGCTGGTAGAACGCACCACCGGCACGGTAGGTATGCCCGCACTCGACGACCCAGTCCCGGATCGCCGCGTCACGACTCACCGGGAGCAGCTGATACTCCGACGGATTCACCGGGGCAAGGCCGGCCGCCTTGATGGTTTCCTTGTTGACCGCCTCCGCGCCCGTGGAGAACACCGCCCGCGACCCCCGGATGCCCTGGGTGCGGCCCACCATGAACTTCTCGGTGGCCTGCCGGATGACCTGCCCGGCCTCCTCCAGCCCCTGTGTGCTCGTGGCGTCCCAGATGGCGATGTTGTCCTTCGGGAAACCGCACTGCATGGCCTCGCGCTTGCCCATCTGGTCCGGCACAAGGACGGCCAGTGTCCAGTTGTCCCCCTGTGTCTCGGTCATCTTGGCGACAGCCTCCACCAGTTCACGCGGATTCCTGGCAGGGGCATCCGGGCAGCGGTGGCTTGCGTTCTCCTGACCGTCGGTGAGTACGAACGTCAGAAAGCTGTGGTCGCCGTACAGTTGAGCCGTCTGTGCCAGCTCACGCTGTGACTTCAGTGCGGCCGCCAGCAGAGCCGTCATTCCACCGACCCGATACAGCTGCTTCAGCGACGGCATCCGCAGCACGTCCTTGTCGTAGATGACGCACTCCACCTTGTCCGCGAAGACGTACACGGTGACACGGGTTTCCTGGTCCAGTTCCCTCGATCGGCGGGCAAGGTACGCGATCTGCTGGTCGGCGACTTCGACGACCTTGCGGCTCAGGTGCGACATGGACGAACTGGCATCCAGCACAAGAGCAACGTGATTGATGTAGTTCTGGTTTCCGGACATGACAGCTCCCCCTCTTTCCGAACTCGATGCTCCTACCGTCTCACCCACCACTGACAATCGATCTTGGCTCCCGGGCTCGATGACAAGCCCAGCCGCCCAGGGCGCAGACGGGACGCAGCACGAGCCCCGGGCACTATCTGCTGGCGTCGGCGGTCCACTGCCCCCGCGGGAAGTTCGCGAGCGAGGCCGGCCGTCCTCCCGCCCACCGCCTCCTCTCCGGCCGGGTCCCGGCACCCCTGAGGGCGGCTCCCCAAGGGGGCCGCCCTCAGCGCGTGACCTCGGGCCTCGGTGCCAGGCGTATCGACCCGCAGGGTTGTTCACGCGGCTGATCGGCGGGTGGCCGCCGAGTGCGGTGTGACATCGGTGGTGGTTGTAGGTGTGCAGGAAGTCTGCCTGGGCTGCGGTGCGTTCGGTGTTGCTGGTGCAGGGCCGCAGGTAGACCCATTCGTCGAGCAGGGTGCGGTTGAAGAGAGAGTCATGACCGACACGCAGTGCGACATCCAGCCGCTCCCCGAACGACCTGCCTGCCGCCTTATGTACGGGCGCCACACCATCGACTCCCGCCGAAGTACCGGGTTATGGCGTCTTGGTGCATGTACCCGGTTGTGGTGTCACTCGTATCGCGCAGGGTCGCGCTGGAATGTGGTGTACAGCCACCACAGCGAAGGCAGCAGGAGCACGGCACCGACGGCCAGCGCGCCCAGACTGGCGGCGAGCACCGTGTCCGTCGCGGCCGCCTCGTCGAGGTTCAAGCCCGGCAGCAGCTGGGGGTATTGGCCGATTCCCCAGCCCCACAGCAGTCCGGTCACAGCGAGCGCCGCGGTGAGACGCACCGTCAGGTACCAGCGGCCCCAGGCAGGAGCAGCAGGGACAGCACACCGGCCGCCACCCACAGCACCGTGAACGGCAGCGCGGCCCCGGACGTCAGCTCGTCGAACAGGGGACGCGCATCGGCGTGCAGCACGAACAGACCGACGGCCGACAGCACTCCGACGACCACGCCGGTGCCCAGCGCACGCCGCCGGAACAGCGCGGTGAGTACCTCGTCGCCGGTGCGCTGAGCGTCACGGGTGAGATAGACGGCGGCCAGGTACGCCGCGATGCCGACCGCCAGCACACCGGTGACTGCGTACGAGGACCTCAAGATCCGCAACATGAGCAAGGCCCCGGCGTCGAGACCGGACCCTGAACAGCCGGGCAGCTTCCTGCCCAACGGGTCCGCTGCGAAGGCCGGGCTCAACCGCTCGATCGCCGATGCCGGATGGGGGGTGTTCCTCGCAATCCTGGCCGCCAAGGCGGAAGGATGCGATCGAACCGGCGACCGGCTGCCGTGGTCGGGGCGTACGCGGGTGTCCGGTAACGGAAAGGCCCAAATGCCGAAGCCCCGCACCCGAGCGCCAGAGGCGACTCAAGCCAGGCACGGGGCAAGGGAGTTCATTGCATGAATATTTCAGGGCAGGGGTGTCCCGCCCGTCGCGTTGACGATCTCGGCTGTGATGTAGCTCGCCTGCGGAGAGGCGAGGAACACATAGGCGGGAGCCATTTCCGCCGGCTGGGCGGGACGGCCGAGCGGCGACTGCTTCCCGAATTCGGCCGTGTCCGGCATGGTGGCGGGAATCAGCGGCGTCCACACGGGCCCGGGTGCGACTGCGTTGACGCGGATTCCGTCGGACGCCATCATCTGCGCGAGCCCCTGGGTGAAGGTGACGATGGCACCCTTCGTCATGGCGTAGTCGAGGAGGTGCGGACTGGGCTTGTAGGCCTGCACCGACGTCGAATTGATGACACAACCGCCCCTCGGCATGTGGGGGAGAGCCATCTTCGTCAGCCAGAACATGCCGTACAGGTTGGTACGCATGACGCGGTCGAACTGCTCCGTGCTGATCGCGCCGATACCGTCCGGTTGCGACATCTGGTATGCGGCGTTGTTCACCAGGATGTCGATCCGCTCGAACTCGGCGACCGCGCGGTCCACCACCTTCCGGCACTGCTCCTCTTCGCGGATGTCGCAGGCCAGGGAGACCGCTTTGCGTCCGGCGTCCTCGATCAGCGAGCGCGTCTGCCCGGCCTCTTCCTCCTCCTCCGGCAGGTGGGTGAACAGGACATCGGCGCCCTCACGGGCGAAGGCGAGGGCGACCGCCCGGCCGATCCCGGAGTCGCCGCCGGTCAGGACGGCCTTCAGCCCGCCCAGCAGCCCGCTGCCGCGGTAGCTTTCCTCGCCGTGGTCGGGAGGCGGATCCATGGGTCCGGTCCAGCCCGGGTGCTGCTGCTCCTGGTGGGGGAAGTCCGGTTCCGGGTGCTTGGCCCCGGGGTCCCTTGCCTCGTTCTGCTCGGGCATGACTCACGCCTTCCTTCCGTACGGACATTCCCGCCCAGCCTCCGATGCCCCGCCGGTGGGTGCAAACGGGTACAACGAGGCGTGCACGTACACCCCACCCGAGTACACCGCTGAAGCCGCGAAAGCCGGAGGTCGGGCGACGCCTCCCTGGGGATGCTGTTCCGCAAGCTCAACGAGATCCCGGCCGTCACTGTCGCCAAACTGCGCGGCCGAGCACGGGGCCGGTAGTGAGTTCCTCCTCGCCTGCGACATGCGTTTCGCCTCCCGGGAGAACACTGTCCTGGGCCAACCCGAAGTCGGCGGCACCCCGCCCGGCGCGGGCGCGATCCAGCGCCTCACCCGTCTGCTGGGCCGGGGCCGGGCGCTCGAAGCCGTGCTGACGGCGGCCGACTTCGATGCCGACCTCGCCGAACGCTACGGATGGATCAACCGCCTGGCGATGCACTGATCGCGGCCAAACAGCGCCGGAGCGCATCGGTCGTGCGGGTGCGGGCTTGAGTGTGCGCCTGCCTTCGACGACCGCCTGCCCAGCAGGTCAGTTCCCACCCTCCCGCCATGTCAAGCGCGCCCCGTCGATCGACGGGGCACCTCTAGGACGCAGCCGTACTGTGCAGGTGGGCGGCATCCTGGCCGGGCGGGGCACCGAAGAGGCGGCAGTACTCGCGGCTGCGGTGATCCGCTGCCGCAGACGATGGCCGCGGAAGCGGTGTTCTGCTCAGGACGGTGCAGGTCACGGCGGTGGCGGAGGCTTCAGCAGACCCGCCAGCGAGTCATCGCGATACAGAGGGGCGACCAGGCGGAGTGCCCGGTCTGCGGCAGGTTGAGAAGGCCGGTTCACCATCACCAACGCCGGCCCCGGCCCGATCACTTTCGCGATCACCGGTGGTACGGGGGACTACCGCACAGCCCAAGGCTTCATCTCCGCCGTCCTTGTCAGCGACACTGAAACGAATCTCACCGTCAACCTCATCCGCGGACCTCTCGGTGGCTGAGCCTGAGGCGGTCGACGGCGGCGACCGGCGCGTGTCGTGGGAGAACCACCACACCGCGCTGGCCGTCCGCTGGCTGGGTGACGCGCTCGTCGGAGTCAGGCCGCAGCCCCGGCTGCGCGAAGAGTCTTCCTCGTCCACTGGCTCGTTCGGGGGCTTTTGCGGGTGAGGCGTCGGGTCATCATGGTGATGAGTGCCCAGTTCAGGTGGTCTTCGGAGTGCTGGGGCAGACGTTCGTAGTCGCGTGCGTTACGGCGGGCGTTCATGCACCAGCCGATCGTCCGCTCGACTTTCCAGCGGCGGGGCAGGACGACGAAGCCCTTGGTGCCCTTGGGCCGGGAGACGATGCGCAGGGTGAGCCAGAGGCGTTCGCGGGCCCAGTCCACGAGTTCGCCGGCGTAGCCGCGGTCGGCCCAGACCTGGGTGATCTGCGGCTGGGTGAGACGCAGCCGCCAGAACACGTCGCGGGCGGCGTCGCGGTCCTGGATGTCGGCGGGCGTCACCGTGATCACCACGGGCAGGCCGAGCGTGTCCACGGTGATATGTCGTTTTCGGCCGTTGATCTTTTTCGCGGCGTCGTAGCCACGGCTGTTGCGGCCGACGGTGGAGGCGCCCTTGACCGACTGGGAGTCCACGATCAGCGTCACCGGGTGCGGGCAACGGCCCTTGCCGGTGCGGATCCTCCGGCGGAGCTGATCACGGATTTAGGCGACCACCCCGGTCCGGTTCCACCTCCAGAAAAACCCGTAAACCGTCTCCCATGGAGGGAAATCCTCAGGCAGAGCACGCCACTTCGCGCCGTTGTCGACGACGTAGCGGATGCCGTCGACGATCTCCCGCCGTGGCCACTTCTCCGGGTGCCCGCCGGTCTCAACGCCTGTCCGAAGCCTTTGGCCAAGACGCCTGGCGCGCCACTGGCCTCGGCGCTCCCACCGACTCAGACACCCTCCAGCGGAAGATCGACCACCTTGAACAACAGGTCGCCGAACTCCGCGACCAGCTCTCCGAACGCGAAGAAGACCTCCAGGCATCCCGAGCCGCTGACCGAGAGTTGATGACCCAGCTCAACAGCACCCCTCACCGCCCGCGCTGACCTGCGAACCCAGTTATCAACCGCGTAGGACTGGGCGGTGGATCGCGGCTTTCGCTTTGGGGTGCGAGCAAGGCGGTTCTGCTCAGCGGTCAGGCAGGAACACCGGCCCGGTCCAGGACGGCGGCCATCTCGTCCTCGGGGAGCGCCGGGTTGGCGCCCGCGCTGGAAGCCAATTCGGGGACATGGAGCGCCTCGCGGAGCCGGTGGAGCGGGAGGCGCGGGTCGCCGACCGCCGCCTGGCGCGTCCAGACCGCGGGGTCATGGCTGAGCCGTTCGATCAGCGCGGGCGTGGCGGCCGGGTCCCGGACGGCCAGCCGACGGTAGTTCCCGTCCGGGTGGTCCGCGTAGCGCGCGGCGAGGCCCTCGCGGGGAAAGTGGGGGTGTGTCTCCGCCATCCAGGCGGAGAACGTCCCTCCGAGCCTCGCGTACACACGCATCAGGACCTCCTCCGGGGTGTCGGGGTGGTGAATACCCAGGCGGTTCTCCACCACCGGGTCCTCGACGCGTGCGAGTAGGCGCAGCAGGTCGGGCGGCAGGTGGGGGCTCTGGGCGGCGGCGCGCCGTAGCAGCGGGTGGGCGGAGGTCGCGGCCCGACGCAGCACCTTGGGGTCGGCGAGCCCGTCCCGTACCCACTGCACGCCGTCGCGCCGGTCGAAGTCCCCGACCGTGAAGTCGATCGCCATGCGCCGTGTCTCGTCCAGCTCGGGCCTGAGGGAGACCGCGAGCCGTACGGCCTCGTCGGGGTCGACGGCGAGCCGCTCCACGAGGTCGGCGGGCAACGACGGGTTCTCGGCGAGGGCCGCCAGGTGCGTCCGCTCGGCGACGCACCGCTCGGCGTCGGCGCGGACGAGGAGCCCTCGGCGCAGCGCATCGGCGGCGGACTTCGGATGGCAGAGGAGTTCGGTGGTGACGTGTGCGTCCCGGCGGCACTCCCACAGCGCGGCGGCCCGCCGCACCTCGGGATCAGGGTCGGCCAGCAGCGCCGACCGCTCGCCCGGTGGCAGGATCTCCCATGCACGCACCGCTTCCCGGCGCGCTGCCGAACTGTTATGAGTAGCCATCGAGGCCACGAACGACGGCGCCAAATGGGGCGAGTCCAGCAGTGCCGTCCGGACAGAAGGGGCGGGGTCGTCGAGCAGGCGGACGCACACGGCGTCCGGGAGCGGCGCGACCTTTGTGCGCGGGTCGTACACCTCGGGTCCGTACGCAAGAGCTGCCCGCACGTTGGGAGAAGGATCGTCCGCGAGCCGGGCCCGCTGTGCCGGCTCCGCCCTGGCGCTCATGGCGAAGTCGATCCGGGCGCCCGGGTTCGGGTGGGCCAGGATCGCCACGACGGCCGGCTCGGGGAGTCCGGCCCGCTGGAGGACGTCACGGGGCGGACGGTCACCGCCCCCGTCGAAGGCGAGCAGGCGCAGTAGCAGCGGTGTTGGCAGGGCCGAATTGCGGGCGACTCCGTCCAGCGCGGATGCGTGGAACGCCACCATGATTCCCCTACCCCCTGTGTCTTCCCCGATTGGTCCGCGACCATGATCTCCCGTATGCCCGTCAGGAACCGCCGAACGGCACCGGCTGGGTCTGCGCTGTCCGGGTACCGGGAAACCCGGCCATGCCGAGTGACATCGGGTCCTTGCCATGCACGACATCTGTCGGCCACCGTTCCACCCGCCCTTGAGACTTTGGCCAGCACAGATGCCGATCGAGTGGAAGGTGCTAGGCCGCCAGCCCAACAGAAAGGCAGTGCCAGGCGCATGCCTTGATGCCGTCGGCCGTGCCGTGGGGGGTCACCGGGCGGTGCAGGGCTGGATGGTGACGAACTGGGTGTAGTGGTCGCGGTATGTCTCGGTGAAGGTCGACGGAGGGCACAGCTTTGCGCGGCGGCGCATGTCAGCGGCGTCCTGCGGCAGGATGAAGCCGGCTCTTTGGTAGTCCCGGAGTTTGTCGGCGAAGGCCTTGGTGTAGGCACGGTGGCTGCTGAAGCCGAGTTGTTGCACGGTGCGCACGGTGTCGTAGCTGCCGATGAAGCCGGCGATGTACCGTGCCTCGCCGAGTTCGACGAACGGCAGCCGGGGCACGAGCCGGCCGGTGCGGTCCTCGGTGATCGCGTTGCCGTTGGCGTCCCGGACGATGCTGTCGCCCTCGGTGCGCAACTGCGTGCTCGTCGGCGGCGGGGATCCCTTGCGAACCCAGTCGTGGCCCTGCAGGAAGTGCACGCGT
The DNA here is from genome assembly GCF_044763255.1 of Streptomyces sp. NPDC096176. Lineage (NCBI taxonomy): Bacteria > Bacillati > Actinomycetota > Actinomycetes > Kitasatosporales > Streptomycetaceae > Streptomyces > Streptomyces sp. NPDC096176. The sequence goes on along the minus strand of NZ_JBIWFV010000009.1, from coordinate 134,266 downwards.
AGCGCGGGCACGAAGCTCGCCGGTGTGGACCTCCTGACAGGGAACGGCACGTCCAGCGGCACGTCCAGCGGATCGGGAATGTGCGGGCTTCCGGCGACGACGTAGAAGCGGTACCGCTTGCTTGCGACGCCCCGGTCGGTCAGGTTCGTCGCGTCGTCGGCTTCCGAATTTACGATGAGGATCTTGCCCTTGTAGCGGCCGGCGGTGATGTCGGCCTGGGGGTCGAAGCCCTCCGTGGTGATGGGCAGCACCAGGTCGAAGGCGCCTTCGGCGTGGCCGGAACGGACCAGGCGCAGGAGCGGATACGAGCTGTCGGAGAAGCCCGTGACGTACTGCCGGTGCACCTTGCCGACCAGGGGGCGCGCGTCGGAGGAGCGGGAGGAGAGCGCCCGGGCGAAGTCGGTGATGATCTCGTCGTCGACCCTCTCGCCGGCCTCCTCGAATCCGCCCTCGATGAACGTGCCGGGCACCGACGGGTCGAGGATGCGGTTGCCGAGCGTGCTCCAGCCGACGCCGGCGTGCACGAATCCCTGGCGGAACAGGAAGTCCCTGCGCAGGTAGACATTCAACGCGCCGAGCCCCACCACGAAGTGCGGCGGCTCCACCACAACGGTGCCGTTGTTGCGCTGTGGATCGGCCGGAGCGCTGATCCGGTAGGGCACGCGGAACCGCCCGGTCGACGTCTCGCCCTCGAACACGCCGTCGTACTGCACGTAGCGGATTCCACCGAACGAACCCAGAGGCGTGACCACGGGAGTGCCGAGCCGGTCTTCGGCATCGCCCCGCGGCGTGCTCACGACACCGCGAGGAGCCTGGCCGGGTGGGGAGGTGGGGGGAAACGCATGGGCGGCCGAAGCCGGAAGGGCCGGCGTCAGTGCCGCCAGCAGCAGCGCGCCCACCCGGAGAACACGCGCTCGCCCCCGGCTCGGAGCCGTGCCCTTGCCTCGGAAACACAACCGGAACATCGAGAGCTCCTCCTTCTGCGCCGGGGAGCACTCGTCCGGTGCACTGGCGCTTGGAGCCAGCCGATCACTTGCCGCCTGCGTCGGCCCTCCGGCGGGGCCAGTGGAGGGAGCCGTTTCCCTCACCCAGCCGGTCGCGCCTCGCCTTCTGGTTGCTTACGAACACCCCGGCGCGAACGGGGTGCCGTCGGGCCGGCCGGAGCGGAGATCCTCGGCGCAATGTCATCCCCGGCCGCTGAGGCCTTTCATGCGAGGCCTGCAACGCCGGTCACGCCCCGCCGAAAGCGTTCCGAGTAACTGCGTACGTCGCCTCGTAATCAGGGAGTTCCATTGGCAAGGCGGCGTAGACGTTGAAGAGGTCCCCTTCGGCGGTGGTGTTGATCGCGCGTGTCGGGGCTGCGGGGCCCTGTGGACGGAGCGTGGGATAGCGGCGTAAGTCCTTTCGCGACCCAGATCCCAGCCCCAAAAGATGCACGCTCGTAGGGCTATTCAGATGACCTGGATACTCCCAGGCGCTGAATCACGTGCACGTTCCCTCCGGACACGGGGATGGGTCGGTTGGCCCCCTGGTTGGCGATCGCCGATGCCGCGCTGTCGGGGTCGACGGCGTCGCACAACCCCGACGATGAGCGTGGCCATGGTCGCAAGCCGGCAAACGGGCGGGTACGCGTGAGCCCCAGCATCGCGGGTGCGGTGCAGGGGCTCACCGGGGCAGGGCGTTCCGTTCCTGATCTGTCTGCAGACACTTTCTGGTTGAGCGGTAACGGTGATCTTGGCTGGTCGACCGCCCAACGATGCCCAGCAGTCCCTCGCCGATTTCGCGGCAGCCGAGATGTTCTGCATCCCGTTGCTCAAGTGCGTTGAAGCGTGCACACCGCATTCGGGTAACTGGTCGTTGCCGATTTCCTCGGCCCCCACTTCGGCAACGTGTCGCCCTACTTGCTGGTGCAGACGCTGGCGACAGCGTTGTTCACTTGGGTGCCTCGGAGAACGACGATCGTGTGGTTGAGGGGCGCCCCGTTCACGGAGCCGCTGAACTGGAGCGTGATGGCTGCCCCGGCGGGCACCTCGCCGTTGACCGCGAGTTGACGGCCTTTCTGGCCCTGCGGACACTGCCGTTCGCTGACGTTCACGCTCGGTCTCGAGGGTGCTGTGACGCTCACGGTCATGGTGCCCTCCACTTGCCCATCATGTGGGACGCACCGTTCGAAGCCGGCGTAGGTGAGGCACACATTCGATGTGCCCTCCACCCTGACGTCCGCGGAGCGTGTGATGGTCTCCTGGGCCACCGCGGTCGTGCCAGCGTTGACCATGGCCAGCAGGGGCATGGTGGCCAGAGAAATTACCAGTCCGCGTCGCATCCGAGCAGATGCCATTGTTACCTCCGGAAGGCGAAGTTTCCGCGATAGGTGGACGCGCGGTCCGGCACGGCCCGCCCGCGCTGTGTCAGCGCATGCCTGTCACTCCATGCGATCATTCAAACTTCAGAGTGACGAACGGGTGGCTTCCTGGCTTGACGGCGTAGCTTCAGTGGCAACGATCAATTTGATGGCACAGGGAAACAGTCAACAGCTGATGCACCGCTCGACGGTGTTCCGCTGCTTGTACGCCTCAGGTCGAGCCGGTGGGCGGCTGCCGCTCCGGCCGATCCGCGGCGAGGTACCAGCACAACTTCGCTGATCGTCATGTCGTCCGATCAGGCGAAGTGTCAGTTGCTCCAGCGGCGTTCTCCTTGGAACCCGGTATGCCTCCTGGAGCCCAGGTGCGCATCCTGGGCAGCGACTGAGAAGGGAAGAACCTGTGCACTTCACTACAAAGGCTGTCCTCGTCGGCGCGGTGATCAGCGCGCTTTCTGCGGCAGCTTCAGGCACCGCACTCGCCCACTCCGATGACGGCGGTGAGCGCGTCGTGAAGTCCCGCGCGATGGACCGGGACGACCCAAAGGACCGAGAGAAGGAGCAGCCCGTCATCATCGTGCCCACCTGTGTGGTCACTCAGAGCCAGAGTCAGGTGTCGACCATCGAGCAGTCGAACTCCATCGTCACGGGCGAAACCACCGACAGTACGCTGACACAGGCGAATACGGCGACATCCACTCAGGCGAATGCCCAGGAGGGCACCTGCAACTTCACCTTCAACCTGGTCTCCACACAAGAACAAAGCAGCAATCTGTAAGGCGGTCCGCGGCTTTCCTGGTTCCAGCCGAAGGTTCGCGTGTCTCCTCCGGTGGAGTGGTCAATTGACCGCGTGCAACCCCATCTCCACGGCGAGGTGCGACCCCACGTCCAGAGGACTCGGCGCGTCGTAGAGACGTTCGAGCGGCGAAGTGGATCAGTCTTTGGGGTTGGGTTCGACACGGACCCACAGGCGTTGCGGGTGTGGACGGTTACCCGTGGGGAGAACAGCAGCATCGGCCTGGGCTACCTCGTTCGGGCGCTGCCGGAGTCCGCACGGTGTGAGGGCCTCGCCTCCCGCGGCAAGGGCGGAACGCACGCAGGGCCGTGAACCCGGACTCGATGAGATTGCGCTTCTGCGCTCTCCGGACGAGCTAGCACGTCGCCCGCCGGACGGGTCGTGGCTGGGGCGACGGAGCAGTCGGCGCTCGCGCCGTAGCGGGGCGGCGGTGGTCCGGTGCGGCCGAGCCCACCGCCGTTCGGCGCGTGGGGACGCGCGGCGCGTTTGTCGCACCGCTTTCGGCGAGTGAGCCTTTTCAGCGTTGACGCTCCAGGGTGAGGACGGCGGCGGCGATTGACGAGAGGCGGTTCGGGCTGCATCGGGCTCGGCGGAAGATCCGCCAGGACTTCGGCCTTGCGACACTTCGTTCGACTGGTGCCCGCGCTGCTGACAGAGCTCGGTTGACCGTCCGCTGTGTGGGAGTGAGCTCTCCGAGGGGCGGGCGTCTGATCGGCGTGGTCACCCAGGGGCCGGCTCCGATGTAGGCGCGGTCGGCGAGGACGGGCACGCCTTGACGTTCACAGATCCGGATGATCCGGTGGGTGCGGGCAGCGGTGAGGTCGTGGGTGCAGCCGAACGTCGTGTCGCAGACCACCGCGGATGCCTGCGGGTCCTGGCCCCGGATCCAGCCCAGTCCGCCGCCCCCACCGGAGAAGTTTCGAAGACCCATCCGGCTCGCCCTGGCCGACCGGACATCGTTACGCCGACCGCACCCGCGCCAAGCACGCGACCGTCCACGAACTGCTGCGGCAGGGCTCAGCCGGAGGGCGATCGGCCGCCAACTCCGCATGACCTCGCGCGCCGTCAAGCTCTTCGCCGACGCAAGCCGCACCGGAGGACCTCTTCCATGGGCAGTGGCAGGGCCGACCGTCCAAGGTGGACGCGTTCAAGCCCTACCTGGATGACCGCCGGACGAGCTCCGCAAGCAGATCCAGGACGGCCGGTTCGCGCCCGGTGCCAAGCTCCCGTCCGCCCGCGACCTGCAAGCCCAGTACGGCATCGCCAACTCCACCGCGCAGAACGCCTTGCGCATCCTCAAGGAGGAGGGGCTGATCTACTCCGTACAGGGCCGGGGCGTCTTCGTCCGCCAGCTCAGCCCGCGCGATCAGTTCCTCAAGCGCTACAACGAGACGCTGGAGGAGGCCCAGCGCCGGGCGGACGAGGAAGCGGTACGGCTCAGCGGAAAGAGCGACGACGAGGTAGCCGCCGAGCTCGCCGCTGCCGAAGAACGATTCGCCAAGGCCAGCACCGAATGCGAAGCAGCCATCGCCCACCGCGACGCCATGCGCGCGTCAGGGAACAACGCAAGCGCTTCAGCGGCAACTACACACCCGAAGAGGCCGCCGCCAAGGCCCGGCACGACCGGCTGAAAGAAGGCAGACGCCGACGTTGAACCGGCCGCACGCGACGGAGCGGCAACACACGCAGGACGGAGCAGCACGGAGCGAGCTGTCAGATTACTTGATCAAGGGCGTCCCGCTGACGCGGGCCGCCGCGCGCCGGCGGTCGGTGACCGCCGCCCGCTCCTGTCTGCCGCCCCGCTCCCGCCGAACCGGCTGATCGTGAGCAGCGGTGCAGCCGGCAGCCTTCCGCTCGAAGACGCAGGCGTATTTGACGGTCTACGGCGTGCGGGCGGCTACGACCCGGCGGAGTGCGAACGCGGCGGCCCCAAAGGTCAGCACGCAGACCCCCGCGATGACCGACGTCAGCGGCAGGGCGAAGGCAAGCATCAGGCAGCCGACCATGCCGAGAGCAGGAATGAAGCGGGCGGGGCGGCCTTCGTCCGGATTGAGAGTCCAAGCCGAGGCGTTGGCGATGGCGTAGTACGCCAGCACTCCGAAGGACGAGAAACCGATCGCCCCGCGCAGGTCCGCCGTCGCGGCAACCAGCGCCACCACGCCACCGACCACGAGCTCGGCCCGGTGCGGCGTCTTGAACCGCGGATGGACGGCGGCCAAGACGTGCGGCAGATGCCGGTCGCGGGCCATCGCAAGCGTGGTTCGCGAGACGCCGAGGATCAGGGCCAGCAGCGAACCGAGCGCCGCAACCACCGCTCCGACCCTGACCACCGGCGCCAGCCAACCGGCACCGGCCGCCCGGACCGCCTCCGACAGCGGCGCGCTCGCATCAGCCAACCCCATCGGGCCCAGCACCCTCAGAGCGGCGACCGCGATGACGGCATAGACGACGAGCGTTGTGCCCAGCGCGATCGGGATCGCCCTGGGAATGGTGCGGGACGGGTTGCGGACCTCCTCGCCCAGGGTGGCGATACGCGCGTATCCGGCGAAGGCGAAGAAGAGCAGCCCCGCGGCCTGGAGCACGCCGCCGAGGGTGGCATCGTCACCAACGCCCAGGCTGCCCGAGTCCGGGGCAGTGGAGTTGAGCAGGGCCACGGCCACCGCCGCGAGCACCACTAGGACGACGGCCACGATCACGCGGGTCAACAGCACGGACTTGTGCACCCCGGCGTAGTTCACCGCGGTCAGCGCCACAACCGCGGCGACCGCTACCGTGTGCGCGTGGCCCGGCCACAGGTACGAGCCGACAGTCAGCGCCATAGCCGCACAGGAGGCGGTCTTGCCGACTACGAACCCCCATCCGGCCAGGTACCCCCAGAACTCCCCGAGCCGCTCGCGCCCGTACACATAGGTGCCACCCGAGGCCGGATAGCGAGCTGCGAGCCGGGCGGATGAGGTGGCGTTGCAGTACGCCACCGCCGCGGCCAGAGCCAGACCGAGCATCATCCCGGAGCCGGCCGCATGTGCAGCCGGGGCAAGGGCAGAGAAGATCCCTGCGCCGATCATTGCGCCCAAGCCGATGGTCACGGCGTCGAACAGCCCAAGCCGCCGCTGCAGCCCGTCCGGCATGCCCGCCCCCGTCGCTGGATGGCCCATCAACTCACTCCTCACCGCCCAGCCGCACCGCGATGAAGTCCTGCTCGTCGTTCACGTCGGTCCCTGCCCCCATGCGCGCCGCCATGAAATTCGCGGCCCCGGAGCAGATTCTGTCGCACCGCCGGTCATCGAGAGCGCCAATTGTGGTGTCCCGCCCACTCATACGATCGGTGTCCTCAGGGGGCAACGTTTCTCCAGTGAAAGATCGGCACCCGCCTGGGTGAGGCCCCGCGGTTCCGCGGCCGTAGGAGACCCGTGGCGGGGGTTTTGATGCCGGTGAGGATGAGGGCGAGCATTGCGATGGTGCCGCCCGGCACCCCAGTCATGCCAGGCCTCCAACCGACACTGGGACTCGGAGGCCCGGATGCCACGGCAGTTGACGATGAGCACCTGCTGGCCACACCGAGGGCGGCGAGCTCGAGGTTGGCGGTACAGACCGCGGTGAAAGCGCGACGGCTGGCCTCCGGCCTTCACCTCCGGGCCGCAGGGCACGGCCGGGGTACGCCCTGCGGGGCGGGAAGCGAGTCGGTGCGCAGCACCCGGCCGCGCGGATACGCCAGCCCGCCCCCAATTTCCGGTCCCTGGAGCAGCGACCAGCACCCCCACTCACCGCGTGGCAGTGATGGTCCCGCGGCGAAGTGAAGCAGCAGCTGTGACCCGCTCTCGCCCTTCGAGGTCGGCGGTTCTCCAAGGCCGTCCGGCCGAGTCGGTTACACCGGTTCGCTGCCTGGTCAGGGATGGCGGGTATCTCACGGCCGCGGGCCGGCGCAACGGGATCCGACCTGGAGGATTACGCGGCTATAGGGTACGGCGGGAATGTGATTGAGGAGCTGATCGAGGACCACCGTGAGGTGGAGGCGTTGTTCGACCGGCTCCAGGGCACCGCCATGGGTGACGGGCGGCTTCGATGTGGCCGGCGGCTCAGGCAGGCGGAGCTGCTCCTCGGCCGAGCCCCGGCCAAACAAGACGGATCACTGTCCCTGGACAGGCACCAGATCCGCGGCCCCGAAGGAGACGGAGAAACGCTTGCACCAGATCACCGCGCTCTTGAAGCCGGACAGGTCGGTGCCGACCGGCACGACGTAGTTCTGGTTGCCCAGGTTGCCCTTGAGATGTGCCAGCTGGATCGCGCCAACCCCGAGCCCGTCCTCGGCCTCCTGCGCCGAACGCATGGAGAGGTAGACGCGTACATCGGGCCCCTCATCCGTCTTCAGGTCCTCGAACCTCAGAATCTGCCCACCGTCAGCGAGACGGAAAGTCCGGGCCGTGCCGCTGGTGGGGTGGCCGTGCGAGATGAAGGAGCCCCGCGCCAGCTCCTCCGGTGCGGCAGCCGGCGACTGGCTGGCCGTCCCGGGCTGCTCGGGCGCGGCAATCGAGGGCACGGTGGGGAGCGATTCATCGACGGTCGTGTTGGTGAACAGCTTCCACGGCTGGAAAAAGTAGAGCCCGAAGGCGGCGACAACGGCCAGTACCAGGGAGGCTGGAACCAGTGTGCGGCGGGTGAGGAGCTTCATTCCCCCACTCAACACCGCTGGGCCCCGCGCCCGCATCACACAGCACCTTCCGTAGGGCTTCGGCTGTTTACCTCCGCCGGTCATCACCGTGCGCGGCGGCGGACTCCGGGGGAGGGCATGCGAGGCGACCCAGGCGGGTGAGGTCGTCGTCCACTCGCTACGGAGGCACGGGCCGCTCCGCCCGACCCGGAACGTCCCGCGCTTCGCGATGGGCGACGAAGTCGCCCCCTCGCAAGCGGCTGCCTGCGGGTTACTCGAGTGATCGCCAAGGACGGGGCGGACGCCCGACCAGTCCCGGAACGGACGGGACCTTGGCGAGGAGAGGCAGCAGTTGCGTGACGTCGTTGCGGTTTCCGCCGGTCAGCGACACGGCGAGTGGGATGCCCTGGCTGTCGACGAGGACGTGGTGCTTGCTGCCCGGACGTGCGCGGTCGACCGGGCTGGGGCCGCTTTTTGGGCCTCGCCGAGCGGCCCGCACGTGGCTGGAGTCGATCACCGCCCAGGACCAGTCGAGCTGCTTCGCCGCCCGCAGCTTCGACAGCAGGATGACGTGGAGACGGTCCCACAGGCCGGCCTCGTTCCAGGCGGCGAGCCGCCGCCAGCACGTCATACCGGAACCGAAGCCGAGCTCCTGAGGCAGATACTCCCACTGGATGCCGGTGTGCAGGACGAACAGGATCCCGCGGCCAGACCCGTGCCGTGGCCTCTTCCCAGTGATCGACGGTCCAGGGGCTGGTGAGCAGATGACGGTGGACGAACTCTGCCTTGATCCAGTGGCCATCTCCGCGGCGGTCGTAGAGCCAGGCGACCTCGGGCCGGTAGGGGTTGTAGCGTGCCTCCCACCTGCCGCCCTGCCCAGGACCAGGCAGCCCGGAATTCAGGCCGGCCATCCACCGCAGCTCACCCGCCCCGTTCTGGTAGGTGCGCTTGTCGATGTCGAAACCCGTGTCAGTGATCGTCACCCAGGCCGGCACCAGCAGCTGTCGGTTGTCCTCCGGCGTCAGGGGCCTGGGCCGGTACCCGGAGCGGGAGACGAGCGCTGCGTACATCTCGTTCGGGGACAACGTCACCCCGGGCAGCGCCGGATGGGCCAGCCCGCCGTGCGGCAGTTGCTGGTACTCCAGCACCACCCACTCGTGCGCCATCTGCTGCAGCAGGGTGGTCAGCTCTGCCGACACGACCTCACCGACCTCGCCCAGCGCTTTGATGCGCAGGGGAGTGGATAGACCGCCCGCATCACCCGAACGAGCAACACCCTCTTGACACCGAGCAGGCCAGCGGCACGCCGGGCGGCATCCGGCGACGAAGAGGTGAGAGAAGGACGCCCCTCGTTCCGGTCGCTAGACGGAGTCGAACACAGCCACGTCCCCATTCGTGGTGCATCCAGCGCGGCGGCAGCCCAAGCTGGTGCGGCCGTCACCACTCGCACCGCCCCACGAGGCCGCGGGTGTGCCAAGTTGATTTCGACATCGCTTCAGGTGAGGGGCCATATGCCGAGAGGGGGAGGCGTCGCTTACGGTTCGACGATGTGCCGCAGATAGACATGCGGGTCGGCGAGATAACGCCGCCAGTGATCCACGATGCCGAGCTCCCGCCACGCGACCCTCCGCATGCCGTGCTCGCCGACCTCAACGATGTCCGCGCCCGGCAGGGCGGTCAGCAACGGGGAGTGCGTGGCGCAGATAACTTGGCCGCCAGCCTTGGCCACCCGATCGACGTGCCCGAGTAGTTCGAGGCACGAAGAGAAGGAGAGCGCCGCCTCCGGCTCATCGAGAACATAGAGGCCGGCGTGAAGGAACTTCCCGCGGAACGCAGCGAGAAAGCCCTCGCCATGGCTGACCGAGTCTGGCGAGAACCCCTCCCTGTCCAGGGCGTCCATCGCGGTCTCGGCTCGCAAGAAGAAGCCCTTGCGGGCTGACCAGCTGGTGACCATGCGGCGCCCCCGCGAGGCGGCGTCGAACCTTATCCGCTCGCCCAGCGCCGACTTGCCACGCGGGGAGGCGTAGCGCCATTCGTGGGAGCCGCCGTAGGAGTCGAGCCCGAACGCCTCCGCCAGGGCCTCAACCAGGGTCGACTTTCCCGAGCCGTTCTCACCGACCAGAAAGGTCACCGGTGCGGTGAAGCGCAGCCCCTCGTTGAGCAGCTGCCGGACGCAGGGCACGGACCACGGCCAGGAGCCCTCGTCGTACGAGGAGAGATGGGCATACGCGCGTTCGACAATCACTCGACCAGTGTCGCCCAGGACTCGGAAGGCGCCTGCAGGTCCTCCACCAGGGGGCGAAGCAAGGGGTCCGGAACGCCGTCGTACGGCGCGGCGTCGACGGCATCGGAGACACCGATGCGCATCGAGAAGCGCTCGCGCGGGGTGGTCGTCATGCCGGTTGGCTGTATCCGACCCGAGTCATTGGCGAGTCCGTTCCTCATCGAGACCCTGACTGTGGACGGGAACCACCACATCGTCGGAATGACGGCCCAACGCACCACAGGAGCACCGCACTTCCACGTGGCGGGCTATCTGCACCCGGCGCCGTTGTCCGGGCTGTCGGCGACGACCGTGACGCGGCTGACGAAGCAGTGGGCCGATGACCACGCAGCCTTCCAGAACCGCGACCTGTCCGACCGCGACTTCGTCTGCGTATGGGCCGACGGCGTCCACCCCAAGGTCCGGCTCGGGCAGGCGCACTTGTGCGTGTGCTGGTCCTGCTCGGCGTCCGCCCAGACGGCACCAAGGAGCTGATCGCGCTGGCCGAGGGACTGCGGGAGTCCACCGAGTCATGGGCCGACCTGCTGCGCGACTGCCGTTACCGCGGCATGCGCGATCCGGAGCTGGTGGTCGGCGACGGCGCGATGGGCCTGTGGAAGGCACTGGCCGAGGTGTTCCCCGCAGCGAGGCATCAAAGGTGCTGGGTTCACAAGGCCCGCAATGTCTCGAACGCCCTGCCGAAGTCCGCGCAGCCGGGCGCGGCGAAGGCGATGCAGGAGATCTACACGCGGAGGACCGTGCGCACGCCGAGAAGGCGATCGAGGCGTTCGCGAAGACCTACGGCACCAAGTGGCCCAAGGCAGTCGCGAAGATCACCGACGACGCCGAGGAACTACTGGCGTTCTACGACTTCCCGGCCGAGCACTCGATCCACCTGCGGACCACGAACCCGATCGAGTCCAGGTTTTCCAGGGTCAAGCTCCGCACCAAAGTCACCCGCGGCGCCGGCAGCCCGGCCGCGGCCCTCGCCATGGTGTTCAAGCTCGTCGAGTCCGCCCAGGCCCGCTGGCGCGCGATCACCGGGGCCCACCTGGTGCCCCTGGTCCGCACGGGAGCACGCTTCGAACGTGGCCAGCTCCTGGAGCGAAAGGAGCTGGCGGCCTGATGACCACCCCGGAACCGCTCACCGACGAGGAACTGGACGAGCTCGACGAACTCGCGCGGGCCGCGACCCCAGGCCCGTGGTTCGTCCGAAGCCTCGACGACGTCGACGCCATGAGCCTCGTCGCCGTGAGCACCCTGCCCGACACCGGCCTCGGTGAGCGGTGGCCGGGCTTCGACCATCGCGAGATCGTGGCCGCAACCCTCATCCAACAGCCCCGCTACGTCGAGGCCGCCGATGAGCGCTGGGACGAGAACGCGCACTTCATCGCCGCTGCCCGCGACAACATCCCCCGCCTCGTCGCCGAAGTCAGGCGCCTACGCCGACAACTGGAGGACACCGGCGCGACGGACAACCAAGAAGCGAAGTGATCCACAACTATTGACTATTGCTCATCGGGACCGCCCCAGTCATTCATGTGCTCAGCATGAAGTCCGGGCCGCGGGCCGCTGAGGTGGCCGCTTTGCGGATGCCCGGCGCCTACCCGCCCCTCGGTCAACGCTCGCCCGTCCTGTTCACCGCCGCGAGTGAGGCATGTGCGCAGCACCGTCGTTGACCGGGGGCGGGGCACTGAGCGGCGGACGACGGCGGCCGGGGCGGGTCCGCTTCGCGGCCCTCGCCCCCCGCTGCGTGCCGGGCGCTCCGCTGCGCTGCGGCCGGACCGAGCGTTGCGCGCTCTCACGCGCCGCGGAGGCCGGTCAGCCGGTCGCTGAGGGCGCTGCGCGCCCCGCTCCCTTGCTTCGCGCTGTCCGCCTCCCTTGTCCTCGGCGCTGCGTGCCACGGGGCTCCGCCGATGCCCGCCGCGCTGTGCCCCCGCTCCGTCGCTCATATGTCAGGTGACCAGCAGAGATTGGGCCCAGAGGCCGCCCGCCCCGTGAGGCCGGCTGTCAGCGTCGGCTCGTAGCCTCGTGGGGGAGGGCACGGAGGGCCGGGCACCTGCTCGCTAGGGATCGATCACGGGTGAGATCAGGGTGGAGAGGCAGCGTCTGGGCCGGTTGCCGGCCAACAACGCCAGCGCATCGTAAGTCCACGGGCAAATCGGCCCGCAAGCCGAACTCGAGTGGATTTCTAGGGCCAGTTCGTGCGTGCCCATGCCACAAGCTTGTCAAGGCCAGGGCCGCCGGCCGCGACGTTGACTCGTGTGCCATCTTCGTTTACTGCCCCGAAGGCCTGAACCGCGATGATGCGAGGGTTTCCTGCGCCGAAGAAGGCGAACACCGGGCCGCCGGAGTTGCCGTCGGTAGTGTCGCCGTAATGTTCGCATTCGAGGCCACCGTGGTCGCCGCTGTAGGCGGCATCGATGCTGATGCCGCTCTGGAAGCTGGTGCCCAGGAACCAATCGTTGATCGGGTAGCCCATGTTGATCCAGTTTCTCTGACCGTTCCAGGCGGGGTTGTAGGGCCGGGTGCCGAAGTGACCGAGTCGCTCCGATGTCCCGAGCGGTTCGTACAGTCGACAAACGGCCCAGTCATGGGCTGTTGACGTGCTCTCCGGAAAGGCCGTCGCATCCGAGACGTAGGATTGGACGCCGGCACCGTGGAGGGACTCGCCGTTCCAGTAGGTGGGCACGAAACGCATCCACCAATTGCCTGCCGCGATGTCATCCCATGGCAACGCATGGGCGGCTGTGAGCACTAGACGGTTGCCGACGAGCGCCCCTGCCCCGTGTTGGCCCTCGCTGTTGACGATTTTCCCCACACAGCCCCAGGGCCAGCTCGTTTCGTTCAGTTCCTGCCGGTTGTCGTCGCCGAAGACGAATCTCGGGTCAACTCTCGGCTCAACGAGATCGCCGTTTGCTCGCCTCATCGGTCCTCTGCTGCGAAGGGGAAGGACGCGCGGTACATGGAACAGGTCGAGCCACTCGGGGCGGCATGCTTGCAGATCCACATCGGAATCGATCCCGGAAAGCAGCTCTCGTGGGTCGATGCGCAGGGCCGTCCTGCCGGGCAGGGAAATCTCGCCCTCGGGCCCGACCGGCACGTCGACACGCCACAGATCCTCAGCCGCTCCATCCATGCGGCGGACCTCTGGCTCTGGGGGGCTTCCATCGGCACGGACATAGATGGGCCGACGGCTGGCGAGCTCAGCCATCGCCGGAGGCCGTTCGCCGGTTCCCAGACTGGGCCGCAGCGTGGCGAGTTCATATGGAGTCAGTGGCCGCTCGCCGTCATTGACGAAACGCGGCGCGTGCGCGGTCTGCTTGTACGTTGTCATGGTGTGCCTCTAAGGAGACTGGAAGGCGATCACGCTGGCTGCGCGCAGCTGGTCGGTCTGCTGCACAGAAATCCGCACAGACCGGATCGAGTGTGCGGTGAGCCCGCCGATTGCCAGGACATGGCGGTGACGGCGCGCCAGATCCCTCTTCCATGACACCACCGATCAACCGGGGTCGCATCCCGCACCTCAGGGCGGCACCGGACCCCCGCTGCTGGATCGAGGACACTGTGGGGCCCGCGCCCGACGGTGAGCTGGTACGCCGACTCTGCTCCGCAGCGTCGGCGAACATCTCCTCCGAGTCGGCCGTCTGGCAGACAGCGTCTGCATGCCAGTGAGCGCCTGCGCTGGTCAACGGCATCCCTGCCCTCTCGACGCTGAGCAACGACCCCATGCCGCTCGCGGTTCCCACAGCCGCAGGAGACCCAGGCCGCCGGCGCTCCACGGGGCCTCAAGGCCGTCGCCATCATGGCGCTGCGTGCGTCGTCAGTCCGTCACCGGGTCCACCGCCAACTGCCCATGCAGCCCGGCCTGAGTAGCCGTCCCCGGCTGCTCAGGCTCCTGGCGGTAGGACTGGCCGACCGTGCCCCTCCGCGAGCCGGACGCCCAGGAGCGCGCCGAGGCGGCCGGGCGGCTGGACACAGCCGGCGCCCTGACGCCGGATCAGCGGCTTCTGCGCGTCCTGCTCGACGACGAACGGAGCGCCTTCGAGCAGGCCCTTGTGGCCCGGCTCGTTGAGCATCGGGAGAGCGTCGGCGCGGACCCCGTCCCGCGGACGCTGCTGCCGCTCGACACCCTCGCCTTGGCAGCCCTCGCGGTCCAGGTCCACGGGTGGGAGCTGGAGGTCCGCTCCGGCTACCTGCCGCACGGCATTCTGGGCCGCACGGACGAGCTGCAGCGCGCCGCGGACGCGGGCGAGAACAACCTCGGGTACTGGCACGCCAAGTAGCGGCGTGGCACAGGCGGCCCGGGCGACATCGACCGCGGGCGAGCTGTTCCAGTGGGTGGTGTCGGGGGCTCCTGATGGACGGCTGGGTTGCCCGGCCGAAGGCAAGGAACCGGTGTGCGACGTCGGCGAGTTGCGTAGGGTGTGCGGTCGTGACGTCGTATGAGCGCTGGTCGCTGGTCGCCTCGTTCGGTGCCCTCGTGGTTAGTGTCGTCGCCTTCGGCGCGGTGCTGTGGCAGCTCGTGATGCTGTCGCGCGCCACGACACTCGACCATGACCGACGGCGCAAGCAGGCGACGGTGGAGTACCTCGCCGCCACTATGGACAGGCGCAAGGAACTGCGCGACGAGGGCATCCCTGACGAGCGGGACCCCGCGGCCGTCTCCGCGTTGATCGGCCGAATGGACGCGGGTGACCGGACGGCGACACGGCTCGTCTACGCCTACCTGACGATCTACAACCATCTCGGAGTGGCCGCGCGGTCGGACGCGTTCGACCTGCGAGTCATCGACCAGGCATGGGGCGGCTCGGTCATCGCCATCTGGGAGGGTTACCGACCGTGGATCGAGCGCCAGAGGCGCGCCCGCTGTGAGCCGCGGCTCTACGAGGACCTCGAGCGTCTGGCCGCTCTGATGACTCCGCGGCGCGTTGCGGCTCCGCCCGAGGACAGGAGTGTCCCCCTGCAGAGGTGATCTTCAGGGCCGTGGCGCCTCCCGAGCTCGAGGCTGTCGCACCCTGCCGCCCCTGCCCCCGCCGCGTCAGGCCACCGGCGTCCGGTCCGCGAAACCGTGCTCCGCCGGGCGGGCCGCGCGCTGGGCGAGCCAGCCCGACACCCGGGGACCGCCGCTGACCGCGCTGCCTTCAAGGACCGTGCGGACGTGTTCGAAGCCCTGGCGGAGGTAATAGCGGTGCAGGGCCCGGTTCGTCGTCCAGGCGTCCAGCCTGACCCAGGCCACCCGAGACCGGTACGCCCTGTCCCCGCCCCAGTCGAGCAGCCGCCCGCCGAGGTTCTGCCCGGCGTGTGTGCGGGCCACGGTGAGCTTGCTGATGTACAACGCAGGGTCGGCCTCCTCCTGCGAGGTCCACAGCCCTTCCGGGGGAACCGGGGCCAAGGTGACGATGGCGGCGGTCACCTCGCCGTCGCGCACTACGAACGTCTGCCCCGCTTCGACGGCTGCCCGCAGGCGTTCTGCCGGGTAGGGACGACGCCACTGGTCGGTACCGAGCCCACCGAGCCAGGCCGCCGCCTCATCGCGGAAGGACAACAGCATGGGCAGATCGTCCAGTTGTGCGCATGTGATGATCACGGAACCTCCCCAGGAATCCACGGGCAGTTGACGCTGCTCCCTTGCGCGACCCGGCGGGGCCACAGCATGTCACGGCGCCGTCGCTCGCCGCCCGGCCCCAATGCCCGACATCGCCCCTGCCGGTCAGCGGTGTTCCAGCACGTGTCGAGGAGCCGCGGCGGCAACGCACTGGGTGGGTGGGCTGGGGGAACTCCGAATGACCCGCGATTTCGACGCTGGCCCGCTGAGATGCCTACGACGCGGCCGAACGCATCCGCCGCCCACCAGATCGCTTCGACATGCGTCAGCAGCAGCGGCTCTGTGGGTGCTTCTCGCGATCGTGCGGCCGGTGTCGCTCGTTACGCCCGCCGGGTCGGCACCGGTTCGCCGGGGTTGCAGCTCCCGGTGCCGCCGGCAGTAGCGCTCGGAGTCGGCCTGGGCATCATGGCCTCACCCTGCCGTGCCTTCGTAGCCTCCGCCGACGTGCGCTCCTACGGCCGCACATAGTGTGATGACATCGTCTTCGCTCCTGCTTGCTGGGTGAGGCTGACCGGAAGGCACTCTGAACAAGTGCCAGGTCGAGAAGCGGGTGGGCGGCCGAGTGCAGCGAGCGAGGCCCGGATGGTCAGTACGAGCTGCTCGAAATCCGTGTTTGCAAAGTGGGCTCGCCCCACTGGGCGGGCCGGTGGGCGGGGCCAGCGAGCGCGTTCTCGAGCCTGCAGGAGAGAGTGGTCTTACCGATGCCGCCGACCCCGTGAAACACGATCAGCTTGTTGCGCGGGGCTTCTAGTAGGGCTTGGTCAGGTGTACGTGCTGATGGCGTGTCCTGCTGGCGCTGTGCGCGTTGATGGTGTGTGACACCTGGGGAGTTGGATCAGGTCCGGGAGGACCTGGTGGCGTTCACAGCGGGGATGTTCGAGGCGTTCACGCGCACGGATCAGCACCGCTGGGGGCGGGCATACGTGCGCGGGCTACTGCTGGACGGGCGGCGCAAGTCAGTGGAGCAGATGGCTGCCCGGCTGGGCGAGGACGGTAACCGTCAGGCGCTGGCTCACTTCGTGACCTCCAGCCCGTGGGACAGCGCTCATGTGCGGGCGAGGCCGGCGTGGCGGATACACGAGGAGATCGACCCGACTGTGCTGGTCGTGGACGACACAGGGTTCCTCGGCAGCGAGCTGGACCGGCTGCGATCGGTGACCTGACTGTTGCGGGCCCGCCGACCGTCAGGTCGGCGGGCCCGCTGATCGGTGACGGTCGGCCGGAGCTCACTGGAGGCGTCTGAGCGGGACGATGTCGGTGACGCGGTTGGTGATCGTGGGGCGGGCGGCTTCCTGGGTGGCGAGCAGGGCGACGATCGTGACGGGCTGGTCGCAGTGAGGACAGTTCCGGACTGCCGTCGGTGCCAGAGGGGCGATGTTTTTTGGGGGCTGCCGGCTGCGGGGCGGGCGGTAGTGCTCGGGGGTGTTCGTCGAGGCGTCGTGCTCGTTCTTCGTCGCGGGTCCGGTGGCGTTGTCTTTCCGACTCGCGGCGGCATTCGGGCGAGCAGTAGACCTGGCGGAGTCGGGGGTTGGCGGTGAAGACGCGGTCGCAGACCGGGCAGGTGTGTGCGGCCAGGCCGGCGGGAGCGCGTCGCCGGGACGGCTACCGGCCAGAGGAAGGCGGGCTGTGCCCCCGTTGCGAGCAGGCGCGTCGCGATCTCGAACGTGAACGCCGCGGGGTGGATGTGGGTCCGGCGAACGGCATCATGGCCCGCCTGCGCGCCCGCGCCACCGAACGATAGGCAGCGACACTGCTCCCCCGTGGAGTGAGGCGGCGCCCGCCCTCACCAAGGGTCGTAGCCTTTCACAACAGAGGTGACAACAGCGGTTCAGCCTGTTGCGGTGGGGGCGGGGGCCACGGCGCCCTGCTGGGTGGCGCAGACGGTGCCGCGGCCCTGGACGACGGCGCAGGCTTTGGCGTCCTGAGGGGCCGTCGACGGCGAAGATGGAGCTGCCGAACAGCAGCGGCTTGAGCTGTGCGCGGGCGGTGCAGAGGGCGGCGGTGTATCCGGCGGGGCCGGAGCCGATGATGATGACGTCGCGTATGCCGTCGCCGGCGCTGGTCTGCGGCATCGGTGTCAGCCCTGCTTCTTGGCGTCGATCTCGGCGATCAGGTCCTCGATGAGGCCCTTGATCTCGTCGCGGATGGGGCGGACGGCCTCGACGCCCTGGCCTGCCGGGTCTTCGAGCTGCCAGTCGAGGTAGGTCTTGCCGGGGAAGTACGGGCAGGCGTCCCCGCAGCCCATCGTGATGATGTAGTCGGACGCCTGAGCGGCCTCGGGGGTCAGCACCTTGGGCTTCTGGTCGGAGATGTCGATGCCCAGCTCGGCCATGGCGGCCACCGCGGAGGGGTTGATGTGCTCGCCGGGCACGGAGCCGGCGGAGCGGACCTCGACGCGGTCGCCGGCGAGGTGGCGCAGGAAGCCTGCGGCCATCTGGGAGCGGCCGGCGTTGTGGATGCAGACGAACAGGACGGACGCGGCAGGCGTGGAGGACATCGTTCTTCCTTGAAGGTCGGGCAACTGCGGGGATGAGCGGATTGGTCAGGCGCCGAGCTCGGTGAGGAGTTCGGTGATGCGGGTGTCGATGGCTTCGCGGATGTCGCGGACGACGGCGATCGGAGCTCCGTCGGGGTCGGGGACGGGCCAGTCGAGGTAGCGGCGGCCGGGCACGACGGGGCAGGCGTCACCGCAGCCCATCGTGATCACGATGTCGGCGGCCTGGACGACCTCCTCGGTCAACGGCTTGGGGTAGGCATCTGCCAGGTCCACGCCCGCCTCGGTCAGAGCCTGCGCGACGAACGGCTCGACCTCCTCGGTCGGGTGGGCAGACGGGGCGAGGAAGACGTGGACATGGCGTTCCCGTTCAAAGGAGCCAATAAGGTCAGTTCAGGCTGGTGTCAGCCCCAGCTGATGTGACAGTATCAGCCCATGATGACGTCAGTCGACACTGATCTGATCCGGGTTCTGGCCGACCCGCTCAGGCTCCAGATCGTGACCCTCCTCGCACGGGAGACGCTCTGCACCACGCACCTGGTCGAGGAGACCGGAGCGAAGCAGACGAACCTCTCCAACCACCTGAAGGTGCTGCGCGAGGCCGGGGTCGTGGAGACGGAGCCATGCGGGAGGTACATCTACTACCGCCTGCGCCCGGAAGTCATCGAATCGCTCGCCGGTCAGTTCGCCGACCTTGCCCAGACCGCGCGCGCCACCGCCGAAGCGAACCTCAAGCGGTCCTGCCCATAGCCTTTCGCGCTTTGCCTCACCTGCCCGAGGAGAACCTGCCTTGACCGCCACCGAGCCCGCCGCGAGTGACGCCATAGCCCCCGCGGACACGGCGCCGCAGCCCGCGCCCGGCGCGACCCCGCCCCGTACGCCTCTGATCGCCCGCGCGGCCGCCGAACTGGTCGGCACCGCCGCACTGGTCGCGGTCGTGGTCGGCTCCGGCATCCAGGCCACCGAGCTCACCGACGACGTCGCGCTGCAGCTGCTGGCCAACTCCACCGCCACGGTCTTCGGCCTCGGCGTGCTGATCGCGCTCCTCGGCCCGGTCTCCGGCGCCCACTTCAACCCGGCGGTCACGCTGGCCGAGTGGTGGACCGCCCGACGCGGTGGTGCCGGAGTCACCGCCCGCGAACTCGCGGTCTACGTGCCAGCGCAGATCGCCGGTGCGCTCGCGGGCGCGATCCTGGCGGA
This sequence comes from Streptomyces sp. NPDC096176, assembly GCF_044763255.1. Lineage (NCBI taxonomy): Bacteria > Bacillati > Actinomycetota > Actinomycetes > Kitasatosporales > Streptomycetaceae > Streptomyces > Streptomyces sp. NPDC096176. The sequence goes on along the minus strand of NZ_JBIWFV010000009.1, from coordinate 114,898 downwards.
CGCGATGTTCGGCGAGCCGCTGGTGAAGTGGTCGCAGCACGACCGCTCCGCCGGGAACCTCCTCCTCGGCGAGGTCGTCGCCACGGCCGGGCTGATCCTGCTGATCTTCGGCCTGGCCCGCACCGACCGCCTCCGTTTCGCACCCGTCGCGGTCGCCTCCTACATCGGTGCCGCGTACTGGTTCACCTCCTCGACCTCCTTCGCCAACCCAGCCGTCACCATCGGCCGCGCCTTCACCGACACCTTCGCCGGCATCGCCCCCGCCTCCGTGCCGGCGTTCATCGGCATGCAGCTGGTCGGCGCCGTCGTGGGTCTGGCCTTGGTCGCGGTCATCTTCATGCGGGGCAAGCCTTCCGCATGACGCAGCGCACGGATGTGGTGGTGATCGGCGGCGGCCAGGCCGGGCTTGCCGCCGGTACCATCTGCGCCGCCGGGGTATCGAGCACGTCATCCTCGACGCCCAGACGGCGCCGGGCGGGGCCTGGCAGCACACCTGGGACTCCCTGCGCCTGTTCTCTCCGGCCCAGTTCTCCTCTTTGCCCGGGCGGCTCATGTCGTCTCAGCCGGGCGAGCTCTACCCGGACGCCGCCCACGTGGTCGACTACCTCGCCGACTACGAGAAGCGGTACGAACTGCCCGTGCAGCGCGGCGTAGGGGTGGAAGCGGTCCACCGGGACAGCGCCTTTCTGCGCGTCGCGACGGACGGCGGCGACTGGCAGGCCCGCGCGGTCGTCAGCGCCACCGGCACCTGGACGCGCCCCTTCGTCCCGGCAGTAGCTGGCCGCCGCGAGTACACCGGCCGCCAGCTCCACACCGTCCAGTACCAGGACCCCGCTGAGTTCGCCGGCCAGCGGGTGATCGTCGTCGGCGGCGGGAACTCCGGCGCCCAGATCGCCGCCGACCTCGCCCACGCTGGCATCGACCTGACCTGGGTCACCCAGCGCCCGCCCCGCTACCTCGCCGACGACATCGACGGCCGCGCCCTCTTCGACGCGGCGACTGCCGGATCCGGCCGGCCCGTAGACGCACATCATGGCCTTGGCCTCGATGACGGCCTCGATGTTGTCCCGGGTGGTCAGCAATGTGTCGGTGCCGACCAGCTGGGCCTGCTCCAGACCGAGGAAGTGGTCTTCGCTCTCGTCGGGAAGCAGCCCGTAGTCCAGGTCAGCGATCATCAGCTTGGTCCTCATCAGGAGTGGGTGTGTGCGGGGGTCTGGGGCGGGCCCAGGTATCGGGTGCGGGGCCGTGCGGAACCAAGTCGGGACGGGCCAGCGCACGGCGGTCCGTCTGCGCCGCCGCTCCCAGTTCCTCTTCGGCCTGGGCGGAGGTCGGGGCGATGAGCGGACGAGGCGGGGCCGCGGTGGTGGAGGCCTCGAAGCGCCGCCGACGCAACTTCTCCGCTGCCCTCAGGTCGGCCTTGAGCCGCCGGGCGGCCGCGGTCCGGGCGGCCTGGACGGAACGGATCTGTTCCTGGCTCGCCGCAGCGGCCAGGAACGCCGAACCAAGGTGACGGCCGGTTGTGGCGTCGAAGAGTTCGACGGTGTCGTCGTGGTGGGGCAGGTGGCGTACCGAGACCTTGGTGCCGGTCCGGCCGTTCATCCAGGGGGCGAGGTAGTCGCGGCGGCGCCACCGGACCCCGGACGTGCTGATCGTGTAGGTGCGGCCGTCGTCCTCCAGGGCGAATGTCGCCAGCTGCCCCGCGGGCACGTCCGTGAGGGGGGTCGCGTCGGCCTGCCACGCCTGGAGGGGGGTTTTCCCGTTCAGCGCGGACGGCTGGTGGCAGGTGTTCCACCAGGTCACCCAGTCCAGCAGCAGACCCACGAACGCCTCATAGGTCAGGGGCGGGGCGTCGGGGTCGGCGACCGTGCCGCGGTTAAGTTTCTGGCGGCCGGTGTAGCGGGGGAGGGAGACGAGGAACATCTCCTCCACCGCGTCGTTCAAAGCCTCGACGGTGCCCTTCAAATGTGGACTGTAGGCGGGCAGATCGGTCACGGGGACGGCGAGCGCGCCCATCGCCGCGGTGACCGCCCGGCACAGGAACTCCTTGCCGCGGTCGACCCGGATCTGACCGGGCAGCCCGCCCACCGGACCGAACGGCTCGGTGCGGGTGATCGCGATCCGCAGGGACGCCAGCACCGCGTCCCGGCTCGGAGCGTGCGCGGTGACCGCGACCCCGGTGATCGCCTTGGTGGCGCAGTCGATGAACCAGGTCACCCCGATCTGGCTGGAGATCGTCTCCCTCGCACTCGACCTCCTCGCCTGGATGCCGATGCTCGCCCTGACCGGCGATACCCGCCGCTGGGAACCCAAGAAGCTCCGCCTGCGCCTGTTCTCCGCCGCCGCCCAGCTCGTGAACACCGGACGCCGCCACTGGCTCCGCTTCACCGCCCGATGGCCCTGGACCGACGTCATCACCCACGCGATCGACACGCTCCACACCCTCCCGAACCCCGGCTGACCAGCAACTTCGAACGTCCCGGCAACCCGCACCCCCCACCGGCGAAGTGGAACCCGGCGCCCACTGAGACGACACTCGGGCCCTCAGCCTGCCTCAGCCCCGAAAAGACCCCACCACACAGACACAACGTCCCCGCCAGCAAGCTGACGGGGACTCATGAACGATCGAGGCTAAGGCGTACTTGTCCCGCGCGATCCGCGAGCAGTTGCGCCAGCGCAGCATCCGGGCGGTGATTCCCGTTCCGGCCAGGCCACCGGCCTTCGGCCGCGAGAGCTACAAGCAGCGCAATACCGTCGAGAGGTGCATCAACCGTCTGAAGCAGCGGCGAGGCATCGCGACCCGCTACGAGAAGACCGCCACCATCTATCTGGCCGGGCTTCACATCGCTGGCATCTTTCTCTGGTCTGCCCGGTGATCCAAACGAAAGACCCTAGGGGTCTCCTTGACCTGAAGTGCGATTGAGCTTCTAGCGTGCCCTTGAGTTGATCATCTGACGACAGGAGAACGCGCTCGTGATTCTCGTGACCGGAGCCACCGGAAACGTAGGAAGTGCACTGCTGAGGGAGTTGCACCGATGCGGTGCGGGGCCGCTGAGAGGCTTCACCCGCGACGCCGCACGGGCCACGTTCCCCGAAGGGGTCGAGGCCGTTGAGGGTGATTTCGTGGAGACGGAGTCATTGAAGCCTGCTCTGGAGGGGGTGCGCTCGCTGTTCCTCGTGTCGCGTCTGGGTTCGGATGCCGACATCCTCGAGGCCGCCCGGCTGGCGGGTGTGGAGCACGTGGTGCTGGTGTCGTCCATCACGGTCCAGACCCATCCGCATCTGGGCCCCGCCGGTGAGAACCTGGCGGTCGAGCGGCTGCTCCAGGACAGCGGCTTGGCCTGGACGATCCTGCGACCGACGCAGTTCGCCTCGAACGCTCTGATGTGGGCGGCGTCGATCCGCGACCGTGAGACGGTCCGTGCGCCGTATGCGGACACCGGGCTGCCCACGATCCACCCCGCGGACATCGCGTCGGTGGCGCGGGTGGCGCTGACCGAGCCCGGCCACCGGGGGCGTACGTATGCCCTGACCGGTCCAGAGCAGGTGACCGCCCGGCAGCAGGTCGAGGCCATCGCGGCAGCACTCGGGCACGATGTGCCCTTCATGGAGATCAGCCGGCAGGAGGCTCGCGCTCAGATGGCCGCGGTCTTCGGAGACGAGGCCGCGGATGCGGTGCTCGACGTCACGGGCGGAGACGTCAACGACGAACTGCTGGTGGTGCGCGACACGGTTTCACGGGTCACCGGCTCCCCGGCCAGAACGTTCCAACAGTGGGCTACGGAGAACGCCGACATCTTCCGCTGAGACACCCGCCCGTCAGAGCCGGGCCGCCGGAGCTCTCAGGGTAGGGGGTGTGACGGGCCGGCAAGGGCTCGCCCTACGCTTCAGCGCGTCGCAGAGAAGCAGGCGTACGCCCGATGAAGTCCCGCGCAGTACGGGTGAGGTGGGCCTGGTCGGCGAAACCTGCGGTGGCTGCGGCCAGGGCGGTAGTCGAATCCGGCAGGTCGGCGATCGCGGTGCGGAGCCGACCCCATCGGCGCAAGCGCGCAAGCGCAATGCCCACGTCCTGCCGGACCAGGGCGCGCAGCCGCGGGGCCGACAGACCGACCTCGTTGGCGATGGAGGTGATGGGCGTGTCCGGATCGCCCAACGTGCACAGATGGATGGCGTGAGCGACTCTCGGATCGAGCGGGGTCGTGTCCCCGGAGAGTGCCCGCAGCTCGGTGTATGCGGCGGCCAAGTCCACCCCGGCGTCGGGGCCGTGGGAATCGGTGGTGCCGAGCGCGGCGAGCAGGCGGCGGACCTCGCCGGCATCGAGCCGTATCGGCTCCGGGTAGGAGGGCAGCAGCCAGGAGTCGATGAACAGGGCGATGTAGGGCGAGGTCGTCGCACAGCTGTGGGCCAGCTGGGGCGGAACGATCAGCCCGGGCGCCGCCACCATGGGCCGTCCAGCCTGTCGGAGTTGGGCGTGGCCGCCGATCGGCAGCACGACCTTCCACGCGGGCAGCCGGTGTGGGGCGACATGGAACGGGCGGGATTCGGCGAACATCGTCGCTTCGGTCCCGGAGGCGAAGACGATGCGGCGATCGTTTTGTTCAAGTGCCCAGGCACACGGTGAATGGATCATCGTGCCATGCACGCTATCGCTGCCGCCGCCTTGGCGGTGTTCCTGGTCGTCACGGGGGTCATGCACTTCCTGGCCCCCGGCTACTTCCGCATGTTGGTGCCCGCGTGGCTCCGCCGGGAGCGGTGTGAGGTCTCACCGATGCTGCGGTGACCGCGTGTTCCTGACCTGCGCTGCCGCAGGTGTAATGCGATGGCTTCTGAGACCTGTATGGGCTCTCTGACCTGGAGCGCTGCAGCTTGGATGAGACTGCCGCAAATATAGGGAGAATCCCTATAGGGCGGAGGCGGGGGGAGCCGCCTGCGGTAGCCAGCTGATGGTGGTCTCATCTGCGGTCGCGCACGGCACCACGAACGATCACGATGTTGTGTGCTGACCAGGCGCTGTGGCAGGTGTCGCATACGGCTTTGCGCCATCCTCCCGGCTGGTCACCCCGAGTGCGGATGCGGCCGGTGGCGCCGCAGAACTCACAGGTGCGCTCCGCCTCCGCCTCGGCCGAGGCGATCAGGCTCCGCAGGATGTCGCCGCTTTCCGGCGGCCCTTCCGCGTAGACACGCAGACCACCGAATTTCTCTTTGAGATCGAGGAGACGGTAGCCGGGGAAGGCCGCACGGATCTGTTCATGCAGATGTTCCAGCAACTGCCGCCAGCCCGGCCCCACTGCGTGTACCCGCGCGGGGATCTGTTCCGGATGGGGCCCAGCGGCGGTGGGGTCGTCAGCCATGCCCCCATCCTCGAGCACAGCGCGCTCGTGCAGGTCCCTGTCCATGCACGCCGGTGCTTGCCGGTACGAGAGCGAGCCCCGGGACAAGGTGGCCCCCTGTTCGTACGATGGCGCAGACGCCGGGGCCTTTGGATGTCAGTGGGGTGCTGGACACTGGTTATGCGTGACTGCGGCAGTGAGACCAGGGGGGACCGACGTGAGTGACGACGCCGTCCAGCTCGAGCGGCGCATCCGCTTCGCCTTGAGCATCCTCGGCGAGAGCAACAGCCATCACGAGTTCGAGGCCCTGTGCCTGGGCCTGGCCCGCCGGAGGATCACCAGCAATCTGCTCCCCGCGACCGGCCCCGTCAGCAGCGGCGGGGACCAGGGCCGGGATGCCGAGAGCCACTGGACGAACATCCCCCGAGAACTGCCCGGCACGTCCCTGTACGCGTCGCAGGCCTCCACCCAGCGGGTGGTGATGGCCTGCACCATCCAGGCCACCGGCGTCCCGGGCAAGATCCGAAGGGACCTCGCCTCGATCTGCGGGCAGGGCACGCCCGTTGACCGCGTCATCTACTTCACGGTGACGGCTGTGCCCGCCAGGAAACGGCACGACCTGATCGAAGAAGCCACCCGGACACACCAGGTGGAACTGGAGATCTGGGACGCTGCTGCCCTCGCCCTCCACCTCGCCGACTACGACCTGTTCTATCTCGCCGTCCAGTACCTCCACCTGCCCTCCGACCTCGCTCCGCCGCGCCCGGACGGGGCCGGTGAACTGCCCCACTGGTATGTCGAAGCCCGCCGGCGATGGCAGGCGAACGACGAGCCAGCCCGCACCCTGGGCGACCTGGTGGACCTGCGGGCTCCGCTGCGCCACGCCACCTTCCACGAGGAGGCCCGCGCCGACTTGCCGGAGTGGATCGGCCATGCACGGGCTCTGCTGGCCGCTGCAGCGGGGGAGCACACCGCTCTGCGGGCCCGCTACGAGATCGTTGTGGCGACCCTGCGCGGCCTCGGCGACATGCATCCGACGGATCAACTGGCCCGCGACTTCTTCGACACGGTCACCACCGACGACGCCCTTACCGACCCGGGAATCCTCGAGGACGCGGCCATACTCCTCCAGTACGCGTTCGGGGCGTTGGCGCGCGGCCTCACCGCGCTGACCGCCGACGACCTGTGCGGCTGGCAGCGTCTGTTGGCAGAGAAAATCGACGGCCTGCTGGACGCCGCTCCGCCCGCCAACTCCATGGCCCACCTGCTGGCCATGCGGGCCCGCCTGGCCCTGCACGCCGACATGGCCGCCGACCTCGAAACCGTGCCCGAGGACCTGCCCACCGTCGCGGAGGTCACCGCAGCCGTTGTCGCAGCAGTAGAGGCCGGCGAGCCGATACCTGCCCTGCAGTCGGAGCCGCCGCTGACGGATCTCGACACCGGCATGAACACCCTGCTCCGGCTGTGCCACCACCTGGACAACGCGCCGATGTTCCCCATCGAGCACACCGCCGACCTCTTCGACTACCTCACGCCCGTACTGGTGGACCATCCGCTTTACCGGGAGGTCCGTGACCTGCTCGATAAGGCCACCGACCGGGTCTCCGGCCAGACCGCACGAGGTGAACGCGCCCAGTCCCGGGGCCACTCCCTGATCAGAAGCGGCCGCCTCCCGCAAGCGCTCCAGGAGATCCACGAAGCCAAGGTCAACTGGCTGCGCGGCGACACCCTCGAGGGTGGCCTGATCATGCTGCTGCTGTGCGCGCACCTCTACAGCGAACTCGGCCTGCCCATCGCCGCCAAACAGTACGCGCTCGCAGCAGCCGCCGCCGCGAAGACCGCACCCGCCCCCGAGCTCAATCGCTACGTCCCCCACAGCATCATCCTCGCCGCCCGGTACGACCGCCAGGCAGGGAACTGGATCTCCGCCACCCGCCTGTTCTGCATCGGACTCATGGCACAGGACGTCTACTGCGACGAGCCGTACAACCACGAACGCTACCCGTATGTCTGGGAGATGATGGCCGAGCAGGTGCTCACACTCCGCAGTGCCGACGCGGTGCGGCCCGGCTTCGTCCCCCTGCTCCGCCAGATCACCGCTTCCGTAGGCATCGACACCCTCATCGACGACCTGCTCGCCCCGACCGCCGACGACCCCACAACATCCGAAGAGACGTACACCGAGGAGGCCGATACCCAAGGGATAGGACGGCCTTTCAGCGACGCCGGTCCCACACGCAGCTATGCCTGGAACGCGCTCGGCGTCGACTGGGAGATCACCTGCCCGAACGAACACCTCTCGGTGCTGGCCGCGGAACGCTACACCGCAGCACTCCAGGTGTTCCTCGGTGAACTCGCCACACAGGACCCGCTGTTCCTGCCCGGACGCGTCAGTGTCGAGATCCGCGCAGACGATGCCCTGCCGCACGACCAGCCCGCCGTTTGCGCTCAGAGCGCCGAGCGGGACACCAACCGGTGGAGGCTGCGCCTGCCCGCCGGCGCCCCCGCAGACCTGGAAGCAGAGCCACCCCGACTGCTCACCGCCCTGATCAAGGTGGTGCTCTCCCAGTCGTTGCTCTCCGACAAGGCATTCATGCACCTCGTCGAGCAGGCGCTTGCCGGCGGCCTCTGGCACAAGCTCCTCGTCGGTCGCCCCTACGACGAACTTGCCGACTTCCTGCGGCCCGACGACTATCAGACGATGGCCGCGCTTGCCGATCCGGCCGTCGGAGCAGGCATGCCGCGCGGCCGAGCGAAACCAGCTGCCCTGCCGGCCCGGACCGGGCCTGGACCCGGCTACGAGCACAACGAAGCCATCGAAACCGTCCGCAACCGCTATGCCGTGATGCTCCCCATCGTGCGCCACACCCTTCCCCGCCTGTCCGCGGTCCCCGGCTTCAGGCGCACGGCCAGGCAGTTGCGGGCAGAAGGCTGGCGCGACTGGCATCTGCTGACCGCCATCGCCAACGCCGCCGGAAACTATCGCGCGCAGCAGCAGGGCCTGCGCCCTTCGCCGGGCGATTCCCCGGAGCACCGGGCCCGCATCCTCGCCGCCATGCAGGCTGCTGAGCGTCCCGAGGACCCGCCTGTCCCCGCAGAGGCATTCACCGAACGTGCCCTTCGGACACACCTGTCGGTCGCCGCGGTGAGTACAGCTCACTCCCTTGGCCTTGTCGTCCGTCACGGCTTCCCCGGGCAGGCACTGCGATCGGTACTGGGCGACCGGTACGGCTACTGGACGGACGACGTTGAGCATGATGACCCGTTCGGCTGGCCGGTCGTGGAGGACGTCACGACATCTGACCGAGGACGCGCCTGATCCGCAGTCCCCAGACGGGACGCCATCCTGCTGCTCCTCTTGCTCCATGGCGATATGCCCCACGGGGCCGGAGCCGAAGAAACCCCGACCTCACTGCGCAGCCCCCGCAGTATCACGGTCGTAGCTCGGGGGAGCGGTTCCCCCCAGTCGTCCACATCGGTGCTTAGGAGTTTGAGAAGTGACTGGCCAAAGCTCAAGCAGGATACCTCTGTTGAGGAATCGCAGGGGCGTCGCGCAAGCCTTCCCGGCGGCTGGCTGTTGCGACGGGAGGTAGCCAGGATTCCGGCGCCGGAGGCGACCGCGATGGCATACTGGGTCATGCGTTTGTGGGCGCACACCACCCTTAGGGCCACCGCCTCGGGTGAACCCGGCCGCCGCCAGGACCACGACGATGTACCCCGGCTCGGATCTGACCCTTCACATCCAAGGCCTGCCGGATACATGGTGCGGTGGGATGTATCTGCAGTGAAAGCAGGCCTGATGGGATCGTGATGGCCGGTCGAACTCACCGCACTCGTCTGGCACGGGATTTCGCCGCAGCTCAGTCCATGGCCTACCAGAAGGCTCTGGCCCATGTGATCGCCTGCAGCGAGGCTGGACTCCTCCCGGCCCGGCTCGATCATGAAGGCATGGAGCAGGCTCTCGTCGTCCTGCAGCACAACCTTGGGGCATTCGGCCCGACGAGGCAGGCCCGTTCCGGTGCGAAGCCAAAGACCGCTGCAGCGACGAAAACGGCGTTGGCGAAGGCAGCCACGGTCAAGCGGCCGGCACTGGCCAAGGACCCGCGCTGTGTCGCCCTGGCCGAGGCGTTGAAGCCGGTACTTGAGGCCACCTGCCCTCCAGGAGCCAGCGGGTACGGCGGGGCATTGCAGGCCAATCTCCACCCGGCTGACGCAGAGATGCTGGGAGGCATGGCGCTCATCCGGGCCGCGATGCGTCGTGCAGCACGGCAGTTGGGGTGGCGGGTGCGGACCGTGGGCTATGACCGAGAACGCCTCGTCCTGGTGATTGTCCAGGACGCCCGCGAGGAGCCCGCCGAGGTGTCAGATGCCCTGGAGAAGGACTTCATCCGCAAAGGCCACGAAATGATCGAGCGCATGTCGGCAGACGGGGACGAGGAGGCGCTGAGCAGGTTGGGACCCGCTCCTGTCGAGCGGCAGACGCAAGCGTTCCTGGATGCAGCCCGGTTGGCGATCGCGACGCATCCCGATGCGTGGCGCTAGAGGCTGACCGGCGAAGCTCGCCCCGGACGACCTCGCGCGCCACCGCCGCTGCCGCGAGGTCTGCCCGTTCAGTGCCTGTACGCGACAGGGCGTGCGGCAAGGCAGGCACCGGTGCAGGGCAGGAGCCTTCCAGGCCGGTCGGCGGTGCTTGTGCGTGCAGTTCACGGGTCAGTGAAGGGCGGCCTGGAGACCTTCAGGGTAGGACGGAGTCCCAGCGCGACGGCTCCCCGGAGCCCGGCTTGGCACAGGGGCTGTCTAGCATCAGGGCAGCCAGTGGGATGAAGCGGGGGCGGAGCGACACGTGCGGTTCGAAGTGATCAACTACGGAAATCTCGACAGATGGCGTGGGAACGCCGACGCACTGCTGGTCCGTGACAGGTGGGACGACTACGGCTACCGCACCACCTTCAACCTGTTCCTGATGGAGGACGGCGCGGCCCATGAGATCGGCACCGTGAAGATCGGTCACATCTCCATGGGGCCAGACGGGGATCTGACGGTTCCCCTACCGGACCGGTTCACCGCACTGGACCACCGCTTCTTCTCACTCGGCCAGGACGACAGTTACTACGAGCGGCTCCAGGAGGCCTCCGCCTCCACCAGCGAGGGTGTGCTCGTCGCGCTGCGGGACATGGCCTTCAACGAAGACATCCTGCGCACGGCCCCGGCGGACGTCACCCGCACGTCGCTGCTGCGTGGCATCAAACTGGCCACCGTCCGCGGACAATGGCGCCGCATCGCTCATGGCGGCGTTCGCAGGGCCTCCTTCGACATCGCCTACGAGCCGCCCACCCTCCCCGGCACCGAGCCGGTGCTGCTGCAGTTCCGGGTCCAGCCCGCTTCCCAGCCCCCCACCAACGTGCACGCTCTGACCGGCCGCAACGGTGTGGGAAAGTCTTTCCTCCTGTCTCACCTGGCCCGGGCCGTCGCTGCGTCGGATCCCCAGCCCGGCCTCGGCCGTGTCATCGAATACGGCCGTGACGGCCGCTCGTTCGCCAACCTCGTCACCGTCTCGTTCAGTGCTTTCGACGAGTTCCCCCTGGTCGAGGGCGACGACATGTTTACGGCGTCCTACGTGGGCCTGCGTGTCAACAACGCCCGCTCGCCCCGGTTCAAGACACCCACCGCCCTGCGCCGGGATTTCCGCGACAGTTTTGACGCCTGCATGACCCGCGAACGCTCCCTCCGATGGATCGAGGCCCTGCAGACGCTCAACTACTCCGGCAGCGGCTTCCTGGAGGAAGGATGGCTGGAGGACTTCCAGCGCGCCACCAGCCCACGCAGCCGTGCCCGCAAGGCGCGGACTCTGTTCCGCGGGCTTAGCTCCGGGCACAAGATCGTCCTGCTCACGATGACCCGGCTGGTCGAGCACGTCGACGAACGCACTCTGGTGATCATCGATGAACCCGAGGCCCACCTCCACCCGCCGCTGCTCGCCGCGTTTATGCGGGCTTTGTCGGACCTGCTGGCCCAGCGCAACGGCCTCGCCATCGTCGCTACACACTCTCCCGTCGTCCTTCAGGAGATTCCAGCGCATTGTGTGTGGATCCTGCGCCGCCACGGCCGGCATCTCGGGGCCGCCAGACCCCGCATCCAGACCTACGGCGAGAACGTCGGCATGCTCACCCACGAGGTCTTCGGCCTTGAGGTTGGAGAAGCAGGCTTCCTGCAGGAACTGCGCCGCCTGACCGGGCAGGGCTACACCTACGACGACGTACTCGCCCACTTCGGGGACCGGCTGGGGAGCGAGGCGCGGCTCGTCCTGAGCGCCTTGCTCAGCACAGGAGACGGCACGGCCGATGCACCGGGGGGAACCGACTGATGCGCCGCATGGACCTGCCCGCATTCGATGTGCGCACCACCTACACCACTTGCATCAGCATCGCCCGGCCCGCGGCCAAGTCACGCCTGAAGACTTTTGAGGAAGCCGTCGTTGAGGCCGGCGAGGAGTACGAGACGGCAGCGAAGAACCACACCCTGCATGACCTTGCCGACATGGCAGCGCGCCCCGGTGACGCCACGGACCGCAAGCAGCTCCGCAAGGTCTATACCGACCGCATGGCTAAGAAGGGCACCCCTGGCTACGAGATCTACAACGCCATCAAGAACGCGGCCGAGGACCTCTGCCCGCTGTGCGGCATCGGCAAGGTCGAGACCCTCGACCACCAGCTCCCCAAGGTCGATTACCCGCTGCTCGCGGTGGTCCCGGCCAACCTCGTGCCCGCCTGCCGCGACTGCAACACCGGAAAGGCGGACGCATCACCGGCAGCCGCCCAGGCCCAGGCCCTGCACCCCTACTTCGACGAGTTCTCCCGCACCGCCTGGCTTGCCGCACGTCTCGTCATGAAGACCGCGACCAAGCCGATGACGGCGCAATTCTTCGTCGACGCGCCCACTGCATGGGACCCGGCGTTCGTCGCCCGACTGCAGGCCCACCTCGACTTGTTCAACCTCAGCGAGCGGTACGCCCTCCAGGTCGGCAGCCACCTCTCCTCGCTCTCCTTCATGTTCGCCGCCCTGCCTGGCGACGGAGTCGGCCGCCTGCTTGCATCGCAGGCCGAGGCGTGGACGCACACCAACCCCAACAGCTGGGAGAGCGCGTTCTACCGGGCACTGGCCGCCGACTCCTGGTACGTCAACGGCGGCTGGCGCCAGGCCGCCGGGCCACAGCCCCCTGCCGTCGCACCCGAAGAGCTCCATACGGACCACTTCACGGGTCAACTCCCCGGATAGGACAGGCCGCACGAGTGGAAGGCGCCTGTGCGCCTTTCCGCCCGCTCCGAAGCCCATCACCTGGAAGCCCCTTGCCCGACGATAATGGAGTGGGACGGTGGGGGGAGCCTCCCGCCGGGGAGGGGAGAGCCGGTGGGGGACTACGACCACGCAGCCGTGATCACGTATGCACGGGAACGGTTGAGCGCGTTGGGCGTGAGCGCAGAAGGCGGAAACCTCGCCAACGCCGCCGCGGTCGGTATTACCCAGTTCGTCTGGCGCAACGGGCCCATCGAAGACGCTCACGCGGGAGCGAGGGGACGGCGCAACAAGCTGCATGATGGTGTCATGTTCGCCCGCAACACCTGGGTCTACCACCAGGCCCTCGAGGCGGTGAACAGCCCCAAGCAGTATGCGCTGCTGCGGTTCGAGAAGCGCATCCTCGACCGCGAGCTCGTCTGGCCCGGTACGTCAGGCACGCTGACGCAGTTCGGATACGGCGCGCTCGGCGAAATCAAGAAACACGCCAAGAAGTCCACCGACTACCTGATGTACCTGCAGAAGACGTTCCCTCGCGAGGAGTTCCTCCTCCTGGCCGCCTTCCAGGGTTTCGGTGCCTCCGACCACTTCGGGATGCCCGCCTGGGAGCCACGGGTACGCGCTGCCATGGACCGACTTCACGGACGAGATCCCGGCTTCGTAGAACGCCTTGGGACCGACTACAAGATCGACTTCTCCGAGATCCTGAAACAGGCGCCTGCCGTCGTTCATGACGATCTGCCCGAGGTGGAACGAGCGCTCCTGCACGCACCGTACGAACTGGGAGCGGAAGCGCTGGACTGGTTTGCTTGGAACCCCGTGCTCGACCCGGACGTCTGAGGCCCCCGGATCAGCCCAGTGGGCCGCTCCGCTGCAGCCGCATCATAGGGACAAACGAACCACGGCCCGTCGGCCGCCGCGGTCGGCACACGCTAAAGACTGTTGAGTGGGAATGGCTATTCCAGGGAGGTGATGAGGGGCGCCCACAGAGGGTGAGCATTGGCCGGGACGACAAGGTGCGCGGTGTGGCGGGCGCGGGTCATGACGACATAGAGCAGTCGTGAGCCGTTGGGAAAGGGTTCGCCTTCGGGGCCGTAGTACTCGTCATCGGCCAGCAGCAGGATGGTGATGTCGGCTTCACGCCCCTTGGTCTGGTGGAGGTTCATCACCTGCACCGGACGTGGGCGCGGCCGGGTGTCGCCCACTAGGGTCTCGTCGCGGGCGCGGTGGAGTTCTTCGGCCACCGCCGTGATGCTCTGGTCTTGCTTGAGCAGGCGCAGTGCGCGGCGGGTGGTGGGGGCGGCCTGGCGCCAGGCCTCCTGGCCGCGGAAGGTTCCAATGCGGGCGTAGGCACCGGTGACGATGTCGGCGAGGCGGTCGACGTCGGCGTTGGGGTCGACTCCCGCCGAGCGCAGATCCTGCGCGAGTGCCCGCAAGGCGCGCTCCAACGCAGGGTTGGACTTGTCCAGCATCTGCCGTGCGAGACGCGAAAGCCCGCGGCCACGCAGGCAAGCGGTGACAAACACAGCCAACGCCCGCCGGACCTGGGTGCGCTTCTGCCCGAGTGCATACTGGATGAGGGCGAGTTGGGCGGAGAGGGCTTCTGCGTGGGCCTCGGTGAAGCCGACCTGTTCGTGGACCAGGCCGGCCGCGGTGAGGGCGTCGGACAGGGAGGTGGTGGCGATGTTGGTGTGGGTGAAGATGCTGACGGTGTGCTTCTTCTGGCGAGCGGCGCGGGCGAGTTCGGTGACCTGCGCGTAGCCAGTGTCGTCGGTGATCCGCGTGACGGAGAGGCGTCCCTGCTGGGCGGCTGTGCGGAGGGCGGGGTCAGTGAAGCGGCGCTGGCGGGCGGCTTCCGCGGCGGCGGGCAGCACACCGGAGGGGTCACGGTAGCTGGCGGCCTGCAGGTCGATGCGGCGGGCGCCGGGCAGGGCCATGGCGTCGGCGATCCGGGCGGCGGGGTTCACGCCGGGTTTGAACGAGCCTTCGTAGATGCTCTGGTTGACGTCGCCCAGCAGGATGCGACGTGCTTCGGGGGCGATCTGCTGCAGGAAGGCCCACTCGGTGGCGTCGGTGTCCTGGAACTCGTCACAGATGACGAGGGTGTAGCGCCCGGCGTAGTGGTCGCGGACCTTGTTAAGGGCCAGCAGCTGGCATGCGGCCGGCATCAGCTGGTTGTACGTGAGTCCGGGAGGGGCCCCGGGCACGGTCTGGTTGGCTTGGCTGAGCACGCTCTGCGTAGGCGGATAACCGTGGTGCGCACCGAAGCCCGTGATGACCCTCCAGGCGAAGCCGTGGAAGGTCGACACCTCCAGTCGCGGCCGCAGCTCTCCGATGACGTTCGCGGCACGGTCGATGATCTGGGCGACGGCGGTACGCGAGAAGGAGAGAAACAACACCCGTGTAGCAGCGGGCAGTTGGGTGCGATGTCCTCGCCGGGCCGCTTCCTGCCGCAGCCGCAACAACTGTTCGTCCGCTGTTTCCAGGTGGGCGCGGGCGGCGGCGACCGCGGTCGTGGTCTTGCCCGTGCCGGCGCCGCCGCTGACCACCAGCACCGGCGCCACGCTCTCGATCACCGCGCGTTGGTCCTTGCGCGCCTGATAGGACATCAGGCGCCTGCCGGCCGGGACACGGTGGGCACATCGATCAGACCTTGCCCGCTGTAGGAGGGATCAGCGGCCAGTTCCAGGAGGGCCAGCGTCATGGAGATCACCGGCGGGTGTGGTGCGCTGGGCTCGGCGTAGAGGGCTTCCAGGAACTGCTCGTGCAAGCCCTGTTTGTGGATCACCTTGCACAGGTTGGTCACCGCACCCTCCGTGAGCTGGCCGCCCATGGGGTCGGGAATGCCGTACTCGGTGAGCGTGGCGCTGGCGTCGGCGAGCGACTTCAGCGGCAGGCCGTCGGCCATGGCTCGCTCGATGGCGCCGGGAGGCAGCCGGACCACCGCGTCGCATGCGGCCTGCATCTTGGCAAGCTCGTCGGTGGTCTGGGCGCTGTCCTTGTCGCGGTCGATCACCGCCAGAACGCGGAAGCCCAACTGGCGTGCCAGGTTGGCGACGCGGGGAATCTGGCCGATGCCCCCCTCACCTCCGGTGCCGGACGCGACCAGGCGCACCCCATGGGCGGACAGGGGGAGTGAGGAGGGCGGCTTGCGGCGGTCGACCATGCTCAGCACGGCCACGTCGTGCGGGCCCTCGGTGATGGCGACCGTGGGGGCAGTCAGCGCGGCCAGCAGCTGGGTGTGCCACTGCCGCATCGCGACCAGCGCTTTGCGGTCCATGATCCTGGTCAGCTGATGGTGGGAGCGGACGCCGCCGTGACGCACCAGCCGGATGACCTCGGTGGGCTCGAAGGCTCGGGCCGCCTCCGGCCGCCGGGTGGACAGCCACACTTGCCCGGAGCGGGCGCGCAGCAGGGCCGCCAGATGCTCGGTGGCCGGAGCGTCCAACTGGTCACCGAAGTCGTCGGCCAGCACCACGGCTCCGGGCACGGTGGCCAGCAGCATAGCCTCGGCCATCGACAACACCGCGCTGACCGTGCTGCCGTGCTGGGCCAGCCCGAGCATGCCTCCTGTGTCCAGATGCAGCGCCGCGCGCAGGGTCCGCAGCAGTGCGGCCACCGACCCGTCCTCGGTGCGGAAGCCGACCTGCTCCGCGGTGAGCGGGGCATCGCCGATACGTTCCCCTGTCCCGCCGACCGCGAGTACCGCGTTGATGGCTTCGGCCACGGCTGGACTGGCCGACAGCGCCGACACGGCCTCCGCGACAGCCTGGGCCAGCGCATCAAACGCCGCGGCACCGGCTTTGGCGTCCCGGTCGTCGAGGATGCGCCGCAAGCCGGCACCGGCACGCAACTGCAGGGGCTGGCCGGCATCGAGGGTGACCACCGGCAGCAGCCGCCGGGTGGCGGCCGGAACCCGGGAGTACTGGCCGAGCACCGGGTTGCTGCGGGCCGGGAAGTACACCACCGACTCCAGCGTCTCGGCTTCCTCGTCATAGCTCAGGCGATAGGCCAGCCGTGCGCACAGCGGAGCATCCGCAGACGCATCAGGATCCTCACTCGCGCACCCGGTGTCCTCCAGCGGCTCCAGGACCCCATCGAGCAACTGCTGCACATCGGGATCGAAATCGGTCAGCGTCACCTCGACCTGAGCGGCCTCCACACGCTGCAGCACCGCAGGGGGAGGCTGCCGTGGGGCGCCGCTGTCGCCCGACGCGTCCTCTCCTGCTGCACCGTCCGTGCCGACGACATCGGCGGCTGGGGCTTCGACGACTGCTTCTGCCTGCCCCTCGGCTGCGTCACCGACCGCTTCAGTCGGTTCAGAGTCAGCACCGTCGGGGATGACCGGCCGCTGATGCAGATCGGAAAGGGCGGCGCCACGCGCGGCATCCGGATCCAGAACCCGGGCAAGGGCGGTGATCAGGTCGGTGCGTCCGGCGCGGGGGACCCCCGCCACCAACACATGGCTGCTGGGACGCACATCAAGGTGTCCCCAGCCTCTGAAGCCTTCAATCAGCATCCGTGTTACACGCACACAGTCATCTTTAACACGGCATGTACCTGCAGTCTGCCGAATACATGGAATAACCCAGACACGAACGTGCTCCCTCAGCACGGGACTTGGATCTCTCGGGCGGCTGTGGGGTGCCCGGTAGCACCAGCCCGAGGCCCATGGGCGGCCGTTGTCAGTGACGGCTGTCAGGATCTGCTGCCATGGGCAAACGGCGAAGTGCTACTGAGGTGGCTGCAGTTCGGGCTCGGCTGAAGGCCGAGTTTGTGTCCAACCTGTCCAGCCCGGGTATGGCGCTGGAAGACATACCGCTGTCCTCCACGGACCGGTGCCAGTGGCGCTGCTCGGCGGAAGGATGCGGTCACCAGTGGCCCGCCCGGTTGCAGTTTCGGACCCGTGCCGTCAAACCCTCAGGGTGCCCTGCGTGCTGGAAGCGCCGCAACCGGGCTCCCGGCCTCGGAGAATCCCTGGCCGATCTGAATCCTGTTCTGGCACGGCAGTTTCGCCGCAACCTCAGCCGTCCCGACCGTGGCCCGGACACCCTGCGCCCGCAGTCTCATGACCTGTGCGAGTGGGAGTGCGCTCAAGGGCATTTCTGGCCGGCGAAGCTCGCCAACCGCACTAATGGGCGCGGGTGCCCGGACTGCACCGGCCATGGCCGCTCCCCGTTCGAATGTAACGTCGCCATGCTCGTCGAGGCCGCGTCCGGGCTCAGCGTGGAACTGGACCACCGCCTCCGCCTGCCCGGGCGTAGAGAGGACCGCTTCGACCTCTACCTGCCCCAGCCGGCCCCGGGCCTGCTCATCGACCTGGACCCGGAATGGACCCACGGCAGGCCAGGAAGCCTGGAGCGTGACTCCGCGAAGACGAAGGCAGCACTCGCCGCCGGACTCGACGTGGAACGCATCCGAAGCCGCGGGCTACCACCCGTCTCGGTGCCCGGCCTCGCCCACCATGAGGCCGGGCCAGGAGTGAACCCCCAAGACTGGGCGAAGGCGGTGGGCGTCGTGCTGCGACACCGCGGCCTTTCCTGGCGACAGCTCACACCGGCCGAGGTCACAGCGGCGCTCACGAAGGGTGCCCAGCTGTGGGAGAGGGCAGTGGCCGGCCCTGAGGTATCGGCAGTGGACGTGGCGCCCCACCTGGAGGAGGAGTTCGTAGCGAACCTCACCAACCCGGGCAAGACTCCTGATCGGATGCCGCCCGGCTGCAACGACGTGTGCCTGTGGCGGTGCCGGAAGCCGGACTGCGGCTACGAATGGAAGGCCGTACTGAACAGCCGTGCACTTGCCGGCCGCGGCTGTCGCCCGTGCGGTCACGCACGGGTAGGTGTGGCAAACAGCAGGCCGGGCCCCGGTGAATCACTCGCCGAAGTCAATCCGACGATGGCCGAAGAACTCATCGAGGTCGTCGACCACCCCGACTGGACCGCGTTCGACCTGCTCCCCACGTCGAACAAGACATGCCAGTGGAGGTGCCCCGCACCGCACTGCCGATTCGAGTACCCCGCCCCTCTAAGCCGCCGCACAGGCCAGTCGAGCGGATGTCCCCGATGCGCTCGCCGACGCACCGCTGCCGCCAGGGTCCGCCCCAAGCCTGGCCAATCCCTGCAGGACGTGCACCCGGCCATCGCCAGCGAGCTCGTCGAAGTAATCGACGAACCGAACCTGACCGCGAAGGAACTCAGGCCGAGCTCCACCAAACCGTGCCGCTGGGCCTGCTCGAAGCCTGGCTGTCCGGGACGGTGGAAAGCCACGCCCGATCAGCGCTCCCGCCGCGGCGGTACTGGCAAACGCTGCCCGGTGTGCCATCCACCGCGCAAAAGCCGCCCCCAGCCGTGATCCCGGTCGCTGGGCCGTCGGCCAGCCTCGCTCCTTCTCACCGGCCATGCCAGCCACGTCACCGCGTCACATTGTCGCTTGCCTCTGCTGGCCCGGCCGACGCGAACGGGCTGCGCGTGAGCCTCCACCAGCGCCTCTTGTACTGTCTTCGCCAGCGGTGCAGCCGGTCGGCCACCGAGATGGTGGCCGGATGACAAGGGCCTAATGTCGCCCGGTATCCGTCGAGAGCCCGATTCAGCACCCTGATGGCTGCTCTCATGTCGCGCTGGGACCAGTGCAAGAGGGCAAGCTCGACCTGGCTTACCAGGGTCGCCGGGTGCGTAGATCCCAGCAACCGGTTACGGACGGCGACTGTGTCCTCCTGTAACGCAACCGCATTGACAGACCGTGGGGCTGCCGCAGAGAGGCTTGCACGTTCACGTGCCAGCTTGCTGTCCTGGTAGGGGAAGTCCTCCTGTAGGACGGCGTAGGCATCCTTGCCTCGGTCATCGAGGAAGCAGGCCCTTGCCAGATCGCGCCGGGCAACGAGGGTCAGAGGATGGTCCCGGCCCAATAGCCGTTCGCTGGTGCCGATCAGCTGTTGCCAGTATGGGACTGCCGCACTCAGGGTGAGGTTCCGTCCGGCCCAGCGCAGGATGTAGTGGCCCTCGACCTGCCACAGCAGATCCCCCGCGCAGGCTTCGAGACTGTCGATGTTGGTGAGCAGCGCGGCTGTCGTCTCGTGGTCGCGCCAACGGGTACCTCTGGATAGTTCAGTCAGCGCGCCAGCGGCGGACCTCACTACCTCGGTCACAGCGGCCTCAGGGGTGCACTCACGTACCGCGCGTGCGGTCAGGGCGTGCAGGCGCACAGCGCGGGGCCCAGCCTGCGCGTGATCGATGAGTAGGCCGTAACGGTGCAGGAGCCGGAGTGCTGCCTGGGCCTGGGTGGGACCGACTGTACAGACAGCGTCATCGCCGGGCGCGCTGCGCTGGGAGCTCAGGTAACGGGTGACGGCGTCGCTGGACCACAGGGAACGCGGATGCCCGGCAGGGTCCAGGACAGAGGCCAGACGCATGACTGGAACAGCCAAGCCGACGGGCTCGCTCGCCTGCGCAACATCCAAAGAGAGCAGAAGGGCCGCCGCCACCTGCCGACCGTATCCCTCCGTGTCCGCGTCACGTGGCAGCAGGTCGTCCAGGCGCGCTGCACTGTCATTAAAACGGCGCAGATACTCCTCACACGGAGCATCCTCGTTGACCATGTAGGCGGCGGCGTGGGACAGCGCTAGCGGCAGGAAGCCCAGTGCCTCGGCCAGCACCGCGGCCCGCGCATCCAGGAGATGGGTCGCCTGCGCAGAGCTGAGCCGCTCCCGCAAATATGCCTCCGCCTCCTCTGCGGTGTAGGTGTTGATGTCCACCACAGCCCGGCCGCCGCCAGACAGGACCGCGTCATGACGGCGGGTCGTCGCCAAAACCCGGCCGCATCCGAAAACGGAGGACGGAGGCCACCACACCTGCATCGCCTCCGGGTCGGTGAGGTCGTCGAGAACGACCAGCCACGAGCGCCGGGTCGTCGCCAGCCACTGAAGGAACAGCCTGGCGTCCGACTCGGCGCTCTTCCCTAGAAGATGATCCGCAGCCGCTTGCACGGAATGCGCGGCGTGGGCATAGCGCGCGATTACCTGCTCGAGGTCACTGGCGTCGACCCACACCACCAGGTCGATGCCGTCCGCCAGGGCCTGGTGGGCGTAAGCGGAGGCGAGTTGGGTCTTGCCCACGCCTCCGCCGCCGGACAGAACCTGGGCCAGCACCACCGTGGCATGGCCGGCCCTCGCGCAGTCGATCCGATCCCGCACTGCAGAACGGTCCTGGAACGCGGACGCCAGCACCGGCACCGAGCCCAACCGGATGGGCCAGTCCAACCGGATGGGCCAGTCCAACGGCCTGTGCGGCGACGGAGCGGAGACCGTCACCTGGCTGATGCTGACATGGCCGCTGATGGCCACCGCATGGGCGGCCGAGGCGATTGCGTCGCCCGACCGTTCCACCCGCACCGTTTCGGAACCCGCCCAGGCCGGCGGACCCGAGCCCCGGTAGCCGCTCAGCGCGTCGCCGCCATCCGCAGCGAGGGCATCACCGCTCTTGCTGACCCTGACAGACGGCACCGATTCGTCTGCGTCGTCCTGGGTGCGGGACGAACGCCTCGACCAAGGCCGTCTCATCGGCCCTCCCACCGTCCATCCACAGTCATGGCGGTCCTATTCGGTGTAGTCGATGCCAGTGCCGGCACTGCTTCCCTGCCCGCGGGCGATCGCGTCCCCGCTCTGCTGAACCCGAGCCGCCCCGCCGCGGCCATGACGACGACGAATACCGGTGTGGGCCCTTCCGCCGCTGCTCGCCTCTGCCCGTCCCGTCCGCGCGGCGATATCCCGGGCTTCGGTGGTCGGCTGGAACCAAGCCCACAGCAAGGCGCCCACACCCGTGGCGGCCTGTACCGAAGCTCCCACCAATTGCCCGGTATCCGGCCCGTCGAACAGCCAGAAAGCCGGGGTCGAGACGATCACCAACGCGGCAGCAACCGTCACCGTGGCTCTCCGCCCATCTGACATGCTCTGCCCCTCCTCTCACCGCGAGCCACCACTGCCCAGCAACAGCACCAGGTATCCGGCACGCACGAGGTAATGACGGCCCATGCGTTCACGGCAGTTCCCATGTTCACCGACGAACAGGATGCCCTCGGGCACGATTGGGCCTGGACCGGGCACCAGCGAAAGGAGCGCCTCGCACTGGGACGCCTGGCGCATCGTGATTGCTCTGTCCCTCGGGTCCTGGGCCCATGGCACACCGTACGGAGAACCTCGACAGAGCATGCTCTTCACATCACCTGGGCTACCGGCTGCAGTAGACGGTGAAATCGCCGGCGGTGGTGTCCCGGACGTACTTGTCCGCGCCGGCAAGGAGGAGTAGCTGGTCGTTGGTGGCTTTGCTTGCCTGCAGGCCGGGCTGGGCGATGATCGTGTGGAAGCGGGGTATCAGCATGTGGGCCTGCTCGCGGATCGCGAACAGCTTCTTGGGGTCTCCGACGTCATAAGGCGAGATTCCGTTGTTGCGCTGGGCGTACTTCCCGGCACGGTCGTGCAGGTGGGCCAGGAGGTGCTGCATCGGTCCGCGCCGCCACTTGGCGCCGCGCATCGCCTGACCGCACACCTCATACAGGTCCTTCACCCGCTTGCCTGCGTTCTCCTTCGAGTACTTGCAGTGCACGAGCGTCACGTCCAGGTGCTTCCCGTCGGCCGTGAGACCGACGAGATCCGCTGCCTCTCCCGCCCCGTCGTCGTCGATGAGAACGTCGAAGGAACCGGTGGCCTGCAGGTGGGCCGACACGTAGTACTGGACCGAGTCGACGAGGCGCTCAGCGCACTGGGACTCTTTGGTGAAGTCCACTCCGGCCCAGTCCAACGGTGTCAGAAGACCTGGGTCGAAGGGACGGCGCTCGTAGCTGGGGTTGATGAGCTTGCCGTTGTCGTCGATGAGACGGTCACCCTCGAGAAACAGGTCGGGCTTGTTTGCGTTCAGCCATTCCTCCAGCGGTTTCGGCTGCGCGTTCGGGCCTCTCGAGGCAACGATGGCGTCCCGCTCAAGCGGACGGTAGATTAGCCCTTTGTCCTCGTAGGACGCCTGGTACGGCACACGCCAGTCCTTGGTCGTCAAGGAGAACAAGAACGGGCCCGCGGGGGAGTAGTCGTCCACCTCGAAGTCGACGTCGGTGAGTGGGTAGCTTCGCTGGTCGTAGGTGACAGTAAGCCTGTCGCGTGCGCCCGTGTAGACCTGCCAAGGCCATTGCACCCCCAGCAGGACGTGGGGCGGCCGCTCGGTCAGGTCCTGGGGGATGATGAACCCGTCGAAGACCTTCTCCAGGTTGATCGTGCTGTCGAGCAGCTTCGTGCCCTGCCGGTCGCACCAGTCGGTCCAAGCCTTCAGGCTCGGCGCGGTGGTGGGGGACCAGAACCGGCCGGAGGCCGCGGCACTGATCGCAACACTCTCACCGTGGTCGAAGCCGGACGCGGCGATATGGGTCTGGCTCTTGTGTTCCTGGGCGGTGTCGAACCCTTGCGAGACGTCGCTTCCCACGTGCATCGAGAAGCGAGTGAAATAGGCCCGAGAATCCTTCAGCCCGACGTTCGTGGGGACAAGCCGGTTCACGCCGGCAAGAACCCGGTATGTACGGGCACCGTTGATCAGCTCATAGCCCTCGCCGAGGACTGCGTCAGCGAGGTCCTTGTACA
Source organism: Streptomyces sp. NPDC096176 (assembly GCF_044763255.1). NCBI lineage: Bacteria > Bacillati > Actinomycetota > Actinomycetes > Kitasatosporales > Streptomycetaceae > Streptomyces > Streptomyces sp. NPDC096176. The sequence goes on along the minus strand of NZ_JBIWFV010000009.1, from coordinate 91,660 downwards.
CGCTCGACTTCTCCGAGCCGTGGATGTACAGCACCCGGCGCATGGTGTCGAAGTACAGCACGACCAACTCGTAGACGACCTGCTCCAGCTCCTGAGGCGCACCCCAGCGCACCGGCGTACGGCGCTCGACGACGAACCAGGCGACGGGGAAGTCCTCGCCGCCCAAGGCGATGGCATCGCCAAGGACGCATTCGTTGTCGCGGAACAAGGTGAGCGCTGCCTCTGGAGTCCACTCAGGGGTGGCCGCACGGTAGGCAATGGCGCTCATCTTCGGCTCCAGCACACTGACCGCGACTTCCTCCGGAGCCCCGTCGAACGTGTCGTCGAAGGCGTCGTTCTCCTCAGTGGTGACGGTCGGGCGGTCGGTAAGATCGCGCAGCAGCAGGTTCCAGTCGGCGTCCTCCCGAAGCAACTGGCGCAGCGGCGACGTGCCGTTGTGGGGCTCCTGGGCGACGAACACGGTGGCCTCGCCCAGCCCGTCCGCGGCACGAGTGAACCGGCCGATGAACTGAACCATCGGACTGAGACTCTTGCGCGCCGTGTGCATGGCAGCGATCTTCAGTGCAGGCTCATCGAAGCCCTCGCCGAGCATGTCGACACAGATGATGACGCGACACGTGCGATCCTTGAGCGCAGCCACGGCCGCCTTGCGACGGGCCACGCCAATGTCTTGGTGCACCACAGTGGGAGCGAACTCTGGGGCCAGTCGCCGGTAGATCTCTGCAATGTGTTCGGCGGAGCGAATGTTCCCAGCCCGGGCCATCAGCAGATGATCGAAACCCGCGCCCAGGTCGCCCCGCAGCTGCGCGACCGCGTGTGCGGCCAGCTCTTCGTCGACGTCCTGCAGCCCGAGAACGGCCCGGTAGGTGATGCGCCGGAAGTAGCCGTCCCGCTGGGCCTCACGCAACGGGAACCGGAAGACGATCCGTCCCGGAAGCCTGCGCCCGTCCTCCCTGAACGGCGTAGCCGTGAACAGCAGCACCTGCCGGTCGGAGAACTCGTCGATGACGCTTGCCCATGTTACGGCGGGAGCGTGATGGGCCTCGTCCACGATCAGATGCGAGAACGACCCCAGCAGCGCGGCCCTCACCTGCGGCGTGGATCGGTTCAGGATGTTGGGGGTGGTTACGACGACATTGCATGCCCGAGCGAACCGCTCCGCCTCGGCCGGATCCTTGAAACCACGCTCGAGCCGGCCCACGCACGGCCGCAGCGCGCCGGCGGCCACGATCTGCTCCTGCTGCAGGATGCCGAGCGTCTCGAACTTCCCCGCGATCTGATCCCGCAGGGCCGCACTGGGCACCAGAACCAGCAGCCGCTCAGGCCGGGCGGCGACGAGCAGAGCGAGCATCGTCTCCGTCTTGCCCGTCCCGGTAGGCATCACCACGATGCCCGGTTCCCCCAGTCCCGACGCCCAGTGCCCCATGACCGCATGGAGCGCACCGACCTGCGGGCGACGCAAACTGTACGGCTCGTCATGGTGGCGGAACCCGATGGCACCCCTGTAGGACTCCACGACCGTCCCCGGGGCATGTGCCTGCAGGCTCCCGTGCCAGGCAACGTCGCCATTTCCCGCTGGCAGTACCGCTGTCAGCGTCTCCGTCTCCTGCCCGGCATGACAGGCCGGCCAGCAGCCAAAGACGCTCGACACCTGCAACGTTCCGTCCTGCTCGAAAACCTCAAGATCACCGGCAGGCACCAGCAGTTGACGGACCTTGTTCGACTCGAATCTACGATCGTCGGCCCACACCGGGGGAGTTGTCACGTTCATGGGCAAAGCCTTCTGCTACGGGAACGGAGGATGCCCGGCTGACAGACGGCCAGGGCACAGGAACCACAGCCCGCCGCTCCCCGGGAGACCAGGGAGCGGCGGGCAGGGTCAGCGGCGGTATCCGCGATCGGCACCACGCGCGGGTACGTTGAGGAAGTTCTCGAACCAGTTGTCCGGCTGCAGGGCTTCCGGAACAAGCGACCGGGTGCCGTGGGCCGAGTCGGGGCTCTCGTTGTAGCGGCTGTTGAACAGCCACAGGACATCATGGTCCTGAAAGAAGAATTCCGAGCAGGCGCTGAAGTCGTAGTCATCGCGGTGGGTCGGCAGAGCCGCGTGTGCCAGGGCCTCGTCCCCTGTCTCCACCAGATCGGGTGCATCGGCGATGGCGAGATGGAGGATCATCTCCTCGGCCGCGCAGGTGGGCTGAGGCCACTTGCCCTGCGCAAGGTCACCGGCCAGGTCGTCACAGGCTCGGGCGAGCCCACGCCGCCACTGAATGCCCTGGTTCCAGGTCACCTGCGGCAGACGGGAGAAGACCCCCCATGTGCCGTCGTCGTCCTTTGTCACGGGGCGGCCCTGCAGCTCGGCTACGTCGTCGTAGGCCGATTCCGCGAACCACACCAGCGCGCTATACAGCAGGTCGGCAGAGCGCGGTGTGAGTTGCCAGTCGCACTTCTGGCAGTCCTCCTCTTCACAGTCGCAGGCTACGGGCAGTGGGAACAGTGCTGCGAAGTCTGGATGGGGCGGCTCGGGCTGAGAAGGGGCAGCGCTGTACGGGCTCGCGGCCTGGCTCAGGCGCCAGCCGGTGCCGAAGTTGACGCGGATTGGCTCGGTGGACCAGTCGGCGACCTCGTCGCCACGGGCGGGCACCAGAAGACGGCCTTCCTGGGCGTCGGTAAGCCAGTCCATCCCGGGCAGTTCACCTGTCGTCTCTGCGGCGAACATCGCCGCCCCCACAAGGTCTTTGGGGTCGTCGTCCCCCAGCTGATCGTCCGGCACGGGTTCCCAGCCGCCGGCCGTTGCGGCGGCCAGCATGCGGTCCTGGTCGTAGATGTGGAACTCCCGCAGTTGGACGACCCTGACGACCGGACCTGGCAGATCTGCGAGGCGGGCATCCTTCGGCGAGCGGACCGCGGACACGGGAAGCTCTGCCTCGGAGCCTACTTCCGCACCCCCGTCCTTACCGTCTGCCGACCATACGGAAAGGGCGTGAGGAGTAGTCGGCCACACTCCCGCATGGGCCAGGTCAAGGGCCTGCCGGAACGAGGCGGCCGGGGCATCCGGAAGTTCTTCGCCGACTCTCCTGGCGGCAGCCGATTCCCGAGCGGTAAGGGCCCCGTCGGCAGCGGCTGCGGTCAGAAGGCGCGCTGCTAGCTGCGCGAGCGCTGCGTCGCGGCACGTCAGCACGGCCTGCAGAGACGGGGGACCGTCCTGATGCGCAAGCAGAACAAGGACCCGGCTCTTGTTGAGAGTGTGCTCGCAGAAGAAGTCGCGGGGGACTGATGCCACAGTCGACACTGCCATGGAAATTCTCCGATGATGCGCAGCCGACCACGGGCCGACCACAGACGAAGGAAGGCTGCTGGTAGGCGCGGTGCAGCCGCATCCCCGGACAGCGCGAAGGCCAAGTGGCTGGTGCCGTCGATACGATCGACAACCCGGATCCAAAAGCGACGATAGCTGACATGTGTCCTTGGCATCACCGGTTCACCCACATTGCTGGTTTCGCCCGTGGAGCCTCAGCTCCCATACAGGTAGCGGCACCGCCGCCCTGGCACGCCCTCAAGACGCTTGTTTTCAGGGTCGTGCAGGGCCGGGTGCTCGGCCGTTCGGTGACAAGACCTGTGCCGGGCCGAAGAACCGGCCCGGCGCAGGCTGCGCACCTAGCTTGAGGCCCTCAGCCTGCTGCGTCGTCGCGGGCGCGCCCCCGGAGTTGTGGCAACAGTGACTGATCGCGGTACAGCAGGGCGCCTACCTTGGGCCCTGGCAAGGCCTCTTGCCGTAGGACCTCGCCACGCACCAACAGGCCGGTTGCGTGGGTGGCGAGAGGCTCAGGAAGCCAGGACGCCGCTGTCCGAATCCGCTCAGCGTCGCCGACGGGGACGGTACGGGGTTGTCGTGTCAGGAGCTTGTCGTAGAGGCCGACGGCCGGTACGAGCGGCGGCAGGTCGGCTTCGCGGGCGCGTTCGGCTGCCAATTGGGCGCACTCGAGGCCGTCGAGGTCGAGGTCGGTGTAGAGCAGCAGGTGGTCGATGGGGTGCTGGCGTTCTTCGAAGCTTTCCAGGCAGGTGGTGATGGAGGCGACCAGGTGGTCGCCTCCGCCGTAGGCGAGCCAGCCCACCTCGTGCCGTCTGGGCCATGCGTTCAGGATGCGGCGCAGGCTGGTGAAGGCGGCGCTGTTCTCGACGATCAACATCCATGGCGCGGGCCCGAGCTCGTACATCGCCAGGGGCGCGGGGGAGGGAAAGGCCCGCAGATGGTCGGTGATGCTCAGCATTCCGGCGGTGACCAGGTGGTGGGAGCTGATGCGTGCGAGCCGTTTCTCGTCCCCGTACAGCTCGTAGGAACGTTCGGCGATGGGTACTGGCTCGGCGTCAGGGTGGTCCCGCAGAAGGGTGTTGATGGGGGAGAGGAGCTCCTCGTCCGCCCGGCTCGGCGCGAGGTGGGTGGCGAAGGTGAGGGCCTCGACCCAGGCCCGCGGGCCCGGACGTGAGGCGCGGGCCCGGCGCGGGGTGAGGAGCTCCACCCATAGGGGCAGTGGGGGATCGGCGCTGTGGTCCCAGCCGCGCCCGCCGGCGGCCGGAAGCCGCACGGTGCCGCAGGCGGCTAGCTCCTGCGCAGCGCCGGCGAGGATGCGGCGCCGCAGAGAAGAGGTGGACAGGCTGGAGTCGCCCTCGTCGGCGGCCTGGGCCAGCAGTTCGAAGTCGACTCGCCGACGGGTCTGTTTCGTGAGCAGGGCCGTCATACGCTCGGCGGGGGTCACCGTTCGTTCTCCGCGTCGCTGTCCGGCCCTGTCTCACCGCTCTGCTGGGGGATACCCGGACCGCTGCCGTCCTCCATCCCGGTCCCCTCGGCAACATGGCGGTGCAGGCGTGCGGAGGTGATGCCGTCGTCGTGCATGTGCTGCAGACCACGGCTGACCGCGTCGCCGAAGCGGTCAGCGATCTGGACGTACTGGGTACGGGTGCGGGCGTCGACGCCGTTGCGCAGACGGATGATGAGAGGGAACCGTTCCAGAGCCGGCAGGTCGTTGGAGCCGGTGGTGTAGACGAGCTGGATGCCGTGCGCGGCTGCGACCTTGCGCTGCAGGCCGATGAAGGGTGTGTAGTTCGCCTTGCCGAAGGGATTATCCAGTACCAGGGTGCCCACCCCTCCTGACGCCTTGCGGCCTTGTTTGGCGGCACGCAGCCGGGCCAGAGTGCAGTACAGCAGGACTGACAGGGTGAGCAGTTCCCCGCCGCTGAACTTCTGGATCTGCGTCACTGAGTTCCGTTGCACGACGTCGAGTGACTGCGTCGGCTTGATGATCTTCGCGACGACGTTGCCGCGCCCGCCGAGAGCGGCCAGGACCAGTTCCTTGGTCAGCGTCATCGCGTCCGGCAGGGCCGTTGCCTTGGCCGCGGTGCTCTGCGCGACGGCTTCTGTCATCCGGTCGATCTCGGTCGACAGCCGACGGGCGATTACCTCGTCGTCGGGCACGTGACGGATCTCCAGGCTCAGGAACTGCTGCCCCGACCAGCTGCCGAGCCCCTGTGGCAGTCTCGAGTGGCGGGCCACCTGCTGCACGTCGTCCAGCACCGTCTTCACCAGCCCGAGACACGCTTGGACCACCATCAATTGGTCGTCGGCGAATTCGGCCAGCTCATCGAGGACGACTTTCTCCCGCAGGTCGATTTCGTCGATCAGCTCCGCGAGCCGCAGCGGGTGGGCCAAGTCGGTCAGCAGCCGCTCCAGCAACTGCCCGTCGACCACGTCCGCATGGGTACGGTCCTGTGCCAGAGTGTGCACCTTGCGCAGAGACTTCTCGAGCCTTCTGCGAGCACTGTCGTGGGCCTCGGCAGCCGAACTGACCTCTCTGACCACAACCTCCTCCACGGCTTCGGCCTGTTCGGGCGACAACGCGGCTACCGACGCGGCGCTGACCTGCAGCTGCTCCAGCAGGCCGAACAGCAGAGCATCGAGGTCCGCCGGAGAAGCCGGGCTTGGCGCTGTCTCCTGCGCTGCGCAGTGACGCTCCGCCGTCGCCCTCAACCCGTGCGCGCACCGGCCGACGGTGTGTGCAGCGCTGCGTGCCTTCTCGGCAGCGAGGTGCTGCTGCGCCGCGTTCAGCTGGTGGGCATGCACCTCCTTGCCCGCCAGCTCTACGGAGGCCTGGGCCTTCGCGTGCGCTTTCCGGGCGGCATCAGCGCCGGTAAATGGGCCGGCCTGGTCTCGGCTCGCGTCATAGGGAGGATCAAGGGCCTCCACAGCGGCCCATGCCTTGATGCTTTCCTCGCCGGCCTCCCGTTTCGCCCGCTTGGCGACGCCCCGGCGTTCGATCGCTTCGGACTCAGCGGCCGCAGCATCGGCCCGTGCGCGCTCGCGGGCCTCGGCGTCACCCGACTGTGCGGAGCGCGCGAGCTCTGCGGCCTTGGCACGGACATCCTCGTCCTTGCCGTCCAGCGCGCGGGTCAGCTCCACGATGCGGCTGGCGCAACTCTCAGAGCGGGCCCGCAGCGCGTCGTCTCCGATTTCGTTCTCCCAGTCACGCTGGGCCTGCTTGTAGCGCCCGCGCAGGGTCTCCAGCGAGGTCGCGGCCAGTTCGGCCGCGCTGAGCGCGTGCACACTACTGGCGGGGACGGCGGCCGCGAGTTGCCGGACCTCCGAGGCATGGCGCTGAAGGCGGTCCTCGAACTGGCGAAGCCGGTCCCGGGCCGTGCCCTGCCGGGCTTCTGCCTCCTTGCGGGCCTTGTCATGTCGGCGCAGTGCGGCCTGGTGCACCGACAGGGCTTCTCTGGCCTGTTCCATCTCGGTGCGGTAGGCGGGCATTACCCGATCGTGCTGGTCGGCCAGTTCCCGCACCTGGGGCAGCTGGGACGTCAGTTCCATCAGCTTCGCGGTGAGGGCAGCGATTTCCAGACCGAGGGCGTCCGCCTCCTGACGTGCCTGACTGGCTTGTTCCTTCAGCAGGCGATCCTTGCCGTGGAGTTCGTCCACCTCCTGCTCCAGACGGGCCACGGTCTCCTCAAGAGCCTCACGTGGACCCGCGCCGAAGACATCCATGTGGGCCTGCAGCCGGCGCGCGAGCGTGGCATCCGTCTCCCGCTGATGGGTGAGGTCCTTAACCCGCCCTGCCAGGCCGTTCATCCGAAGCTCCAGCCGAAGACGTTCCCGCTCAGCGGCCCCCGGCTCCAGCAATCCCGGGTGCACGGGCAGGACGACCATCCCCGAGCCGTCTGCGGCCGCGATCGCCTGCCGTGCCTGACTGTCAGAGCTCACCGCGATGACGGCTGTCGTCACACCGGCACGCCGTGCAAGTGCCGCCAGGTCGCCGCCGGGGACCAGACCGCACACCACTACACCGCCGATCAGATGGGGCACGGCGGCCACCACCGCCGCATGCTCCTGGACGGCGAACGCTTCACGCAGGAACTGCAGACCCGAAACGGCCGGAGCGCCCAGTTCCCGAAGCCGATCCACCGCACGCTCGACCTCCGCCGGGGCCGGCAGGAAGCCGAGATCGTTCAGGGCGTCCACCGCCCGCCGGTCTTCCACGGCGTCCGCCTGTTCCTGCAGCAGGCGGGTATCGCAGTCCCTGCCCGCCGCGGCCAGCAGGTCCAGCAGATCCGCAGCCACGCGGTCCAGGTCCAGCACAGTGCCGGCCTCAGCGCAGGCGAGCTCCAGCAGACGCCGGTCGGCCGCGAGGTCTCGCCGCTCAGCCTGCAGGGAGCCGAGTCGGTCCCACTCCGCACCGTGCCGTTCCCGCACCGCCGTGAGCTGCCCGGTACATGCCACCCGCTGTTCGGACAGGACGGAAAGCCGTGACTGTGCGTCGGTCTGCCGGTCACGGCAGACCGACAGCCGCTGTTCGGCAGCGACGTGTTGGGCCTCGTAGCGGCTCAGCGCATCGCCAGGATCCTCCGAGGGGCCGATCAACCCGCTCCGGCGGGCTGCCGTGACTGCCTTCTCCGCCGCCTTCAGATGCTGTGTCGTCTGCTCCAGCCGGTTCTTCTCCTTCCACACCTCCTTGGCCGTCTGCCTGTGGCAGGCTTCGGCCGCACTGCGCTCGGCACCCGCCGCCCCGCACTCCTCCTTCGCCCGGTCCACCGCACCGGTCAGCTCCTCGACTGCCCCCTCCAGCCGGCCCCTCAGCGCCGCTCCCGAGACCTCCATCGCCTCCCGCAATGGCGCCTGCCGGACGTCATGGCGCTCCAGCAGCTCGCGAAGGGCCTGCGCCTGCTGCTGCTGCGCTTCAAGTTCGAGCACGGTGTCCACCAGCTCCCACGCCTGGCGGACGGTCTGGACTGCGGCAGCCTTTTCCTCACACCGTTGGGCCTCCTGGTCTGTCTCAAGGGCGGCCCAGTGCGCAGACTGGCGAGTTAGCACCACCAAGCGCCGCTCCTCCTCCCCGGCGCGTTTCTCGGCTGCGAGGGCATCCGCCCGCGCCTCCCCGGCCCGCGTTGTGGCGTGTGTTGCCGCGCTGCCCAGCGCCTCTGCCCGGCTGGAGAGGTACTCCGCCGCACGCACGGCCACCGACACCTGCTGCCTGAGCAGATCCTGCTGGATCGCGGCCAGTGCGCTGTGTTCCTTGACCGGCTTCAACGCCAACGCCGCAGCGGCGAGGAAGCTCTGCTCCTTCTCACGGCCAGGACGCCGCGCAAGCTTCGTGGCCTTCTCCTCCAAAGACGCGCGGACCTCCTTGGGCTCCTTTGCGTCGCAGACCAGCTCGATGAGGAAGTCGACGAAATCCTCGCAAGTGGAGAACTGGAACAGCTCGGTGATCCCGCCCTCCTCACGGTTCATGTCCCGCTGGATCCGCAACACGGCAGGGTCGAGCCGGAGATCGGTCAACAGCGTGCGCCACCTCGTCTGGTCCTCGGCGACACGCAGGTTCAGACCGCGCTGTGCCTTGTTGATCTCGGCCAGCCTCTTGAGGAACGCGGCCTGCGTCAGCTGCCCGGCCTCGGCACGCACCGGAAGAGAGTCCAGATCCAGTACCCCCGGCAGCGGCCGGAAGGCGTACCAGCGGCGCACCAGCTGTTCCCACCCGGCTGCCACATCAGCAGGCCTGTGCCCGTCCTCCCACTGGTACACACCGCCGGTGATCAGCGCGGGACCTCCCCGCGGCAACGAGGTGTCCTCCCACTCGGCGATGACGTGAGAGACCTTCTGGTCAGGGACATAGTCGGCCAGGGACTTGCCCCTCTTGTGGCCGATGAAGTCGACCTTGGCGGGCAGGAAGAGGCTGAAGAACAACGACAGCAGACTCGACTTGCCACCGCCGTTGCGCAGCCACAGGATCACGTCGACAGCCGGCATCACCGTGCCATCGATCCGGCTCACGCCGCCGGTCAGATCCAGGACCAGTGACTTGAACCCCGCCGCCGCATGTCCGATGTTCTCCAACCGCAGGCATCGCAGACGGTGCATGTCACATCTCCTCGGAGTCGGTGTTGGTGTCGGGAGCAGCGGCCGCGTCCTGAGCGCGCCGGATGTCACGCAGGGCCTCGAAGGCGGGCAGGGCCGCCGCTTCACGGACCTGCAGCCGGAACCGGTGCATCAGCCGGTAGTGCCCGGCGCCAAGCTCCGGCGCCGCCATCGCCATGCCCTGGTGCACCAGCCACTCCAGAGCCTCGCGGATCACACTCTGAGTACTGCTCTGAGTCACCCCCCGCCCTCCCGGGGTGGGTTTGCCGCCAGGTCGCCTGGCATACAGCCGCCACACGGCATCGACGGCGGCGTCCGGCATAGGAAGCCCGTCCTCGCCCTTTGACGCTTCTCGCAACTGCTCCACCAGATGACGCAGGAAGTCGTCCACCTCACCGACACTGACGCGCTTGACCGACTCGTCGTCCAGATCGTGCTCGGTCGGATACACACGCGCTGCGATCGCGACGTGCACCAGTCCGAGCACCAGACGCTGCTCCGCCGTGCGCCGCAGATCGTGCTTGAGCCTGTAGGTGAACAGCCCGCCGTCCTGAGGATGAAGAACGAGCCCCTCCTGAGGGTGCGCGGCGATCACCTCCGCACCCAGACCCTGGGCGATCGCCTCGACCCGGTCACGGAACAAGCTGTCCATCCGGAAGCGCTGCAGCAGATCGCGGTAGCGCGCGTCGGCCAGCGGTCGCAGCCGGGGCCGGCATCCGTAGCGCACCAGTTCCGCCGCGTCCTGAAGATCCGCAGACGTCGAGACCGCCGTGCTCATGCCGCCGCCTCCTCGTACAGGCCCTCACCGAGCAGAGCGTGCGTCGGCACCACAAGCAGGTCGCTCCCGCCGTACATGCCTTCGTCAAAGCACTGGCCGTCGTCCAAGACCACCAGTCGCTCGCCCAGCAGATCGGACAGGCCATGCACGGCGACGTCGTCGTCGTTCTCGGGATCCGGCGCGAAAGCCGCCAGCACGGCCAGCGCGACGACTTCAGCCACCGAAGCACCGAACCGCAAGGCGTCTTCCAGCAGCCGCGACAACCGCACCGGCCCGACCAGAGCGCCGGACAACACACTGCGGGCCTGCGCATAGTCGAGATCACTGTGGCCCGCGGCGTCAGCGACCAGGTCGTCGTCCGTCAGCTCCACGACCTCCTCGTCCTCGAACGTCCCGCCCGCCTCCCGAACCGGCGCCAGCAGCAGGCTCCACCAATCCCGCAACCGCGGCAGCCGCACCACCACAGGCCCGCCCAACGCATCGGTGAACACCTCGGTCACCTCGGACGCCTCCTGCCTCCCCAGCTCCAGCAGGGGCATGAGAACGTCGCCCTGCATGGACACCCTCGCCAGATCCGGGATCGGCCTAAAACGCTGCTGCGCCTGGGACCTCAGAAACGTCGACCGCGCACCCAGCACTTCCTTCAGCAGCTGCGTGTGGCGATGACGCGCCCGCTCCAACAGCTGAAGAATGCGCATGCAGGTCAGCAGCACCTCGCGCTCTTCGATCCCGTCCCGCGCCCTGCGCATCAACTCGATCAGAGCCAGCTCCGCCCGCTGCCGCTCGAGTAGGTGGCCGCGAGAGGAGTCGAGCAGCTCGGGCACCCGACACCCCCAGTCCACTGCCCGCACATCCCGCTCGGTCTCCCGCAGCACCACCCGGATCCGCTCCGCGTAGGCCAGCGACAGCTTCAGGCTCTCCCCAGCGCTCTCCTCCGCCCGACCCCACCGCCCTGTACGCACCTGACGCCGAAGGATCTCGTCCTGCGCCGCCTGCTGGTCCTCCACATCGACATCCATCCCGGCCAGCAGCAAATTGATCGCCGGTACACTCGCCCGCAGAACCGCCCGCCCGTCCCGCCCGATCTCCTCACTCAGCAGCCGCACCCCCAGCTCCTGCCGGCAGTGCCCCTCCCGGTAGTCGCTGTACGGGACGGCGAACTCCATCCCGCCCTGCTGGTCGTTGAGCAGCTCCCGGAGCACGAACCGGGCCACGGCATCGTGTTCGTTGCCATCCCGGCCGGGAGCAGCCTCACGGGCGAGCTCCACCAGAAACTCCACCACTGCCTCGGTGGTCGCCTCTTCGTCCAGGCCTTGCTGGTGCATCACGGCCTCCAGGGCGGCCAGCGCCAGAGTCCGCGGGTCATACACGCCTGCAGGGAACTGCTGCCATGCCTGCCTCAGGTCGAGCCGGTGCAGAGGGCTCGAGCGGGCCAGGACCGTGCTGCGTCGCACGAAGCTGGGATCGGACACCAGCGACGTCCATCCCTCGTCGCAGCCGCGCTCGGGAGCAGCGGCCAGCAGCTGCCGCTCCTCGCTGTCCAGGAGACGCTCCGCATCACAAAATCCGTTATCCAAGGGATAAACCACCCCTTCTGTGTGAAATAGACGCTGATGCCGTGTCGTAGAGTGCAGCATCCGTCTATGACAAAACAGTTGAGAAGCGGCATTTTTCTCATCACGGTGGCCGACATCCGCACGGGTGATCCTCATACTGTCGCGAGCCTCTCACCAGGGGCGATGTCGAATTTGCTGCTCAGGTTGACTCGCTCCGGACGGCCTGAGCCCCGATGCCAGACTGCTGGCAAGATCTCCGGCCGTCCCAGAGTGGCGAAGACGCGGCACCATGTTGTGAGGACGGACCAGTCGAGCTGGTCGACCGCTGCGCCGACGGCGACCGCCGCACGGGCCGGCACGCCAGGCCTCCCGTCCTGCGCGGCTGCAGATTGCGAGGGAAGAGCCCACGCAAAGCGGAGGCAGGCCGAGATGCCGGGACATGTCAGCGGCCCACGAGGTTGACCCCGATCTCATCCGCTGTTGACTGCGGGCAGACGCTCGCCCAGGAACCGCATGCCTCGAATCGTCACCCATAGCCCCACACGCGAGACCGCCCGAACGCTCGACAACCACACGAAACAGCGAGATGACAGTCGTACCCGCTGCCTGTATCTGTGCCGGGTCGTTGACCGAGCAGGGGGACATCGGTCGGCCAACGGGCCGACGCTCCTGCCGCGACAGGGGACGAGCAATGGGGCGGGTCAAGAAGAACAAGGCACGGAACAAGCGGCGGAGCGGTCACGGCTCGGGGTCGGTATCGACTGCAGTCAGCTGGACGCCTCTGCAGCAGGCGTGCGGATGTGTCGTCGACTGGGGCTGGTCGAGGCAGAGCGCCGATCCCTACTCCTTCAGGGAGTGGTACGTCAGCAGGTTGACCGCTGAATGCCCCTGGCACGCCCCCACCGCGGCCGGCATGGAGGCATCAACCCTGCCTGACCAGCTCATCGTTCGCCCGACTGCCATCCCTCACGTCCTCATCCACGCGCGAAAGGCAACCGATGACCGTCGGGCGCTCGGCACCGAACTCGCCCAGCGCCTCGCGCACATCCTCGACAAGGCGAGCCACGGGGATGCCGAACTCCTGGACGACGCGCCGGCAGGGTTCCGCAACTGGCTGATGATGCGGACAGAGAACCCGGCCCAGGCCTGGCTCGAACACGAACTGACCGAGATCATCCTCAACCAGGGCCGTTCCGGGCTGCCGAGGGAAGTCCTCGAGCACTTCCCCGGGCAATCTCTCCAAGCACTCAGCACACCCCAGCCGACGAGCGGCTCCTGCAACGCATGCTCCTTCGCGGCCGCTACCGGCGGTCTGCTGTGCCTGTGCGGACACGACTGGTCCTGCCACCCCGGCAACCCCGCGGAGGGCGAGCCCTGTTCCCACTGCCCGTGCCCCACGATGATCCACACATGACCGGCAGGGAGCACCCCGCCATGACTCCGTCCCACCAGCCGGTCGACTCCGCCACGCACCACCTCATCGCACAGCAGCCGAACCCCCCTGACCCGGAACACGCCGAAGACGCGGAACTTCAGTACCGTGCGGATGCCATCGCCCCCGAACCATGCCAAGCCACCAACTCCGCGGCCGGGGGCGCGGGGCAGTCTGTGAAACCTCTGCTGTTGCCCGGCTCACCGGCCCATCTGACTCTGCACGCCTCCCATGTGCTGGAAGGAATGCCGAGCACAGGGCCGGGCGAGGGGCCCCAGTGGTGGCAGGTCCATGTGCACCATCAGCTATCGCGACTGCAGGACCAGCCGTTGACCGCGCCGGTCGGCACCCTCATGTTCGCCAAGCTGCCGTGGTACGACCATGAATACGCCAGCGGCGAGTTCAACGACACCTTCTACGACTTCAGCTGTGCTGCACGGCGTGTGTTCGAAGCCGCTGACGATCCGGCGAACCCCATTCACCGGTTCATGCTGAACTCGCACGGCGACCTGCTGGTCCTGCTCGACGCACACCTCAACGACGAATGGCGCGGGTTCGGGATTACAGCTCTGCTCGCCGCGCAGGCCGTCGCCCACCTGGTGTTCGGATGCCGAATCGCCGTCATCGGCTCGACGGATCCCTCCTCATACATGAGCAGGCTCGCTGTGGCAGCCGGGTTCGAGGTGATCGGCGACGACCTCGCCGTGTCCGGCAGGCGTTCGCTGGAGCAGGCCAGGCAGCACAGCGAGCAGTGGAGGGAGCGATTGGAGGAGTTGGTGTCGCTCGTCACTCCCCGCGCGCTGCCGCCCTTCTGAGCTTAGCCAGGAACGGCCACACCCCGGCCAAGCGCACCCTGCGCCCGGCGTGTTGCTCCGATCTGCCGAAACACGCGTTTGTGCACTTTCGCTGGTACGCCGGCAGCGGCAGCGTCGCGGCAACAGGAGTTCTGGCTGACCGGGTTCACCTCTCCTTGATGAGAGGGGGACGGCGCAGGAAGTCGGTGTGCAGTCCGGAGATGACATCGTCGGCCTGCTTCTGCGTGGGCAGGACGGCCGGCCTGGCGGGCCAGGGCATCGATGACCAATCCTGTTGAGCCTGCATCAGCCGCGAGGGTACGTGAGGGTGGGCGGCGGGCATGCCACGTGCAGCCCGGGTGGCAGCGGTGGTCAGACTGGGGGAAAGCCGGCGGATTTGGAGCGGGTCGAAGATGACCAGTGTGCGGACGGCGGTGAACGGCGGTGCCGCCATCATGCCGACATGGGCGGCGTAGTCCATCAGGAAGAGGGGATGGTCCGCGTCGTCCACGTGTCGCAGCGCCTGGTCCCACGACTGGGCGAGGATCCACCGCTCCTTGGCCTGGCCTAGTTCCGCGTTGTCGTCGCTGCGGGCGCCAGCGTGGAACGCGGGAATGAGTTTCCAGTAGTCCTCCTCCGCCGCGTGGGCAGCGGCTTGGAGATTGGGCAGGAACGAATCGAGCAGTTCCGTCGGGATAGTCAGCACGGTGGGCCGCTTGGAGAGAGCTCCGGTCCTGATGACGAGGACGCCGGGGGGTGCGCTGATTTCCGTGGCGTCCGCGACGACGATCCGGAGCATCCGGCGGGTGCGGGAGCGCTTGGCTTTGCGTCGTGCCATGGGAGGACCTTCCTGGCCGGGAGGAGAGCGAGTTCTGGCGAACGCAGCGGCACAGGGTGCGGCGGCGTCGTGGCACAACGTCGTCCACCCTGCTGCCTGCGGGGCGTCAGCTGTGCCGATAGTTCAACGAGCGGATGATCTGCGGAGATGCGTGTCAGATCTGCAGAATCGGATCGTCAGCGAACCGGCCGACCAGCTGGTCATCGAGCAGCTCCTTCGTGATGGCTTCAGTGCCGGATTCGATGGCTTCCTGAGCTGCCTGGCAGACGATGTAGGACAGCGGCTTCATGTAGCCGCCGGTTCGTTCGTGCAGGTGGGCGGCGAGGTCGAGAAGATCTCCGGGGGAGTGGTGGTGCAGGCGCAGGTTCTGGTCGAAGGACTTGATCACTTCGTGCCACGTGCCGTACTCCTCGGCGCTGTAGGGGATCGGATTCACGGCGAGGGTGGGGATGCCGCCGGCGCCGCCTCGCGGAGCGCCGGCACGCTTGCCGCGGCGTGCGGCATCGGCGATGTCCCGGGCGCCGACACCGCAGTAGACGAAGGAGATCTGGTACTCGCTGGCGAGGTAGCCGAAGTAGTCGAAGGCGGTCTTGATCTCGGAGTTGTCCAGCCGGTCGATGCCGTCGACGAGGACGAGGCGGGTACCGCGGGTCTTGATGACGTGGCAAACCGGACCGGTCATGTCAGCGCTGCGCTGGGGGGTTTCCGGGGCCTTCGAAGGCAGGAGGCTCAGGAATTCGGCGAAGGGCAGCGACCAGTCCACCTTGCTGCCGGGAGACAGCGGCGTGTTTATGTGGATCACGGAGACACGGTGCGGATCCGATGGCAGCTGGCTGCTGATGATGCCCTCGAAGGCGCGGCCGATCTGGCGCAGCGCGGTGGTCATGCCGGTTTCGCCGGGGCCATCGAGGGCGAGATGCAGCGGGCCCTCGCTTCGCGGGCTGCTGGCCAGCCAGAGACGGCGCGCGACCGTGACGGCCTTCTTCAGGGCCGGGGTCTGCACGGTGCACATGGTGGCGTGGTAGCTCATCCGGACGGGGTCGTCGACCGTCCCTGCCGGGGCGCAGGTACTCAGGTCGGGAGGGGTGATGGTGCGCTGCCAGTAGTCCATCCATCCGGCACGGACGGTGGGCCGCAGACGGCGGCTGTCATCGGCGTGTGAGTTCATGGGTGCCAGGATCGTGATCGTGACGCGGCTTCCGCCGGGGGCGGCGGTCAGCGAGGGCGAGTGGAGAAGCTGCCGGCCGAGCTCGCGGTCTGCGAACTCGGCCGGCAGGCGGGGCATTTAGGACTCTGCGCCCGGCAGGGCACAGCGCGGTGGCAGGCCCAGGCGACGCGGATCGACGTCCATACTCGGCAGAGCCAGGATGCGGGTGAAATCGGGACGGGGAATGCCGGCGTAGGGGTCCTTGGCAGGAGCAGGCCCCACCTGCGGACCGCGTTCCAGAGGCACGGATGTGCCGGAAGACGTGGAGGAGGGGCCATTGCCGGCGCGCTGCAGCAGGCGGCTCACCACGCGGGCAATCGCCGACTCCTGCTTGGGACTGCCGCCCTGCTCCAGGTGGGCGGCCACCGCCTGATCCCACACATGCTCAGTCCAGGGGTCACCGATGAGACGCTGGTGAATGAACTCCGCCTCGACGAAGGAGCCGTCGCGGTGGTCCTGCAGCCAGACCTTCTCGGGCTGATGGGGGTGATAGCGCACGGGCCAACGCCGGCCCTTGCCAGCCCAGCCGGACTCGGCACCACGGTAGTCCTTGAGAGCGCGACTGTCGTAGGTACGGTTGCGTACCCGGATCCCGCGGTCGGTGACCTGGACCCACTCGGTCGGCAGCAGCCTGAGCCGGTCCTCCTCGCTCAGCCGCACCGGCACGTAGCCGCTGCTCGCCACGTGCGCGGCGAACATCTGGTTGGGGGTACGCGGCGGCATCGACGGCATGAACGGATTGCGCAGTTCCCCGTGCGGCCGCTGCTGCCAGCCCACGGCGATCCACTGCTGCAGCAGGTCGTTGAGCTGATCCAGACGCCACAGCCGCTCGCCCGCAACCTTCTTGCCGCGCCCCGCGAGGCTCGAGCCGGTGTAGCCGGTGACGTACTGACTGAACAGCGTCTTCACCGACCGGAACGTGCGCTCGATGATCGCTTTGTGAGTGGGGGAGTGGTAGCAGGCGGGACGCACCGAGATACCGAGGTAGGCGCAGGCGTCCATGAAGGCCCGGCCGGCGAACACCTTGCCGTTGTCCATCACGATCATGTCGGGCACGATCACCGGCCGAGCAGCCGCGCCGCGCATCCGCTCGTCCGCGTCCACCAGATCCTGATACGGCAGGCCGGAGCCCTCGGCACGGGCCTGCTTCACCCAGCCGGGCCGCATGGGCTGCGGAGTGCACATGTCGGCCAGCAGCAGGAGTGCGTCGACGGCCTTGGTGGCCCGGCCGCCGTGGCGCCGGCTGTTGGACGCGGTCTTGGTGCCGCTGCTCCGGGGGCGGATGACTGCGGCGAGGACGCTCCGGCTGACCACGTCGATGGCGGCGGTCAGTTCGACGGAGACGACTCTGCCGGTCTCGTCCAGGGCGAGGAGGTCCAGGGCGGTGGTGTCGATCTGCACCTGCTCACCGGGTGTCGTCGCCAGCGTGGGAGTGAAGGGCGGCACCGGGCGATGAGTGTCCGGGCCGCGGCTCACGGCGCCGGTGCCGGGGTCGCAGTGGATGCCGAGGCGGTGCAGGAGCCGGTAGAACGTGGCCCGGGAAGGCATCAGCCGTTGTGCTTCCGCCTTCTTGAGCTTTTTCACGCATGCTCTCCTCAGGAGTTCGAACAGCCGTGACCTGGTCCCGGATGACTTGTAGCGCAGCCGCTTGTGGACCCGGTGCAGCAGCTCGACGACCCGCTTGTCCACCCGCCCCTGTTCGCTGGGGACGCGCAGCCGCCGCTTATCGACCAGCCCCCACACCCCCTCAGCGAGCCATGCCAGCCGCTTGCGCTCCACAGTCGCGGCGGAGACCTTGTGGTGGGCGGCCTGGAGCTCGGCCGCCTTCGTGGCGTAGCGCTCCCGCAACGTGGTGCGGGCCGGGTCGTAGCAGGCCCTCGGCTCGGCATCGGCGTCGGCAAAGCCGGGCAGGCCGGTGTGCACTTCCAGCACATGGTCGAGCCAGAACGTGACGTCTGCCTGCGCCGCTTCCGACAGTCCCTCAAGCAGGGCAAGGCTCGCCAGCCCCTCCCCGGCCCGGCGGCCCGCGTGGCCACTGCGCGGCGACACGGCAGTCGCCGATTCCGTCAGTACCGCGAAGTCGGACGCTTTCAGCAGGGCATCAACCAGGGCGGTGGCGTCCTCCCCCTCGGTGTTCTGGTTAAGCAGGTACACACTGCTGCCCTGCAGCGCCGCAACCAGGTAAGTTCCGCCCTGCCAGCGCACCACGTCGCCCAACGACACGGCCGCCACGGGCGGCTTCACCGCGCCACCGCCGTCGCGGACCACACCGGCGAGGACGACGGGGCGAAGGGCCGCTCCCAGTCGATCAGCAGCTCCCGCGTCCAGATCAGATGATGCGCCTGCGCCATCGCCGACAGCCGCGGCAGCCCGCTCGCCGCGATGCCCTCGGCGAGAACCTGCGGCCGCGTGAACACCGCATGCAGCACTTGGGCGGCTTGCGCATCGGCGAGCCGGGGATGCCGGTAGCGCGACAGGCGACGCCGATTCGCCGCGACCACCTCACCTGGGCCTGGGCTGACCCGAAGCTGCCAACCTGCCTGCTCGCAAGCAGCGTTCAGCAGCTGCCTTTCAGCCGACTCCTGCACGTTGCCGGTCTCTCCAACCGGTGGGCACGCCACCAGGCAGCCTTGGCCCGAGCGCAGCCGTGCGAAGAAGTCTGGTACAACGACCGTGCCGCCATCCCGGGACATCAGGCGCACCGGCCACGCGGCGAACGAAGCCACCTGCGGATCGAACTCCAGCTCCTGAGCGGTCTGCAGAGCTGTCAAATGTGCGCAGCCCACGTGCAGGGCGGCTTCGGCCGGTCGCCACCATGTGGCGATCGCGCGCTTGCCGCGGTACTGCACCGGCTTCCACACCGGCTTGCGTGTCTCGAGCGCCTCCCCGTGCACCTCGCCCACGCGTTGACGCCGCAGCCGCCCGGCGGCGGAGTTGAACTCCGCCCACACCACCTCACCCATCAGCGCCTTCCCAGTACAGCCACCAGAGATCGCCCGTGTGATCGATTCGGTGAACACCGTGGCGGCCTGCCGTGCCGGAACGGAAGCGCTCTGCGGGGAAGGCCCTCGAACGAGCGAGCGCACGAGCCGTCTGTGCGCTCTCTCGATCGTGTGACCGACCGACACTCGTCCACAGCTCCTGACCTGCACCAAAGGCGACAAGCGATGCCTACCTCGGCAGGAGCATCCGGGGGCGCATGATCGCTCCTGCCGCGCGCCACTCGAACGGGTATATGTGCGGCAGCTGTTCGCGCAGGTCAGATCGTCGCATCGACAGCTTGAACGTTCAGGCACGCCAACGCCCCCGCTCCGCAGCAGGCATGCTGTGCCGCGTAGCGCACACAACCGCGGACGGCACTGCCCGTCACCTGCGATGGCCCGGGGGAGCCGAGACCTTGATGGATGCATTGTTCGACGAGGATGCCGTCACAGCAGCTCACACGACTGAGCTGCCTCAGGCGCCGGAGCGCCTGCGACTGCGACGCGAATGCCGCCTCTCCGTGTACCAGGTCGCCAGCGCCTGCGGCGTCAGCGAGGCAGCCGTCCGCTCATGGGAAAGGGGAACAGCCACCCCGCGCGGACACAACGCCGCGGTGTACCAACAGCTGCTGCAAGGCCTGCACGCCTACCTGACGAAAACCCCGCTGCCCCCATCGGCCGCCACCCTCCCGGACTGGGCCGCACTGGGCCCGCTGCACCACCAGATCCCCTTCCTAGACGCGGTGGGGAACAGGTGCTGGCGCTGCCAGCAGCCCACAGTCCAGCGCGTCGGCGGTCAGCCGCAGCACCTGGGAACCCGCTGCCCCCCACCGTCCCCCCGAACCGCACCTGTCCCGCCGCCCGCCTCGCCGTCGAACCCACGCCTCCCCCCAATCGAAACCAAGCAGCTCGTCTGGCCTCCCGCAGCGCGCCTGGACTACCCCGCCCGCGGGCGGAGCACCGCCGCCGGCCCCCTCGCCGTACTCGAAGCCCACGCAACCTCCGGACTCACCGCCCACATGGCGGACGGAACCGCCCGCCACTGCCCGGCCGACACCCTGGCGAGCCTGTTGTCCTGGACCACCACCGCCGGCCTGGGGACGCCTCCCGTGAAGAACGGGGGACTGAACGCTGGCCCCCTGCTCGTGCTGACCGACACCGCCACACAGCACCTCTCGCTGCCCACGACCCCACCAACACCCTCACAGCGGCACCCCCACAGCGACCACCCGATGCTCCGGCACCTCGCATCAATCGGCTGGCAGACCGACCACCAAGGACTCGACCCTTGGACGACGGTCCACCCCAGCAACCAAGACCCCGACGCAGACTGCATGCACCTGGCCGTCGCCCCCTGGGGCGCCCTCGACGATTGGCAGCTCCCCGCACACCTCGACGCAGTCCAGCTCGCACGCTTCCTCGGAACGTACACACACCTGATGCGCACCCCGATCGGATCACCCGGGGCCTGCGGGCACAAGCTCATGAGCGACCTCCGCCCGCCACCGCACCTCCACGCCACCACGGGCAAGCTGCTCGCCGAGGGCGCCCCCGGAGCACTCACACGAGTCGTCGACCCGGCGCCGTGCGAGGCGCCCGAAGGCCACCGCCTCGCTCACGGCCGCTCAAAGGCAGACAAGGTGATCGCCGAGGACTACGACTGGTGGCGCCCGCCCACCGACGCAGAGGCCACCCTCACCCATGTCACCTGTCTGGCGGTCAACCTGCTCCGCGTCGCGGACATCAACAACATCCGCCTCGCCTACAGTCCGGCCGAACTCGTCGACCACCCCACCTTCGACCGCAAGATTCCCGGCAGCTGGCTGGTCGAACTATCCGGCTCCGGCCAGCACCACCCGCACCTGCCCGCCCCGTACCCGAGCACCGGGCCGGCCTGGCACCCCACCCCAGCCGTGGCCTATGCCCAATCCCGAGGCATCCCCGTCGCCCCCGTCAAGGCATACCTGCGACTCGGCCGGACCCGGCCCTACCTCGACCCCTGGTATCAGCGCATCCGCCTCGCTCACTTCGCCGCGCTTGAACGCCTGGGCATCACCGCCGACATGCCCCCCGACGACCTCTGCCACGCCATCCAGCAACTGGGCAGCAAAGACGACGTCGACCTCGCACTGCTGCGCGCCATCCACACCTCAGCGCTCCAAGGCATCGACCTGCTCGCCCTGCCGCCCAACACGCACGACCACATGCCCGGCCAGACCTACGACACGCCCGACGACCCGACCTGGCGTCCCGACCTGCACGCCAGCATCATCGCCAACGCCAGGGCCAACCTGCGCCGCAAGCTCGGCACGACCGCCCACACCGGCCGCTTCCCCCTGGCCGTCTACCAAGACCACATCCTCTACGCCACCCATGCGCCAGAGGTTCGTGAGATCACCGACGACCCGGGCAGCGGGTTCAGGCTCGGACTGTCCCCCGGGCACGTAAGGCCAGTCGCCACGCACAGCATGGACTGGTACCTCCACCACTACGCCCGTGACATCAATCCGGCGCAGCTCCTCAAGAACAGCCGGTGGTGACCCATCGCCACCACCACGGAACCAAAGCGTCCCAAGCCCGCGGCCATGCCTCCCCGTTACCCACCCGCCGTCACTCCCTGCCGCCATGGCAAGCACGACGCCTCCAGCAGCGGACCCCGCTCAGGCAGCGCACGATGAGGATCCATCACAGGCAGGGGCCCACGGCGATGACCGTGCGGCGGGGGCGACTGGCGAAGCCGATCCGCCACAGGCGTGGTGATGCAGTGCTCCATCGTCCACGCCCGCAACGCCCGATATCCCGCCCGCTCCATCTCAACCGCCAACCCCAGCCGCTCACCAACCCAACTGATCCAGCGACGCGACACCCAGCCCGGCGCACCGTTGTCGAACTCCCGACCCCAACGACGCTGCCGCTCGTGCACAGCCATGCACTCGGCGACCCTCACCGCCTCCGGGTACGTCACCAGCGGCACACCTGCTGGCCGCCGCCCCCACCCCAAGGCGCGTTCCCGGCCCGCCCACACCGTCTCACAGCCCATCTGCCGACCCTGCCACCAGTACCAGGCCACCTGCCCGGCGTCGGCCAACAGCGCCCGCGCATAAGGCCCCACCCGCCGTCGCAGAACCAGCCACGCCTTGTGAGCGGCGACCACATCCGGAACTGCCGCAAGCGAAACGTGAGAAGAGGCATCCACACCCTCAAGCCACCACCCATGCCGCACACAGACCTGCCAGGCCGCCCCACCGGCCAGCCACGCCGACCGCAGCCCGTCACCCCGGCGAGCAGCACACCCCCCACATTCCGCCAGGACCTGCCAACCGGCAGGCCACCCCGCGATGCACACGGGGCGTCCCGCTGACCGCTCCATGCCGCGGTCGGCAACCGTAGGCAACGCCCGACGCAGACACTCCACATCACGGCCCGCCAGGACAGCCAGACCGCGCAACGCCTGCTCACTCAGAAAGACCTCGCACACCCGCCAGTCCGGCTCGCGCGGCGCCCCCGCACCCAACAGGCCCAGCACCTGCCCGACCGGCAGCACATTGGCCTCAGCCAAACGCCCAACGAACGACCCCGTGGTCTCTCCGCCCACCGGCGACAGATCAACCCGCAGCGCCGAAAGCACCCTCACTGCGCCAACCCCCATCACCCGCCGGCTCTTGCTCTCTGCCCCGCTTCACCAACGACGACCGTCGGCACAGGCAACGCCGTCCGCTCAACAGCCCCGGACTGACCGAACCATGACGACCACGATCACCTCAGTCGCACATTCCCTTGACCTCGCAGACGCCAGACATTGGACCCACCGACCACCCAGATCTCCAGCCGCCCGAATCCGTCATCTTCTGCGCAACCAGGACACCGAGGCCCTGGCGCACCGTCTGTTCGCCTACCCCGCAGCAGTCGCTCGCTGGGCCGACGGCGACACCAGCACCCTCAGCCCGTCACAGGCAGCACTGCTCGAGCGGGAGATCATCCGCACCTGGCAAACACACGCGCGATACACCGCACATCAACGCATTCTCGACCACCACGGATGCGTAGCCGTCCAACTGCACGCCCGCTTCACCTACTCCACCCTCCAGGGCGAGTTCGACGATCCACGACTCCGCCACCTGACTGAAGAACTGCCCCAGCCGCACAGGCGAGCTCTGTTCGAAGCCCACCGTCACAACGCCGGCGAAGACCGACTCCGACGCATTCTCGCCGACGGCATCGGTGAGGCCTACTTCTTCCACGGCCTCGCCCCCGACCAGCAACAGGCAGCCATCACGATCAGCGACCTGCACAGCGTCCGATTCCACTACTGAGCCCAGTCCCACTCAAAGGACACCAGAACCATGGCCATCATCTACGCCTTCCAAGACGCCTCCGGAAACTGGCACGGAGACCTCGACACCCCCCTCCTAGAGACGACCCCAGGCTGCGGCCACCTCACCTACCGGCCCGTCCCCGGCAGCCCCGAAGCCGCCAGCCCCTTCGCCGGCCAAACCCTCAAGGTCCTCTACGGGGCAGCAGACATCGACCCCGCCGCTGTGACCTACCAGCTCGACAACGGCGGCCGCTTTTCCGCTTCATGGCAGGTATATGCACTCCTGGCAGCCCCCACCGGCAGTCAAGCGACCTCCGAGATCCCACCACCGAGTACGCCACATGCGGAGCGCCGCATGGACATCTCCCTCACTCACAGCGGCCACCGCTACCTACTCACCGCCAACGGCCACGACTCCGAACTGACGATCACCCTCACAGCAGCCACCCACGACGGAGAAGTACACGGAGAGCTTCACGGAACCATCGACCCCGCCCACCTTCCAGGCCTCGCCAGCCTCCTCCAAGCGGCCACCGGCCCATCCGCCGGCCAACCTGAGCCTGCCCCTTCCTCGCCCGCCCCGCTCCCCGCCCCCAGGCGCGGCACCGAGTGGTCCAGCGACGAGCGCACACGACTCTTCAACCGCTACCGCCACGAACGCGACCTCTCCCAACTGGCAAAGGAGTTCGGCCGCAGCGTCCTGGCCCTCGAGTACCAGCTCTTCCAACTCGGACTCGCACCACGCCCAACCACACCCCAGCCCTCCACCCCCACCGCGCCACACACTCCGCCGACACGGACCGGACCAACCCACGACGAACTGCGCAAGACCCACCACCGCTCCCACACCCCATGGACAGACGAGGAGGAACAGCAACTGGCCGAGCGCTGTGCACGCAACGCCACGGCCGAAGAGATGAGCGAAGAGCTCGGCCGGACGGTCGGGGCCATCGAATCCCGCCTGAGAATGATTGGCGCCCAAGGACCAGCGGCCGACAAAGCGCGCATGCAGGAGCTGTAAGCCTGCCACCGTGACCGGGCCCCGCCTGCGTTCAGCCCGAAGATCTTCGTCTGCCACGTCACGCTTTGCAGGACAACCGAGACTATCCCTCGACTGCAACTCCAACCAGACGGAGAGGGGTACGCGAATGACGGACACGTTGATCATCGCCATCGTGGTAGTGGCAGGGAATCTGTTTCACCCTGCTCGGCATCGGTCCAGATCGAGCGGGTCAAGCGGCAAGTCCATCAGGAGGCCGTGCGAGCGCTCATTACCGGGGGCCGAGTCACCATCAGCCAGTTGACCGTCGACGACGTCACCATCGACGGCGACACCGTCGGGATCACGTTCGGCACCTCGCCGGTCGTCCTTCCCACGCCGCTGGCCGACCTGGTCCGCGAGCTCGTCGCCACCCGCTGCGGCAAGGCCAAGATCGGCACCCCGGACGACGTTCCGTGGCTGTTCCCGGGAGGTCACCCAGGGCGCCCTCTCACCGACAGTCAGATCGGCAAGCGCCGTCACCGAATCGGGGTCCGGCCCAAGCAGGATCGCTCCACCGCACTGTTCACTCTCGCGGCCGAAGTCCCCGCCGCGATCCTCGCCCGGATGCTCGGGGTCCACATCAAAGTCGCCGTCCGGTGGCAGCAAGCATCCGCCGGGGACTGGGCGGCCTACGCAGCCGACGTGAGCCAAAGGAAGCGATTGTGACTCAGACGTTCAGACACTCCCAGCCCTTTCGAATCCCCACGATAACCTCATCGCAGTGAATCGAGGAAGCTGATGATCAATCAGCGGAGGTTTCCCTCAGGCTCCTTGCATTCGCGGCATGAGTTGCACATTCCCCAGCCTTCCCGCTGGCGAACTCCCTCTCCGTCCTGCGGGACAAGTTCTCCGCATTCGATGCACATCATGAGTCCAACTCTCCACGCGCATGTGAAGCACAAGGTGATCGCGGTGTCCCGTGAACTGGCCACGAATGCGCCTGGAACCACCGCCTTGATTTCGCACACTGGACACGTCTTGATCGCGTCCCACGCCTCACGGAAGCTGACTCCGAGTACATCGCACATATACCAGCAAGCAGCGTCGGTTGGGTGCTCCCAGGTCTCGTGACAAGAGCGGCACGCGGGATCACCGCGAGTCACCAGAGCCCACTCCCCGCAGGTCCGACAGACCACGGTGTAGTCGAGGTGGGCCTCAAGTGCACCCGGCAGTCGCTTCGACCGCTCCGTGACCAAGGACCGGATCTCACGAAATCTCGGTCGCAGCACATCCATCTCGCGCTCAACGACGCGAGCTTCAGCCTCACCAAGCCTGGGAACGAGGTGATCATGAACGAAATTAAGAAGGAAGTCGAGTGCTTTAGCCGCGCGAGTCTCGACGGCGATTACGGAGTCTGTGAGTCCGTAATGCTGGAGCCGGTTACGCTGCTGCCCGAGATGTGTGATGTTTCCTTTGTCCTCCGGCGAGATCTCAATGCCTTGGTCACGGAGCCGCTTGATGGCGTCCTTCATGTTGCAGCTGTTGAAGTCGCCCCGCCGGTAAGCGTCTTCGTCGGCCTCGTCGACCTTGGCGAAGACCAGCCGCCAGTCGAAGGCGACCAAGCGGGCCTTGAGGAGCACTTCAGTGGCCGCCTGAAGGTGGAGTACTGCGTACTTCAAGTCTCGAGGGTCGGGGTCACCGTCGAGTAGCTCAACGACACTACGGAGATAGTCCACGCCGTTCCGGACCGGTGGAAAACGGAGCTCCTCCTGCGGATCCCTCCCGACGGTGCCGCTGTTGTTGTTCCTCGAGTTCGGGATCTGCGGCAGGTTGCTGTCGGTCACGTTCCCCCGTTCCGTGCATGTCGTGGCATCGCTGGTGAGTTGACGCGATTCCAAGCAGAGTACTGCCCGCCCACGGCAGTTCAGCCGGCTCCGCCAGCGGCGGCCTCGCCGCAGGCATAGGTGATCTGTCCACAGAACTGCCTGCGCAGCAGGTCGAGATCGGTATCGGCCTTGAGCACACCGATCTTCCGGAGCCGCTTGATGGCCTCTGTGGCCCCGACGGTGCGGACCTTCTCCTCGTCCAACTGAACATGTCCGCCGAGGTGCATGACCATGTCCGCGCTGTTGTTGCGGATCTCTGCGACGTAGACCGGATTCTTCGCGGCGAGGGCCGCCTTGGCGAGCTTCTCGACCGCGACACCGGCGTGGAGCGCGAACTCGTCACACTCCGGGCGGCCATGGTCGTCCATGGCCTTGTGGGCCGCCTTCTTGGCCCCCTGGTAAAAGCTCTCGTACGAGAGCGAGTCGTCCATGTTCAGGACGGTAACCGCCTCTGTAGTACAGGGCGATCGATTTCGGAGATCAACTGACCGCACTGGCACACTACTCGGGGAGCGATCGGCTCACTTGCCTGAGCGGGTCGGCGAAGACGTTGAACTCTTTGAGCGTCTTCAGAGCGCGAGGAGGCCAGGAGAACGTATCCCGCACGGGCCACAACGGCTCTATGTAGGAGCCTTCGAATCCGAGTTCATACCGCAGCCCTTTTGGACCTGCGCTCACTAGTTGAACCACTGCGTAGCCGATCCGTATGGTCACCACGGTGGTCCAGGCCTCGTACATCTGCCCATCTGCCCTTCGGTGGCGAATCATGCGGGGAACGGAGCGGTTCTCCATGGGACTCGGTCCGTTGAGGTATTGCGGCGGCATCATGTAACCGCAGAACACCTTCATCTCCTCGGCCGGCTGACGGTCCCGGTACAGATCCGTGAAGAGCTCAGCCGGTAGGTTCGGCTGGGCCTGCGGAAGCATGACCTGGCACATCAGGGCAGTCTTGAGAGTCCAGGTGGCCAGGATCTCCTGTGCCTCGGGCGGCAGTTCTAGAATCTCGCCCTTGATCATCGGCAGCAGGCACGGCTTGGCTCGTCCTTCGAGGGCACTCATCCAGCCGCTGTTGCAAGGCTCGCATACCGCCTTGACTTGCGCCGTGAACATGCGCCCGGAGTGGCGTCTGAGGCTGCCTTTGTCAGAGTACGAGCCCATGATGGCTCGGCCGGTCCGCATCTTCTCGGGGAACGCCTCGGCCAGCCACTGAGGGTAGACATGCTCGTTGGTGACCGGCGTACCACCACAGAACACGCAAGATCGGGCCATGCAGCGACGATAGCCCGACCTGCCCTGTAGAAGGCCAGGATTAATGCTGCTCGCCTCTCGACGGGCGAGGAACGGGAGTGGCGATAGGACTTGGCCGGGCGGTCAAGTTCGCAGCCAGATGATCAGGGCTGCTGCCGTGGCGGCGCCGAGGAAGACGTACGCGCGCTTGTCGTAGCGGGTGGCGACTGCCCGGGACTGTTTCAGGCGATTGATCGCCCGTTCGACGGTGTTGCGTTTCTTGTAGCGGTCCCCGTCGAAGCCATGCGGCCGTCCGCCACGCGAGCCCTTTCGCAGGCGGGCGGCCTGGCTGTCGGGCCTCTTGCGCGGCCTGCCCGGACCGGTCCTGGGGACGCGGATCTTATCCAGCACCGGCTCGAACAGGGCGTAGTTTGCCCGCTCTCCAGCGGTGACGGCCAGGGACAATGGGCGGCAACGGCCGTCCGCGCTCAGGTCGAGCTTGCTGGTGAACCCGCCCCGCGAGCGGGCAAGGCCCTCATCTCCAGCACCACCTCCACCAGGCGGGACAGGTCGCGCCACGCGCCGAGGAGTCGTGAGAATGATGAGTCCCACGTGCCAACCATTCGGAGTGAGCGGCCGTTTGACGAGTCTCCACCGAGCTCGATACTGTCGATGCCTGATCAGATATCAGAGTAGGTATAGAAAGGGGGCGGAGGTGTTCCTGACCACGGGGCAAGCCGCCGCCGAACTCGGTTGCGCGATCACGACCTTCCGTCGCCTCGTGCGCGCTGGCCTGCTGCCTGGCCTTGCCCGTCACGGGGTCCGCGTCATGGTCCCGCTGGAAGCCGTTCAGGCGCTACGCACCCGCCCCGCCGCGCCGCTGCACCGCATCGGTGTCCCTGAGATCGCCGTACTACGCGCCGACGCCGCCCCGCCGCCCGACCCGAGCCGCCGCCCCACCGGATTCGCCGCAAACCTGAGCCCTGCGCTCCTGCGCGAGTCCCTGCACGGCTGGTGGCGCTGCGACGCGGCAAGCCTGGCAGCCGGGGGAGTGCTGCCCGTGACCGTTTCCGGCTACGTGGTCGCCATCCTGACCGGGCTGGACCGCTGGGAGAAAGACGAGCAAGGTCGCCACGGCTTTCCCGATGCTGTCCTCGCCGGCTACGTCACCGACCTTGCCCGGCCGATCACACACCTAACCGCCACCGACCCGCGCGACCGCGACCTGGCCGGCCTACTGCTCGGCACCCGACTCGCCTCCCACTCCGGCGGCACCATCGCCTACGTCACCACCACACCCGCCCCAGCGCCGCACCAGCCTCCAAGGGAACCGTGATGGACGCCCACACCTACACCGCCACCCTCGCCGAACTGCGGGCACTGCGCGACGACATCAAAAAGGCGCGGACCGCTCTGGCGAGGCTCGAGGCGGCACGCGACAAGAAGGTCACCGCGCTCGCCGGGCACGATAAGGCCAAGGCCGAACGGATCGCCCCGGCCGCAGGCATGAGCGTCGCCGATATTGTCCGCCTGGCCCCGGGCCTTGCCCCCAAGGGCCTCACCACCTCGTCAGCAGTCACGAGCGCGCCGCCGGAAGAGGAACTGCTCACCGCCGCTGCCGCGCTGGAACCCACTCCCGACATCACAGCCGCCGCAGGGGCGGCCGCCCCTGCGATGCGCCCCACCAGGCTCGAGGCGCAGCAGCCTGCCGTCGCGCCCGTCGAGGTCGCTGAGCCCGTGACAGCCGCCGCACCTGAGGCGGTGACAGCCCCGCGGCGAGGCGACCGCGAGCTGCCGTCCATTCCAGAGGGGCAGGCAGGAGACGCATGGTTCGCCCACACGAACGGCCTGGCCTCTACGCATCCGAACTTCACCCAACAAGCCAGGTCCACCGTCTTCCTGGACACTGACACCGGCGTCCTGGTCCACCGTGACCAGACCTTCCAAATCGACCTGCCGGCACCCACCGCGGCGGCGATCCTCGAAGCCGTCTTCCACGTCCTGCCCGCCGGTATCGAGCGGATCTTCGTCACCGGCGGCGCCCCCTGGCACTTCCAGGCCGACCAGTACCCGTTCCTCAAGGACGCCGTCGCCGCTTGGCTGAATGCCCCCATTCCCGGCTGGCGCACCGACACCGGCCGGGGCAAGGACCGGATGGCAGGCCACTTCGTCCACCCCCGCAACCCCGTCGGCCGCTACCAGGCCCTGGGCAGTGACCAGCACGTCGAAATCCGCTCCGCAGGGGAGTGGTTCAACACCGATGGCGCCACCCCTCACATCGTCCGCGACGCCTTCGTTCTCCTCTGGAAGGCCCTGCGCGCCCACTGGCCCGACGCCGTCCTCATGGGCTCTCCCTCCCAGACCGGTCGCGACCTGTGGACCCGCACCATCCCCACCCGCGGCCAGTACGCCGACGGCTACCCCGTCCTGTCCGAAGAGCTCCGCGGCCTCCTCCACGCCACCGCCGGCCAGGGCCGAACCGAACTCCTCACCCCACCCCACGTTCCCGAGCAGCTACCCGCCCTGGTCGAATACGACCGCACCTTCGCCTACGCCAAACACACATGGAAATCCCCCGTCGGCACCCCGCAGCGCGTCACCGCCGCCCGCTTCGCCTCCTGGAGCGAGAAAGAACAGACCAAGGCCCTCTACGGCTGCGGCCACTGGCACATCCGCGTCACCGTCCCCCAGGGCTGGAACCACGTCGGCCTCCTTCCCGCCCCCGCACCCGGCGACCGCGCCTGGCACTACCCCAGCGCCCCCGGCACCACCTTCACCACCTGGGCAGGCGGCCCCGAAATCCACACCGCCCTCACCAACCCCCTCCAGCCCTGGAAAATCGAAATCCTCGACGGCCTCCTCTGGCAGGACGGCAAACCCCTCGACGACTGGGCCACCCGCCTCAAAGAAGCCTGGGCCTCCCTCGCTGCCCAAGCCGAACTCCACGGCGACCCGAACCAGCGCACCGCCGCCCACCTCGCCTCCCGCGCCGTCCGCGCCCTCCTCCTCTACGGCATCGGCTCCTTCGCGCAACGCCCCCGCCTCGTCACCGGCACCACCCCCCGCACCCACGAGCGCGACCTCCCCGCCGACGCCGAAATCATCGCCTTCACCGACGACACCATCACCTGGCAACGCCCCACCGGCTTCACCCGCGATCCCAACGCCCACCCCGAATGGGCCGCCGGCATCTGGTCCGCAGCCCGAGCCGCCCTCCTCACCCAGCGCCACCGCAACGACAACACCTACGCTGGCGCCCTGCACACCCCGCCCGGCACCGTCGTCGCCTTCCGCACCGACGCCCTCTACCTGACCCAGCCTGACGACTGGCCCTACCACGGCCAGCCCGGCGACTACCTCCGCAAAGGCCACCTCACCGGCCCCATCACCGCACCCACCACCGAAGACGAACTCCTCGCCCTGCGCGACCTGGGCCGCACCGCCCTGAGGAACACCTGATGCCCCCACGCCGCCGCGCCCCCAAGCCCCAACTCAACGAAGCAGCCCGCCTCGCCAACCAGCTCCAAGCCGCCGGCCTCACCAAGAAGAACATCGCCCGCATCATCAACCGCGACTCCTCCCTCGTCTCCCAGTTCTACACACGCGGCAAAGGCGCCGCCTTCGTCCCCGCCCTCACCCACGCCCTCACCGCCCTCACGACCGCGGGCATCAGCGACCCCGCCGAACTCGCGGAACTCGCAGCCCCCCACATCACCCGCCGCACCACCGCCACCGGCACCAAAGCCAGAGTGCGCACCAAAGCCGTCCTCATCACCCCCACCGGCACCGGAACCGGTCGCGCCGGGACCCAGGCAATCGCCTCCGGCTCCGCCCGCCTACGCCCCCTCATCGCCGAAGCCGCCCGCCGAAACCTGCGCCTGGCCTTCACCGTCCGCCTCGCCAAGAGCGGCTACGTACACCCCTCCGGCAGCCGCACCGACTCACCCGGCATCCGCCGCGACGTCATCCAAAGAGCCGACCACACCGAAGAACGCTCCTACGGCTCCGCCACCACCGGCGGATACGACGCAACCGACATCGCCCGCCGCGTCGACCAAGCGGGCGGCGACGTCACCGCAGCCATTCACCAATGGCTCGTCGAAACCGGCCGCATCCACCCCGACGCACACATCACCCACCTCGAGATCCGCACCTGGCGTCCCCGCTGACGGTCTCTTCGCATAACGCTGTTCAGGTCGTCACCACCCGCTTCCCACGACAGAGTGAATGCCTGAGCGAACCTGGAACCGGGTCGAACACGGCCGCGCTTTCCCGCCATTCACTGTCACGGCCGACCGCAGCGTTCCGCCAGAGCGGGACCGCCTGCGCGAACCCACGCTCCTCTCCTGCCTCGTCAGCGACCTAGCACTCTCACCGAGCGCTCGCGATTCCGCAGGCCAGGACCCCGCGCGTCGCATGAAATCGAACAAACGGCAGCCGTGTGTCTGGTTCGGCCTCTTTACTTGCCGGCAAGCCTGATCATCCACCGGGTGTTGTCGGTGCCCGCTGCTACCAACTCTCAGAGGAAGCCGCGCTGGGCGGCCTCCGACGGGAGGACAGACACATGGCAGGCAAACCACCCGAGGGGTTCTACCGGGTACGTGGTCACCTCCGGCGCAAGCCCGGGCCCAGCAGGAAGAGGATGAGCGGTTGGACGATCGCCGCGATCGTCGCGGGCAGCTGGTTATGGGGCCAGTTCATCGGTTTCGGTGAGGCCACCGAGAACCCGGCACCTGCGCCGAAGCCCTCCATGTCGGCGTCGGTGGAACGTTGATGCCCCGGCGGCGGCTGCGACCGCGTAAACCCCGTGGCTCGGCGGAGTGGGCCGCAGCCGGCGTCGTCGCCCTCGCCGCGGTCACACTCCTCGCGAGGACCGCCGTCGCCGCCCGGGACGCAGCAGTGGATGCCTGGCCGGTACTCGCAGCGCTCGGTGCCGGCGGCTTGGCGTTCGCAGGCTGGCGTGCGGTGCGCTCGGCACACGCGATGCGGATACGCGCCGAGAGCCTGGCCCGCCTCAGGATCACGCTCACGCAGATCGACGCCATGAACGACAAGGAGTTCGAGTTCGCGCTGCGGGACCTCATCATCCGCGACGGCTGGACAGCCCGCCGCGTCGGCCAGCAAGGAGACCAGGCCGCAGACGTCATCGGCCAGCACAACAGCCGCGGCAGGATCGTCATCCAGGCCAAGCACACCACCGTCGGCGCCAAGGTCGGCTCCCATGTGATGTACCAGGTCAAGGGAACCGCCGGCCCAGTCCATGGAGCCGACCATGCCGTCGTCGTCACCAACGGATCCTTCACCCGCGACGCCAAGGCCTGGGGCGAGCGGCACCAGGTTCACTGGGTCGACCGCGACCGGCTCCGCACCTGGGCCGAACACGGCACCCCACTGCACGACCTGCTGCACCTACCGGACCGACCTACCAGACGCGGAACCGCTCTGCACAAGACCCGCACGCGCCCTCGATCGGCTGACCGCCAGCCAGCGCCAAGTCCTGTTCGGCGCCGGATCCGTCAACGGGGCCCCGACCGTCCGCTAGTCGACTAGCGGACCTCCCGTCGACACGTGGGGGACCAAAGGCGGACCGCGGGACGGTGACGCCGTCACCGTCCCTGCGGACGAAGAGGGCTGGCCACCCTCACCCGCAGCGCCGGAACAGGGCGAGAGCGTGTATTGCTGGGTTGCATAGTCACGTGCGGCACCAGATGACACGGGAGTTGCGCTTCTTGTACCGCTGCTCGGCGATGCCGGGCGGCCGTCCGCTGCATGACCCCTTGCACAGGTGGGGCCCGGCTCTCCGTCTTCCTCGGGATGGGTACCGGGTGCCCTGGCCACTTTGAGGCGTCGTCACCTCGACGTTCGACCACGGGCAAGGCGACCGTAGCCTGGCGCAGCCCCGACCCTGCCTGCGTCACTCCAAGACTGGACTCACCACATGCCGTGTTCCAGTTCCTCCAGCGACAGGTTCCACTGTGATTCCTCGTCAGCGAAGGGGGTCGGGTCGAAGGCGCCGACCACTTGCTTGAAACGCGCTGACAGCTCCTCCGGGTCGACGTCGTTGTCGTGGTCGACTTCAAGCTTGCGGAACTCGATGAGCGCGTACACCAGGGACTCGACGTCTCGGTGGAGTTCGACGTAGCCGGCGGATCCTTCCGGGAAGGCGTACACCTTTCCGGACTTGGGGTCGACGGCCACAAGGGAGGTGAACAGGTAGCCGAGCATCCACCAGGACCGGCTCTCCGCCGGGCAAGGCATGCCGTAGTGATCGAAGCGGCTCCCCAGGCTGATCGCGTCGAGATCGGCCGGATAAGGATCCTCGACGTCTTCCCTGGACGTGAACACCTCCGAATGTGGAAGCCCTACAGAACTCAAGAAGTTCGCCGAACGCGGATCGAACTCTGCAGCCCCGCTTTGCGGGAAGTAAACGACATTGTCCAGCCCGTAGGCCTGTACCAACTGCATTGGAGTAATAGAATAGTTCACGTCCGTCATCCTACTCTAGCGCTACCTACTTGCCGTGAAGCTTCTTCACGTGGTCGACGTAATCACTGTGCTCTTTATTGGTCGTGGTCCCGTCGGGTTTGTAGTAGTCGGCGACGTGTGTCACCTTCAAGTCCTGTTTGAAATAGTAGTCCAGCCATCGTGCACACTCGGGGGGCTTCTTACAGGGTTCACGTTCGGTGAATACTTCGGTGAGACCGTCCTCCTTCCCGTTGTGCAGGAGCGGGCGCCCAATCATCCGTTCGGAGTGGCCGGCCTTGTTGCTGTACCCGACCAGGATGGATTCTGTGCCGGTCTTCGGGTCGATGTACCGGCCGGCGGCGTAGTTCGTACCCTTGTAGTCGTCACGTGCGATCCTGGCTGCTTGCGTAGCTTGTACGAGATCGTCTTTGCTGTCGAAGCCGATCTTCTGAGACGAGACCCTGCCCTTGTGTGTTGCGTCGGAGTAGAACTCGCTCTTCTCTTTCGGGGTTTTGGGGATCCAAGCCTTGCCGTCGTTCAGGACAACATTGTTGAGGCGGGTCTTGTCGGCGTCGTCGAGGGGGTTGGTCCGCCCGTCTTCGTACAGACGTTGCACCGTTCCGTCGGCGTTGAGCAAGTAGGTGCGGACTTCCTCGTCTTCGCCGTCGTGCTTGCACTTCTCCAATTCCCGCTTGCGTCGCTCGTCTTCGTCCTTGTGGCTGCTTTTACTCTTGTCGATCTTGCCGCCGTGGTCTTCGAGGGTCTTGACCATCTCGTCGGCCTTCTTGTCGACCGCGTCCTCGGCCTTGTCCATGACACTGGCGAGTTTGTAGAATCGGCTGTCCTTCTTCACAGAAGACTTGCGCTGCGGGCCGCCCCCTTTGAAGTCTCCTTTCTTCTTGTCGAAGTTGGTTGCAGTCTTCTGGTAGTCACCCGCAGCGCGTTCGAACTCATCGAATTCGATGACCAGATCCTGTGCCATGCCCGCGCTTCCTGAGGCCATGACGTCGTGAGTGCCGCCCCCACCGAGGCGATCGGAGAACAGCTTCTCGATCTCGGCGAGGATCTTGCCTTCGATCTTGTCGGTGACGATCGAGGTGATCTGATCGATCGCGTAGTCGATGGCTTCCTGGATGACTAGCCGTGCCGCGCCGATAGCGGCTGCCGACAACAGACCGCTGAGGCCGGCTGTGAAGAACATGCCGACGACTCCCGCGGTGGCGGTAGCGGCAGTGGCGGTCAGCTTGGTGATGATTGCGACTTTGCAGGTGAGGATGAGCCCTGCGCAATCGTCGAGTGCGTCGCCCAGGTCGTCGCACCCCTTGGCGAACGTGGTTAGGTCTCTGGTGGTCAGCTTGCCCCAGCGGCGGTCGATCGCGTTGACCGTCTCGCCCTTGCTCTTCCCTGCGACGATGTGGGAGCAAGCGTTGTTGCCCTCTTTCACCGCGTCACGGATGCCTTCGGCGAGCTTCCGGTAGTCCTTGGCCGAAGCCCTGACCTCGTCCTCGTCGATCTGCGGCCAGTCGATACCTATCAGGTCCAAGACCTCGACCAGGTCGTCGGGCAGCTGCTTTCCCATGCGTTACCCCCGTTGATGCACGAACTGACCAACTCTCCCTGGACGGTGATCAGTGGTCAACTCCGCCTAGGTAAGGGCCCTGTGAAACCAGTCAGCTGTGTCCCTCCACGCCACGTGAGGGCGCGTCGCTGAGAACCTCTCGGGGAGTGATGCAGGTCAGCGCCTCGTCCATCCCGATCAGCAAACGGCCTTCCGGGGTCAGTGCGACCGACCGGACGGGGGGACCAGGCCTGAAGGACCGCAGCGTGCCCGTGTCACAGTGGATCCAGTCCACCACGCCGTCCGCCCAAGCCACCGCCAGAGTTGGCCCGTTCTCAGTGATCGCGGCACCGAGGGACACCACGGAGCAGGCCCGCTTGACCACGGCCTCGGACATAGGGGAGTGGCCGGGTGCCCACGCGCGGACCGTCCCGTCCGCTCCGCCGCTGTACACGACAGGCAATGCTTCGCCGTCGTCGAGCGGCAGGCTCAGCCCGGCGACAGCGGCCACCGTCCCCTTGTGGAGCACTGCTTCCGCCGTGGCGTCCCCGTGAACGGCGACCCTGCCTCCGGCATCACCCAGCACCACCGACCCCGTGGCCGGACCCGCGACCGTACCCATAGCGGTGCCGCTGTGGCCTTTCAAGGATGCGAGGAGACGTTCCGCGTCGGACGGGCCTTGATCGAGCAGCTTCTCAATTCCGGACCCCGCCGCTCGAGCGGTCCAGGTCGGGTCCGCACCCACGCCGCCCCACTGATCGAGAAACAGCACTGTGCCGTCCTGCATCGCAGCCAATCCCCGAAGTCGACCGCCCCGTGCGGGCAAACGCCCCCGTGACGTCGCATCGCTGACGCTTACGATCCGCACTGTCTCCTGATGGCCGGCCATCAGGAGACAGCCGGCCAGCGGTCCTGCTCCTGCTGCCAGCGCAGTCGCAGGACCTGGCCAGGGAGGCTTCACGTCCCCGCAGACACGACTCCACTCCAAATTCCACGGCGCATCCGACGCCAGATCGGCCAGTGCCGGCGCAAGCCGCGGATCGGCGCTGTCCCCCAGGACAGTCGAAACAATCAGCGCCCGTGAGGCAGGTGACTGCTCCTGACAAAGCGCCTGTCCCGCGCGCAACCACGCGGCTCGCAGGCCTCCGTGGTCCTGATCGTCCCGCTCGTAGCCGAGAGTGACCAGACGTGGGTCCGCTTCACACACCGCGACCGGGTCAGAAAGATCAAGCGACGTGCTGCCGGCACGGGGTGTAGCTGGGGCGCCATGCGCAGGTGTGGACGCCAGCCATTGCTCGTATCGCTGCTGGTCCCTCCACTGATCGAGATTCAGATCCAGTTCCGCACACTCAACGCGGCTGAGAGCCTGGTGAGCGGGGCTGCCGGTGCGGCATTCCACGACCAACCGAAGATGCGGCAGCCGAGCCAAGTCGAGCACCAGGTCAACCGCCGAGCCCGAGTGGAGGTCCGGCAGGACTATCACCGTGCGGCGGGCGTCCTTGCCCAGCGCTTCTGCGAGCTCGTCCGCAGAACGCGCCACCACTGAGAGTTGCTCCGCCAAGGACCACACGGCGCCATGCAGGCTCTCCTCCGCGAACGGGACAACGGCGTGGACGGTACGCTCTGCGGGGTTGCCATCCTCAGTGCCATGGTGAACGAGCCACGCGAGCAGAGCAGACTTCCCACAGCCCGATTCCCCGGTAACCAGGCAAAGGCCAGGCGCATGTGGATCGGCGAGCCAGCCCAGCAGAGCGGCAGCCGCAGGCTCGCGGCCCGCAGCGGGCCGTTCCCACCGCATCAGCCGCGCCTCGCCTGTTCGGCGGCGTGGGTGATCAGACTCTTCAGTCCTTCCTCACGGGACTCGGCACTCTCCCCGTAGTCGAAGCTGTGGGTGAACTGCGCCTGAGGAAAGGCGGACTGCATCCACATCGCGCAGTAGTGCCCTGGCAGGACACAGGGCTCCAGCTCGCAGTACACCCGCCGTACTTGACTCGCCTCGACGCCGGCAGCAGCCAACTGCCGCCAGATGATCTCCTCCGGATGCGGCTGCCCAGGCCCCGTCGCTTCGGTCACCACCTGCTTGGCACCCGACGCATCCACATACTCGAACGCGGCCGAGAACGGAAAGTTCAGTGTGTGTCGGATATCGTCCAGCACCCGCGGCCACCACGATTCCCGCTGTTCGAAGGCGGACGAGTCGATGCGCCGCAACTCCTCATTCAAGTTGCGGAAGACGGCTGCCGCGTCCTCCAGCCTTGCCGACGCCGCGATTATGGGCTGTGCACGGTCCAGGGCAAGGAGCGATGCATTGAGCGCCGGCACGTCCGCACTGACGAACATGTCATCCGCCGAATCCCCCAGCACCACGGCCTGAACAGCGCCATCAGGGCGTACACACAGATGCGCCAAGCCGTCGAACCCGACCCGCGGCCACGACGCCATGGCGTCAGGCACACGGGCGCCCGACCTTGTCGCGACCGTGCCCAGCGGCACAGGTTCCTCGGAAGCGGGAGCCTGAAAGTAGGGCGGAACCACACGTGGCACGCCGACACCTTTGAGTACGTCTTGAGCTGCTGAAGGCAAGCGTGCGCCGAGGAGGCTGCCAGCGTCCAGCCGCCGAAGCCCCTCCGGGCCGAAGTGCTGAAGCAGCTCATCAGGGTGTCCTGAGACGGGGGAAGACATCACTACCTCGCTGGAAAGGGGCCTCTCTGCTGCCACGACCATAGCCGTCCGTGCCCGCACGAGGATGAGGGCTCTTCCTGCCCGGGTGACCAAAGGGGGCACACAGCTTCAGCACGCTCCGGGGCGCTGCTGAAGCGACGTGGTCACCACCGCCGTCGCCGAACAGCCCGAGCGGAACGGATGCCAGGTACGGAACCCACAGAGATCG
The DNA here is from genome assembly GCF_044763255.1 of Streptomyces sp. NPDC096176. Taxonomy (NCBI): domain Bacteria; kingdom Bacillati; phylum Actinomycetota; class Actinomycetes; order Kitasatosporales; family Streptomycetaceae; genus Streptomyces; species Streptomyces sp. NPDC096176. Next base: position 53,354 of record NZ_JBIWFV010000009.1, on the reverse strand, counting down.
GGGCAAGGCCTGACCCGGCGGTCGCTCCGTCACGCAACTCTTCGAGGCTTGGCGGCCCTTGCCGTGGGGCGCCGTCGTAATGCTCCACCAGCCCACGACGGGCCAGAGGATCTGCACCGGGTCGACTCATCGGACGGCCAGTGTCAGTGACGCGCCGAGACGGTGGCCGGCGTTGATCCTCCCGTGATGACATACACGGCGGGAATCGAAGGCGGACCACGGGACGGTGAAGCCGCCACCGTCTCTGCGGACGAAGAGGGACGGCCACCCTATGCCCAGTCCTTTCGGGATCGATCCCTACGATCCGCAATGGGCGGCACCGTCACCGACCCCGAGGGTCTTAAGGGCGAGACAGGCGCGGGCTGTGCCGTGACCCACTTCCGTCAGTTGGCCGGGGCCTGGTAGAGGCCGCGCCCGGCGCGGTGGGCGCGGGAGGTGGCGACGAGACGGTCGAGAGTGCTGCGCACGGTGTTGATGCTGCCCGTGGTGTCGTCACGGCCGAGGGCCTGCGCGACGTCCCGCGCACGGAGCGGAGTGTCGGGGCGGCCGGCCAGCACGGCGACGACCTGGTCGGTGAGCCCGCCGGCATCCTGGGCCGGCTCCTTCTCCTGCACCGTCTTGGCCTGGGCCGCCTTGCCGCTGGCAGTCTTCTTCGTCCGGCGCCTGGGCGCAGGCTCGTCGGCCACCTTGGCAGCCGCCTTCCTACGCGGAGCCGCAGCAGCCTTGCGCGGGGAGCGGCGCGGGCTCGTTGTCTTCTTCTGAGCAGGCACAGCAGCGTCGTTTGTCTGCAGAGCCTCACCGACCGGTGCCACCGGTTCGAGTGTCGCGTCGTTTGCCGATTCTTCGGTGGGTGCTTCCTGCACGGCTGTGTCCGCGGGCGCCGGGACTTCGGCTCGCGGCTGGGGGAGCGTGGTGCCGGCCAAGGCATTGAGCGCGGTCAGGGCCCCACGCACGGACTCCAGCCGCTCGGTCACCTGCTCCAGTTCCTTCTGCAGCGCCTGCTGCTGCTCTTCCAGCTGGGGGAGTTCGGCCTCGAGCATGGAGGTTGTGGTGGCAATGCTGTGGCTGCTGGTCATGGTCCGCTCCCTGTGGGGTGGGGCTGTTGCTAAGAGACGCCGTGGGTTGTTGTGATGCAGGGTACGTCCGATGCACTGATTCATGGCACCCGGCTGTTCAGCCACCGCAGCTGCTGCGCAGCGTGGAGGACCTGTCCTGCTTGCGGCTCCTTGTCCGCCGGGCGCTACCACAGCCTCCGCAATGCACGCGCGCCACCGGGGGGCACGGCCAGCGCCCTGGAGAGCCAGTCCGCCCTTTCTGAAGCAGGAACGCAAGGGTGCAGGACCGCGGGATGTGGTGGCTGCTGGCCGTGGTTCCCATCACAAAGACCTGAGCTCACAACCCCGAAATCTCACCCCGCCGCACCCGCTCCACCATACGAATCAGCTCCACGGGCGTGAGACGACACGCATGCGACAAGATCCCCCGCCCAACTGCGCTCCGAGCAACCTGCGGAGACGCATAGGCGGCCAGAGCCAGTGCCATCAACGCCCTGTTGTGGTCGTAGCCCTCGCGACCGGCGAGGTGCACCACACGCAGCGCCCAGTCTGCGGCTCGAGCACGGCGCTGCCGGGAGGGAAGCGAGCCGACGTGGTCCAGGAGCTGCACCTGGACGGCACCATTGACCAGCGCTGCGAGCCGCATGAGCCAGTGAGCGTCCTCCAGTTCATACCAAGCCGACAAGGCGGAACCCAACCGCATGCCCCGCACCAGGCCGACCGGCAGAACAAGGCGGCCCAAGGAATCGGCCCGCAGCGCGCACTGCAAGGCCAGAAGCCTCGCAGCCGCCCCGACATCCTCCGGCAGACAGGCATTCATCGACGTCAACGCGTTGCGGACAAGGACCCGTTCCTGCGGCCCGTCGAAGTGGCGGACCGGGCCTCCTGAGTCCGACGAGGGCCCGGCGGGGCGCCGCGCAACGTGTGCGCTGTCGGGAACAACGGCAGCACGCGGAGTGGCTGCCGCACAGGCGGCGCAGACATCTGCCAGGCGCCAAAGCCGCCCGCCCCGCTCCTGCGCGAGCACCAGCAGCACCGGGCCATCGCAGCCACGATGACGCGGATGCCAGCGGCACCCGCGCTCGTGGCACTGGCAGGTACGCAAATGGACCGGGAGCACATCCCGGCGCGCATGCCCGGCAAGATGCGCAAGCGCGGCAGGCCGGGCAGCCACAGACCCGAGGAGCTCCCCGCCAGGCGCGCAGCGTGGGCAGTGCAGCAAAGGGCCACCGGCCCTGGGGCGCAGTTCCACGATCCAGGTGCGGGGCACCGAACGGTGCACGGTCCACAGCCTCATGGCGAGCGCGTTCCTCCTAAGCATGTGCGGGCAGGGCCCGTCCTGCTGCTCGAACGCCGCGACGAGAGGGGGGCGGCGGCGGCACACCGTAGTGCAGACCCCTGCCCTGCGCCACGAGCCCGACCACCGGCCCACCGCACAACGACCTGCAGAAATAGGGCAGAGGTCTGCACTGACAAGGCCGGTGGCCGCACCTTCGGATTGGCGGGTGACGATCTTTCCGCCCGACCCGAACCTCACCGCCCTCCGTCTGGAGTTGGCACGCCTGAGGGGCGAACGCGGATGGACCTACGACGAGCTCGCCCGCCAAAGCGGCCTGTCCAGGCGCACCCTCATCGAGATCGAGCAGGGCCGCACCATCGGATCTCTCGCGACCTGGCACACCCTCGCCCACGCCCTCGGCGTGCCACTCGAGCACCTCTTCGGCACGCTCTGCGAGGGCCACCAGCCCCCGGGCGAATGACCTCACCGCCCCCGCTGGCGAGATCACCCGATCCGGTCACCCCGACAGCATGCATGTACGCCCCTCGTTCTCCAGTTCCCCATGATTGAGCCGCCAGAGGGAACCGACGGTAAGGCCCCCGCACATCCGGCGTGTCGGCTGGGACTTTTCGACCATGTCCCGACCCGACTCCCACCCCGTTCCGCGCCGCTGGGACGGCACACCGACCGGCGACTGCCCACAGCGCACCCTGCGCGTGGCCGCGGACTGCCCCACCCGCCTGCTGCGCACGGCCCAGTCCGCCACCTGCCGTGACTGCGGCAACCGGATCGACTGGTACACCCACACTCACACCCGGCGCATCGCCCTCCACCCCCACGAACTTCCAGCAGCCGCAGTCCCGCCGCCCCTGCGCTGGCACGTCCAGTCGGGCGTCGCCTTCCCGGCTGGTGACGGATCCGCCTGGTGCCGCATCCCGCATGCCCGCCTGTGCCCGTCAACGGCACGGACAGCGCTGCCGCCTCACCTCGCCGACCTGCGGCGCCGGCTGGCGATCCGCACTCGCCGCCTGCTCGACACCCGCGCCTTCATCCCACCCTGCCCCGAGGTCAACGCCGCACCCGAGCCCACCTGCCGCCCCTCCCGCCCGGTCGTGCAGATCCTCTACGGCCGCTACCTCGCCGCCCAACCCATCGACGCGATCCAGTGCGTCGCCCAGACCCGCCGGCGAATCCGCTGCACCAGCCCCCTTCTCTCCTCAGACGCGCCCGCCGGGACTTGGAAGCTGCTGCCTGCCACTGCCGAACGAGGCCAACTCGCCCTCCCAGCCGCAGTCATGGCGCTCTACGACCTCAGCCACCTCCCCTACGAGGAACAGGTCCGCTGGCGCACCCAGCGCTGTACCGTCCACGCCGCAACCCCCTCAGCAGCCGACCTGGCCCTCACCGACTGGGAACCCTTCGACCCCCTGCTCCACCACCAGCACATTCACGACCGCCTGCCCACCGGCACCCGGCGCCAGCGCCGAGAACCGGAACGAACCGCTCCCAACTCCTGAGAGCCGGCACCCATGCCCCGAAAGCGTCCCCCGACCTGCCACGCCGTCGAAATCATCCTGACCCGGCCCTGCACCACCGTAGAACTCAACCACGCCACCAGAGCATCAGCCCTGCCACTCGCCCCCAACCACACACGACGACACCTGATGGCCACCATCCGCGCCCCCAATCTCGCCAAAGCACTGCACCGCACCCGAAAACTGCTCACGCCCCTTCTGCCCCTCGACGTGATCACCAGCCACTACCCCGACGCCTCCGGCCACGTGCTCCTCAACATCGCCCTCCCCGAAGACGCCCACCGGCACCTCAAGCGCAACGCGAGAGCTCACCACCGCAGCCCCGCCGAACACCTCTCCCACACCATCACGCAAGCCCTCGCCCGTACCGAACAACACAGAGCAATGCGTCTCGCCACCACGCTCGACGAACTCCTCGCCTGGAACACCCCGCACCAACTCCTTGCTGCCGCAGCACGTCGACTCGACCCACCCACAATCCGCACGGAGCCCCCGGGTGTTGAACCCCACTGACGAACAGACCGCCGCCACCGACACCTTCCGCGGCGGAAGCCACCTCGCGCTCCAAGCCGGCGCAGGCACCGGAAAGACCAGCACCCTGGCCCTCCTCGCCGCATCCACCCCACGCCGGGGCCGCTACCTCGCCTTCAACAAAGCCATCGCCCAGGACGCCGCGCGCCGCTTCCCATCCACCGTCACCTGCAAGACCGCACACGCACTCGCCTACGCCGCAGTCGGCCACCGCTACGCCCGCCGACTCGGCGGCCCTCGACAAGCCGGCTGGAAGACCGGACAAGCCCTCGGCATCACCAAGAACCTCCGCATCGGCAACCGCGAGGTCACACACAAGGCCCTCTCACAGACAGTGCTGAAGACCCTGACCCGCTACTGCCACTCCGCCGACCGCATCATCACCCGCCACCACGTGCCACGCCTACGCGGACTCGACGACCCCGAACTCCACAAGCAATTCGCCGACACCGTACTGCCCTTCGCCCGCAAAGCCTGGGCAGACCTCCAACACCCTGACAACGGCATCGTCCGCTTCGACCACGACCACTACCTCAAGATCTGGGCACTCAGCGAACCGCGAATCGAAGCCGACTACCTCCTCCTCGACGAAGCCCAGGACACCAACCCCGTCCTCGAACACGTCATCGCCGCACAACGCGACCACACCCAAGTGGTCGTCGTAGGCGACTCCGCCCAAGCCATCTACGGATGGCGCGGCGCCCGCGACATCATGACCGGCTTCGACGGCACCACCCTCGCCCTGTCCCAGTCCTTCCGCTTCGGCCCCAACCTGGCCGCCGAAGCCAACCGCTGGCTCGCGATCGCCGACGCCCCCATCCGCCTGACCGGAACCACCACCATCCCCACCGAACTCGCACCCGCCCCCCGCCCCCCGCCCCCAAGCAGTGCTGTGCCGCACCAACATCGGAGCCATCACCGAAGTCCTCACTCACCTCGCCGCCGGCAGCCGAGTCGCCCTGACCGGGGGAGGAGACAACCTCCGCGCCCTCGCCCTCGCCGCCCGCGACCTCAAAGAAGGACGCCGCACCGGGCACCCCGAACTCATCCTCTTCCCCACCTGGGGCGAACTCCAGGACTACGCCGAGACCGACCCCGCAGGCCGCGACCTCAAACCCTTCGTAGACCTCATCGACCAACACGGCACAGACACCGTCCTCACGGCCGTCGACCGACTCGTGCCAGAAGACACTGCTGACACCACGATTTCCACCGCCCACCGCGCCAAAGGCCGCGAATGGAGCACCGTGAAAGTCGCTGACGACTTCACCGCACCCAAGGACACCGACCAACGAGACAACGACGGCCGACCCGTCCCAGGACCCATCGACGAAACAGAAGCACGCCTCGCGTACGTAGCCGTCACCCGAGCCCGCACCCGCCTCGACCTCGGAGGCCTCTCCTGGATCAACGACCATCCTGCCGGGTCTTCTGTATAGCCGACATATGACTGCACGGATCCGTGTGGCAGCCGTAGCCGCAGGCTGGCCGGGCGGCTCGCTCCGGCGTTGGCTCTTCCCGGTACCCACCCTCAAACGGGCAGCTGGAGCCGAGGCAACCACACCGGGCGACCGTAAGTCGGATCGTCATCTGAACGCGCCGGGCAACACCGGTTGGACGTTGGCCTGCCACGCCCGCCCCCAACCCCCGCTACTACAGAGTTGATCACGGGGAGCGTCGAACATGGGCTTCGAGGGCTGAATGCGGTTTGCACCCTCCCTCCTGGTCGGGTTCGGGCGTGCGCGTGCGAGCAGGGGTAGGGACGATGGGATGGCGGGAGCAGCGGCATCGCCGGCGACCCGGCCGGGCACGCGGCCTGGCTGCGGCTGGAAGGAGCCTTGAGCATGGGTGCACCCGATCCCTGGCAAGGCGACCCCGCCGCGACGGGTGCTGTTCCGTCCGGGCCTGGTGGTCTGCTTGATGTGTTGAATGTGGCCGCTGTCCTGCTCGACGCGGAGGGCAGGATCGATCTTTGGAGCCCGCAGGCCGAGGAGCTGTTCGGCTACAGCGCCGAGGAGGCGCTGGGCCGGTACGCGGGCGACCTGCTGATCGACAAGGAGCACCTGGACACAGTGCTGGCGCTGTTCGCCCAGGTCATGCAGGACGGCGAGAGCTGGGCAGGGGTCTTCCCCATCCGGCACAAGGACGGCAGCTCACGGCTGGTGGAGTTCCGCAACATGCGGCTCCAGGACGACCAGCGCGACTACTGGGCGCTGGGTCTGGCCACGGACCAGGCGACACTACGGCGGGTGGAGCGGCACCTCTCCCTGTCCGCCCAGTTGGTGTCCCAGTCACCGATCGGGTTGGGCATGCTGGACACCGATCTCCGGTACATCTCCGTCAACCCGGCGGAGGAACGGATGAACGGGGTGCCGGCCGCCGAGCACATCGGCCGCCACGTCCATGAGGTGCTGCCCTTCCTGGACCAGTCCTTCGAAGGTGCCATGCGTCAGGTCCTGGCCTCCGGAGTGCCGATCCTGGACCAGTACACCGTCGGCCGCACGGCGGCCGACCCGGACAACGATCACGCCTGGTCGATCTCCTTCTACCGGCTCGAATCCCCCAACGGGAAAGTGCTGGGCGTGGCCACCTCCAGCGTCGATGTCACCGACCGGCACCGCGCCATGGAAGAACAACGCCGCACCGCCCTCACCCTCCAGCGCAGCCTCCTGCCACACCCCCCTCCACAGCGCCCTGGTCTCGACGTCGCCTATCGCTACCGCCCGGCCCAGGCCACCATCGAGATCGGCGGCGACTGGTTCGACGTCATCCCCCTGGCCGGCGACAAGACCGCCCTCGTCGTCGGCGACGTCATGGGCAGCGGCGTCGGGGCCGCGGCCACCATGGGCCAGCTGCGCACCGCCACCAGAACCCTGGGCGACCTCGATTTGGCTCCCGAGCAGGTGTTGCACCACCTCGACCACATCACCGACGGCCTCGACACGATTGCGACCTGTATTTACGCCGTCTACGACCTCCACGCCGCGCAGTGCGACGTCTCCCTTGCCGGGCACCTGCCACCCGTTCTCCTCCATCGGGACGGCACAAGCGAGCTGCTCAACCTTCCCACCGGCGCACCGCTGGGCGGCTGCGGCGTCCCCTTCCGCACCACTCGCTTCGACATAGAGCCGGGCGACCAGCTCGTCCTCTACACGGACGGCCTCGTCGAGACACGACATCAGCCGATCGACGCACGCCTAAACGCGCTTCTCGACCTGCTCGACGACCCCGACCGCTCGCTGGACGCCACCTGCGACCTGCTGCTTGAAACGCTGCGCCCTGGGGGAGACCACGACGACGTCGCCCTGCTTATCGCCCGGGCCAGTTCCTACCCGGCGGGCTAGGCAGTCACCGGGGCGTGGCACCTTCTGCAAGGCGTGGTGCTCCAGCTGCGCGTTCGAACCGTGATCTGACCTACTTCCGCGCCGCCCACCGTGCCGGCCGCGGGACTGTCAGTTGGGCAACGCATCATCCGCGGACGAAGGCAAGCAGCCGCCTTCCGCGGAAGCCGCGCCCGAACCGGCCGGGCAAGTCGTCGGCCTGATGGTCACCCTGAACGCCAGCGTGGAGAAAGAAGGCCCGCGAAGCTCGCGGTGACGGCGAGCACGCGACTGTGAACGATAGGGCGAAGCCGAAGAAGAAGCCGGCCACAAGACGACGGCCAAGACAGCGAAGAAGGCGACGGCGAAGAAAGCCACTCCGTCGCGCGGGAAGCCTCGCGCCTCCTGGCAAGTAGCCGGCTCGTCTCGGCGGTGCGGATCAGGTCCGGCGGCTGCCTGCCGGGAGGGCCGGCTGCTCTGTCAGTCCAGTAGGTGCAGTGCGGTGTCGGGGCGGCAGTGGGCGCAGGCCTCCACTCCGTCGGTCAGGGCGCGGATGGCCTGGGCGCGGTCGATGGGGTGCTGTCGTTTGCCGGCCATGTGGCAGCCGCCGGCGTGCACGTAGAGCGGTTCGCGGCGTTGTCCTATCCCGGTCTCGATGATCCAGTCGGGCACGGGTGGGCGGACGGCGGCGCCGTGCGCCTGCTCGCGCTGCCGCTGCTCGAGGTAGCTGATCCGCTCCCGGACCCGGTCGAGGATGAGGGTGAGCCAGTGCTCCAGGGTGCGCAGTCTCGGGAGGTCGGGCGGTAGGTCGGACATGACGGTCGCCTGGTGGGTTCAGGCGGCCCGGGCGACATCGACCGCGGGCGTATTGGACGGGCGGGTGAGGGCGTTCAGGTCGCTGCGGGCCTTCACCCGCTGCTCGCCCTCGAGCGTTGCCCAGTACGAGTGGGTGGTGACCCGGACGGACAGGTCGATGCACTCCATCCTCAGCCGCTTCACCTTCCGCTTCTGCTCCTCGGTCCAGCCGGGGCCGTCCTCGTGGCCGCCGGTAACCTCACCGGTGTGCGGGTGCTCGGTGCCGGGCCAGCCGGGCATCGGCTCCACGCTCCACGGCAAGGTGCGGCACAGCGCGGCCAACTCGGAAGTCGCCTGGTGCAGACGGATCTGCGCGGCACGCAGATCCTCCGGGAACTCCGTCTCAGTGAGCTTCTTCGAGTTGGCCACCGATCGGGTGATGGCCGTGAAGCGCAACGAGCGAGGCCCCCGGGCTGTTGATCGAGATGTCTGACGTCTCAATCACGTTGCTCGGGGGTCTCGTTGGTCATCCATCCTGCCGCACTCGACCTGCCGCATGCGCTCGTGGAGTGGGTCACCATGCTGATCATCACTCGTGAGGGCGACCGGCGCTGCAAGCTCCGCCCGTCCCAGCGCGCGATGGTGGCACTGGTGTACCTGCGCGGACACACCACTCTCGCGAAGATCGCCACCGGGTTCGGAATCAGCGAGTCCACCGCCCACGCCTACACCAGCGCGGTCATCGACCTGCTCGCCGCGCGTGCGCCGGGTCTGCTGAAGACACTGCGCGAGCACGAACCCGACTTCGTCCTTCTCGACGGGACCCTCGCCGAGTGTGACCGGGTCGGCGACGGCCGAGCCGACTACTCCCACAGACACCGGCGCCACGGCGTGAACGTGCAGGTCGTCACCGACCCCGGCGGCCGGCTGCTGTGGCTCTCGCCCGCCCTGCCGGGCCGCACCCACGACCTGACCGCCGCCCCGCACCCACCGGATCATCCGGATCTGCGAGCGCCAGGGCGTTCCCATCGTGGCCGATCTCGCCTACCAGGGCGCAGGCCCGTGGCTGACCACCGGCATCAAGCGCAGGCCCCTGAAGGAACTCACCCCCACCGAAAAGACCCTCAACCGTGCCCTGGCCGCAGCACGAGCACCCGTCGAACGCGGCGTCGCCCGCCTGAAGTCCTGGCGGATCTTCCGCAGATCCCGCTGCAGCCCCAACCGCATGACGTCAATCGCCAAGGCCATCCTCACACTGGAGCTGCAACGCTGAAGAAGCTCATTCATGGGAACACTCCTGCTCGCACGTCACGGTCAGCACGTCAGCCACGCCCGCCCGGCGGGCCGCGCCGCGGCACTGGACCACCCCCACGGACTCCAGCGCAGGATGCGCACCTGTCGCTCGGTGAAGTCACTCATGCCTCCCTGCCTTCTGGCCCTCGAGGCGCGCCTGATGGCGCAGTTCCGCCCACCCGGTGCTGGGCCGGTTCGTGCCCAGATGCGGGTCGGTGAAGATCCGCGCCGACAACAGCAGCAGGCGCCGGCGCAGCTCCGCCGCGCCGTGGGGGCGCGGGGTGGCGAGCGCCCGATAGACGCGGTCCCACTCACGCTGGACCTGCATCAAGTCGTCAGGAAACGTCGATCTCGCCATACCCGCAGTAAAACATGTGTTCGATTTACCGTGCACGCCGGATACGCCCGGCATGACGGCAGGGCTGTCCTGGGTCATCGAACCTTGATCATTGCCACCGAAGATTGTTCACTGGCCGTTTCGTGACAGCGAAGGTTGACCGCCCGGCTCAGACCCGGTGCGAGATGCCATGGGCGGTCCGCAGATGATTGCCGCCATGGAGAACGCGGTCGAGAAGATCAAGGTGTGGTTCCGGTTCGTCCCGCGCGAGGGCTGGCTCCCTCAGGACACGGAAGGTCTGTGGGCGACGAGACTCAGTGTCGACACTGCCAGAATTCAGAACGTCCCGTTCCTCCAGGACGGCGTGGCCGAGGGCGACGTTGTGCGGTTCCAGACCGACTCCGACGGGCTGCACTGGGCTGTCGGGCGGGTTAGTTCCGCCGGTAATTGCACGATTCGCATCGTGCCGATCCCTTCCGGCCCCCTGGGGCGCAGCCCCCAGGCAGTGCATCAGCGCCTTTCAGCGTTCCGACTCGGCGGTGAAGTCTTCAGCGAGGACTTCCCCATGGTGGCCCTCACTGCACCGGTCGGCGCCGACTTCGCAGGGATCAAAGCACTCCTGAACCAAGGGAACCAAGAGGGCTGGTGGCACTACGAAGTCGGTTGCGGCACCGACGAGTGGTGGCACGCCTGACTCCTACAGGCACTGAAGTCCCTCGCGATCAACCTTCGATGGCACGCGATCAACCTTCGCTGTCACGGGACAAGGGCCAACCGCTTCTCCGGTGAAGATCGACACCCGTCCGGGTGAGACCCCACGGTTCCGCGAGGACTGGAGCCCGGTGCTCCACTATCCACAGGAGCGTGATCAAGAAACTGCTGCGCGGCCTGGTGCCGCTCACCCTCGCCCTCATCCCGGCTCTCGCGCCGGCGCCGGCCCAGGCCGCCGCCCCCGTCCTGCTGCCCGATGCGCTGTCCGCGCTGCCCGTCGCCGACGAGAGCCGCGTGGGCTACACGCGTACGGCCTTCAAGCACTGGAACGCCGGCGCCGACTCGACCGACGGTTGCAACACCCGCCAGGAGGTGCTCATCGCCGAGGCGATCGAGGCGCCGACCGTCGGGGCCGGCTGCTCGATCACCGGCGGGACGTGGCTGTCCTACTACGACGGTCAGATGGTCACCTTGGCGAGCGCGCTCGACATCGACCACATGGTCCCGCTCGCGGAGGCCTGGGACTCCGGGGCCTCCGCCTGGACCGCGGCCCAGCGCGAGGCGTACGCCAACGACCAGGGTGCTGCTACTTCCTTGGTCGCGGTCACGGCCCGCACGAACCGTTCGAAGGCCGACCAGGACCCGGCCGAGTGGCTCCCGCCGGCGTCCGACCAGTACTGCCGCTACATCGGCGAGTGGATCGGCACCAAGCTCCGCTGGGGCCTGACCGTCGACAAGGTCGAACTCGATGCGCTCAAGATCTTCGCCGACGGCCCCTGCGAGGAAACTGTCATCGACCACCAGCCGGCCCAGTAGCGATCCAGCACTACCAGGTCGTGCAGCGGGGGTGACCCGGGCCCTTCCAGGGCGTTGATCAACCGTGACGACATACACGCTGGGGATCGAGGGCGGCCCGCTGGACGGCGGAGCGGCGACAGTGGACGCCGACGACGACGGCAGGCCGCCCTACCAACAGTGCTGGAACGGCGCCGTGTACGTACGCGAGCCGTTCGGACTCGAACCTCACGACCCTCACTGGCACTACTGCCATCGAGGCGCGAGCACAGTGTGACGCGACCGGCGTCAGTTACCGTATGGGCTCCGCATCCTCTGCTGCAGACAGTTCCGAGGCCCCGTAGCGGCTCGGCGACGCGGTGGGACGCAATCCAAGGGCTCCGCAGGCTCGTAGCTCGCTCAGAGCTGGCAGATGGACGTGCGTCGAGAAGGTCCGCCTGGGCGGCATGGATGTGTGCTGGAGCTTCGGGGCCTGTGCCTAGGTTGCGGCGAGTGGTCACGTGATCATGTACGGGCGAGCCTCAAGGCTGGCGGTGCTGTTCGGCACGGACCTGAGAACGACTGGTGCGGGCAGGAAGACCAGCCCGCGCCGCACTGGGTCGGGACCTGTGTACCTGTGTACCGCTGCCCTGGTCGTCCCTCGTCGAAGCGCCCACGTGTGTACCTGTGTACGTGCGTTCCGGTCCGTCCAGGTGACTTGTGCCGTGGCGGCCGGCCGACGGCTCGAGGGGGAGTGGGACAGTGGCTGGGTTAACTCCAAGCGCCTCTTCGGGGTTGCTGAGCGAGAGCCCCCGTCGTGGCCGTCACGTTCCGCCTCGGGGGCTCTAGCTTGTCTGCGGTGTTGTTACACCGAAGCTCGCGCTCGTGATGGATCGGTACCTCTTCGCGCTGACGTCCCGCTCCACGTGAGTCGGCGGAGGCCGGGGCTGCCCCATGGCGTGACAAACACCCTCGCTGGCACAAGACGCTCGTTCGGTACACGAACTCCGGCCGCTGATAGGGAGTCCACCAACTGGTGAGGCTCCAGAGTCCCACTGCGAGAGATACCGCAGCTGACACGGCTCACCGGGCGCGCCCAGCCAAGGCCCTTTGATCCGCCGGACAGGCCTAATCACCGCAGGACCTGCTCGGCCTCGGTGGTGCCCAGGCGCAGGGCGGTGGTGTACTTCACCGTCTGGTCGTACTGCTGGCGAAATCAGGTCCCGGTCGATCGTCTTGGACGACAGCACCGGCGTCAGGTGCGCCACTTCTCGTCCTCCTCGGCCGGTACCGCCGTGTGGTCAGGTGTCTGCGCGCAGGGATGCCCTCGCGGCGTTGAGGAACGCCATGTGCGTCGTCAAGAGGGCGTCGTGGAAGCGGGCCCGCTCGCTCCTCAGCGTCTCGCGGTCGTGAGGTGTGCCCGCCTGATGGGCGAGCAGATGCTCCATCACCTGCTGCCGCGCGCCCGCGATGAGAATTGTGAAGGTCCGGGCCGCCGTGATCACGGCGTCGGGGGCCTCGACTTCGAGCGTGGCGAGCTGTGTGGCCATCGAGGCGTGGTCGGCGCTGGTGATGAGGTCGAGTGCCCTGTCGTTCTGCCCGGCGTCCAGCTTCTCGAAGGCCTCCTCGATCCGCCCGGCGTTGAGGGTTGCCCCAGCGAGGAAGTCGGCGTAGGCCTTCTGCAGGAGCTGCCGCAGCCACTGCTGGTGCTGGGCGGCGGCCTGCTTGTCCGCCTGGTAGCGCGCGCCGAGCGCCGCGTGTCGTGCGGCGGCGACAGCGCCGGCCGCGCCGATCCCCGCTCCGGCCAGTGCCGCCGCGGCCGCGATGATGCCGATGGCCAGCTCGTTGCTCATGGAAAGGCCCCCGTCCCGGCGCCGCCGGTCGGGCGCGAGAAGCATTGTGCCTTTGGGTTACGCGGCCAGGCGGGCGACTTTCACGAGCTCGCGGACACCCGTGACTCGGGCGTGGTTGGAACGCAGGTCGGCGACAATCTTCCGGATGGCTGGGCGGTCGCGGACCTCGCTGGGAGATACGCGTGCGGCGCTCAGGAGCTCGGCCGCAGTCTGCTCGGGTCTGCCCCACTGCCACCAGGCCCGGCCAAGGTCGGTGTGCATCCGGCCCTTTCGCTCGGCCGTCTTGAACTGGCTCGCGCGTAGCCTGCGACCTGCTTCGAGTGCTGAGCCGGCGTCGCCGAGCGCCCAGTGGACCCCGACGGCGTACAGATCGACGGCGGCAGGCGTGATGGGGAAGAGTCGCCCTTCCGGTGCCTCGGGGGGCAGGTCGCGGGCTGCGCGCGTGGCCTCGCGAATCATGGCCAGGGCGTCGTCGCGATGGCCGGCCCGTGCAGCTGTGTAAGAGGTGGTGCACAGCATCTGTGCGTAGGCCGACGCCTGGGCGGCGGTCTGCAGTCCGGTCCCCTCGACCTTGGCGACCGCTTCAAGGATGTGCCGTTCGGCTGCGGCGGGCTGGTCCTGGTGGCGCAGCACGATGCTCAGTTCGCGTGCGGCGGCTGCTGCGGCGAGCGGGGAGCCGGACCACTCGGCGTAGAGCGTCGCCCGGTCAGCTGTCAGGCGCGACTGCTCGTAGCGGCCGATCTTTGTGAGCACCTGCGAGGCAAGGCTGTACGTGGCCGAGAGTCGGGCGAGCGCGATGTCTTGTCGCCCACGGGCCGCCTGATGGCCATCGGCCAGCAGGCCGGGTAGGACTCGCAGGAGAGAAGCGTTCTCCCCGGAGTCGAAGTAGTTGCGGGCTGCGGTGAGACGGGTATCCAGCGGCACAGGCGATCCCGTGGGATCGGGCAAGCTTGCGAGTGCGTCACCTAAACCAGCCAGGAGAGACGTCGGGGCCGCGAGGCCAGTAGCGGCAAGTAGCGTGCGGCGGCGCATCGGGTCCTCCTGGGCGCTTTGCGGCCTGTCCGGCGCAACTCTAGTGCTCGGAAGGCTGGTTAACCCGAGCGACGCCGATAGGACAATCGGGGGCACGTCTAACGCCTTCGCTGCCAGCCGCAGGAGGCTCAGGTCGACGTGCCTGCCGTTCTCCAGCCGGGACACTGTGGAGGCTGAGCAGCCGATGCGGTGTCCGAGATCTGCTTGCCGCCACCCGCATCTTTCTCGGGCGTTCCGAATCAGGCCGCCGGGGTCGAGTGCTGCGATGAGGGATCGTACGGCGCTCGAGCTCCAGAGCTGATCCGCGTTCATCTGGCCTCCCCGGCGCAGGCAGGACTACCTGCCCAGGGTATGCAGCCGTAAGCAGGCCGTATACGGCGTGTGCAGGACGTGCAAACGACTTGCACGGTGCGGCAAGCGATCACTGCGGCCGGCCGCTGGGCGGTTCTCTGGAATGGGCGTCACCGCAGCGGGCGGGACGCCGAGAGATCACGGAGGACAGCATGGCGACTGCGGTCGAGACGCAGGTCCGTGACCCGCGCGAGTTCGTGCGGCCGGAGGTCTGGGAGCGTGAGGTCCAGCTCCTCATGCGCGACTACCCCTTCGATGAAGTGATGGCCACCCGCCTCTTCGGGGCCGCCGTCTCCTACCTGATCACGGCGATCGAGAAGTGGGGCCAGGGCCTGGAGATGTGCTGCGGCCGGACCGTGGACATCGCGGTCCACGTCTTCATCCTGGACACCAAGAACTACCGCGAGTTCTGCCACGAGCACTTCGGCGGGAAGTTCCTGGAGCACATCCCCGAGATCGAGTTCAAGTACGACGGCTCGGTGGAGCGCACAGCGCAGATCATCGCGGACAACGGCTTCGACGTCGACTGGAAGCTCTGGGAGGCCGACTACGCCAAGTGCGGCCCCTGCCGGCCGGGCGCGAACTGCCACTGACCCGTCAACGGCGGTCGGGCCCGAGAACGCTGTGAGCGTCCTCGGGCCCTCGTTCGTGCAGGGCGGTCATTCGCCCACAGCTCCTGCCAGGCGCCGGTACGGTGGCCAACTCCATCGGAACGCGCCTCGCGAGGAGCCTCATGCCCCCTCTGCCTTCCACGGCCATCGAGTACTGGGACACGTACATGCCACACCGCGGCCAGGGCGAGCAGCCCGTCCCCATGGTCGACCGGTTCGAGTGGACGCAGTACCCCGGCCACGGGCCGGGCGCAGAGGTGCTCGGGAATCCCGGGCGCGCGCTCGACCTCGGCCCGGCCGAAGGCAAGGAGGTCGTCTTCCTCGCCCGTCAGGGCGTGGACGTGACCGGCGTCGACTTCTCACCCGTGCAGGTGGCCCGTGCCCGCGCCTGGTGGAACGACGAGCCGCTGACGCGGTTCGTCCAGTCGGATGTGTGCAACTTCCTCGCTGCTGACAGCGACCTGTTCGATGCCATCTACTCGGTGTGGGGCGCGGTGTGGTTCACCGATCCCGAGGAGTTGTTCCCGCTCGTCGCCAAGCGTCTCGCGCCCGGCGGCGTCTTCGCATTCAGCCAGGCAGAGCCCAGCGCCGGCGCGTATGGCCCGCAGCCGATGCGCGGCAAATGGCTAGAGGGCAGGGGGCGGGAGCTGACCGTGATGCGCTGGCAGTACACGACGGACGCCTGGACCGACCTGCTCAAGCGACATGGCTTTGCCGACATCGAAGCACAGGTGCTGGCCGCGCCCGAGCCGGAGAAACTGGGCACGCTTCTCGTGCGTGCGCGCGCAACCTCCCGCTAGCTCCGGCTCAGTCGCGGCCGGAAGACAATTTGTCTTCGGCAGCTCCCGCCCGGCGGGAGCCGCCTGTGCCCCTGAATGGCTTCGTTCACTCCAACTGCCGAACAGAGCCCCCTGATGTCGGCGCCGTCAGACCTGCCGTCTGCGAGGCAGGGCTCCGGCCTGCACAGAGAAGTCGCATGAGTCATGCATTGCCTCCCGTTCACGAGCTGTTGCGCCACCATTGATCGTGGAATGCCGTCCTCCTCGGCGAGGCGACCGCCTGGCTCTCAATGAGCGCAACCTGCGCCTTGGATGGCTGGACAGCCCGCGCCAGGTGGGTGTGTCCGTGCGACTCTTTAGACGTCGTTTCCTTTGGTGTGATTGTTCGTTGAGCCATGCATGACGGATCTGGTTCAGCGTTTGGTGCCGGACGAGTTGTGGGTGCTGTTCCGGCGGGTGGTGCCGCCCACCGAGGTCAAGCGGCCGCAGGGCGGGGGCCGGCGGCGGGCGGGTGACCGTGGGGCCCTGGCCGCGATCATCTTCGTCGCCACTACGGGCTGCACGTGGCGGCAGCTCCCGCCGGTGTTCGGCCCGGCCTGGCCCACGGTCTACCGACGCTTTGCGCAGTGGAGCCGGGCCCGGGTGTGGGCGAAGCTCCACCGTGTGGTCCTCGACGAACTCGGTGCCCGTGGCGAGCTGGACTGGTCGAGGTGCGCGATCGACTCCGTCAGCGTGCGGGCGACGAAAGGGGGTCACTGACGGGACCGAATCCGACCGATCGTGGCAAGTTGGGGTCGAAGATCCATCTGATCACCGACCGGAACGGACTGCCGCTGTCGCTCGGCATCTCCGGCGCCAACATGCACGACAGCCAGGGCCTTGAGCCTCTCGTGCGCGGCATCCCGCCCATCCGCTCCCGTCGCGGCCCGCGCCGCCGACGGCCCGGCAAGCTCCATGCCGACAAGGGCTACGACTACGACCACCTGCGCCGTTGGCTCCGTGAGCGCGGCATCCGCCACCGCATCGCTCGCAAGGGCATCGAGTCCTCACAGCGGCTCGGCCGACACCGATGGGTGGTCGAAAGGACCGTGTCCTGGCTGGCCGGCTGCCGACGCCTCCACCGCCGCTACGAACGCAAGCCCGACCACTTCCTTGCCTTCGTCGGCATAGCCGCAGCCCTCATCTGCCACCGCCGCCTCACCAACTGAAACGACGTCTTAGGGGGCGTCCGGCGGGTGAGGACCGATCTGAGGATCGCTCCTACTCCCGAGGACGTGGAGACACTCGCTGCCGGCCCGGCCATTGTCATGGACGCCCCCGCCCTGCACCGAACGCCCTGGCGTATCTCCACGACAGGACACAACCTCAGGGCCAGGCACCGTGGGAAACTTGGTCAGATGTCCGCGGGCACGGTGCTGTCGTGCGGCTCCGCGCCGACGATGAGCTCCCCGTGCCCTGCCCCTGTTGCGAGTGACGCCTTCCAGATCCGCTGCTCCCATTCCGGGGGCCAGTTGGTGGATGCATCCCACCGAATGCCTTCCAGATCGACACCGTTCAGTTCGACAGAGCGCAGATCTGCCCCGCGGAAGTCTGTGCTGGCCTCCTTCACCGCAGCGACAGCCTTGGACAGGGCCATGGCTTCTCGATGAGCCAGATCGAGATCGTCCGCCAAGTCCTGTGACACCTCCAGCATGCCGAGCCAGGACACCTCCGGCGCCCCGAAGTAGGGGAGCAGCTCGCTGTCCAGCAGTTGCTTGGAGCTGCGGGCCTGTGCCACGAGCCGCGCTGCGCAGGTCGACAGGTAGTCATCCACCTCGTCCAAATAGTCGTATCCGACCAGTGCCGACGGCAGTTGCGCCGACTGCGGCAGGGCGAGCACGCGGCCCACGTCGCGGCTCAGACGAAGGAGCCTGTCGCACATCTCGTCCGGCAGCACTTCGTCCTCAAGGCTGCTGATGAGGTCCCGCACGGCCTCGACAGCAATCTCCGTCACCTGCACCGCATCCAGCGGCCAGCACCGCCGAGCGCACCCCAGTGCCTGCTCCCGGTACTTGAGCCGGACCGGCGCCGACCGCCGCATCAACAGTCCCTCAGCAGGCGCATTCCCTTTCTCGATGGCTCGCTCAACCGGTCCCCTCCCGTGCCGACGGGCCAGACGACCCACCACCGCATCCCCCGTCCGGCGATGCGCAGCCGCCAGCAGACGGCCCAGAACCTGATCGGGATCGCGCAACTCCGGTGGCCCGCCCCTACCCATCAGACCGTCATAGACGGCGATCCCCAACTGCCCGTGCGCACGGGCCAGCACATCCTCGAGACGGTCGTCAGACCGATCCCTGCTCATCGCTCCTCCTCCACGTACCTGTCGCCCGACCCCTCGAGCCCCAGCTGCGCCTTGAGCGTCGCCCGCGCCCGGGAGAGGTTCTGACGAGCAGCCTCAGGCGTGATCCCCATCGCCTCGGCACTCTCCTGCGCGGTGAACCCGTCCAGCGTCCACGCCATCACAGCCCTCTGCTTGGCCGGCAACAGCAGCAACAGCTCGATGACACGCCGCTCTTCGACCCCGAGTTCCGCGGCGTGCGCAGGAGACTGCCAATGCGCCGTCGGCGCGTCCGGAACCTCCGCACACGGCTCCTCACACACCTGCTGCCGTAACCAGGAGCGCCATGCCACCGTACGCAGCCACGCCTTGGGATACCGGATGCTCGTACCCGGCCGGCACATCTGAGTGAACGCGTCCTGCGCCGCGTCCTGAGCCTCGCTCCACGAGGCGCCATGCAGCAGCAGGAAACGCACCAGGCCGGGGTATTCGACGTGATGCAGCTCCTCGGCCAGATCCCGGCCCTGCAGGCCTGGAGTAGGCAGCTGCTCCAGTGGGGCGCTGACGCGAAGCTCAGCGCTCGCGGCGTCCTCCATGACGGCTCACCCCGGCTCCCGCCAGGCAGCCGATGCCGCACTCCGCGGAACGCGACAGCGGGCTGCTGTGAGCCTGCTCGGAGAGCAGGCGGGACACGTGACGTCCCACCTCTTGCTCCAGCCGCTTCCGAGCGAATCGAAGGGCGCTGCTGACAGCCCCCATGAGAACGATCGCCACGCTCGCGATCACCACCGGATCCACCCCTTGTCCTCCTGATCTGCTCCTGGCTGGCGATGCAGTGAACCGGCATCGCCTTCCTTAGTGCAGCCGGGCGCGAAGAACGTGACATGCTGCCCAGCCACTGTCCTGAAGAGACCGATTCCTGAGCCAAGGTCGTGTCGCCCGTCATGCTCCCCGACCTCTGTGGGCCCGGCCGTGGTTCCGCGGTGGGCTCGATCGTCGCGTACGCCATGGGCATCACCAACCTCGACCCGATCCCGCACGGTCTGGTCTTCGAGCGTTTCCTCAACCCGAGCGCGTCTCCATGCCCGATGTCGACTTCGACGAGCGCAGGAGTGTCGATGTGATCAGGTACGTGATCGGAATGATTCGGCGAAAGCAGGAACGCCCGGCACAAGCTCTGCACGGCGATCCCGGCGCCACGACCGCTACCGCTTCAGCTGGGCGTGGACGGCCCGGACCCCGGCTCCGCCAGCCGCGATGGTCAGAACGAGCAACTTGACCTTGCGGCCAACCCGCTCGCCGAGGACTTCCGGGTGTGGGACACCGGTGAACTCGGCGGCCTCAGCCCGTGGTGGCCCCGAGTGGGCTAGTGCGACTGTCACCGTTCGGTCGGGTCGAGGCGGGTGAGCACGGCGGTCAGTCGCGGGCCGCCGAAGGCGCTCTGTAGAGCACCTTCATCGCTGCGGGCCGGCCACGAGGTCGTACAGGGTCACCCATCGCCGAGTGGGGGTGTCGAGCAACAGCCGCGACTGGTTGACCTTTGCGGCGCCCCACCAGGGCCAGCTGTCCGTTAATGGTGCGCGCCCCGGCCGTGTGGGACTCCAGCGTGCCCGGGGACATCCGGCCTTCGCTGAACAGGGGGGATCAGCCACCCGGCAAGAGGTCGACTTATCTTCGGAAGCGCTACCTATCAAGTGCTACGTCACTGGAGGCTTCAGCAGGACCGCAAAGGGTACGGCTGTGAAGGCGTCGATAGTGAAAACGCCATATCTCTCAATTTCTCTGGCGCTTTCTTTCTCTGCTTCTTTAGCGGCGGCTTCGTCTTCCGGTACGAAATCGGGGGATGATGACAGGAACGTGTACATGAATGAGCCATCGGGGAACAGGCCCCAGTCTGCAGTGAGGTATACCGGTCGGCGTGTCACATTCCGGGACTTTAGGAAGTACCGCTCGCGAAATGGCCGTGTTCGCCGGCAACTGGGGGTCGGGAAGACCAACTCCGGGTGGGAGTCGGCAAGGGCCGGTCAAGTCCTGAGCCGCAGAGAGCCGCTCGGGGGGTATCGCCCTGCTCCGGTAAGTCCGGACGGTGCAGGGCCTGTTACGCGGCGACACGTGAGGGCGGCCAGGTCCAGCGGCAGGCAGCGGGAGCGCCGGCAGTTGGTGGAACGCCGAGCGTGCCTCACCTCCACGAAAGCAAGTCCTGGTTACGCTGCGTGTTCCGGCCATGGCGAGCCTTGGGGGCACCCTGTGACACAGATCCGGATTGCCACGTTCAACCTGGAGAACTTCGACGAGACCGCTGCGGGTGGGCGCCCGTCGCTGGCTGAACGCATCACGCTGATGAAGCCGCAGATCACTCGGCTGAGGGCGGATATCGCCTGCTTCCAGGAAGTCCATGGGCAGGAGCGCCCCGGCCAGCCGCGTGCCCTGCTCGCCCTGAAGGAGCTGCTTGCCGGTACCAACCTCGACGGCGCGGCCTTGGTCAGCACCAAGCCCGCGAGCGACGCGGTCTTCGACGTGCGCAACCTGGTCATCGCCACCCACCTGCCGGTCATCAAGCACCAGCAGCTGAAGAACGACCTGGTCGCCGAGCCCCGCTACCAGCGGCTCACCGCCACACCCCCCGACGTCGAGCCGGTCCCGATCGGTATCGAGCGGCCCATCCTGCACGCGCAGATCGACATCGACCACGCAGCCCCCGGCCGCCTGCTGCACGTCATCACCGTGCATTTGAAATCCAAGCTCCCCAGCGACATCCCGGGCCAGGTGATCGACCCGCAGAAGGGCATTTGGCGCAGCGCCGACAGCTGGGCCGAAGGCAGCTTCCTTTCGTCCATGAAGCGCATGAGCCAAGCCCTGGAAGTCCGGCGCCTCATCGACCAGATCCTCGACGACGATGCGGACGCGCGCATCATCGTCGCCGGCGACTTCAACGCCGAGCCCGAAGAAGTCCCCGTACTGGCCATCTGCGGCAACGTCGAGGACACCAACAACGGTGACCTCGCCACCCGGGTCCTGGTCCCCATCGAGCACACCATCCCCGACGAAGGCCGCTACACCCTGTTCCACCACGGCCGCGGCCAGATGATCGACCACATGCTCGTCACCCGCAACCTGCTCGCCCACTACCGCGGCTCAGAGATCCACAACGAGATCCTCCACGACGACTCCATCGCCTTCGCCACCGACATCAAGTACCCCGAGTCCGACCACGCCCCCGTCGTCGCCACCTTCGACTTCGACTGACCCCCGGCGCGCCCCCCCGGCCCATCACGTTCAGATGTCAGGCGGTCGCCTCCTCCACAGCCGGAAGCCGTGCCCCCCCACCGATGCGCCGCCCTCAGCGGCTCCGGGGGATCCATTCGCCGGGGACGGCTGTCAGGTCGGCGAATCAGGTGGCCTGATGACGACGAGCCGGATGCCGGTTTCTCGGGCGAGGTGTTGTTTGGCCCGGATCTTGGCGACGTAGTCGTCGCTGCTCAGGCTGGCGCACTCGAGGTAGGTGCCGTTGGTGAGTTGCCAGTCGGCGCGGCGTCGTCCGTGCGGGTTGAAGCGTGGGTGCTTGGGCCAGAGCGGTTGGATCTGGTGGGCGATGTTGTGGCGTGTGAGCCAGTCGTCGACGGACCCGGTGACGCGGTGGGCGCCGTCCGCACGGCGGAACGGGGGTCCTGCCCGGCTGGCATGGTCGGCATACTGGCCGCTCTTGATCACCACTGCACCCGCAGGAGGAAACATGGCCGCCAGTTTCAGAACCGTCATCGAGGTGGGCGCGGAGCACCTCGAACAGGCCCGGGCCGTCGATCGGTTGTTCCAGGACGCAATCGCTCCCGCGACCGTCAACTTCGACTTCGAGCACATCCGGGGGGCGGCCGCCGCCGTGCCCGGCAGTGAGATCGTGCGGATGGTGCGCGGCTGGAGGCTCCAGGAGAACGCCCCCGTCATGGTCATGGTCTTGTCGCTGAAGGAGGCGGTGCGCCAGGCGCTGCCGCCGGAGTTGGCCGAGGCGGGCTTCTGGGAGACCGTCGAACAGGAACTGCTCCGCGCCTTCACCGGACTCGCCGCGCAGGAGGGCACGCCGGGCATGTCGTACTACGAGGAGGGCGCGGACCGCACCAGTTACTACCGGGACCTGTTCTTCGCCGTGCAGGACGCGGAGACTGGCGAGCACCTGTACGCGATCGTCTGCTGCATCGATGTGACCCTCGGCGTGGAGAAGACCCGGGCCGGTACCTTGGAGACCACAGACGTGGTGCCGTTCTCGATCCTGCTCAACGCGATCGTGCTGCGCCAAGAACTGTCACTCGCGGCCTGACCGCGACGCGTGTCGGCCCGCCGTCCCGGGCCGCACCCTCCAGCCTGGACGCGGCGACGCGGCACCTCGTCCTCGGCGCGGCCCCCGCCCGCTGCTGAGCCGGCTTTGAGGGCCTCGCGGTCCCCGTCGCAGGACAGCGGGTGGTGGCTGGTATCGGGCACGAAGCCGGCGACCTGGTTTGGTGTCTTGCCGTACCCCTCTTTACAGAAGGCCTTGATGTCATTGCGCGTGTGGTTGATCCGGTTGTGCAGATGTCATCGGCCATGTCCGTCGCGGCAACCTGAGAACTGACGTCGAAGACGTCGTTGACCACGGCCCGGCGCAGGATCTTCTCGTTGTCGTTGGCCGGGACTTCGATCACGGCCGCTTGGGCGCCGGGCTCCCACTCCCGGATCACACTCGGCAGGCGCAGCAGGTCGGGCCACCAGGGCAGCACCTGACCGGCGAGAGCCGCGACGTCGCCCCAGCCCACGTACTCGATGCTCGGATGCGCGGTGTCGGCAGCCACCAGCACCGGTGCCCTCGGCAGGGGGCTGCCCGACCGCCGGCCACGGCTGGCGCTGGCGTCCTTCCGGCCGACGCCGTGTGCACACCCCCCACCCTGCCGCGACGTTCTCGGAGGTCTTCCGACCTGGGCACGGAGGACCAGCAGATGGTCGAGGCGCTGTGTGCCGAGGTCGGCCCTCTGTCGCCGCCCGGACCGGGCGCCGCCGAGTTGCCCGCTTCCAGGACCGAACCGGCGCGGGCCTTGCTGCTGTAGCAATTCCGCTGCGGTCTATTCGATGATCCGGTTGAAGAAGAGGACGCCCGCAGCGGTGGTGGCGGCGCCGGCGGTGACTGCCACCGGCCAGGGGTTCGCGGCAAGGTGTGCCAGGAGCCCAGCGCCGAGGCCGGCCAGCGCGGCCAGCAGGAAGATCATGGCGGAGCGCTGGTTGAGCAGCGGCCTGTTTTCGTCGGGCTGACGGGGGTTCGTGCTGGCCATTGGCCTGTCCTCACAATGGGTAACGGGTGGGATGTCCGGGCCTCGCCCGGTGGCTGGGCCGGGGTGGTGTGTGCGGCGGCATCACGGAGCAGCCCGGCCGCCTCGAACGCCGGGCTTGTGGTGGTGGTGGCTGCGGGCACGGTCGTTGGTGCCGCGCCTGCCTTCTACACGGTTTGATCCAAGATCGCGGTCAGGTCCTCGTCATCGCGCGGCATGATTCCGTCGCCGCTCTCGTACTCCCTGCGCGCGGTTTCCAGCAGTCGACGCCAGGACGTCACGGTCGGGCGGCGGCGCAGCAGTGCTCTCCGCTCGCGCTCGGTCATGCCTCCCCAGACGCCGAACACGACCCGGTTGTCCAGGGCATCAGCGAGGCACTCGGTCCGTACCGGGCACCCCGTGCACACGGCCTTGGCCCTGTTCTGCGCAGGGCCCTTGGCGAACAACTCGTCTGGATCGGTGGTCCTGCACGCCGCCTGAGAACTCCAGTCGGTGACCCAGCCGGAGGAGCGCCTGTGCGCGGGCGCGGCGTCGGCAACGGGCTGGATGGCATCGCCGTCGTCGCGGGCGAGCACTTCGCTGATGGCGTCGTCCTCCAGCCGGGCACGGCCGGGAGTCGGGTCGTAGTGGGCGTATTCCTCGTCCAGGGCGGCACGGGCTGCCTGTGCCAGCTCGTCGATGTTCATGCGTGCTGCTCCTTTCCGCGGCCGGACCGGGACGGACGGTAGTTGTCCAGATGCTCCGCCAGCCGCTGCCGCCCGACGGACAGGTGCGAGGACACCGTTGAGCGCGTGATGCCGAGGTAGAAGCCGATCTGAGTGGGCGCCAGATCCAGGAAGAGATGGAGGCGAAGGCAGTCGGCCTGCTGCGGCGGCAGTAACTCCAACGCCTTCTCTACGTCCAGGCGGCAGATCAGTTCGCTGATGCCCCCGTCCGTGGCCGGTCGCTCGCCCATCGCAGCCAGCGGGAGGGCCCTGGGCCTGCGGTCCGCTGCCCGGAAGTGATCCGCCAGCACGTCCCGCAGGACCTTGAAGCCGAACGCCGGCCGGTTGTCTGCCGACAGGAACAACTGCCGGGCCCGATACAGCTGCAGGAACGTCCGGCTGACCACATCTTCGGCCTCGTCCCGGGTGACGCCGCGGCTGCGCACGTACTTGAGAAACACCACCCGGTGAACGTCGTGGAAGTCAGCCAGCCCCTGCGGAAGGATCAGAGTCCCCACCTCGGCGCCGGTATCGGACGCGGACGCTATCGACAGCGCCCAGGGACAGCCCCGGCACTGGGGTTCGGGATCCGTGCGACGGCATACCGGCTGGGAGCAGACAGGCTCGGAGGTGATCGTCATCCCGTACTCCACCTCCCCGTCTCCGCTCCTGACCGTTGGTTGCGCATCCGGCCCCTCCCGAGATCCTTCGCTGCCGCACCGCTCTGTACAAGGGATGCCGTCGGCAGGCCACAAAACGTCCAACGGTCCGCCAAGATTCTTTCCACCACCCCCTGCCCGCGGTGCTGGAGCGATACCGTTCGCTACGACGGCGACGACGGTGGAGATCCACTGGGGCTGAGCTTGCAAACGCCGGCAGGGCCGCACGGCCCTGCCCCTGCACTCCCCGGTCGTGGCGATACCCGATGTCTGTCCCGACTGCGGCGAGACGACGTCATCCTCCTGATGCCGCTGCTCTACCGGCCCGAAGCCATCCGAGTTGTTTCAACGACCTCTCCCACGACGTCACCTGCCGCGAGCCGCACCAGCCATGATGCCTGGCGCACCGCATTGGACGAGTTCGAACGCACAAGCTCGCAATGGTGAGTTGAGCAGGTCACCGAGGGACTCCGGCAGGGGGCAAGCGAGATGAGATTCATACCTGGCCCCCGCCTTCGGTCAGCCGCACTCCTGAGAGCTGAGCCTGCCGTCGTTTCTGCTCGGCGCCAAGCCGCTTGAGCTTGCGCCGCACCCGCTCGCCCAGTGCCTCCGGTGCGAAACCGGAGAACCGATCTGGAGCCAGGGCGATGGCGTCGGCCGCCGCCTCGGCCCAGCTCGTGACCCCGCTGTCGGCCCAGGCCATGGCGACAGTTCGCTCCGTGGGCCGCCGCCGGCCATCCCACAGTCCCGACCCTCTGCTGCTGGCGACCCGGCTGGTCGCCTACGTGGCGCCGCAGCGGGGTGCGACGAAGCCGTGCGCTCCAGCGCCCGGGCCCTGTTGGTCGCTGCGGTGGCCCTGCCCGGCGGCGAACGCCCCGGTGAGACAGAGGTGTTGCGCCAGGCCCTGATCAACCTCGGCACCGTCCGGGCCTGAGCCCTGCGCGCACCCGCGTCTGCGCTGGACGCGGCCCGCGGTGCCCGGGGTCCGAGCGCGGCCACGGGCGGCGTGCGTCCGCCTCCAGCGATCCGGTCAGGCCGACGACACGCCGGCCGGCGCCATGCTCCCCCCGCGCCCCGTGCTGTCGTAGCCCTGGTGTTTATTGCCGTGCTTCTCAGTCCCTCAGGACCGCACGAGTCAACGAGAGTCTGTGCTAAGTCGCCGCAACGGCGTCAGCATCAGTCCTATCAGGACCGTTTCGCTCGCTGACCCGCCCGCGGTTGTCGGTGCAATCGCAAGTGATCTGCATCACCTACTGAGCGTGCTGGCTCAGCTGGCGTTTCGTGCGTGAAGTGCACCAGCCTTGATCCGCTCAGTTGCTTGCGTGCGGATCACCCAACCCTGCTGCGCAGTAACGCAGTTGGCCATCGAGGAGCTGCCCACCGAGCGCGTCCCTGGCTAGTCAATCGACTGACTGACGATTGAACATCCCGAAGGGGTTGGCGGGCCGGAGGTGAGTTCCACTTCGGTCATGTGCCTGTATTTCCGTAGTTCGCGGGCTGCTGCTGGCGCTAGCGCCAGCAGCAGCCCGCTTGACGGCTATCGGCTGAGGGACTTTACTCGCGGAACTTTTGAAGATCTTGTGACTGTGGGGTGGGGGCTGTGGGGTTGTGGCGCGGGTGGCCGGTAAAGGGCCATAGACGCCAAGGCGGGACGGCAGCGGTCTCCATGGCACTGTTGTCCAGTTTGGCGCTACCAGTGAGTGCTGCCGCGGTTGTCGGCTCGGAGGCACCGGTGCTGTCGCCTGGTCAGGGGGAGGCTCAGGCGGCTGCTTCCACGGCTTCCGCGCAGGCTGCCGCGTCGGGGGAGCCGGTTGAGGTGGTGGCCGAGCGCACGGCGTACTCGACCACGACGGCGAATCCGGATGGGACGTTCACGCTGACGCAAGCCGCAGCTCCGCAGCGTGCGAAGGACGCTGATGGTTTGTGGCGTGCGGTGGATGCGACGCTGGAACGCCGCCAGGACGGCACGGTGGGCCCGAAGGCCGCAGTCGTCGATCTGGCCTTCTCCGGCGGTGGCGGGACCACAGACCTGGTGCGTCTGGGGGTCGGCGCGTCGTCGATGGCTCTCGCTTGGCCGGGCGCACTGCCGGCTCCGGTACTCGAGGGTGCGACAGCTACCTACCCCGAAGTCTTCGATGGGGTCGATCTGATGCTGACGGCCACGGCTGAGGGCTACCGTGAGGTGCTCGTCGTGAAGTCCGCGGAGGCTGCGGCCAATCCTGCTCTCGAACGGGTCCGGCTGGCTGTGTCGGCGGAGAACCTGGAGATTGTTCCGGGTGCTGGCGGCGGCCTCCATGCACTGGACGAGCACGGCAACCCGGTCTTCAAGGGACCGGCCGGTCAGATGTGGGACTCCGCCGGCGACGAGACAACCGGCGGTGTACAGCCCCAGCTCCTGCATGCTGCGGATTCTTCTGAGTCTGAGCCTGAGCCGCGGGACGGTAACGAGCCCGGTGAGGACCTGGCCCACCCGGGGGAGGGCGACAACAGCGCGATCCTTCCCGTCCAGGTCGACAACGATGCAGTGACGGTCGAGCCGGACCTGTCCCTGCTCCGCGGCAAGGAGACCGTGTATCCGGTCTACATCGACCCGCCGGTGGGCCTGGGTGCCTCGGAGCGGACCGTGATCTCTTCGGACGGTGACCGGTTCTGGGACTTCGACGGCGAGTACGGCGTCGGCAAGTGCTCCAACGCAGACGGCTATTACTGCGGCGACGGATACGTGAACCGCATGCTGTTCGAGTTCGCGCCGTCCAAGCTCTACGGCAAGTACGTCCTGGACGCCACGTTCCGCGCCTACGAGACATGGTCGTTCAACTGCAGCGCGTACTGGGTGGATCTGGAGCGCACCGACAACATCTCCGAGTCGACCCGCTGGCCCGGACCCAAGCAGCTCGACCAGCTGGGCGACCGGCTCGTCTCCGCCGGCCGGGGGGAACACTGCACCCCGGACCAGCCTGACTCGTGGATCGAGTTCAACGACAACCCGGACGAGCCGGACGAGAATCTCGCCACGACCGTACGCGCCTTCGCGGACGGCAAGATGTCGCGGATGACTTTCATGCTGCGCGCCAAGGACGAAAGCGAGCCTCGGGCCTGGAAGCGCTTCGACGACAACGCCGAACTGCAGGTCACCTACGTCCCCAGGCCCGGCACGCCGACCGAAGTGGGCCTGATCCCCGGCGACGGCACCACGATCATGTGCAACAAGAGCGAGTCGAGCCCGCTGATCGTCACCCGCACCGACCCCCGCGTCCTGGCCCGCGTCCAGACGCAGGTGCAGCCGAAGGCCGGTGAGGAAGGGGGAAGCCTGCAGGCGGAGTTCGAGATCGAACGCAAGGACACCACCTGGGTGAAGGCGATGTCCGACTACCGGCCCCGCCCGGGCTGGGACACGGACGGCACCCTAGAGGGCATGCGCACGCCGACGCTGACGGACGGGAAGCTGTACCGCTACAAGGCACGTACCCAGTCGCACTGGGCATACAGCGGCAAGTCCGGCAACATGTTCTCGTCCTACTCGCCGTGGTGCTACTTCAAGATCGACTCGACCGCGCCGAAGGCTCCCCAGATCGCCAGCGACGGCCCGTACCAGGTGTGCCTGCCCAATGACTGCCCCGCCACCGGCGGGCCCGGCGTCCCGGGCAACTTCACGTTCCTGCCGAACGCCGCAGACGGCGACATCACCGGCTACCGCTACCGCCTCGCGACATGGACTGCCCAGCAGACCAGGGTGGTCCCCGTCGGTGCCCCCGGGCCTGGCCAGGTGAAGGGCGAATACAACGCTGATGACGTCATCCCCTCCCTGGGGGGAACACAGACCCTCATCGTTGAGGCCCGTGACGTGCGCCAGCGCTGGGGCACACCGGCCGAGTTCGTCTTCCGCGCCGACGACGGCACGCCGGAGACGGGACGCTGGCGGTTCGACGACGAAGAGCCCGGCTCCACAGGGAGGACTGCGAAGGACACCGCCACCGAAGGCACCGCACGCCACCACGCCACCCTGTTCACCGACGGCGCCGGCTGGTCCTCGCAGGGCCGACGGGGTGACACCGACCAGTCCCTGTGGCTCGACAGCACCAACCCCGCCCTGCAGACCGGGTACGCCGCAACGGCCGGCGCGGCGGTCAACACGGCGGGCTCGTTCACCGTGTCCACCTGGGTGCACATGACGAACGCGTCGTCGAACGCGGTGGTCCTGTCGCAGCCCGGCAGCAAGGCATCTGCGTTCGCGCTGTACTACTCGACGGCCTACAAAGCATGGGTGTTCAACCGTGCGGACAAGGACCAGGACATTCCGGTGTTCGCCCGCTCGGTGGCCAGCCAGCAGAATCCTCCGCTGCGCGTGTGGACCCATCTGGCCGGGGTCTTCGACACCCAGGGAGACGGCAACAAGGCCAATGACACGCTCCAGCTGTTCGTGAACGGACGCCCTCAGCCCAAGGTCGTGATCTCGCCGGTCGCATCGGCCTACGAGCCGTGGACGGCAAGCGGCGGTCTGCAGTTCGGACGCTCGGTCAAGGCCGGGGCCGGTGGCGAGTACTTCCACGGGCTGCTCGATGAGACCGCGGTATGGCAGCGCGTCCTGCAGGAGGATGAGATCGCGCAGGAAGCGGCACTGCCCTACGGCGGGGGACCCTCGAACGACCTGGTGGGTTCCTGGACGGCGGCCGGCTCCACCGGCACCGTCATGCGTGAGACGTCCCCCTACTACAAGCAGGGTCTGCAGCTCTCTTCGGGCGCCAAGCTGGTCGAGGCCGAGGACGCCCTCGATCTCGACGGAACCTCCGGGTACGCAGGTACTTCGGGGCCGATGGTCGACGAGACAGGTTCCTTCACTGTCTCGGCCCGTGTGCGGCTCAACAGCGGCCTGCTGGCAGGCAAGCCGGTCGGCTACCACGCGCAGGTCGCGGGTCAGCGCCTGGGCGGCGAATCGTCCTGGGCCCTCTGGGCAGTCAAACTTGCACAGGACACCTATCAGTGGAAGTTCACACGTACCGCCGTGGACTCCGTCGGCAAGGTCGTGCAACAGGCCGCAGTGGCGGATGTGAATGTGGCCACGGTGGGGACGTGGGTGGACGTCACCGGAGTCTTCGATGCCCAGCAAGCCTGGGACTGGACCGATCCCGCAGATCCCATGAAGACGCAGACGCGCTACGGCCAACTCCGCCTCTACGTCGGCAATGCGGCCATCCCCGCCGGTGAGACCTCCGGCTTCACCGACGCGCGGCACGGAAGCGGCGAGATGGCTGTCGGCCGCGGCGGCAAGGCTGGCACCACCGCCAACACCTACCTGCCCGGTGCTCTGCAGCAAGTGCGCATCTGGACCGGCGCTATGACTACCGAGCAGGTGACCAGCCAGGTCCTCGACGCCGAAGCCCTCTCCACCCTGTAACCGGCCGGGTCCCCCACTCCACAACAGGAGCGGGAGGCCCGGTCCACCGAGACCTCACTTCCCAGTGCCCCGGCCACGCCACGAACGGGCGCCGACCAGAGCCGACCCGCCCTACATGGCGTGTCGGCCCGCCAAGAAGCGGATACGACCATGCATCTCATACCGCGGCGCCCAGCCGCCCGTCGCCCAGCCAGTAGCTGGACCAAGCGCATCGCAGCCCTCACAGGGTTCACGCTGTTGCCCGGGCTGCTCGCACCTGTGGTGTTCGCCGCCGAGGCCGACCCCTTGGGTAAGCCGAAGATCACGCACCGGCCCGACAAGGTCACCTCTTTCACCGCCAAGACAGATCCGAAAACCGCCGCGCTGCTGAAGAAGGCCGACGCAACCGACCGTGCTGCCGCCGACCGTGCGGCCAAGGACCAGACACGCACGATCACCTGGCCCGCAGCCGGCACGGCAACCGTCACCCGTACCGACGGCGAGAAGGAAGCCTCGGCGGCCCCGGGCCAGCTACCACTCACCCTCACCGCCCCCTCGGCACGCGGCAAGAAGAAGCAGAAGGCCGCCACCACCCTCACCGCGCGGGTTCTTGACCGGAAGCAGACAGCGCAGCTCGGTATCAAAGGCGTAGCCGTCGCCGTCACCGGCCCAACAACCGGAGGCAGCGCCCGGCTCGGCATCGACTACTCCGCTTTCGCCTCCGCCTACGGAGGCGACTGGGCCGGCCGACTCCAGCTGCGCAGCCTCCCTGCCTGCGCTCTGACACAGCCGTCCAAGGACACCTGCCGCACCGGCACCCTGCTGTCGGCGACCAACGCGCGCAACGACGAGAAGCTCACCACAGATCTGTCTTTCACCCCAGCCGCGCAGTCCGCCAGCCCGGCCAAGTCTCAAACCCAGAGACAAGCGGCAACGGGCCAGACGATGGTGCTGGCCCTGGCGGCCGGCACGCAGTCCGGCGGCGGCGACTACAAGGCCACCCCTCTCGCTTCATCCTCAACGTGGGCATCCGGCGGCTCCTCCGGCACCTTCACCTGGTCCTACCCACTGCGCGTCCCGCCCGCAGCCGCAGGCCCCAAGCCGACGCTGAACATCTCGTACGACTCGGGCAGCGTCGACGGCCGCACCTCCAACACCAACAACCAGGGCAGCGAGGTCGGTGAGGGCTTCGACCTCACCTCCTCCTACATCGAGCGCAAGTACGGCTCCTGCGAGGACGACGGCCACGACGCCAAACACGATCAGTGCTGGAAGTACGACAACGCCTCCCTCGTCCTCAACGGCAGCGCCACCGAACTGGTCAAGGACGACACCAGCGGCCAGTGGCGCCTGAAGAACGACGACGACTCCAAAGTCATCCACGGCACCGGCGCCGGCAACGGCGACGACAACGGCGAGTACTGGACCGTCGTCACCGGCGACGGCACCCGCTACACCTTCGGCAAGCACAAGCTCCCCGGCTGGCGCGATGACGACCCGGCGACCGAAGACACCGTCGATCCCGACGATACGACCGACTCCACCTGGCTCGTGCCGGTCTTCGGCGACGACTCCGGCGAACCCGGCTACGACAAGGGCAGCTCCTTCGCGAGCCGCTCCCTGGAGCAGGCGTGGCGATGGAACCTCGACTACGTCGTCGACACCCACGGCAACGCCATGTCGTACTTCTACGGCAAGGCAACGAACTACTACGCCAAGAACGGCGAGACCACCAACAGCGCCTACACCCGCGGCGGCTACCTCAAGCGCATCGAGTACGGCCAGCGCTCCGACACCATCTTCACTACGCCGGCCGCCCAGAAGGTCACGTTCATCTACAAGCAGCGCTGCGACGACGACCGCGACTGCACGTCCCTGACCGAGGACACCCGCGACAACTGGCCCGACGTCCCCTACGACGCGATCTGCGCCTCCTCCAGCGCCGACTGCGCGTTCAACGTCAGCCCTTCGTTTTTCACCCGCTACCGCCTGACCACGATCAACACCTACGCCTGGGACGCCCCAGCAGCCACCCCGGCCTACGCACCGGTGGATACGTGGACGCTCAAGCAGAAGTACCTCGACCCGGGCGACACCGGCGACAGCAGTGACCAGTCCTTGTGGCTCGACGAGATCAAGCACACCGGCAGGCACGGCACCGACCTGTCCCTGGATCCGGTGCGCTTCGCCCACGAATTCCGGCCCAACCGTGTCGACGGCGGCAGCGACAACATCCTCCCCCTCGAGCGCCCCCGACTGCGGCAGATCACGACCGAGACCGGCGCGACCAGCATCATCGACTACATGCCCGCCGACTGCGTCGCAGGGCAACCCAAACCGAAGGTCGACGAGAACACCCGCCGCTGCTACCCCGTGTACTGGTCACCCAACGGGGAAGAGACGCCGATCCTGGACTGGTTCCAGAAGTACCCTGTCAGCGCCGTGCGCCTCTACGACCCCAGGGGCGGCTCCGATGAGGTCGTGCACACCTACCAGTACAGCGGTGGCGGGGCCTGGCACTACAACGAAGATCCCTTCACTCCCGAGGACGAGCGCACCTGGTCGAACTGGCGCGGCTACGAAAGGGTCACCCACCTCACCGGCAACGCCGGCTACCCCGACCGACCGCAGCTGAAGACCGTCAACATCTACATGCGCGGCATGCACGGCGACCGCGTCCTGGGCCCTGACGGCAAGACCCCCGACCCGGGCAAGCGCAAAACGACCACGGTCACCGGCGTCGCCGCCCCGCTCGCCAATGACTACGAGCGGTACGCGGGCGTGACCCGAGAGAGCGTCACCTACAACGGCAGCGCCGAAGTCGGGGGCACGGTCACCAGTATTTGGACCAAGAAGACTGCCAACCAGCACAAGTCGTACGCCGACACCGCGGCCTATATGGTCCGCACAGCAGCGACGAACGAACGCACCACCATCACCAGCAGCGGCACCCCCACCAGTCGCAAGCGCACCATCAACTACACCTACGACGATCACGGCATGGTGCAAACCGCCGAAGACCGCGGCGACAACGCCGTCACCGGCGACGAAACATGCACCCGCAGCTGGTACGCCCGCAACACCGACGCAGACACCGACCCGGCCAAGCCCTACCTGACCTCGCTGGTGTCCCGCACCCGCACCGTTGCCGCCGCCTGCTCAGTGGCCGACAGCAATCTCGACCTGCCCGCTGACGCCAGCCGTCCCGGCGACGTCATCGCCGACACCGCCACCGTCTTCGACGACACAGCCGCCACCGCCTGGTCCGCCTCCAACAAGCCCACCACCGGCGAGGCCGTATGGACCGGCCGGGCCAGGGGCTACAACACCGAGGGCACGCCCATCTGGCAGAAGACCGGCACAACCAGCTACGACACCCTGGGCCGCCCCCTGGTCGCCAAGGACTCCAACGGCCTCACCACGGCAACCACCACCTACACGCCGGCGGCCGGCGGCGCGCTGACCACCATGACGGCCGCCAATGCCAAGGGCCACAAGACCACCACCAGCCTGGACTTCGCCACCGGCGCCACCCTCAAGGTCACCGACCCCAACAACAAGATCACCGAAACCGAATACGACAGCCTCGGCCGCATCACCAAGGTCTGGCTCCCCAACCGGCTCAAGGTCCTCGAGGCCACACCGAACTACACCTACACCTACAAAGTCCACAGCGCGGCCATGTCCTGGGTCGCCACCAGCACACTCAAGCCCGACGCATCCGGATACAACACCACCGTCGAGCTCTATGACTCCCTGCTGCGCCCGCGCCAGGTCCAAGCGCCCTCGCCCCAGGGCGGCCGCCTCATCGGCCTGACCCAGTACGACGACCGCGGCCTGGCCACCAGCACGCAGTCCGATATCTGGGACAACACCGCCGTACCCAACGGTGACAACCCCGCCCAGATCGACGGCGGCCAGGCACCCATCCAGACGGACACCTCCTACGACGGCGCTGGCCGCGCCATCAAGGCCGTCACCAAGACCCGCGGCACACCCCGCTGGACCATCCACACCACCTACCTCGGCGACACCGTCGCCACCAGCGCCCCTGACGGGGGACAGGCCATCGCGGTCGTCACCAACGCCCTCGGCCAGACCACCGAGCGCCGTGAATACGGCAGCCTGCAGCCGACCGGCACCGACTTCACCACCACCACGTACACCTACACTCCAGCCGGACACCCTCAGACCGTCACGGGCCCGGACAAGGCCAAGTGGACTTACAGCTACGACCTCTACGGCCGCAAGATCAGCGCGACCGACCCGGATTCCGGCACGTCCACCACCAGTTACGACGTCCTTGACCGGGTTGCCTCCACCACGGACGCCCGTTCCGCCACCCTGAACTACGCCTACGACGAGCTCGGCCGCAAGATCGGCATGTGGCAAACGAGCAAGACCGACGCCAACAAGCTCGCCGCCTGGACCTTCGACACCCTCGCCAAGGGCCAGCAGGACACCGCCGTCCGCTACGAAGGCGGCGTCAACCAAACGGGCAGCAAGGCCTACACCAAGAAGGTCACCGGCTACGACGGCCTCTACAACATCACCGCGAGCCAAATCCAGCTCCCTGCCACGGAACCGCTTGTTGAGGCCGGAGTCCCCTCGACCCTCTCCTTCACCGCTGGCTACAACGCCGACGGCAGCCTCAACAACGAACGCCAGCCCGCCGTCGGCGGACTCCCCGCCGAAACCGTCGCCTACACCACCAACGCGTTCGGCGGCCACACCAAAACGCAAGGCATCACCGGATACCTTCAGGGTGCGACGTTCAGCCCCCAAGGCGACCTCACCCAGCTCACCCTCGGCATCGACGGCACGCTGTCCGCGGATCAGGCCTACCTCAACTATGAGTACGAGGCCGGAACCCGACGACTGACCAGGTCATTCGTCACCGACGACGTACACGGCTACATGCCACAAGAACTCAAGTTCACCCAGGACGACGCCGGCAACGTCACCTCGATCTTCGACGCCACCACCCAGGGTGGCACTACCAAGGCTGACTACCAGTGCTTCGCCTACGACGGCCACCGCCGCCTCATCGAAGCATGGACCCCCACAACCGCCGACTGCGCTCCGGCTGGACGTTCGACCGCCAACCTCGGCGGCGCCGCCCCGTACTGGACCTCCTACAGCTACACCCTGGCAGGCCAGCGAGACAAGGAGAAGCAGCACAGCAGCAGCGGTGACACCGAGACGGACTACACCTACGGCAGTCCCGCGGGCCAGCCCCACACTCTCATCAGTGCCACCACCGGAACGGCAACCAACACCTACACGTACGACGACAGAGGAAACACCCGCACCCGACCCGGCACCCAGGCAACGCAGACCCTGACCTGGAACGCCGAAGGTAAGCTCGCCACAGCCACTGAACCTGCGGTCGGCACCAAGCCCGCATTTGCGACTGACTACCTGTACGACGCCGACGGGGAACTCCTTATCCGCCGCACTTCCAGTGGCGACGGTGACACCGTCCTCTACATCGGCGACACAGAAGTACGCCTCACAGCCAAGGGCAGCACCAAAACGTTGGCGGGCACGCGTTACTACACCGCCAACGGGCGGACCATCGCCGTCCGCACTGCAACCAACGGCACCTCCGGCAGCGGACTCAAGTTCCTCGCCGCCGACCACCACGGCACCGCCAGCGTGGCCCTGGACGCCACCACCTACGCCTCCACAAAGCGTTACACCAATCCGTTCGGCTCGGAACGAGGCCCCAAGGTCACCTGGGCCGATGACAAGGGCTTCCTTGGCAAAACCGATGACAATGCCACCGGCCTGACGCACATCGGCGCCCGCCAGTACGATCCGGCGACCGGCCAGTTCATTAGCGTTGATCCGCTCTTGAGTACGGATCAGCCACAGTCTCTCAACGGATACAGCTACGCTAACGCCAACCCCGTTACACTCTCCGACCCCTCCGGCCTTAGGCCCGATGGAGCATGCGGTGGGTCCAATTCATCCTGCAACGGCGGCACCGAAAGCTGGACCAAGACCGACGATTCGTGGAACTGGTCG
This sequence comes from Streptomyces sp. NPDC096176, assembly GCF_044763255.1. Classification (NCBI taxonomy): domain Bacteria; kingdom Bacillati; phylum Actinomycetota; class Actinomycetes; order Kitasatosporales; family Streptomycetaceae; genus Streptomyces; species Streptomyces sp. NPDC096176. The sequence goes on along the minus strand of NZ_JBIWFV010000009.1, from coordinate 16,720 downwards.
TACGCGAAAGAAACCAAGCACGACGATAAAACCACCACGTACGAGTCGATCAGCTACACCATCGGCATAGGCCTCATCAGTCTCTCCACGGAGAACCTTCCTACTCCGGTGGAGGGGCCCGAGGATGTGCCCATTCTTCTCGGCAAAGCAGAGCTTTACGGGCCCCAGCCCGAGAAGAGCGTGAATGGATTTATCGCCTGGCTCGTAAATGGGGGTGCACCCGTATGCAATCCAGGATACCCGTGCGAGAACCCTGACAACCTTCCGCAAGTGGGTATCGTATACCCCTTCGGCCCGATAGCGCCTCGTCCCGGGCCCCGACCGGGCCCGGGCGGCATGCGACTCCCTGCGCAGGGGACGATGTCCCCAAAGGCAATTCGGTATACGCAGGACAGCATCAAGGGAAGGTATAAGGACGGAAAGAGCGTCACAGACACGATTGACGATCTTGTTGCAGGGCGCGTTTCGCCCAGCGAAATTCCGCCTATTCGGATATTCGAGAGGGATGGAAAGATTTATTCCCTGGATAACCGCCGGCTCTATACCTTCAAGGAAGCCAATAAACCCGTGAACTTCCGTCGAGCTACTCCGGATGAGATTCGCCATGAAGCGCATCCGGGGAACAAGTTCACCACCAAGAACGACGGCACATCGATTCACGTTCGATAACCCCGTACGGGAAACGTCCTGCCGGACTGAGGGAGCCCTGGCGTGAATGCCAGGCTCCCTCGGAAGGCGGCACTATGCTGGCGCATGGAAGAAGGGGTGGGGGTGGGATGCGGTACTCTGGCACGCTGGCAGTATTGGGGTTCGTAAAACCGATTGACGGATGGATGCTATGGCGGAATTTTCTCGAGACGCGGAATGCGGCTTCGTTCTTGTGGACGAGAAGTCGCTTGACGCTCTACAGAATGCCAAGGTCGGCAAGCGTGTGAAATTGCCATCAGGACCACCCTGGATCGTTGTCTATCGCACCCTGGAAGACGTCAGTGTCAGCCGATGGCCAGTCCGATTGTTTCGAGCTAGGGTCGTCCCCCCGGAAACGGATCGGGAGCGAGCGAAGCTGGTGAGTGCCGCCCGAGATGTGCTCCCCGACGCCAAGTACACCCGTGCTCTCCACGTCGACCTTTTGGAAGAGCTTTACTCCTCAGTTCTATTCGGCCCGCATGGAGACGCTGTAGCGCGGATCGTCTCAGCCGCACTTGCACTCGACGAGGAAAGCGCGAATCGCCTTGCCGCGGTCAATGTACCCACCGCGGATGATGAATACAGCGCAGCTTGGGAAAGATGGCTCGCCAGTCAGCCTCACGGCATGCGCAGCAGCGGACGAGATCACACTGGCACAGTAAATATCTCGGGTGTCGGTCCTTTGGCGTCACCGATTCGAGACGGCTTCAACCTCATCATGCGTGCCGTTGAGGATAGTGCGCATCTCCGGGGTGGTGCCGAGTCGTTCGCTGAAGACGAGGACGGCGATCTGGTGATGGTGGATCCCTGGCGGTCCGCCGCCCACGCAATGCTCCATGCGGCGATGGCACTTGGGGCGCCGCACCTTGTCGACGCTCGAGCAGCTGCGGTGTTGACATCTGCCTGGAAAACCGAAATGCGGTAACCCCAATGCTGCATGCCAAGGAGCCTCCCTCGACTGGTTCACCCGTTGACGCCTACTTAGTTCTGCAACGGTCTTTTGCGTGACGGTGGTTCGGTTTCTGGTGGTGTGTGGCCGCGTTGTTTGTAGTGGCTCGTGCGGGCTTGGTGTTGTCGTCTGCGGCGCCAGTGTGACCAGTGCAGAACGTGTTCGATGGGTGCTGGGCGGCGGTGGGTGAGGCGGTGGATCAGGCGTCTGAGCTCGGGAAGGCTGAGGGGGACGAGGTCGGAGGATCCGTTTCTGCTTTGCCGACGTCCAGTTCACGGGCTCGCAGGACGGTCAGGCAGGCGTGGGCGGCCATGGCCAGGGTCATGTGGCGGTGCCAGCCGTCGTAGCGGCGGACCTGGTAGTCGTCCAGACCGCATTCCTGCTTCGCTGTCTGGAAGCATTCCTCCACTGCCCAGCGGCTGCCGGCGACACGGATGAGTTCGTCGAGTGTGGTGTCGGCGGGGCAGTAGGCGATGTAGTAGGAGATCTTCTGCGGCCGGCTCACGCTGCGGCGGGCGAGCACCCAATGCCGGCGGTCTTCGCGGTGCCAGGGCCGGACCTCTACCCTCGCCCAGTCGTAGATCCGTGGCCCATGGGCGCCGTCGCCGCAAGAACGGCGCTTCCACTTCTGCCTCGGAAGACCGGGAAACAGGTCGTGGACGGGGTGGTCCATGGCCCAGCGGGTGACGACGGTGTCGTGGCGGGTGGTGGCCATGACGTGGAAGACATCGGCCCGCTCGAGCTCGGTCCGCCAGCCTTTGGAGAAGCCGTAGGCGGCGTCCGCGGTCACCCACCGGAACGGGATCTTCTCCGCGAGGGCCCGGCGGACCATCGCCCTTGCGGTGACGACCTTCGTCTCGAAGGCGATCGTGTCCCCGATGCCCGCAGCCCGGCACCGTTCACGGTCATCCGTCCATGACGCGGCGGCCTCGACGAGCTCGTTGACCAGCTTCGTCGCCAGGACGTACTTGACCCGGTAGCAGGCCATCGCGGCCTCGGTTCCCAGCGCGATCAGCATGTGGGACTTGCCCGTCCCGGAGTCGCCGATCAGACAGAGGGGCTGGCTCTTCTTGATCCATTCGCAGCTGGCGAGTGTAGGGATGGTGGCCGCGTCGATGTTCGGGTTTGCGTCGAAGTCGAAGGTCAGCAACGACTTGTCGCGTGGGAAGCCGGCAGCTTTGATCCGCCGTTCCGACCGGCGGCGGGAACACCGGCGGAGGGCGTGGCGGCTATGCGTGGCGGCGGGTGCGGTAGGCGGCCGGTGAGGCTCCGGGCTGCTGCTGGGCCGGGACTGGGGTGCGGGCGGCCGCCACACCGGGTGGGTGCGGCGGCCGTGGGTGGGATCGGCTCGTGGTTCGAGTCAGTCAGCAGAGCGGCGGATCAGCCCGGCGTCACCGCACCCTCTGGCACTCCGAACCACTCCTCCAGCGCCTCCGCCAGCCCGGCCGTCGACGTCGGTGCCTGCGCCCCCGCGTCGGCTGCCCAGGCCGTGAAGCCGTCCGGACGGACGAGGACCGCCGCCAGTTCCGGGCGGGACGGGCAGCCGGCCGTCAGGGTGTCGACGCGGCCGGCATACCCCGCAGCGAGGGCCCGGAGCTCCGGGTCGTCGGTGAGGTCGAGCAGAAGCGCCCGGCCGCCGTGGAGGTGGTCCGCGAGGCGGCCGCCTCGGTGAGTTCGAGGTCCAGGGTGCTGCGGCCGGTCAGCGGGTGCCCGCCCGGCAGCTCGTACCGCACCCCGCCACCGTTGAGCCGCGCGGTGAGGTACGTGGTGCCCACGACCGTCCCCGCCAGGTCGCTGACGATCTCGCGCAGGGCCCGGGACTGCGGGTCCGGGCGCATGGCCGCGACCTGGGACCGGGGCCCAGTTCCGCGAGGACGTGCGTCAGCGCCTCGGCTGATCGGGCCCCGGAGGCGGAGATGCCAGTCAGCACGAAATCGCGAATGGCCGAAGCCGCGGCGGCGCTGGCGAAGCTTGCGGCCGCCGGGCTGAGCCGAGGTGAGCCAGGGCGCGGGACGTTCGCGGTGGATTTGGGGCGTGCGCGGTCGCTGCCGGTGCTGGATGTGATGGCCGCGGCGTCGCTGTGCCGTCAGGTTGCCGCCGCCTCTTTCCCGCCCGGCACTGCTCCGCTCCTGGGGGTCGGCGGCGATCGGGAATGGAACACCGAGGACGCGCACGAGAAGACTGTGCCGCCCCGGCAGGTCGACGTCTCCGCCCTCGCGGCGCTGCCGGGCGCGGAGAGTCGGTGCGTCGCCTGCGGCCAATTGCCGTCCGGCAACTTGATCGGCCCCATGATCTGGACCAGGCCGTACCCCCCAGCCACGAGAGCTACCAGCGATCCCGCGACGATGCCCGCGATGAGCCCGGTCCGCTTCTTCCGCGGCGCAGGCCCGGGCGGCACCCACGTCCCCCCGCGCTCGGCCCGCGCTCCGTCCGCCCCTCCTCCGTGTTCCGCCATAGCTGAGCGGCAGTTGCGCTACTGTGTGCCCGCGGCAGCTCGCGCCTGCCAGACTCCCACCCGGACGAGCACCCACGCCCCCGGGAGCGGACAAGGGTCACCGACTCGCGCCACTTCACTACATCTCTGCCTTGCTGCGGCACGGGCGTGGGCGTGGGCGGGAGGACACCACCATGACCATGGACAAGCAGCGCAAGCGGAGCATCCGTGCCGCACAGCAGACCACCGGCCGCCGCTACACGCCGCTCGCACGCGAAGCCAATATGACGGCGGATAGGGGTCCGACGAAGACCTTTCTGCTCGCCGATCTCCTCCGGGAGTGCACCACCTTTCCTGAGGTCCTCTTCGACGAGGCCGACCCGGATGACAAGTGGGCGCCTCGCGTCTTCGCCTCCGACATCCTGGGCACCGTCGTGCCCTTCGGCACTGTTCTCGCCCTCGCCGGCACGCTCGCGGCCGCCGGGCGCGACTCCGCATTGCGTCTGGAGTCGCTCACCGCAGGGGAGGCGGTCGTCACGTACAACAATCGCCGCTTCCAGCTCACGCTGAACCAGGACCGGCAGGACGAGCTCTGCCGCCGACCGGGCTGCCCCAGCTCGATCTACGACGATGCGATCGCGTGGTGCCACGTGCACCTCCCCGAATGCGACGTAGACACCCTCGTCCACGTCGCCACAGAGTGGGGCTACGCGCGCCGCGAGTGGGCCGACGACAACCCCGACCTCTGCGGAGGCGGCCGGGGGGCAGACCGGCTCATCCAGGCCGCCGTGCGTCACGGAGCATTCGAACAGGTCACCCGAGCCCTGATGGACACCTGCTTCGACGACCCGCAGGTCATCGCCGAGTCGACGTTCGACGACGGTGCGGTGATGCGGCTGCGTCACGCCATCGACCGAGAGCGGCTCCGCCTCGAAGGCGTCGCCACCGCCGAGCTCCGGCGGCTCCGCACAAAGATCTAAACCTGTGCCGCGTGCGGTTGGCCGCTCCATGGATACGGCCACTGGTCCAACCCGTTCCCACCCCAGTTCTGCTCCACGGCATGCGCTTCACGGCCGTCAGCAGTCCTCCCAGCATCCTGAACCTAGACACCTTCAACTCGCTGGGAACCTGCCCGCCGCCAGCGCTCTACGGCGGGCAGTAAGTCCGCTAACTCGTTGGATCCGCCGACCGTCTGCTGCCGTACGGATTTCGGCGCTACCGTGAAGACCTACATCAGTCACGGCCCAGGAGTCCCGGATGAACCCGCAGCCGGCCCCCGAGCGGCAGCCGCTCGACGAGACCGCCGCCGACGCGGTCCGCGCCTACGCCGCCAAGGAGCGCGAGAAGACCGACGCACTCGCCTCCGTCCTCGAGGACATCGCCCTCAACGGCTACCCGGCGCCCGAGACCGGCGTCCTGTGGGAGACCGCCCGCGACGCCCACCTGGCCCGCCTCCCCGGCGAGGAGCCCCGTGTCGCCTGACCACGCACCCAGGCGCGCCCGGGTCATCATCGTCGAGCCCGCCACCACCCAGCTCACAAAGCTCACCGCACCCGAAACCCACCGGCTCGACCGCGCCATCGTCGCGATCTCCGCCAACCCTGACCTCGGCACCCCGGTCCCCGACACCCTGCTGCGCGACTACACCGACGAGATCGACAGCGTCCGCGTCATCTACTACGTCACCGCCCTGCGCACCATCACAGTGGTCGCCTACATCGAGGCGTAGCGCCCGCCGGAGGCGGGTGCCGGATCCACCGGCCGGACAGCGATCGGGCGCCCGGGCCCGCAGACCACGGTCGTCGTCGCTCTCTGTGCGAGAGAGGTCACGTGACGCTGATAGATTTGTTCGCGTGGAGCGGCCCAACGGTCGTGCTGCACCAGGAACTTAGGAAGCCCGGCGGTCTTCAGCCATCGCCAGGCGACCCACATGTCCGCGCCTCAGCAGTTCAAGGTCGCACGAGACGAATTCGGAACGAGGCAAGATCCACCGTTGGCTGACCGGCGGACCTTGGCCGCACACGACTCCTCTGGAGGGTCCTTCCCGCTTGTTCGGGACGGGCAATTCACCAGCTGGACCGTGTGAGAGCCACCTAACGAGGTGGCCGGTCAAGATCCGTCTTTCGTGCGTCTTGTTCCCGGCTCACCTCACCCTTCCATCGGGTCGAGGAGACCAAGAACGTGAACGACATCAACAAGCTCCACGCCCTGCTCTACTGCCTGTTGATCTCCCTGATAGTCGGCCTGAGTGTCGTGCTCTTTGTCGTCCACCAGGGCGGCAACATGATGATCGTCCTGCACCATGTCTACGAGACGTAGCCCCGTGGCTCGCTGCGCGTCGCCGCAGTTGGGGGGAGCGTTCCGCGGAGGAAACCGGTGCCGACGAGGCGTCAGCCGCACGGGCTTGCCTGTTTTAGACCCTGTCCTACATGGTCAGTTGGCGGTTGTGTTGGGCATGGGGAGTGGACGGTGGGGATGGATCGTTCCGGACGGCTTGTGGGAGCTGGCAAGGCCGTTGCTGCCGGCGGCGCGGGTTCGTCCGCAGGGCGGCGGGGTTGCGAACATCGATGATGAGGCGGTGTTTGCCGCGATCATCTACGTCCTGGTCAGCGGCTGCGCCTGGCGCGCGTTGCCACCGTGCTTCGGAGCATCGAAGTCGACCGTGCACCGCCGCTTCGTCATCTGGTCTCGTGCCGGGGTCTGGGGCCAACTGCATCAGAAGGTTCTCCAACTCCTGGACGAGCAGGACCTGGTCGACCTGTCCCGTGCGGTCCTTGATTCAGCCCACGTTAGGGCTAAAAGGGGGGCGAACTTGCAGGTCCGAGCCCCGTGGTGTGGTGGCCCGGTTGAAGGTGAGCAGGGTAGGGGACTCCGAGCTGGGCATTGCTCACGCTGGTGAGCGCAACTCTGATTAGGGGTTTGCCGTTGCTGGCCTTAACTGGCCTTAGATCGATTCGCTCGTGGTGCCGTTGGCCTGCGTTCTACGACCTGTGATCCGGTCCAGCCTGCGTTGCTCACATAGGGCGGATGCTGCGCAGCTTTACCGAGCCATCGGTGTGAGTGGCCGAACCTGTCGCTTGGGGGTGCCGCTGTTGAGGGTCTCGGGGTCCGCCTTACAGCATCGACAGGGTCGAATCCGGGCCCCTTTGGTTGGCTCTGTCCGCCCTGGGGGTCTGTTTGTCAGTGGCGCACCGTAGCGTTACGGCATGGCCAGACGATCACTAACGGACGCCGAAGCGCGGTGGGTATTGGAGGCGGTGCAGTCCGGCCGGATGACCCAAACCGAGGTTGCGGCGGCGCTCGGGGCGACGCTGTCTCGGATCAACCAGTTGGTCAACGGGAGAACCTATAAGCACCTCCACGGCACAGCCGGAGTACGCGTAACTGATGGTGGCGAGCGGTACGGGATCGCCGAGACGCCTGAGCGCCGTAAGTGTCGAGAAGCGAGTTTCTGGGATCGTGTCGACCGCTCAGCTGGAGTGAACGCCTGCTGGCCCTTCAAGGGCGTCAAGGGCAACAGGTACGGACACACTGCTGCCGGCCAAGCCATGACCGGCTCGGCGAGCGCTCATGTTGTGGCCTTCACCCTTGCCAGCGGGCTACAGCAAGCCCTGCCGGGCAGCACGTTGCTCAGACACCTGTGCGACTTTAAGTCCTGCTGTAATCCCGCCCACCTGCTCCCCGGGACAAAGAGCGAGAACAATCGAGACACTTGGGTCGCCCGCAAGGAAGGTCGCACGGGGGCGAAGAAGGTGACAGAGCCGGTCATGCCTCCACCAGGCGGGTGGAGGATCTCGACAGGAGATCTCGCCGAACTGGACCGCGAAGCCCGTGTATCGGAGTTCTGGGCTCGGGTCGATCGGAGGGGCGGAGACGACGCTTGTTGGCCCTGGACGGCGAACACGCGCAACCATTTCGGATACGGACAGCTCCGGTGGGAGGGCATCCAGGCAGCCCTGACACATCGCATCGCTTACGCGCTCTCCCAAGGGGTGACGTACAAGGAACTCGGGTCCGCGGTCATCCGCCACACGTGCCCCGAGAGTACGTACAGGAACAACTGCAACAACCCTCGGCATCTCAGAGCTGGCTCACAGGCCGAGAACATTGCCGACAAGGCCCTCCACGGCACCAATCCCAGAGGCGAGCGCCACCCGATGGGGCGTAGGTTCCCAGACGCTCTGATTCGCGAGATGCGCATCCGCTTCTGGAGTGTCCCCACAGAGCAGCGGCCGACGATCACAGCACTGGCGAAGGAAGCCGGAACGTCGGTCACCGTCATGTGCCGATGGCTCCGAGGCGAGCAGCGAACCGATGCCGGCGGGCCGATCGCCGCCACGCCTGGCGACTTCCCGCAAGGTTGAGATCCGCTGGCCGAAACAGCTCCAGCTGGGCATCGAGCCAGACATGCAGATCAGCACCGGGGACGGGAGCCGACAAGGCCCCGTGGCGGGCGGTCCGTAACCGTTCGAGCCCTCGTCTGCGTGAGACGGCACCCTTCAGAACGGTGCTGTGATGGGCGCCGTCTCGCTGACTGGTTGCCACCAGGACGACGCCCGTCCTGCACACCGGGGGTGGGCACTAGGAGCTCACCAGGCCCAAGATCGCTCAGACACAGTGGCCGGGCAGGCTGTAGCACGCTTCAAAGGTGGCGCTCCAGCCTCCCTTCCTGAGGAGCGAACCCCGTCCCCATCCTTTGCAGCGACTTCTTCGCGTGGGAACAAAGGCGTCTGGGACCGCGGTTCACGAGCCGGCCCGGACGGTGCGCGCCTTCTTACCTCTGCCGCTTTCTTCGGCGAAGAGCAGGAAATATGCGTGTGTCGCATGCCAGAGGGGTCGATGCTGGTGTATGCAGACTCGAAACCCTGCGGCCGTAGACGTTCCGCCGGGGAGCAGGAATCGGGGTGGGGCTCGTGACAGAAAGTGCGTACGAGGAGCTGACGAGGCTGCGCCAGCTGGGGCCGGTCTCGCTCAACCTGCTGCGGCGGCTGGTGCACCAGGTGCGCCGCGCCTACGGTTTCCCGCCGCCCGAAGGCCACACGCAGTGGAGCGATGAGGCCGCCGACGAAGTGGTCCTGGCGATGCTGACCCGCAAGGGGGAGGGGCGCGAGTTCGTCACCCGCTGCTTCGCGCTCGCGGCGAATGACGCTTCCCTGGAGCGCCTGTTCCTCACGTCGATCAAGAACTTTCTCATCGATGAGGCGAAGAAGACACCGCGAGGCAAGCTGCGGCGCCGTATCGCCCGGCTGATGGGCGAAGACACGGCCTACCGCAAGCTCCAGGGTTCCGCGCCGCGCTGGGCACTGGCCGGCCATGCCGAAGAAGCCACGTGGCAGGGGGACCTCGACGATCTCATCGCCCAAGCCGCGCGGGTGACAGGCGTCGGCATCACCCGCTGGAACCACTCCGGCCCCACACCCACGCAGACCGTGCTCGCCCTTAAGACCATCCTGCTGCACGTGCTGCGGCACGCACAGGGAGCCGTGCGGGAGGAAGACCTCGCCAAAGTCCTCGAGGCCCGGTTCGAGCTCCTGGCACCAGCCCGTTTCACCACGCTGTACGCCGATGAAGGGACCGTCGCGGCCATCGTCGAGCAGCACGCAGCCACGATCGCGCCGGACCCGACCGGGACCGAGGGGGTGGCCGAGGACGTTTGGCAGCGCCTGTCACCCAACGAGCGCCTGCTGCTTCCCTACCTCGACAAAGACCCCCACCACGCGGCGCAGCTGCTGGAGATCCGGCACGGTCACGCGACGCTCGTGCTATCCAACCTCAAGAACATGCTCCGTGATGCCCTTTCTACGGACTGTGAGCCGCAGGCGGTCATGGCCGCCCTGTTGCGGCGCTGCGGCGAGGCCGCGTCGTGAACGGCCCAGTTACGTCGTCTGGACCCAGTGAGAAGAGAATGCGCTGATGGACCGCAGCCGAGGAGACGGGGGAGACGACATGAGTTCTGTCCACACCACTGCCTACCAGAGGCTGGTGGCCGCCGCGGCGGGGCTGAAAGTGCCCGACGCCGTTCACCGGGTGGCCACCGCACAACCCCAGGACCCCAAGCGCGGCGAGATCTGGCGAGCAGCATGGGAGGACATCATCCAGCTGCTGCTGATCACCACGACCGGTGACGATGACACCGCGCACGTCGTGCCGGTCTCCTTCGAACGCTACGCCGACGCCCGTACCCTGCTTCTGCCCGCCCGGGCGACCACCCTGGAGCAGCCCGTGGCTCTGTGGTGGGGCCTGGAAGCCACTGTGCCGTGGTGTGTGCTGGACCGGCAGGTCAGCGAGCTGACAGCCCGCCCCGACAATCTCACCTCCCGCGCACTTGCCGACACCGTAAAAGAATCGACGTGGGGGAGCGGCACCGTCTTGTCCGCCGCGGCTGGCGAGTACCGTGCCGTCCTCACCGGCCACCTCGAGGTTCTCGCCTCGGCACAGTGGGCCCCTCAAGGGTCAGGCGACCTCGCCGAGCTTCTTGGTGAGCATGGAATCACCGTCCAGCAGCTCGCGGCCGAACTGAACCTCGCACCACCCCACGCCTTGGATGTGTGGAGGGGACAGCAGCCCCTCACCGCCGAACAGGCCGCCACGCTCGCCGCCCTCCTCGGCCAGCCCGCCGCCCGCTTCCTGGACGCCAACCCCACACTGCCGCCCACCGTCGTACACGAACTCAACCGGCCCCTGCGCCGCAGCCAGATCAAGAAACTCGCCGCCCACTACGACGAGACCGAACACGCCGCCCGCCTGCGCGCCGCTTATGGCATCTACGCGCTCGCGGCACGCGACGACAACCGCACCGAGCCGAACTGGACCGCACGCACCGACCGCTACTTCGAACTCCGCCTGGACGAATAGAGAAGAAGGAAGAGGGGGACACCTGAGGTGGTCAACCACGTTCTCGCCGGCGCCGCCCGCACCCAGGCCGCCGCCATGATCACAGAACTCGAAGCAGCCCACCCCGGCGCCGTCGAACGCCTGGCACAAGGAGCCCTTGCGGAACTGCGGACCTGGCCCGAACTCACTGTCAAAGACGTCTGCGAGAACGAGACCGCCCAAGGCTGCAGTGTCGCCGGAGCATACGACTACGGCCCTCCGCCCCGCCTGTCCGTCGCCACCTCTGCCAGCCACGCGCGACGGGACTTCACCGCACTGCACGAACTCGGTCACCACCTGCAGAAGAACAGCTTCGCCCTCATGGAGCCCTTCAGCAAGGAAGCCGACCGCGGCGTCCTCCTCGAAGACGCCGCCTGCGACGCGTTCGCCGCCGAGATCCTGCTCCCCGCACATCTCGTCGACCAGCACCTGGATGCCAAGGGACCCACCGCCTCCGCGATCGCCCACCTGTGGGCAGCGAGCCATGCCTCCCGTATGGCCGTCTGTGTGCGGGCAACCCAGCACCTTCCCGCCCCCGGCCACGTTCTCCTCCTCGACCCCGCCGGACACCTCGCCTTCGTCGCCTCCCACGGCCTGCCGCCCCTCAGGCGCGGCAGCTTCCAAGGCGACATCCCCGTCATCGACCGTGCCCTTGTCGGCTCCGGCCACGCGCAAGGACGAACCCAGGTCCGCTACCGCGACGGCATCCTCGGACGCGAACTGCACGCCGACACCGCCCCCATGGGCGGCTACATCGTCGCCGTCCTCGTCACCGACTCCGCGCCCTGGCGCGCCTTCACCGCGCCCACCGCCGACACCGGTCCCCAGGCGCGCGACTACATCTGCGCCAACTGCGACGAGCACTACCGCTCTTTCGAGCCCGCCTGCAGGCGCTGTCGCATCCCCCGCTGCCCCAACTGCGGCCACTGTGCCTGCCCGCCCCGCGTCACCGAACGCCAGTGCCCGGGCTGTTTCACCCTGCACCCGCCCGCGATGTTCCCCCCGGACAGCGACCGCTGCCTCGACTGCTCCTGACACCCCGCCCGGCCCACCCGCCACACGCGCCTGCCTACCCGCGAGTTACGTCGTCCGTCCCAGGCGAAGCACCCGCCCAGGGTGCTCCAGGGAACCCGGACGCCGGCCACGGGAACCCGGCGGAACGTCGCCGGCAGAACAGCAGGACAGCAACGATGGCCATCCAGATCACCGCGGTACGCCTGACGGTCGGCGGCACCACGCACGAGCACATCACCCACCTGTGGTGGACCGAACAGGCGACTGGCAAGACCGGTGACAACACCCGGGCGCAGATCGTCGCCTGGCTCGAGAACCAGGCCGGCAAGGCCTACACCAGCGACGCAGCCGGGCACCGCACGGAAGTCGCCGTCGTAACGCCCACCCGCGGCGAGAAGTACCTGCGGACCCACGCCGACGGCGTGTGGACCAACAACCTCCTCGCCCTTCCCCGGCGCTGACCCCCCCCCACGATCACCCGGCCGTCTGGCGTGCCGCTTCTGCGACAGCGCGCCAGACGCCCCGGCGCCCACCGGTCTCAACACGCGCTCCCCTCTTCAGGAGGACCCCATGTCCCAGGACAACCACGGGCCCAAGCCCGTCACGATCATCGTCAACACCCGCCCCCACACCTGGGAGGCGAAGGAAATCACCTTCGAGCAGGTCGTCGACCTCGCCTACCCCGGCCAGCAGCCGAACGACCAGGACACCTACACCGTCCGCTACAGCCGCGGCCACGACGGCCACGGCACGGGCAGCCTCACCGCCGGCCACAGCGTCCGAGTGAAGAAGGAGATGGTCTTCGATGTCTACCGCACTTCTCGCTCGTGACCCCGACCTCGCCCGCCTCCTCGACGACGGCTACGACATCACCCTCGTAGCCAGCCACATCATCATCCGGATCCCGTACGTCACCGAGAACCGCACCGTCGAGCGCGGCTTCCTCGCCCACCCCGTCACCGTCAGCGGAGACCGCTTCGTCTCCGGCACCGACCACCGCATCTGGTTCGGCGGCTCCACCCCGTGTGACGAGCACGGCCTCCCCCTGACCCTCGCCACCCCAGAACCCAGGGCGATCGCCGACAACACGCAGGCGAACTTCATGCTCTCCAGCAAGCCCCCCAACGGCTACCCCGACCAGTACACGAAGATCACCGCATACGTGCGGATCGTCGCCGACCACGCCCACGCCCTCGACCCCACGGCCACACCCACACCCGGCGCCGCGTGGCATGAAATCGACGACGACAGCCCCTTCGCCTACCGCGACACCGCCACCTCCCGCGCCGGCATCACAGCCATCAACCGCCGCTTCCGAGGCCACCGGATCGCGATCGTCGGCCTCGGCGGCAGCGGAAGCTACATCCTTGACCAGGTCGCCAAGACCGAGGTCGACTCGATCCTCCTCATCGACGGCGACACCTTCGACAACCACAACGCCTTCCGCGCACCGGGCGCACCCACCCTCGACACCCTCCGCACCCGCCCACCCAAGGCCACCCACTTCGCCTCGATCTACGCCAACATGCACCAGGGCGTGACCGCCTGCGCGCAGTACCTCGACGAGGACAACCTCGACCTCCTCGAAGGGGCCACGTTCGTGTTCCTCGCCTCCGACGACGCCGCCAGCAAGCCGGCCATCATCGACTGGCTCGAAGCCCACGACGTGCCGTTCATCGACGTCGGCATGGGCATCGAAGAGATCGACGGCCGCCTCAGCGGACTGCTCCGCATCACCACCAGCCTCCCCGGCCGCCGAGACACAGCCCGCGAGCGCATCCCCCGGCCGGCACCCGAACGCGACGCCTACGCAAGCAACATCCAGACCGCGGACCTCAACGCGCTCAACGCCAACCTGGCCGTCATCCGCTGGAAACGCTCCCTCGGCATCTACGCCGACGCCACCGACGAGGCCCACACCACGTACTCACTGATCACCAACGAGATCGCCAACGAGGACCTCCCGTGACCCCACCAGACACCCTGCGCCCGGTCTTCACCGAGACCTTCCCCCCGACCATGGACGCAGGGGTCCTCTACATCTCGATCCCCTACCGCACCTGCGGCCACCTGTGCTGTTGCGGCTGCGGCCACGAAGTTGTCACACCGCTCTCCCCGGCCCAGTGGTCCCTCACCTACGACGGCGAGAACGTGTCCCTCACCCCCTCGATCGGCAACTGGTCCCTCCCGTGCCAGTCGCACTACTGGATCCGCAACGGCCGCGTCCGCTGGAGCCGCCGCTACTCGGTGGCAGAGATCGACCAGAACCGGGAACGTGACCGTCGCCTGCTGGGACAAGACACGGAAAATCCCAGGCCGGGACCGCTGGTCAGGCTGCTGAGCCGCCTGCCGTATCGGCGCCAATAGGCCAACCTGTGAGCTCCCGGGCCAGCAGACAGACTCCCGCATTGCCAAGCACCGGCAGAACTGGCTGCCGCTTTCACGCCCCGAGTGTCAGTCCAGCCAGTGCACGAGACGGGCTTTGTCGTGAACCGCCAGAGCGCGTTCCTCCAGGCCGAGAGCGTACTGCCGGGCCTCGTCGCTGCCCTGCGTCAGCATCAGGCTGGACATGCCCAGCAGGCGGGCGCTGCCCAGGCAGGCCACGTCGAGAGCCAGGGCGAGCATCTCGGGGGAGATGTCATGGGCGGACAGAACACCGTCGCGGTACCGGGCCATGTGAACGAGGCCGATGGGTGTGCTGTGCGTGACCTGACTCAGCAATGAGTACGCCACCGGTAGCCATCCCGGCTCGGGGTACGGCGCTCCCATGAGCAGGAGCATCTCGTCGATCGACGGCAGCGGCCGGCGGCCCTTGGATATCGACTCCGGCCCCTCGATGACGCTGTCGGGCAACCGGAACAGTCTCGTGGCGGCGGCAAGAGCCACCCCATTGCTTGCGAACAGCGCGATCGTCTTCTTCTTCCGCGCCCGGAACTCGTCGAAGTAGCGCGTGGACCGCTGGACGAACGCTTCCTCGTCCTCCGGGTCCTGCACCAGCCAGGTAAATCGGGCCGCTTCCTCCAGAAGCATCCGCGCAGCGAACACCGAGGCGACCGCGGCATGGTCCTCGAAGGTGCTCATGACGGCCGAGAACGTGGCGTGGGCCCCGGCATAGGCGAGAACGCTCGCCAGTTTGGGATCGCCGTGTGCCCATGGACTGGTGATCCAACTATTGACGAAACTGTCATACTCCCGGACTGCCGTGACGACCAAGCCGGCATGAGCAATGTCCGGCAGCAGATCATGATGTGCCACCACGGCCTCAGGGCGAAGGCGCCGCTTAGGTTGCTTGGCTCTGATCTTCGGCGGCGCCGCTGCAGGCTTCGGGTCGCCCAGCCCATGGATGGCACTCGCCGCGGCAACGACGTCCTCGGTCAGCTGTATCAGCGTTCCGAGGAAGCCGCCCTGCTCGACCTCCGGCGGCCAGCATTCAGGAACGGCTGCGCACACGCCAAGAAGCGTGACGGTCACGCCCACGGCTGCTACATGCATGAACAGCGCTTCGTGATCAGCCCGCAGATCATGCCCAGGGACACCGCCGGCGGCCACGCTGCTCTGCAGACCCAAGAGGTTGCCGTGACCTGCATGTCCCAGAACCATCACCGCCCCCCGAAGCCCAGACATGGCCAGCATTCCCCTGGCCGCCTGCAGCAGAGCCTCAACACCCCCGCCAATCAACGCGGGCGCCGCCAGCCGCGTCGGCGAGGAAGCCAGGAACAGGTCAAGGAGCTCTGCCGTATCTGGAAGTGACGGCGCCGCCAGCGCCGCCAGTGACGTCCCGGTCAGATCAGTCACGCCGTCCAGCGGAACGAACCATCGCGCCAGGTTCGGGCAGCTCACCTCGTGGTCGTCCAGGTAGCCGCAGATCCGGTCGCGCTCCTCGAGCATGCTGCCCAGTAGAGCTGGCCGGCGCTCTGCCGCGGACTCAGCAATCCACTGCCACAGCAGACCGTCATCGAACAGACTGCGCGCAAGCGCCCCCACAACCGTGCCACCCACCCCAGAGCCCAGCAGCGAATCAGCGCAGGCATAACGCCAGCGGGCGAAGGGGAACGCCGACTCGGCAAGGAACTGGTCACCAGGCCCGTCAAAGTGGAACACCGCAGGCAGCGTGTCGAGATGAAACCGCAACGCTCGCGTTGCTGCCCGCAGAGAAGCGACCGAGGGGTCTGTCTCCCGCCCGTCAGGCCACGTGCCGTCTGTCCCGTACGAATGCCCGCCCATGCCCGTCCTGTCTGCCGATGATCCCTGTCATTCTCGCCGCACCGTATTGGGGCTCGAACTGCGCTCGGCCAAACACGGCGCCGTTCTGATAACGGTGAGAGGCCCGGCCGGCCGCCTAGCGAGGATGACCAGCCATGGCCGGACGCGGTCGCCGCGTAGGGCGATTATTGGTTTGATGCCGCGCTTCCACAGCAGGCGGCGGTACGTGTCGAAGCCACAGCCCCTGTCCGCATACAGATGCTGGGGCTTGCAGCGGGGACGTCCCCGCAGACCCCGGATCGACGGAATGGCGTTGAGCAGCGGCAGGAGCTTGGTGACGTCGGGCCGGTTGCCGCCGGTGAGCGTGACGGCGAGCGGGGTTCCGTGACGATCGACGATCAGGTCGTGCTTGGAGCCCGGACCGGCACGGTCGACGGGCGAGGGCCCGATGTGATCCCCCCTCTGAGAGGTCGTTTTCGTCCGATGTTTCATCCCGGAATGGGCTGTTTAGCGGTCTTCTTCGGGTCGCGCCAGGAGATGGTGGTCTCGCCGGTGAGGCG